>JAUBOM010000037.1:0-21772 GCA_036700245.1 Microcoleus vaginatus BM001213989
CATTCTCAATAAGCTTTTTATGAACAGGCTTTCCGGCCTGTTCCACAAGAAAATTCACTCTTTGTGGAACAGGCATCTTGTCTGTTCTTGAGAATGGTGCAAGATGTGAGTTTGATCCGAGATTTATCGTTGCCCAATTCAAGATTATCAAAAAAACCAGGTTCAAGAGTGTAACTCCTAGATTAATGACCAAGAATTTCTTGATGGTACAAGCCCCCGGATTTATCCATGGAATCAATCCAAAATCGAAAATCGAAAATCCTCAAGCCCCCGGATTTATCCGTGGGGTCAATCTAAAATCTAAAATCTAAAATCTAAAATCGATTGACTGCTGGCTAATCAAGCTGCTTGTCCGGCAAAGAACATTACTTGTCCGCCGTAGGCGCGGTAAAGGTTTTCTTGCGTTAGCACTTCTTGGCGGGAACCGGCGGCAATCAATTCTGTATTTAGCAAAATTAAATCGTCAAAATTGGTGATTGATTCGCCTAAGTCGTGGTTGACTACTAAGACGGTTTTTTCGGCATTTGCTAGCTGGTGGAAGATGTCGAAAATGATATTTTGAGTTTTTTGGTCAACTCCCACAAACGGCTCGTCAAAGCAGAAAATAGCGGCTTCTTGGGCTAATGCTCTAGCTAGAAATACTCGCTGTTGCTGTCCGCCGGAAAGTTGTCCGATCGGTCTGTCTTTGTAAGCACTCATGCCTACTCTTTCTAAGGCATCGGCAGCGGTGCGGCGACTAGCTGCCGAGAAGCGGCGAAACCATCCGGCTTTTCTGACTCTTCCCATCATCACGACATCCCAAACGGTGGCGGGATAGTTCCAGTCAATTTGCGATCGCTGCGGCACGTAGGCTACTTTTTCGAGTCGATCGGCGATCGCTTCTTCGCCACAGGTAACAGTGCCGCGATCTGCCGGAATTAAGCCCAACATTGCTTTGATCAGCGTGCTTTTGCCAGCACCGTTGGGGCCAATAATACCCGTCAGCCTTCCCGGTTTGACGGAAAGATTGATATCTCTGAGTGCCTCTACCGTGCGGTAGTTTACTGCTAAGTGCTTAACAGCGATAATTTCTGTGTCCGTAGCCGTGTCTTGGAGGTGGCAAACCATTTGAGACCAAGGAGTCTCGTTGGGGAAGGCGGCGGTATTCATTGCGGTGGCTCTATCTGCTTTTTGTTAAGTTTACTGTAAAAATGAAAAGAATATGAAATCCTCGGTAAATAGGAATAATCTGGAACGCAGGAGAGGTACATAATGCGACAGTGCAAGCTCGAAACCCCTCAAACCATAGGTTTTGTGGCGAAAATGTCAAGTAGGTTAAAACTTATATCTTCCACCATTCTCAACGATCGCGATCGGGGCGGGCTATTCGCCCACCCCATCAGAATATTGAATCATTGGGGAACAGGCATCTTGCCTGTGGTGGAGAAGAGTGCAAAATGTGAGTTACAACCGACGGCAATTGTGAAGCAATCCTATAAAGGAGAGTTTAGCCGTGAGTCGGGGATTGAAACCGCCGGCCCTGGATTGGACAAGTCCAAGGTATTTTTGATTAGAAGTATTGCCTGCGGCATTTTGACTGTCGGTTTATTTAGTTGCGCTCAAACCCAGGGCGATCGCCTCTCTCCAGAGGCAGATTCTAAACCCAAGGTAGTTGCTACCAGCACAATTATTGAGGATTTGACCGATCGACTAGCGGGTGGCGAAGTTCAGCTAACAGGAATTTTGCAGCCGGGAACAGATCCTCACGTTTACGAACCCGTGCCAAAAGATTCTCAAGCCTTAGAACAAGCTAACTTAATTTTGTATAACGGTTACAATTTGGAACCGGGATTAATTAGAATGATGAATGCCGCCGGAATTAAAGCGCGGAAATTAGCAGTCGGGGAAGTTGTCAAGCCTTTGCTACTGAATAAAGAAGGCAATACCGTACCAGATCCGCACGTTTGGGGAAATGTGGAAAATGTAGTTCAAATGGTAGAAGCGATTCGGGATGCGTTAATCGAGGTGTCGCCGGAAGATCGGGAGAAATTTACGCAGAATGCTGTGAAACTTACTGAAGAGTTAAAACGTTTGGATAGTTGGATCGAACAAGAGATTAAAACAATCCCCGAAAATAAGCGCGAATTAGTAACAACTCACGATGCTTTTCAATATTACAGCCGCGCCTACGGATTGGGAAGTGCGGGCAGTTTGATCGGGATTAGTACCGAGGAACAGCCGAGCGCTCAAACGGTGCAAAAGTTAGTAGAATCGGTGAAAGCTGCGGGAGTTCCTGCTATTTTTGCCGAGACCACAATTAACCCGCAACTGATTAGAACAGTAGCGGAGGAAGCGGGGGTGAAATTGGCGGCGCAGCAACTTTATTCGGATTCGATTGGGGCGGCCGGAAGCGAAGCCGATTCTTATGTGAAAATGATGTCGGCCAATACTCGCGCCATCGTCGAAGCTTTGGGGGGGAAATACACCCCGTTTGAAGTTAGCAAGTAGCAAGTATGGTGCGTCAGAATAGTTTTATTTTCTGTGCGGATAGGGTGACAGCTAACTGATAAGCTGTTCTGCCTTTAAATTGTATGTCAAAAAAAATCAAAGTCTTGTGGGGTGTCCCGCCCGCCCTGAATATACAATTTAAATGCGCGACAGCTTAGCCGTTTCAAACAAGAATGCAACTGTATGCAATATCTAAACCCCAATAGTCATCATTCATTTCCAATCTAAAATCTAAAATCTAAAATCGTCTGACGCACCTACAAGCTTCAGTTTACCTGCTTCGACAAAATTAAATTAAGCACGTTCAACTCGTTGGAACTTAAAAGATATTTATCTGTAAAAATCTTTTCTCTACTTTGCTCTAAACTGTAGCTTCTAAACACGATAAATGGAAAGTCTTGATACTTGTGCCCGATCGGCATTACACTATCTACAGGGTAGATCGATCGCACATAAGCCGACAAAATATCCCGAAACCGCCTGTCTTCCGGTTCTTCCAGTTGGCTGTCAGCAAAATACTCCTGCATTTCCTCAGCGCTGACAAAAGCAAACAGCGGTATGGCATAATAGCGATCGAAATGCTGACTCTGCTCTTCAAAATACTGAGTTTTCTCCACATCGCTGTTGAGAAATTGCAATAACTCGATCGCACCTCCTCTAATTGCCGATATTACATTCTCCGGGGACGAATCGCTATCCCTAATTAGACGCATTTTGTGCAGCAACTTCTTCTCTAGACATTCCTTAATTTCTCGATGAAGCCGCATCTGGTATGTTTCTACCAACGTGCGATCGGCTAGAGGTACGATCAACAAACTACCGCAAACATGACCCAGTTCTAAATTATCATAGCTCAACAAACCATCAAGAGGATTGCACTTTTCCCAGAATTTACGATTAAAATCGTCCCGCATTTCCAGGTAAGAATCGCCCCTTTGACGGGACTTGTCATAATTTGTCAAAACAAACTCCCCACGACCCAAAAGCTGTTCCAGGCTCCTATAAACCTCCTTAAACAACATATTTCCTCGGTGGCTCTCGCTCTTTAATGTCTTAATTAGAGCAGCCATTTTGCTGCTAAAAGTATCCCCTACTGCGGAAACCGACTTACCGCCGATGGGAACGATCAAAAACTTTTCCCTACCTAAATAACCGTATCCAGAAATTCGCGTCATCACCGCCGTCTTGAGAATTAGCAGTAAATTCAACAAACTCAACTTGCTTTCTTGTAAAGAAAGTTCCGCATCATCAGCGTAATAAACTGCTGTATCAGACAAATAAAAAACCAACTCCTTATCTTCACCATCAAGGGTTTTACCTGACTCATCTTCCCCGCGTCCCCGATAAATCACCTGTATCACTTCCATCAGATTTTTCTCAATCTGAAAGCGGGGAATATCAACTAAAATATGTTTGGTTTTCGGGAAAGAAAGTCCACGACTTCCCGATGCAGTCATAAAGATTACTTTAGCTGTATTTTTGTATTCCTGTATTTTTTCTTTCTCCTGTTCCGAGATATTCGCGTGAATTTCCAGATAATCGGTAAACTGCTCAAACTTTTCGCGACACTCTCTAATTTTATTAATTAACTCAGTTAATCTTTGCTTGTTCTGAATGTATACTATAATTTGTTCTACACCTGGGCTGGCTAATCGTTGATTGATATCATCAATTATTTCAAACTGTACCCGCTTTACTAAATTACTATTCTGTTTTAAAGGCGCATCTTCCTGATATTTAACACTTTCTACAAATACCTTGTAAGTTATCTCTAAACTGCGCGCCGGGTAGGAATTCGCATTAATCACCTTTGCAGGTAGATTCTTAAATTCAAAAGGAATGACTTGTAAAGGTTCAATTACATTAGAATTTTTTGCTAATTTTTTAAAGTAGATTTTATCCGGTTCCGGTGACGTGTTATCCAGGTGTTGTTTAATCACATCGCAGTCCACAATCGAAGCATCGGCTACAATAATTTTAGTATTAAAACCATGTTCCAGCTTGTGCAACTCATGTTTTTTAATCATCTTCGTAATTCCCGCCAAAAACTCAACCCCACCATCATCTCCAGTAATTTCATCGATCATAATGAAAATATGTTTGATGCGGCTGGATATTTCTTGCATCTTAGCGGGAATGACAAATTTATCCCGTTTGTTGTAAGTATCTTGAAATATATTTTCTAAATGCTCTAGGGTATTTTGTCGGCTTTCTTTCATCTTCACCGATTGAATAGAAACGGTAGCTACGATATTACTAGATACCTGACCATTGATCAGTGCGTATATACCTTCGCAAATGCTTTTGAGCACTCCATTTCCTTTGGAATTAACGGGTTTGATTACTGTTTCTCCCTTTTTTTTAAGTTCTAATTTATGATATTCCTTCCTCTGAATTTCTGAATCATCCTTGAGGAAGCGAACAGTTTTTTTTGTGAAATCTTCGCGATAGCTATTCGAGGCGTACTTGACGGTACAGTGTCCTGAATTGCTTTTGATGATATCGGCGTTAGTGTTGATACAAAATAATCGATCGTCGCACAGCAAACCAGTATTTTTATCTTTGAATTTTTCGATAATATCCAAGTTTACTTGCTTGCGGGGACTGACGTACAGAAATAAGAAACCGTCGTCGATATGGCTGCTTAGGAATTTGGCGATCGCAGTTGTTTTCCCAATTCCCGGATTCCCCGTCAAAAAGATATAAGTCTCATCAGATTGAAGCGATTTCACAATCAATTGAGCGTGAGCATTTCTCAGATGTAATCCGCGATCGATTTGCAAATCATCTGCCAGTTTATCTGATATAATATCTATGGAATTAGCAAAATTATCTATCCGCTCTGTATGAGGTACAGGTTCAGTGGCATTTTTACCAATTCCTAACAGAGACTTAACAAACTTTTTGCCTTCTTTAAAACTGCAAGCCGCGTTGAGTTGAATAACATCCAAAACTTCGCTGCGAGCATCGCTAATCTCTTTACCTTTCGGTTCATTCTGGTAAATCTGCGCACAAGTTGCCAACAGGTGAATTTTGTCCGGGCGTAGGGAAATAGTGCTAATATTGCGATCGCCATAACCCACCACATTAAACAAAACCTCAGCATCACTTGAAATTATACCAGTTTGTTGCAGAAATCCATAGAAGCTGTGAGCATAGCTACCAGCCTGAATTAACTTAGTGCTTTCCTTATCCTTATACTTAAAAGCTGTAAAAAAGCGTTTTAAATCCTCCGAGAAATCCACACCTAAAGTGCTGGTATCCATCCGCAGATTAGAAAAAACACTTTTTGATCGCAAATAGCTAATTTCTGTCATCAAATATTTCCGTATCACCTCTATTTCATTGATGTCCTCCGGTTTTGGAGCTAGCGTCGGAGAAAACACAGACAAATCAACGCAGAGAATTCTAAAATCATCCCCATGCTGTAGCAGCATCAGCGTATCAGCCTGCAAAAACTCGCCTTTTTTCGAGTAGCGACGGATGTACGAGTTAATCTCATCATCAGATAAACTAAGTTTGGCAGTGGTCAACTGAGACAATACCTCTTTAAACGATTCTTTCTCACTCTTGTTATAGGTTCTAATACTGTTAGCATCACTAAAACTGCACTGACAATACACAATTTCCAACCGCTGCAAATTCTTCCAGCCAGTAGATTTGACGTACTCCCGGAAAAAATTTAGCCCCCCCAAAAAGCCTTTTTGGACAAAGAACAAACTCCATTTCTCAACTGTTTCAGCATCTAAACTAGCCAGTAGATTGGCTTCCCTGATGATTTCCGCCGTCATCTTTGGCAATTTGAGCCTCTGCAAATCTAGACGGTAGGAATCACCAAAATTGTGAGCTAGCTTTTCCTTTTTAATATATGCCAGAATCCCGATATTGAATCCTACCTCAAACAGCCGTCCAAAATCTTCACTTATCATTATTTTGTACCCCCCTCAGTTGCGCTCAATACTTCTCTTACTTTATTCAAAAAAGCCAGCGAGTTAAAATCTACACTCCCGCCTCCATGACTAAACACAGATAAAGCACCAACGGATTCATCGCCGATAATCTGCTCGTAGGGGTCAAGTTTAAAACTCAGATCTTTTTTGCGAGCTTCATAGCGATAAAAGTGAAAGATTGTTAAATAATGTAGCAAAGTATCTTTAATTGCACCGTCGTAAATTAACCCTTGGTGAAGGTCTTGATCGTCCAGAATTCCTGCGTATATATGCAACAGAGTCGAATAGGAAATCACACCGTTATAAAAGTTTTTATCCTCCTTTACCTTAAGTCCGTTAAACAAGTTAAAAAACATCACAGCTTGTTGACTGGTATCGGCAAACAAGCTCGAAAGCTCCATAGCATCCTGAATGTAAAAAGGTTTTCCCTTATCACCTAGGAAACTGCGAACATAGTATTTATCAAAAAACATCGGATAAATTTTGATATCTCGTCGTTCTCCCTTCAAAGTCCGGAGCAATTTTTTTGACATAAAAGACAATTCCTCGTCTTCCTCAGTCTTTGTAATATGCAGCGTACTCATGTAAGGTGCTTGCGAAATATATGCGAAATTCCGATATCCTTGCTGATAAAGCTGACTCATTGCATCTTCAAGGATTAACGGTTCAGTATAAAGGCGGCTGACACTATAATTATCGGAAAAACTTTTCAGCACTTTGACTTCGATTGCATCGTCTTCGAGGCGATTAATCCCAATAGCTTCTCCGATTAAACTAGCTGTTCTTTGAAAGCGATTTTTATTACTTTTTTTAGCATCACTGTCGCGACTGGAAACAACAATAATTGCTAAATTATCTAACTCGGGAGATAACTGCACATTGCTAAACTTAAACTTTTTCGGCAGAATTGAATACAGTGAACTCAAACCGTTATGAACTTTGTAACTATTTGGATCTTCTCTAATACGAAATCCCTGGGAAGTTGAGCGTTGTTTTTCACTCAAAATGTGAGATAATGTTTTGGAAAGGTTAGCCATAAATTTTTCTGAAGGCGAAGGGTGTTTGTCGTCACCTTCATGGAGCCTCACCATCGGAATAAATAAGTTTTTTGCAGTATTTTCGAGTAAAACTCTCAGGCAGATATAAGACAGCAGCAACATGGTAAATTTATACACAAAAGCCGCCGCCGATCCTAAACCTTTATCACCGCTGTCTAGTCGTCTGTCGTCATAAGGAAACAAAACTAATTTTGTTAAAAAATGCTGGTTGTAGATTTTTCTAGAGCGATCGGCTTTAGGTGCTGAAAGCATCGGCAAAATATCGACACCTTTGATATTGTATTCCATGCTGAAATTTTGGCGTTCATCAGTAGGAAAATAGCGGACATCTTCGATAGTAATATTTATCGGTAGCTGACAGATTGCTGTTTCATCGACACTAGGCTGTTCGACGACAATATAATGGAGTGTCTGCTTGTAATTTCGCTCCAGAACTTCATTAAAAAAATTCCCCTTATTCAAAATATTGTCAATGTCTTCTAACAGACCTATTTTGAGGTTTACGTGTCGCGTTTCTGTACGGCTTGGCAAAATTGTCTGGCGTTCCAGAAAGCCTTTCAGCATTCTTTTAAGATGGTTAATTTTATGTTTAACATTAACCTCCTTAAAGCGTGTGACAAAATTTCGGAAAAGTCTTTTTTTGACTTCCTCCTTATCACGAGTTAATACCTCTCTCATTAGTTGCTCAAAAGCCGGAATAGGATTAAATTCAAGCTCCAATTCTGGGTTGTAATTTGGCGAGCCTGCAGTGTGGGGAGATGCAAACACACAGTGATACAAAAATGCTATTTTTAACACTTTGCGGACGAAGGTTTCGGTATTAGCCTCTTCGGTAAGTTCTGCTTTGTGTTCTTCACTATCTGGATTTAGCAGATTCAGATGATATTCAAATACGTCCTTTCCACCGCGCGCTTGAACTGGGTTGTCTAATTTTAGTTTGAGACCAAAGATAAATTTACGTTCATTCCGATGATTGTCCGTGCTTTCTCCCAAATAACCTTCTACAAGGGGAATAATGGGCAGCGCATCTAAAAATTCCGATCGCGCAAAAATTTCTCTGTAATTAACTCTAACACCAGCATAATTAGCAGCGTAATCGCCATCGGGTTTATTTTTGTCGTTGATGTAATCTTCTATCAATCTGAGGCGACGAATCAAATCTTTTAAATAAATGAGCCCTACAGTATCTGTACTGCTAGCGCTGATGTGTTCCAGCAAATACTCCAAATAAGTAATCTTAGCTTCTTTGTTAATTTTTCCTAGGGTTTCTTTGTCTACCAGTCGGATCAGTTTATGAAAACCCGAGTATTCATTATTAACCATCTCATCAAGACGAGCTTTTAGTTCTTCTTTGTGGTCCCTAGTCTCGGATTTTTCATTAATATAGTTTTCTAATCCTTGCTTGAGCTGTTGTTGAAAAATATCGGTATTTCGCACAGCAATAGTCAATTTATGCAGTTTTAAAGCCCCCGGACTCCCAGAGGACGGGCGTTCCAAAGTTAGCTTTTCTTTTTCTAAGGAAGTGTGGCGAGTGCCAAAATCGTATTTGAGACCTAACTTTTTGCCGTCTCCCTGAAAAGAGGATGAATCTAAAGGAGTAATTAAGCTAGAAACAAACTTTTCAATAGTAGTATTTTGTGGCAGCAATTTAGATTCTAAGTGCTGCCTCAAACACTCTTTAATCTGCCTGACTCTATCGCCAAAATGCTCCTCAACTTGCGGCGGGAAATTAACAGTAGCAGCATCTGCGACTTTTTCAAAAGAACCCAAAGGTTTCCGCACTTCTAATTTTGCAACATCAGCAGCAAGGGCATCAATATCGACGATCAGACGGTCGCGGTCATCTGATATTTTAAACGGATTGTTTCCCTGCAAAACTTCTAAAATCTTGTCCAGCAAATCACCATAGTCTACTGGAACTAAATCCTCGTCGCCTAGTTTTAAGATGTTCACTCTGTTAATTCCTTCAAAAAGCTTGAATCCACTCTTTCACATCGTACTCAGTCCAAACCTTATTTACCCAATAAGGATCGGCTTCCACTAATTGTCGCACAGCGACCTCATCTTCCGCTTCGTAAATTGCAAAAACTTTAGTTAAGTCTTTTGTAGGCCCGATCGTAATTAATACGCCCGATTCCTTCTGCTTAGCTAACCCGGCTAAATGAGCGTCTCGAAACGGAGCGCGTTTTTCGAGAACGTCTTCGCAGTAGCTTCCCCACATCACATATTTGGTCACGGTTTTGAGCTTTAGATGAATTTGTTTAAAAGTTATTGTACAATAAGAGTAAGAGGTTTTAACTAAAATTTTAAGAATAAGATTAATGAACCGCAGAGGGCGCTGAGGGCGCTGAGGAAGAGGGGAAAGAGAGATGATTGTTAGAGAGGAGTAGATTGCTATGAGTTTATTAGACATTCGTTTGTTGACGGTTCAAGAGTATCATCGCATGGCCGAAATGGGGATTCTTGAGGCAGATGAACGAGTAGAATTACTGGCGGGACAAATAGTAAAGATGGCAGCAAAAGGAACCTCACACGGTGCAGCGTTGAAACGGACTGTAGAGCTATTACAGAACCTTTTATGGGGGTTGGTATTGCTAAGCATACAAGATCCAGTTCGGTTAAATAATTTCTCGGAACCGGAACCTGACATTGCTTTACTTGTGCGAGATCCACTTTACTATGAAGACCGCCATCCAACTCCGTCTGAAGTTTATCTGATTATTGAGGTTGCCGATACTAAGCTGAGAAGAGATTGCGGGATTAAAGCGACTATTTATGCTCAGTCTGGAATTGCTGATTATTGGGTTTTGGATGTTAATAATCGGCAACTCCACGTTTTTCGAGAACCGAGTCAGGATGGTTATCAAAGTCGGGTGATTCTCGGGGATGATGGGAGTATTTCTCCTTTGCAGTTTCCCGATATTTCCTTTATGGTTCGGGAGATGTTGTGGCCATTGGTGTCAATTTAACGCTTTTTCCCTGAGTCCGGCAGGGGTTGAAACCCGCCTCAAAGCTGAAGTCCTCGCTAGGAGGACTGAAGAGTTCATTAGTTAGGATTGAGACAAAAAACCCGGTTTGTCCCAAATTGTACATCGAACCGATAGATATGGATGCAAAAACCGGGTTTTTGGCCCCCCGAAAGTGTTGTTAGTCCTATGCAAGAGGACTTTAGCTTTCAGCCAGGGAATAAATTCCCTGGCGGCCTCTATTCGTGACTGATGGTCGATTTTAGCTTCTCAAACTAACGCCGAATTTTTCAACTAAAACATCGCGCACTTTTTGTTGGGCTGGTTCGACATCGGTTTCGCTTAATGTTCGATCGCCCGCGCGGTAAATTAACCGAAAAGCCAAACTCCGCTGTCCCGCCGGTACGTTGTCGCCCCGATATTCGTCGAACAGTTCCACGGAATCCAGCAAACTACCCGCCGCCTTTTTCATCGCACTCTGCATCTCAACAACCGGAACTTCAACCGGTGCGAAAAACGCAATGTCTCTGTCAGAAGCGGGGAAACTCGAATAACCCGCAAACTTGCGAGTCGAAATGCTGCATCGCCCTAATTCAGTTAACAGCACCGCTAAATCTAATTGAAACACGTAAACCTGCTCCGGCAAACCCTTTTCCTGCTGCAATTGCGGGTGCAACTGTCCGAAAACTCCTAAATGTTTCCCGTTTAACGATAACGCAGCGGTGCGGCCCGGATGCAAGCGTGTATTAGAAGAATCCCTTTGATATTCCACCGACAAACCCAACTCCTGAAACACGCTTTCCAAAACCCCCTTGGCCTCAAACCAAGTCAAAGGTCGATCGCGCCCGGACTGCTGCCATTTCCACACAGTCGGATCGCCGCCGATAATCCCCGCAACTGCATCGGCTTCCTTCATTGCATCCCCATCTTTCCAGAAAATGCGGCCGACTTCAAAACCGTTTAGTGCGCCATTTCCCTGTTCCAAATTGTACTGGAAAGCATCAATCAAACCCGAGAGCATTTCTGTCCGCAATGCCGAATACTCCACAAACAGCGGATTCGCCAGCACTACCTGATTGTCTCCCTCAGTTTTCACCAAAGAATAGTGCATCAACTCCGTCAAACCGGCCGCCCGAAAAGCCGATCGCACATTCCGAATTGCCGCGTATTCTGGCGACAGATAACCGGGTTCCGTTTTGCTAGGCAAAGTATCGCAGAAATTGTCATAACCGTGGAGTCTGGCAACTTCTTCAATTAAGTCAATTTCCCTTTCTAAATCGCGGTAGCGGTAAGGAGGAACAGTTATCGCAAACACCCGTTCTTTTTCCGTCGCAACCACTTCGCATCCCAAGGCTGTGAGAATATTTTTTACCTCTTCCGGTTCCAGATATTTAGAACCGCCCGTTTGTCCTCTTTTCAACTGCCCCAAAACCCGATTTACTCGGTCTAAACGCAATTCGAGCGATCGGCTAAAACTCAAATCATCCCCCGAACTCGCCGTTTTCTGCACTGTCGCAGCGCCTCCGGCCAACTCCAAAATTAGGGCAACAGCGCGGTTGCAGGCCGTCGTCAAGGCCGCCTGATTCACCCCCCGTTCGTAGCGGATCGATGCCTCGCTCCGCAGGCCTTGAGCGCGCGCAGAACGGCGAATCGTTGCCTGGTCAAAAATCGCTGCTTCCAAAACTAAATTTTGCGTGCCTTCGTGAACTTCGGTATCTTCGCCGCCCATTACCCCAGCTAAGGCAACGGGTTTGTCGCTAGCAGTAATTAACAGATTTTGTGCTTGCAAATTGCGGTTTTGTCCGTCCAAAGTTTTGAAGGATTCCCCGGCTTTGGCAAAGCGGACGCCGATGCTGATATCTTGAGTACCGGTGAAAGATTGCAGGCGATCGCGATCGAAAGCGTGCAGCGGTTGTCCCCATTCCAGCAAAATGTAATTAGTTACGTCAACTACATTATTAATCGGCCGCACTCCCGCCGCCTGCAACCGCTGCTGCAACCAAGCTGGAGAAGCAGCAATTTTCACACCTTCAATTGCCGTGCCGATGTAAATCGGGCATCCTTGCGGTTGGGATATTTCTACTGCCAAACCAGGACTTTCTTTGCCCTCAATCACAACACCTTTCGCTTCGGGAATTCTCAAACTCGCCCCTGTCAGCGCCGCCACTTCCCGCGCTACACCCACCATGCTCAAAGCGTCAGCACGGTTGGCAGTTGCTGTCAAGTCTAAAATCACATCGTCTAAACCCAAAAGTGGGCGAATATCGCTGCCCAATTCGGGATTTTCTAACTCAAAAATATGAATGCCGGCTGACTCTTTAGCCAGTCCCAATTCTGCCAGAGAGCAAATCATTCCTTCGGAAGGAACGCCCCGCAATTTAGCAGGTTTAATTTTTAAATCAATTGTCGGCAGAAAAGTTCCGACAACAGCGACAGGCACGTAAATGTCAGCTCTAGCGTTGGGTGCGCCGCAAACAATATTCAAAGCTTGTGAAGAGCCCACATCCACTTGACAAATTCTCAATTTGTCTGCATTCGGATGCTGTTCGCAGGCGATGATTTTGCCCAACACTACGCCGCTTGCCCAAGGGCGGCGGTCTTCGATATCTTCGACTTCAAACCCGGCCATTGTCAGGGTTTCGGCTAATTCTTCCGGGGAGATCGACACATCCACCAATTCCCGCAGCCAGTTTAGAGAAATACGCATAATTTAGTCAGTAGTTTAGTTGTCAGCGATCGGTAGTTATTACTCATTAGTCTGCGCCGACCGGCTTCGACTGTACAGTCACAGAATTTATTCGGTCAAGCCTTTATTACCATAAAAACTTCAAATTGTCAATACATTTATGGTATACATAAGCAAAAACGAGCGATCGACCTAAAGGTATATCACTGCTGGGCGATGAGTAACATTCTCATTCAGAGAATGAGGTATGCTAGAGACATCTAACCGCGCAAAAAGCCTCTAAGTGTAGAAAGACTTTACACAAAAAAGGACAATTTTAGCAAGTCTTTAAACTATCTTCAAGGATAATCAACGGCAAAAACTCGCAGCAGCGAGATAATCAAAATAGGGAAAAGATATCTGCCTAAAAGACTTAGGTGCAATTCCAATTCGCAACCGGACGCACGGGCCGCCTGCCACTGATAGATTAGTATTTCTAGCAGAAGCAGGAACAGGCAATTTGTGCAGTCGAGCGACGCTGGCAAAATCAGAAAAACATAGGCAAACTCAATCAATATGAGCTACTGCGTAAATCCAGGCTGTCCCCATCCTCAAAACCCTGCTGACTCTATTCTCCAGTGTCAGACGTGCGGTGCGCGGTTATTGCTGCGCGCTCGCTACCAAGTCATGGAACCCTTAGGACAAGGAGGTTTTGGAGCTACATTTCTGGCAAAAGACATCTCATTGCCCGGTAAACCAAGTTGTGTGGTCAAGCAACTGCGACCCAGTAGTTTGTCGCCGCGAGTTTTAGAAATGGCGCGGGAATTATTCAAGCGAGAGGCGAAAACCCTCGGCCAACTGGGCGACCACCCGCAAGTACCGAGGCTGCTAGACTATTTTGAAACCGACGAGCAATTTTACTTAGTTCAAGAGTATGTTAAAGGCTCGACTTTGAAACAAGAAGTCAAGCAGTCAGGCCGTTTCAATGAATCGGACGTTAAAAATTTTCTATTAGAAATTCTGCCAGTAGTCCAATATATCCACAGCCAAGGAGTAATTCACCGAGACATCAAACCCGCAAATATTATTCGCCGAGTTCAAGACAGTCACTTAGTTCTGATTGACTTCGGAGCGGTAAAAGACCAAGTTAGCCAAACAATATTATCAGACCCCACCGACTCCAGCGCCAACACGAAATTTTCAGTCGGCACATTTAGTTTCGCTCCCCCCGAACAAATGGCGCTGCGGCCGATATTTGCCAGCGACATTTACGCCCTGGGCATGACTTGCTTGTACTTGCTCACAGGAAAGTCGCCCAAGGATTTAGATTTTGATGGAGTAACCGGCGAAATTCTTTGGCAGCCCCACGTTCAGGTGAGTCCATATTTTGGGCGGATTCTCGAAAAAATGCTCAAGCCGATGGTGGGCCACCGCTTCCAATCGGCAGCAGATCTCCTCAGAGCTCTCTCGGGCGAATTTGAAGACCCAAATCTTATCGATGGCTTGGCAACTCAATTCAACGGCTCGAATGGTACGGTTGAAGAACCGACAATATTTAATAATGATGCGGGTTCTTCGTGGTCACCGCCTCAGAACAAAATCAATCAAGATTTACGATCGAACCAAAGCCGCATTGGTAGAACTTCCTTGGGCCAATCCGGGAACACGGGGATGCAGCCGAGAGTGTCCCGAACTCTGGCTGAGTCCGGCAGAAGTTTCGGGACGGCTGGAAATTCTACGGGCAGTTTTCCAGTGTCAAAGATACCGAAAGTTGCTCCTAAGTGGGACACTAACAGCTTGCGAGCGGCATATTTTAAAGGCAAGCGCGATTTTGCTGGCTGCGAACTGTCTGGCCTGCAACTGCAAAAATTGCAGTTAACGGGGGGGAATTTTTATGAGGCTAAGTTGGTGAAGGCAAATTTGCAAGCAGCGGATTTGTCGGGGGCGAATTTGGGTCACGCCAGGTTAATTAAGGCGAATTTGCGAGATGCTAACTTGACTGAGGCTTATTGCAGCACTGCCAATTTTGAAGGCGCGGATTTCCGAGGTGCTGACTTGACGGGGGCTTATTTGGCTAAGGCGAATTTGCGGGGAGCAAATTTGTGCGGGGCGAATCTTACCAACGCTACAGTTTCTGAGGAACAACTGGCAATGGCAAAGACCAATTGGCTTACTGTTAAGCCGGATGGGAAGCGGAGTTTTGGATTTTAAATAGTCAGTAGTCATTGGTCAGTAGTCAGTAGTCAGTAGTCAGTAGTCATTAGTTAGTGGGTAGCTGCTACGAATAACAACAGTCAACAGTCAACAGTCAACAGTCAACTCCCCACTCCCCCAGTCAGGTGAGTCGCCAGGAGGAAGCGCGATCGCCCAGGAGCCGCCTAAATTAAAGACTAAGAATGGAGGATTCTCTTGCACAAAAAATGAAACTGCTCAACCGCCGCACTCGACCGCTTCTGTACGCCGGTATCCTGGCTGTGACCTACTTTGTTACCGGAAAACTCGCAGCGTCGATACTGGGACTGGTGAAAGCCGAAGCCTCCCCGGTGTGGCCGCCCGCCGGTATTGCTCTAGCGGCACTGCTACTGCAAGGGCGGCGGATGTGGCCGGGAATTGCCCTCGGTTCGGTGCTGTTAAACTTTACCGCCGGTATACCGTCCGCCGTCATTGTCACATCGGCCTTTAGCGTCACGCTGCAAGCGTTGGCTGGGGAGGCTTTGCTCACTCGGAGCGGATTTTCTACCAAACTCGATCGATTGCGAGATGTTCTGGGTTTGGTGGCGGGCGCTGTCATCGGGTCTACTTTCCTCGGCTCTACCCTCGGCAACTTGGGCACGTGCATTTTTGGTTGGGTTCAGTGGAGCAATTTTTCTCGGAACTGGTGGACTACGTGGCTCGGAGACGGGATGGGAATTTTGATTGTGACGCCAGTGCTGCTGACTTTGAACCACGCTGTTAACAGTTTTAAATTTGCACTAAAACTGAGATGTTTCATTATTTTCAATTACTTGTTTAGGAACAGGCAAGAGGCCTGTTCCACAAGAGATGAACTTTCTTGCGGAACAGGCATCTTGCCTGTTCTTGATAATGGTGTAAAATGTGAGATAAAACCTGGGATTATTTCAAGATTAAAAGCATTTTTTAACGGGGTAAATTCCCAATTACAAATTCCAAGTTACAAATTCCAAGTTACAAATTATCCGCGCACATTTCCGGCAACTAAAAACCGCTATTATAAGGTGCGATTTTTAATTGTTAATTATTCAGAAAAAGCGCTCTGGCTGACTCTTTTGCTGAGCGTTAGCTGGTTGGTTTTTTGCTCGAAAACACAGGCGGCGAGCGCTCTGTATCCGCTGGAGTATCTGCCTTTTCCTCTGATAGTTTGGGCAGCCCTGCGGTTTCAACCGCCGGGAGCGATTTTTGCTTATTCGATCGTGTCTTACATCGCGATTTGGGGAGCGGTGCAGGGAGGTGGCCCGTTTTTAGCCAAAAGCGATAATCTCAAACAAGCGGTGTTATTTTTACAAGCTTTTACCGGTACGATCGCCCTTGTGGCTCTAATGTTGGCGGCCGCCGTAGCAGAACGCCAGCAAGCGCTTTCTGAGGTGCGCCGCACGGCGGCCATGCTGCGATCGCGCGAAGCTAGTCTGGCGAACGCTCAGCGCATCGCTCAGTTGGGCAATTGGGATTTAAATTGCACCGCCGTCGCAGCAACTGAGAACTTTCAGGAATCGTCGGAACACTTTACACCCAACAGCGAATTGCGGTGGTCGGACGAACTTTACCGCCTCTTGGGTTTTGCTCCGGGAACTGTCAAACCGACACCAGAAGTTTTTTTGCAGGCGGTACATCCAGAAGATCGAGAATTGGTGGCGCGATCGCACCGCCAAGCTATGTTTGAGCGCAAACCCTATTGCATTAACTACCGAATTGTGCTGGCTGACGGTTCCGAACGCACTGTCTGCGAACAGTCGGCAATTGAGTCAGGGGCGATCGCCGCCACAGTGCAAGACGTTACCGAACGCCACAGCGCGGAAGTGGCTTTGCGAGCGTCCTCCGATCGCGATCGCTTGCTGTGTGAAATCGCCCTGCGAATTCGCAACTCCCTCGACCTCGAAGAAATTCTCAACACTACTGTTGCCGAAGTCCGGCAATTTTTCAAGGCAGACCGCGCTTTCATCGGTATTCTGGACGCTGTGGGGGCAAATCTTGCTACCCCGGTGTACGGTAAGGTTGTGGCTGAGTCTGTGGGTGCCCAATGCCGTTCTATTCTCGGGTGGGTGCTCGCTGACGAGAATTACCTCGAAAATTTGAAAACTTTTTATGCTAACCACCGCGTCCGATCTGTATGCAATACTGCTACGGTGCAAGCCAGCGATACAGTGGCCCAATACTATACCGACTATCAAATTCGAGCGACGTTAAATGTGCCGATCGTCCTGGGGGATAAATTGTTCGGGATCTTGGCCGTCAACCAGTGCTCGGGGCCCCGCCAGTGGCAGGAATTTGAAATTGACTTGTTGGAAAAACTCGCTACCCAAGTGGCGATCGCTCTCCAGCAAGCCCAACTTTTGCAGCAGGTAAAAGCTCTCAATGCCAACTTGGAATCTCAAGTGGAGGAACGAACCCGCCAACTACAGCAAAAAATGCACGAACTGGAAGAAACCAACAGCCTGAAAGACCTATTGTTGCACGCAGTTTCTCACAATCTCCGCACTCCAGTTATGGGAATGTTAATACTGCTGAAAAATTTGCTCAACAAATCGCCCTCTGACTCTCTACAGGATGTTCCGGTTTCTCGATCGATTTTGGAGCGGATCGTTGGGGCCAGCGAACACCAGTTGACTATGGTTAATGCCCTGCTCGACGCTCACGCTAGCGAGGTCAAAGGTATTGTTCTCAATACAGTACCGCTGCATTTGCAGTCTTTAACTTCAGCAATTGTTGCCAATTTAGAACCGATGCTAGCCAAAAATCAAGCAACTTTGACTGAGGAAATCCCGGCGGATTTACCACAAGTCAATGCCGAAAGCAAACCCTTGCAGCGGGTGCTGGAAAATCTGTTGACTAATGCTATTAAACACAATCCTCCGGGAGTCAATATAACTTTTAAAGCTGAGGTAATAGAAGTTGAAAAAGTGCTACGTTATGAAGAAAATTCACAGGCTTTAACATCGCTAAATAATCCGATCGCCCGCTATATCCCTAACCTCGCCTCTGCTGCGGGCGATCGTCCTAGGATGTGCGAGGGCACCCAGAAAAATCAGGAAACCCGGGCCAAATTTTACCTCGACGGCAGTTGCAAAATGCCCCGCTATCAAGGTCAAATTGGCAACATCGGCAGCAAATTGCCCAGAGTCACCGTAAAAATGGTTCGCTGTACTGTAATAGATAATGGAGTGGGAATCAGCGCCAAACAGCGGGAATCTCTGTTTGAACTTTACGTTCCAGACCCTAATAGCCGACAATTAACAGGACTGGGCTTGGGACTGTACCTGTCCAAGCAAATTATCAAAGCTCACGGCGGCGAAATCGGCGTCGAAAGCACTCCCGGAGGTGGCTCGACTTTCTGGTTTTCGCTACCTGCTGTCAACTCGGACGATCGATCTTTCTCAATCTAAAACCTAAAATCTAAAATCTAAAATGGATGGAGTGGGAATCAGCGCCAAACAGCGGGAATCTCTTTTTGAACTTTACGTTCCAGACCGTAATAGCCGACAATTAACAGGGCTGGGTTTGGGACTCTACCTGTCAGGAGCAAATTATCAAAGCTCACGGTGGCTTCATCGGCGTCGAAAGCACTCCCGGAGGTGGCTCGACTTTCTGGTTTTCGCTACCTGCTGTCAACTCGGACGATCGATCTTTCTCAATCTAAAATCTAAAATCTAAAATCTAAAATGGTATGAGCTATTTGGGCAATGCAAAATCAGTTCAGGCCTTAACGGTTTACGAGGTGTGGCGCGATCGCTTCCTGCGAGACAGGCTGCGCCCTGCTGTGGGAATTGCCATCTTTTTTGCCTTCACCATAACTGTCTATTTTCTAGGCAAAAGCTTCTCCGATCCCCAAGAGTTTAAAATTGTTTATTTGTACACGAGTGCTGCTGTACAATTGGGTTTGCTGACCTGTTTTGTGTTGCAAAAAACCTCCTTTGGACAGCGCTACCCCGGTTTGCTATTTTTGGGTTTTTCGTGGTCGCTGACTGTCGTTGTACAGGTTGGGTTAGCCCTCGCACAAGCCGGGGAATTACCGATTTTTACCTGGACTTTAGCGTTTCTGACCCAAGCTACGCTGATGCCCGTCCGCTGGCGCCTCCACCTGATTTCTCAACTCGGCGTTTTGTGCTGCCACCTCGGCCTAAATTTGGTTTTAAATCTAAATTTTGCTAAGTATACTGCTTTTAAGCTGACCGGGTTTTACTTATATTTGTTTTGGTTTTGTTTGATTTGCGATTTGTCGGTTTATTGGTACGAATGTCTGCAACGGACAGAGTTTAGTACCAGGCGGGAGTTGCAATCTGCTTACCAGCAGTTGGAGGTGGCGGAGGCGAAATACCGCAGCATTTTCGAGAATGCCGGCGAGGGAATTTTTCAAAGCACTCCTGATGGCCGCTACATTACTGCAAATCCAGCCTTGGCGCGGATTTACGGCTGCGATTCCCCGGAAGAAGTGACGGCAAAGTTTACTGATATCGAGCGACAGTTGTACGTCGATCCCGTTCGCAGAAATGAGTTTTTGCGATCGATCGAGGAAAGCGGCACAGTGTCGGATTTTGAGTCTCAAATTTACCGCTCAGACGGCAGTATTGTCTGGATTTCCGAGAAGGCGCGGGCGGTACGCGATCGCAGCGGCTCCGTGCTTTATTATGAGGGTTTAATTGAGGATATCACGCAGCGCAAACAGGCACAAGAATCGCTGCGGCTGTTTATCCACGCTCTTTCTCACGACTTGCGAAACCCAGTGGCGGGAATGTTAATGGTGCTGAAAAATTGGCAGAGGAAAACTGGGGATTCGATCGCAATTCCCCGTTCTGTTTTGGAGCGGATGATTCAAGGTAGCGAGCAGCAGTTGCGGTTGATAAATTCGCTTTTGGAAGTTCACGCCGGGGAATTGCGCGGTTTGGTTTTGCACTGCGATCGGGTTGACTTGAGAGCGGTAGTTGAAGGGGCTGCGGCCGATTTGGAGCCTTTAATGAATGAGGCTAAAGCTACTTTTAAAAATTTGATTCCAGATGATTTGCCCGCCGTGAATGCTGATAATACTCAGTTAAGGCGCGTGTTTTCTAATTTAATTGCTAATGCTTTAAAGCACAATCTGCCCGGACTCAATTTAACAGTCTCCGCTCAAGTAATCAAGGCGGGTAAATTAATTAAACTTCAAAAAAAAGGAAAACAAGACATCGACAAATTACCGATTACCCATGCACAATCCCCAATTACCAATTCCCAATTATCAATCCCCAATTCCTCAATTAGCCTGATTTACTGTACCGTTGAAGATGACGGGGCGGGAATATTGCCGGAACAGTGCGAACATCTTTTTGACCTTTACGTTAGGGGTTATCAATCCCGACATTCCGTCGGTTTAGGTTTGGGTCTATACCTTTGTCGGCAAATTATTGGCGCTCACGGCGGGGAAATTGGGGTAATTAGCAGTCCCGGTGCTGGGGCAAGTTTTTGGTTTACTTTGCCGCTGGCTGAGAATTCCCGGTGATTGTTTTGTATGTTTAATTACAGTTTATTTAGCAGCCTCGCGCGATATTTAGAATGTTCTTAATTGCACAAACCCTCGCTAAATATTGCTTTTTCCGAGGACATCGGACTTTTGCTATACTTTGGTTGTACAGTCGCAGGTGGCTTTTTGAGCGGCCGGGACCAAATTAGTCGCTCAGACTATTGATATTAATTTAAAACCGTGCTAGAGTGACCGAAATGTTCCTAAATAGAAAATAAAATTCCGAGCTTCAGATTTCGTTTAGAAACATCGTTTAATCTAGAAAATCTCAAAAACTAGATAAAAAATCTGCAATTTATGTTTGTCGAGAAAAGCTCAGAAAATACAGCTAAAGACGAGGGAGCTAAGTACGACTCAGCTAAATATAACGAGCGGTCGTTCTCAACTTTAATTCGGGCTCTCCGTCTTTCCCAAGGTTACTTTTCTTTCATTTTAGTCAACTGCAACTCACTGGCTTTGCGGCAGCAAATAGTCGATCGGCTGCAAGCAACTTGTGCCGTCAAACCGCGGCAACTGTTTTTGCCCGAATCGGCCACAACTCTCTACAGGACAATCGCAGCAGAAGTAGACGGGGAACAGCCTCCAGCTTTAATGATCCTCGGTTTGGAATCAGTGCAGGCGATCGATCGATTGCTCGTTTCTACCAACCTACTATGCAGCGAATTCAGCAAGAAATTTTCCTTTCCCGTCGTCTTTTGGGTGACGGATGAAATTCTGAGAAAAATTATTCGCACCGCCCCGGATTTATACAATCGGATGACGACAATTAGATTCATCAGTCATTAGTAATCAATCGAGCGATTTTAGATTTTAGATTTTAGATTTTAGATTTTTAACAGCCAACAGTCAATCGATTTTAGATTTTAGATTTTAGATTTTAGATTTTTAACAGTCAGCAGTTAACAGTCAACAGTCAA
>JAUBOM010000037.1:21872-46644 GCA_036700245.1 Microcoleus vaginatus BM001213989
TTTAGATTTTAGATTTTAGATTTTTAACAGTCAGCAGTTAACAGTCAACAGTCAATCGATTTTAGATTTTAGATTTTAGATTTTAGATTTTTAACAGTTAACAGTCAATCGATTTTAGATTTTAGATTTTAGATTTTAGATTTTTAACAGTCAGCAGTTAACAGTCAACAGTCAACAGTCAACAGTCAACAGTCAATCGATTTTAGATTTTAGATTTTAGATTTTAGATTTTTAACAGTTAACAGTCAACAGTTAACAGTCAACAGTCAACAGTCAACTGTTAAATTCCGCTTCCCAAATCAGGACTAATTCCCGCGCCGCCGCAGTTCCCTCAGCAGGAAAACCTGCCAAAAAGTCTTTATCCGCCGCCACCTCATAAGGCCCTTCCTTGAACTCCAAAATCACAGTATCCGGTGCCAAAGCTACTAACGTGTGAATAGTGCCCTCTGGAAGTTCGACAGCGCGAGTCGGGCCCGCAGCGCTGACTCGCAAGGAACGAAGAATTTGACCGTTTTCGTTCAAAAGAACAATACCGAGTTCTCCTTGAATCACTACGAAAAACTCAAAACCGTTAACTGCGGGCGGGCGCAGGTGTTGGTGAGGGCGGACGTAAGTGCCCGGTTGCAGCACGTTGACAAACCGCTGCACTTTTTCAGACAAATCATGGAAATTGTAGTTTTGTCGCTGGCGGGGACTGCGGCGGGAGGAAGCGGCAACTTCGTCTAGCAATTCTTGGGTCAGCAATTTGATCGGAGGGGACTGCACAATAGATACCGTGTATTTAATAGTTTTTGAACAAATGGGCTAGTCTGGGATCATCCTTACCAGCATCTCTTGACACATGGAAATCGCAAATCAGGTGTTTATCACTAAGGCAATGCGTTTGTCAAGTATTTTTAGAACAAGTATTAGCCCGATCGCCCTTTCGACTATTCTAGTCTGCGCCAATACCGTTTTTGCATCTGAACCGACGGGGACACTGTTGGTTCAGCAGCAATTGACACAGGAGCAACTTAAAGAAGAGATTCGCGATCGAGTTCAAGAAGAAGTTGACATTGCTTTCGGGCGCACGGCGGTACTGCTGAACGGGCTCGTAATTGCCTTAACTTTGTTTCCGACAGCAGCCGGAGTCGGGGTTTGGTTTCTGTTGAGCAAATTGTCCAAGCAGACAACAACTGCTCGCCAAGAGATTGAAAGTCTCCATTACGATACAATCTCTCAATTAAAACTATTAATTTCGGACGCTGAAAGTATCTTAGGCGAAATTCAACACCAAAGTCACCCGGCGGATGCAGACACAGACTTGTTATTGCCCGATGCCCAAATTCAAGAATTTGCTCCGGTTAACTATGGCAATTACCAACCGCTATTGACAGCCGGCGACTATGCTAAACAGGGAGATTCTTGTTTCTTTGAAAACCGTTATGAAGATGCGATCGCAGCTTACGATCAGGCCCTGCAAATTCAGCCGGATTTAGCCGATACCTGGAATAACCGAGGAGTAGTGCTCACGAGAATGCAGCGGTATCCAGAGGCGATCGCCTCTTACGAAAAAGCTACTACAATTCGCCCGAATTATCCCGACGCTTGGAACAATCGAGGCGTAGTGCTCTTGGAGTTGCAGAAATACCAGGAGGCGATCGGCTGTTACGAACAAGCAATTCAAGCCAAACCCGATTACGCCGACGCTTGGAACAACCGAGGCGTTGCTTTTTCCAAAATGCAGGAGTACGAACAGGCCGTAACTTCTTACAATCAAGCCCTACAAATTAAAAATGATTATACTGACGCTTGGAACAATCGAGGCGTTGCCCTCTCAAAATTGCAAAAATACGAAGCTGCGATTGAGTCCTACGACAATGCTGCTAAAATCAGACCAGACTTTTACAGAATTTGGTACAATAAAGCCCGATGTTATGCGCTGCAAGGCCAAATTGACTTGGCAATTGAAAATTTGAAACGCGCCCTCAATCTCAATCCCAACTTGTGTAAAGAATTGGCAAAAACAGAAGCAGACTTGGAAAAAATTCGCGAACACGACGCATTCAAGCAGTTGATTAATTGATCGGGACTATGTAGGGTGTGCACTGCTAGCCCTGTCTGGCGTGACTGCCGAGCAAGCTGAAGCGAAGCGAAGCTGTAGAAAGACGACGATGCCGCGAACCCACAATTCCCCGGTGGTTTCTTCTTCTTGGGGAAGCGCGGCTGCTTCCAGAAAGACTTCAAATTCACTTGCCCAGCCTGCGTCCAACAGAAAATCAGGTAAGACAGGGCTAACTATAGCAGTCCTAAATCATGTGCGATCGTCTTTCTTTCTCTCTTCTCTGCATCCTCTGCGGTTCGTTTAAAAAAAAGTCCCGATCGCACATCAAATAACATAGCTATAGCTATAATAGCCCGTGATTGATGGATGGCTGCGTTTAGTTAAATGATTGTGCCAGTCCCTTCTGCTGTTATAGCTACTTCAATTGTAGCTTGACCGAAAGTTAGAATGCCAAGAGGTATGTGTCGCCTTTTTGGTCGCTGCAAAAATAACAATTAAATTGAGAATCTCACCTTAAAGAAGTGAGTAAATTAAGTAAGTAGACATCTATCAACGCCAGCAGGAATTAGGATATTTAGGTGTTAAACGCCAACTCGCGATCGCATCGCTGTCATTTCGACGCTTTCCGGATATTACTTCTGTTTGATTACTACCAAAGTAATGTCATCAAATACTTTTTGCCCCCCCATGTATCGCCGCACGTCGTCAATAACAGCTTGCTTGATTTCTGCCGCTGAATGTTCCCTGTTAAAGACAACAACTTCAATCAATGGCTCGATACCGTATTGATCTTTCTTGATATCAAAAGCTTCCGTAATTCCATCTGTGTAGAGTACGACAACATCCCCGAAATTTAACTGTATTTCAGTAGAAGCAAGGAAATCGGCAATATCGGCTTCCAAGGCGATCGGGAAGCCTAAATCTATGGTATCAATCCGCTCAACTTCGCCGCTGGAACGCACGACAATCACCTCTTCGTGCTGTCCGCTCAAACGCAGGGTGTTGTCCTGATATTCCAGCAAAGAAAGGCTCATATTTTTACCGGAATTCATGCGCTCTACATTATCAAAAAGCGTTTGGTTGACTGTCTGCAATAATTTAACTGGGTCGGTTTCACTGTGGGTAAACAAAGTGCGAATCGCTGTTTGCGCCATAATCATTAACACGCCGCTTTCTAAACCGTGTCCTGTCACGTCACCAATACCAATTGTAACTTTACCGCCGTGATTTAGTACGTCGTAGTAGTCGCCACCAACTTCCTCAGCCGGTTCCATGTATCCAGCAATTTCTAGCCCTTCAATTGACTCTAATTCCTGCTGTTTCGGTAAAATCATTTGTTGCAGGCGGCGGGTTACGTCTAGTTCGGTACTCAGGCGAAGGTTTTCTACTTTTAGCCGTTTGTTCAAAACCAATATTTCTGTATTAGCTTTGGCTAATTCTGCGGTGCGCTCTTCTACTTTTTGCTCTAAGGTTTGGTACAAAGTAGCATTCTCTAAGGCGATAGATGCCTGGGCAGATAGGAGTTTTAAAACTTCTATTCGCGCTGAGGTAAAGGCTTTCTTTACTAGGTTATTTTCTAAATAAACTACACCCATGAAGCGACCTTGATTGATGATTGGAGTACAGACTATGGATTTGGTTTTATGGGCAACAATATAGGGATCTGTGGCAAAAATTGCCTCGGTGGTAGCATTGTTTAAGACGGCACTTTTGTGGGTTCTTTCTACATAGTTGATGACCCTCATGGGGAGGACTTCGGCGAGGGGTCGATCTGGAATGAGTGATAGGGTAATGTTGTCGCCATCGACTTGTCCGACGGCTTCTATGGTGAATGTGTTTGAGTGTTTGAGTAGCAAATATCCGGTTTGTGCGCCGGCATTTTCAATGGCGATTTTAATTAGTTTTGTCAGCAATTCACTGAGGACTATTTCACTGGAGATGGCTTGGGCTGCTTTGAAGACGGAGGCTAAGTCAAATCCTTCGGAATTGCTGCTACTGGTAAGGATGGTGGCTAAGGTGAGGCTGGTTTCAGCGGGTTTTTGAGCGTAGATTTTGGCGAAGAATTGCGGATATCGCGTTTCTAAGTCATTGACTTTGGCTTTGGCTCCCCAACGGATGTAGCAGTAGTATGCTTCTAGTAGGAAGAAGCGGGCCATGTTTTCTTGGCCGCGAGTTAGGTGAAATTCTCCGGTGAGTTCGTTGGCGAGGGCTTCTTCTTGGGTGTATTGCTGTTCTCTGGCTCCGGTAATGGCCGCATCGTATAGGGTTATGGCTGCGGGGTAGTCTCCTAAAATTCGGGCTTTTTCGGCTTCTATTAGCTCGTATTTGTGTTGGTAGTTGGCGGAGCAATTGTTAGCCCAATGTCTCATTGTTTGTTGATTGGTGGCTACTTGTTCGAGATATTCTCTCTGTTCGGTTTCGCTGACGTTGGGATATTGAGCGAGGAGGCTGAGGGAGTAGTAAAAGTTGAGTTGTGCTGTCACCATTTGACCGCCAACAGGGGCTTTATATTTATCTGCTTCTCGAGCATTTTCAATGGCTGCTTCTGGTTCTTTAAATAAATATGAAAGTAAAGTTTTAAAAGTGTATATGAAAAATAAGTTATAATAGTTATTTATTTCTAAGGCAGCTTTAAGAGACTCTTGTTCATTATATTGATCGCCAGTTAATTCAGTTGGTTGGTTTGACTGACCCAGTACACTTAAGAAAAGTTGTCTATACATCTTAATAGCTTCAAAAGAATGAGATTGCTTGAGTTTGCCAATCAAAGATACATACTCTCTGGTTTTAACATCAAGGGAATCTAACTCATTACCAGCAAAGAATATATGAAGATTATTTATAAGAATTGCATAGCAGGCATACTCTAAATTGCCTGTTTCTAGCCCACTATTAAAAGCTTCTTGCAAAGAGTCTATGGTTTCCCTAACATGGTCTTTCCAGTGTCTAATACTTGAGTTAAAGCAGTGTAAAACACTTGCTTTGATATTTTTGGCATTAAATTTCTCCAACAATCTTAAAGATAACTGACCAAATCTATATCCTGAATCAATATCTCCAGAAGCCGTCAAAAAGACACCATAATTAACGTACACGCCAGCAGCTAAGGGAGGATTTCCGTAAGTTAAGCAGAGATCTACCATTGCAAGTAAAAGCCGTGAAAGTAAGGCAGGATTCGTAAGATATGCAGCGGAAGTAACTGTTAAAAGAACCCGAATTGCAGCAAAATGATAAGGATTGGTCATTTCTGGAAGATCGGCTAAATCCTCAATTTGTTTATTTTCTTCTGCTAGTTTTCTAGCAATTTTCTGAACTATAACCCCTGGATCTTCAGAGATTTGTGACATCAAGACTCCCAATTTCTCTAGCACTTCTAGCCCTATCTCTATGGCTTCTGATAGCCTGTACTGAGAAATATAAGACTGAATTTTCACTTCATAGACTTTCACCCGATCTAAAATGGTTTTCGCCTCTTCTAGCACAACTTCTAAAAGCTGTTCCGCTCGTGCAAAATTAGCGTTTAAATATTCAGCTTCTACGGTTTCCACATAGATAGGCAGCGTCAAGTCATAATCACTTTGCCAACTATCAGCAGCCAGCAGTCCTAAACTGAAATTAAAATAATTAACCGCCGCTTCAAAGGCTACGGATGCTTTAGCTTTTTGACCGGCAATCAAGTTAAGTTCTGCTAACAGGTTTTTGTCTGACTGTGCGGCCAGTAGCGGTAATTCCTCTGTGGTTGTCTCTATGCCAAAATTCAATTGATTGACTAGGGCAAAAATATTGTTTTTGCGTTCTTCTGCTGTGGTATTTTGCAGCAGCAGTTGACCGATTTGGAAGTGAGTTGATTTTTTCTCGGTTTCGGGAATCAAAGAATAGGCAGATTGCTGCACTCTGTCGTGCAAGAATTTGTAATCTACTTTCACATCTTGCAGCCGCACTGATGCAGCTTCCGACTCGGCAAATACTAGGGGAATTTTGTAGGCATTGGAGAGGGGCAAAATCAAACCCGCCTGAAGTGCTGGCCACAACTGCGCCCCCGTTACTAATTCTGATGCTTCGTTGACAATGGCTAAAATATCTAAGTTGAAAGTGTTGCCAATACAAGCGGCAAGTTTTAAGGTTTCCTGAGTAGCCTCTGGTAGCTTTTGAATGTTTCTGGCAATCAGTTCGACAACGTTTAAATCGGTAATGCCAATGGCTTGGATTGCCTCGATATCCCATTGCCATTTGTCGCTGCTGGCTTCATAATGCAGCAGTTGTTCGGAGGCAAGGGTTTTCAGCAGTTGGGTTAAAAAGAAAGGGTTGCCTTGAGTTTTGCTAAAGAGGAGTTCGGAAAAGAATTGAATGCGTTTTGTGGCTGCGGATTCATTGAGAGTATCGGCTATCAGTTGGCTAACGTGATTTATGGCTAAAGGTTGGACGGTGATGTTGTTGAGATTCGCCCCAGATTCGCGGATTTTTTCTAAGGTTTGAATTAAAGGGTGAGTGGGGTTGACTTCGTTATCGCGATAGGCTCCAATAATTAACAAATATTCGCTGTCAGAGTCACTCATTAGCAGTTGCATGAGTTTCAGGGAGGCTGAATCTGCCCACTGCAAGTCATCTAAAAACAGTACAACGGGGTGTTGTGGCTGACAAAAAACTTTGAGGAATTGTTGAAAAACTCGATTGAAGCGGTTTTGGGATTCTGTTGGCCCTAATTGCGGCACTTCTGGCTGAGGACCGATAATAAATTCTACTTCGGGGATAACATCAATGATGACTTGGGCGTTGGGGGTGAGGGCATCTAAGAGTTGATGTTTCCAAGTGGCAATTTGTCCGGCATTTTCTGTGAGTAATTGGTTAATTAAGGCTTGAAAAGCGGTGATGATGGCTGAGTAGGGAATGTTGCGGTTAAATTGGTCGAATTTGCCGGAGATGAAGTAACCGCGTTGACGGACTATGGGTTTGTGGACTTCGCTGACGATGGCGGTTTTGCCTATGCCGGAATAGCCGGATACTAGGATCATTTCGCTGCCGGAAGGGGAAGGGGTAAGAGTGGAGGAGGATTCTGCTTCTGAAGCATAGGTTTGATCCCCCCCAGCCTCCCTTCTTAAGGGGGGGGTTAGAGGTGTTGGGGTAAGAGGGGATTCTGCTGGCTCTAAAGCCCCCTTACTAAGGGGGTTGGGGGTTAGAGATGTCGGGGTAAGAGTGGATTTGCTAATTCTTTCAAAGGCGGTTAGTAATTCTATTACTTCCTGTTCGCGGCCGTAAAGTTTTTGTGGTATCAGTAATTGGCTACCTTTGTCGCGGGTGGCAATGGCAAAAGGTGCTATTGTTCCGGTAGCAAGCAACTGATTTAAACCTGTTTCTAAGTCAAACTTTAATCCGGCTGCGCTCTGATATCTCTCTTCGGCATTTTTCGCTAAGAGTTTCATTACTATCTCAGAAATAATTTGAGGAATTTCTCTAATTTCACAAATAGGTAAAGGCTGTTTAGCTAAGTGACAATGTATTAGCTCCATCGGATCATCGACCGTGGCAAAAGGTAACTGACCCGCCAGCATTTCGTATAAAGTCATTCCTAAAGAATAATAGTCACTGCGGTAATCTACCGAGCGATTCATTCGCCCCGTTTGTTCTGGGGAAAGATATGCGAGAGTCCCTGCCAGTTCCGAGGGATTTCTAACAGCTTGATTCTCTTGTTGGAGGCGGGAGGAAATGCTAAAGTCAGTGAGTTTAACTTCACCTGTGGTAGAGTTAATAATGATATTGCCCGGTTTAATATCTTTGTGAATAATCGAATGGCGGTGCAGATAATCTAAGGCATCTATTAAGACAATGGCAATTCTCAGAACTTCTGTTACAGGTAAGGTTTGGTTAGTAAGTAACAGGTCGAGAGAAGAGCCACCAAAATCTTCTAAGATGAGGGCAAAGCTGTTACGATAGCTTTCTAGACTATAGACTTTAGTGATGCTGGGAAAATCTAGGGGTTTGGCAATTTTGTATTCATTTCTGAGTCGGGTGACTTCTTCCAGGGTTGGGTACTCGGACTTGAGGAGTTTAATAATCGCAGGTTGTTGGTCCCCTTCGCGGTAGCCTCGATAAACTAGACTTTTTACGCCGTTGTGAATTTCTTGTACAATGCGATATCCGTTAAGTCCGAGCATAGTCCGTGCGCTAGTTGGTATTGTGCTTGTTAGTAATGCTAGCCGATCGGGAGTGAAAACCCCTGTGTCACAGCGAAAGTCCGTAAAAATTTACATATTCTACCATTATCAAAAGGCTCTAGGGGCGGGTTCACCAACAATATATAACGATAACCAACAATCTCGAAAACCCGCCCCACCCCACCAATCGCCCACATCAACCAGAAATTTGCATCGAATATTACAATGTGGATGATGATTGTTCGTTGGGTGGGGTGGGTTTTCAAGATTGTTTTTTTTGGCGATTATGATTGGCGAACCCGCCCCTACAGCATTTAGGATAATACAATTCCCAGTCAAAGGGAAATGATATTATTTCTCTTTCTCAAAAAAGGGCGATCGCTTTGTAGGATAGAGAAATTGCGATCGCCAGTTTTCTCGGCTCTGAAGTCTTGCGCTTTGCTGACAGTAAGCGAGGGCGCGGTCAATAGTTACGTATCGAGACTGTAGAGAACTCATCTGTTATAGAATAACAGCAAAATCTATATTTCCCACAAAAGGGAGCTAGGAGAAAATTATGGCTTTTCCCCAGGATTGGAAAAGTTGGGAAACACAAATAGCCCGACTGATTGGTCAAGCATGGTTGGACGAAGCTTTGTATAAGCGCCTACTCAACGAGCCCGCAGCTATGCTGCGAGACAAGGGGTTAATTTTGGAAGATTTTGTAGAAGTCCAAGTAAATCAGGCTCCCGATGCAGTTCCCGTCCTTCGAGGTACTGGAGGGGAAACGGTGATTTATGTCCTACCCCTACCTCCCAAACCCGATAATCTGACAGACGAACAGATTACTTCTTGGCTTGATGGGCGGACTGAGATATTGCCAGGCGGAGTTACGGTCACTTGCTCCTAAAGTCCCTTTAGCTTACCGCAGGCTGCACCCGTAGCTCCCCAGTTTTTCGGCCCCGCTTGGCTTTCTAGTCGCAGCGGGGCCGCTTGAGGAGAGTTGGCTTTTCGGGGGTTGACAAGAGCACGCGACTGCTGTGACGGAGCAGAATTAATTGCCGAAACAAAATTAAGTACATCTATATAAAGAGGAGCCAACTATGTCAGTTTTGCAACAAGAGTTGACGGTTAGCGAACAGTCCATGTCGAAGGCGATCGCCCAGGCTTGGTTAAGTGGCGTTCCTGAAGGTACGATGATTGGTGATATGCCATTGCCGAAGAAGCCTGACGATCTGACAGATGCACAGATTAGTGATTGGCTCGAGGGCCCAGCAGAGATAGCCCCTGGTTCGGCTCCCAAGTCCTAAAGTCCCTTTAGCTTACCGCAGGCTGAACCCCTAGCTCGCCTGTTTTGCGGCCCCGCTTGGCTTCTAGTCGCAGTGGGGCTGCTTGAGGAGAGTTGGCTGGGAGGGGGTGGCCAAGAGGACGAGACTTTTATAGAGTATAAAAGTCTAACTCTGTACTAAAATCCATTCAAAAATTATATTAAACACCCTTCAGGATGCTCTACCAACCAAAGTTTAAAAATTGCTTCACAGTCGAAATCATCAAATCGGTGGGAGTATTCCTAATCTCCGAGTCAGATTCCTTCGTCCTCTCAGGCTACCTTTACGAACTATTAACCCCGTTAATTAACGGTCACAACACCACCGATCAAATGGTCGCCCAACTGCGAGGTCAAGCCTCACTGGCTGAACTTTACTATACCCTAGCCCTGCTAGAAAAACAAGGCCACCTGATCGAAAACGACACCTCCCTCCCCGAAGAAACCGCCGCCTTCTACACCCTCTTAAACATCTCCCCTCAGCAAGCCACATCGCGCCTACAATCCCTCAAAGTTGCCGTCACTTCCTACAGCAAAATCCCAGCAGAAGCCTGCATCACCGCCCTAGAAGCCCTCGGCATTCAAACTTCAACCACCGCCGAAATCACCCTAATTTTAACCGACGATTACCTGCAACCAGAACTGGGAGAAGTTAACCAAAAAGCCCTCCAAACTGGCAACCCTTGGCTACTGATAAAACCTACAAGTTCAACAATTTGGATCGGCCCGATTTTTCACCCCAAAACCACTGCCTGCTGGGAATGTCTCGCCCAACGCCTGAGAGCAAATCGCCCCACCCAAAGCTTCATCCAGCGTCAAAAACATCAAACAAAACCATTATTAACACCCCCATCTTACCTCCCTGCTACCCTACAAATAAGTTTCAATTTAGCCGCCACAGAACTAGCCAAATGGATTGTCCAAGGCCACAATAAAACTTTAGAAAATACAATAATTACCTTTGACACCAAAACCCTAAAAACCACCAACCACACCATAACTAAACGCCCCCAATGCCCCGAATGCGGTTCACCTCCGCCGCAAGAAATCCAGCCCTTTGTCCTCCAAAGCCAGAAAAAAACCTTTATCAGCGATGGCGGACATCGCGGCTTTTCCCCAACAGAAACCCTGGAAAAATTTGACACCCAAATCAGTCCCATAACCGGAGTTGTGCGCGGTTTACTCAAAGTTCCCCAAACAGCCAATGCTTTAACACCGAACTACTTAGCCGGCCACAATTTCGCTACGATGTTCGATGACTTGTACTTCCTCAAACAAAACTTACGCGGCAGAAGTGCCGGCAAAGGCAAAACCGACGAACAAGCCAAAGCCAGCGCCTTGGGAGAAGCCATTGAGAGATATTCCGGCGTATTTCAAGGCGACGAAATTCGACAAAAAGGCAGCTATCAAACAATGGGAGAAACCGCCATTCACCCCAATGATTGCATGGGTTTTAGTGATGTACAATATAGCACTCGCCACGACTGGAATAGAACCTGTAAAAGCTTCTTTCAAAGAGTCCCCGAACCCTTCGATGCCTGTCGAGAAATTGACTGGACACCAATTTGGTCATTAACTCATCAACGAGTCAAATATTTACCCACAGCTTACTGTTATTACGGCTATCCCAAACCCGAAAAACCCGACTGTTGGGCGGACTCCAACGGTGCCGCCGCGGGCCATACCAAAGAAGAGGCAATTTTGCAAGGGTTTATGGAATTAGTCGAGCGAGATAGCGTCGCCTTGTGGTGGTACAATCGAGTTAAAGTCCCAGCCGTTGATTTAGATAGCTTTAACGATTCCTACATTCAAGAACTCAGGAACTATTATCAAAGTATAGAGCGATCGCTGTGGGTTTTAGACCTCACCAGCGATTTTAACATCCCCGTTTTTGCCGCCCTTTCTCACCGCATCGACAGAGAAATCGAAGACATTATTTTTGGTTTTGGCGCACATTTCGATCCCAAAATTGCCCTATCTCGCGCTTTAACAGAAGTTAATCAATCTTTACCCGGAGTATTAACCTTCAACAGCGATGGTAGCACAAATTACGGCGTTTCCGACGGCCTCAGTGTTGAGTGGTACAAAACCGCCACCCTAGAAAATAAATCTTATTTAACGCCCGATACTTTCCAACCTTTAACATTACTATCTGACTATCCCCCCTTAGCCAGCGATGATTTAAAAGTAGACGTTGAAAAGTGCGTAAAAATAGCTGAAATATTAGGCTTAGAAACCTTTGTTTTAGATCAAACCAGGCCAGATATTGGGTTAAATGTAACTAAAGTCATAGTACCAGGAATGCGGCACTTTTGGAAGCGTTTAGCACCAGGGCGACTTTATGACATTCCCGTTAAATTAGGCTGGCGAGATGCACCCATCCCAGAACACCAAATAAACCCATTTCCCATATTCTTTTAAGATTAATTATGAGTGACACCATCTCCCAAATTATCCTAACTTTTAAGCCGGAAATTTCTATAATTGAGGATGCAGAAAAAGGCTTAATTTTAAAGTCTTCCTACATCGAATTTAACCTCAACAAACTCTCCCCCGGAATTGTCGCCGCGATTAAAATTATTTCTACCGCAGGCGCAACTGAAAAAGCCCTAACTCAAGTGGTAGTTTCTACCGAGGGCAGTTCCTCCCTCGCTAAATTCTACTACTATCTAGAACAATTTGTCATCCTGGGTTTAATTTACCATACCTTAGAAATCGATGGCAGCCCCCTCGCTACAGCAGTCCCCATAACCACACCCTATAAATGGCAATTATCAGAGACAATTACTGATAACAACTATCAACTTTCACGCTTTGCCTACTGCCACTCAGAAAAATCACATCTTGTGCTAGAATCGCCCCTTTCCAAATCGAAAATTATCCTCGAAGATTGGCGCAGTGCAGCTTTAATCAGCCAACTCTCGCAACCTAAAGCCATCTCGGATTTAACCCAAATTCCGGGGATTTCTGAAGCCACTGCCCGATTATTTATCAGCTTTTTGTTAACTACTGAAGTGCTATCATCTGTTAACAACAATAGCAGCTTAGAACAAAGTGAAACTCTAACTCAATGGGAATTTCACGATTTATTATTTCACTCCCGCAGTCGAGGCGGCAGACATTCCAATCAAATTGGTAAAACCTTTCGATTTTTAGGGCAAATCGAACCGACACCCGTACTCAAAGCCAAACCATCCAACGAGATTATTAATCTTTATAAACCCAATATCGACAGTTTGAAACAAATAGATAGACCTTTTACAGCAATTTTAGAAGAAAGAAAATCTATTCGGCAACATGGAGAAAAGCCGATTACTGTAGAACAATTAGGAGAATTTCTTTATCGTTCCGCGAGATTGCGCGAGATTGTCCCCAGAGATAACATGGATTGCAGCAATAGGCCTTATCCAACAGGAGGCGCTTGCTACGATTTAGAGATTTATACTGCTATCAATTTCTGTGAAAACATTGATGCTGGGTTGTATTATTATGCACCTCAAGATCACCAACTTTGTAAAATTTCTGGGAAAACAAAGCAGGTAGAAGCTTTGCTAAAAAGTGCACGCTTGTCAGTACAGATAGAGGTAGAACCACAGATTTTAATTCTGCTGTCCTCTCGGTTTTCGAGAGTAAATTGGGGTTATGAATCAATCGCCTATAGTCTAATATTAAAGCACGTTGGGATTTTGTATCAAACCATGTATTTAGTGGCAACAGCAATGAATCTCGCGCCGTCGGGAGTTGGCGGGGGAAATTCTGAGTTATTTGCAGCAGCAGCAGGATGCGATTATTTTACAGAATCCTCAGTGGGAGAGTTTATCTTAGGAAGTCGGTAATTAGTTTCCTATACAGGTAGGGACAGGGCACTGCTGTGTCCCTACTACGGGGATTGACGAAAATAAAAATAAATTTTATGACCCCAAATCATAACTGGGTGGCAACCATGCAGGCCGGCTCAAGTTAAAGTTTTCCTCTAACATTAATTCTGCACTATTCAACGCTCCTTGCACCCATCCTTGCATATTTGAATAGGCTTCGCCACAGACATAAAGATTAGCGCCATGAATCGGATGCCGCATCTGTTTCATCACTTTCCAAGGCTGGCAGCGGGGGTTCCAAGAGTGCCACCCACCCCCGTAGGGATCTTTTTGCCAGTCGATATAAAGGGCGGTATAAGGTTCTGGAATATCTGCTAAATTGTGTAGGGCTTTGATTTGTTGCTGGGCCGTCCGTACCATATTCTGAGAAGGAACTAAGGGGTCTGTCGTAAGATAACCATCACTTTTTATAAAAGCTCTCAATTCCCGTGTTTCGGGTAGTTCTCCGCGAAAAGCTGGACGTTTTTCTGGTTCTTCTGGATTATAGGCCATGCTTTGCCAAAAACCCGCAGCAATATTATCAGAAAAAACATTTAATAATAGCGAGTTGTGATTGTTCGGATCGCCTCCTTGTGCGCTTTCTGTACCGAAGTAGTAACACTTTCGCATCGGCAAATCTGTAGCTGAAACACCACCCTGAATATCTACTAGATGCCACCAAGGATGATGATAGCCGAGGAAAAGTTTGTAAGCGGGATCGCCGCTAACGGTTTGGATATTTTCCTGAAATTTTGAATTGCTAAATAGGAAATTCTGCTGATTTTCTACAGCCAACAGTTCTAGCGATCGCTTCGGCATTGCCAAAATCAGATGTTTTGCGAACACAGGCGGGAGGGAATGGCCAGCCCGATCGACAAAATTTAACCTAATCAGCCCTTCAGAGGTGCGATCGAATGTCTTTAAGCGATGATTTAGGCACACTTCCCCACCCTCTCTCTCAAATTCTGTCGCGAGGGTTTTCGGTAATGTTTGGTAGCCATCAGCTATCATGTACCAAGTATTGCTGTAGGGAAGAGATATACTCGTAGCGATCGCACTAGCCGCATTCCCAGTACCCAAATCCGAATAGAAAAAGCCCGTATCCAAACAGAGATTATAAGCCTCGTTGCTAATTTCCTTCAGCAACACTTCCCAAATACTCAAATGATACAAGTGTTGACCGTCAATTTTCAGCGTTTCGCGATCGCGCTTCCACTCTTCGGAAGCAAAATAAGCAGGAGTTAAATCTTTCCCTGGAATCGCCCGCCCAACAGCCAAATTGAACAACTCCTCATAATTTTTACCTTCTTCATAAGGTCGTAAATTATAAGGTACTTTATCCGGTTGGTTAAATTCACTCATCAACAAATGCCTATCCCGAATATATGCCCGTACTCCCGGACTACTAAAGTCAACAAGTGTTGTATTCAGGTTCAGCAACTTAATCAATTCCCAGACAATAGTCTGAGATTCCGTCACATACATCCCACCCAACTCAGCTTGAACATGAGGCATCCCCGGCATTGTCATTGATAGTAACCGACCACCAATGCGATCGCTCAATTCATAGAGACGAATCTTAGAATATTTGTGATGAGATGCTAACCGCCAAGCAGCGTAGGCCCCAGAAACACCACCACCCACAAGTGCAACATCAATGATTTGATTTGAATCAACTGCACTATTAATCATAACTTCCTAGTAAAATTACCACCTGAAAAAATTACTTATCGATCGATCCGCGTCAGGAGACTCTAAGAGTCCATTAGTGTCAACTTAGGGTCAAATCCTTAGTCCGACAGGGGTTAAAACTCCTGCCTCAAAGAGCAAGTCCTCTGAAGAAGACGAAGAAGACTTTTAAATTTAATTAGTCCTCTTGAGAGGACTTAAGCTATTAGACAGGGACTTAAGTCTAAGAGCGGCTTTCAAATGGCAGTTGACACCAATCGGCATTGCTGTGTCTTTAACTCTTACCTCACGGTAGTTCCCAGTCTGAAAAGGCTAGCATTAAAAAATCCACTTCTGCCTTTTTTCCATCACCCTTAAAAGCTAAAGTAGGTTCGTAAGTGACCCACAAATACCGTTAAATTGTCACTAAAATTATTCAAATTGCCAATTACATAAAGAGAAGGAACAATCTCAATGCGATCGGTAATTGGCAAATAGTAATTCGCCTCAATTTGATATTGATTTGACCCCAAATATTTCTGCTTTCTCCCTATGATGTAGGGTGCGCAGTGCGCACCTTACACATCTGGAATCAGCCATAACCTGATGATTACCGCTTCAATTTCAACTACAAATACTTCTGCAATAGCAAACCCATTTTCTCTTTAGTTGCGGCCGACACTTGATCCAGCCGAGTCAGAATTGCATATTTTAAAGCTGAATGTGCATCTGATACGGGCGGATTTTCTGTTAGTCTACGGACTGTTTCTTGAATGGCTTTTTGGGCATTTGCTGCATTGCGGTGCAAGTTTGCAACTACCATTTCTACTGTTACGCTGTCGTGATCCTCGTGCCAGCAATCATAATCGGTGACTAATGCTAAAGTTGCGTAGGCAATTTCTGCTTCTCTGGCTAATTTTGCTTCGGGCAAATTTGTCATTCCGATGACTGTCGCCCCCCAACTACGGTAAAGGTGGGATTCTGCTTTTGTGGAAAATGCGGGGCCTTCCATGCAGATGTAAGTGCCGCCCCGGTGCAGGGTAACGTCGGGGAGGTTCAAGGATTCGATCGCACTTGCCAATACTTTAGCCAATTCGCGGCAAACCGGATCGCCGAATGCGATGTGAGCAACAATTCCTTCTCCAAAAAAGGTAGAAACTCGATTTTTTGTACGATCGATAAACTGATCCGGCACTACCATATCTAAAGGTTTCGCCTCTGCTTTGAGGGAACCAACCGCCGACGCTGAGATTAAATACTCAACTCCCAAACTCTTCATGGCATAAATATTTGCCCGGTAAGGCACTTCTGAGGGCAAAAAAGTGTGGTTGCGGCCGTGTCTAGCCAGAAATGCTACGGGCGTACCGTCCAAAGTTCCCACAATTGCGGCATCCGATGGGGAGCCAAAGGGTGTATCAATTTTTACCTCTTCAATATCCTTGAGGGCCTCCATTTTATACAAACCGCTGCCGCCGATAATTCCGATCTTTGCTTGTGCCATTTTTGCTTTCTGCCTGAGTTTTACTAGAGTGATTCTATCGAACCATCGTTAAGTTGGGGTAAAGATAATTGAAGATTTCGTGACAACAGTCACCGGGCATACACTATATTGTCACAAAAAGTATGTGATATTAATCACAGTATAACTTCACGAAATCTTTAAAAATAAAGGTACACAGTTCTGTTACGTACTTTTAGCGTGTTAAGGCCATGACAGTCAGCTCTGCTAACGTCCCCAAAATCTCGATCGAGGCGATCGTCGAGCGCATATTTGCTTTTCGCCAAATTACCCCCCTTGACAGACGGCTGCTGAAATCAGCAATGCTAGCCCAGAAAGGTCTTAACGAGAAAGACAAGTGTCACATCCACCGAGTGTGTCAGGGCATCCAAAACGGATTGATTTTAGTTGTAGAATAAATTGGTCGGACTATCTCTTTCTAGCTCAAGAAGCTGTTTTAAAAGTTGTGTTTTAGTCTGTATCTGCTGGAACTGAGTTCGGGCAGTGTTTTACTATTTTTCGGCGCGCGATCGACATCACAAATAATATTATTTACATCTTACCGATCAAAATTCAACAGCCAAAAGCCTGTATAAGTCATGCCACTGTCGTCGGGCTGCACTAACAAAAAATGTAATCCTTTACTTAATTGCTTGCGCTGTTGGTAAATTTGGGCCGCTGCTTTCACCTCGCTATCTTCAAAAGTAGCCACAACCCACCTATCTACTAACCCAGCTTCTAATATCAATCCGTCAGGTTCTCCAGGGATATAATTCAAAGCCAAAGGTTTGGCATCCTGAAGCCATTTAGCCAACCGCATAGACTGGCGTCCGCCGTCAATCACAACTCCGGGTACGGGTACTGTTGAGGCCAAGCCCAAATTCAGCGGTAACAGAAATTCTGGCATTTCCAAAATTGGCAGGGGACGCCCTTGGAAAGCATCTTCAATGTCGCCGGCGGGTAGGGAAGCAAAACGCCAGCCATCGCCCCAGAGGTTTTCGGATAAGGGTACGGGCGGCGGCGAGTCGAGGGCGATCGCGCTGTAAGTTTCACCTGTATAATTAGGCATACTCGAATATTCTTTTGCGCGTTGTTGCAGCAACAATTTCAGAGCCGCAGTGCGCCGAGTCGCTTCTACCTTGACACCCAAAACTTTGCCCGCAGCTTCGATTAAGCCCAGAGACTGAGGTCTAAATACTTGAATCAAGTCGGGCAAATTTTGGGTTTGAGCTTGCTGCTGCAACTGCGAGGCTAGCCAATTAGAATTTGCAGCCCCCTGGCGGCAAACAGCGCTAAATTGAAAACTGCCTTCCGAGTCGCAAATTAAGAGTTCCCACAGTGGTTTGCCAGTTTCGTCTTGGAGAGGGCGGCGGTAAAAATCGGCTTGCCAAATACGCATAAATAATTAAAAATTAAAATCTACAACTCGATCATTTTAATATAGTCTGGGGACACTGCGATACAATACCGATCTCGTGAGAAAAAACTTCGAGCGATATATTCTAAGTTCATAGTTGAGTTGGATTTTAATATATAGCAATCCTTGCAGGAGTCGTAAATTTTTTACCCCACCCCAACCCTCCCCGAACTCGCGGGGAGGGAGTAAGAAATTCACAAAGGATTTAGGATTGCTATAGATATATCTTAATGAAGAATGTCAGCCAATCGAGAGGACTCGTCTTTAGAAAATTTTTAGTAATTTTGAGATGCGGATTACTCGCTGTTCCTTTTTTACATAACCAAAAAGCTGTATGTTTTCCGACTACAAACGCTAGCGAATATATTGATAATCATCCGATTTGAGATTTGAGATCTTAAATTTTAGATGATGAAACTGAACCCACAGATGAATTCGGGGGCTTGTTGTTTGCTCCTAAAGATTTAACAGTCAACTGAGATGATGAAAATCCTGTTATTCTGAAAACTCACAACTGCCAAGGGACTAACGCAACTCAACTTCTCGCTTGACTTCGGTCAAAACTCGATTGCCCCGCGTCAACCGATATTCGGCCCGCCAAACTCCGGGAGTCAGAGGAGAATTTGTACTGTTTCTTTTGCCGACATAACCCAACCAAGTGCGGCTGGGGGCTTTAATTTCATTGGTCTGGTCAGCAATGGTTTTGCCGTTGGGTGCAAATAATTTGTATTGTTCGCGATCGCCCTTGAGCACTCCGTAACTTTGCACCCAAAACAACAAAGCTGGACTGTTTGCAGGGAGTGTAGTCTCTGCAAATTGTCCTTCCCAGACAGCGTTCATATCGGGTGGCTTATTGGCAAAACCGGCCCGAATTAAACCTGTGGAAATATAGTCTAGAGGCTTGTCCCAAATGGGATTGCGGGCGATGTTGCAGCCTGACTTGGCGTCGGGGCCGACAAACGGATCTACGGGTTTACCTTGATAGCGAAAAGTTACGTGTACGTGGGGGAAAGATGCCATCCCAGAGTTGCCCACCATGCCCAAAACCGTGCCTTTTTGTACCTGCGTACCCGGTTTGACGGCAACGCTGCCTTTGCGGAGGTGGCAATATTGGGCTTCCCAGCCTGCGCCGTGGTCGATTACCATGCCGTTGCCGCATTCTGTGCCTGCGATGCTGGCTTTCTCTGCCTCGTTTTGTAAACGCCGATCGACCACACCATCTCGTGCTCGCAAAACTTTGCCTGCTGCGGAGGCAATCACTGGAACTCCTTTTGCGATTGCTTTGGCGTCGGGAATGGCAAAGTCTGTACCGTCGTGGCCGTCGTAGGTTTGGCGCCCGCAGCCAAAATCTACGGCGGTGGGGCCGGGTTCTCGATCGAAATACAGCAATACAAAACAGTCTTTGCCTAGGGTACAGTCGATCGGCTGACCGAATTGCGGGTTGTTCGGCTTTTGGGCGACTGCGGTCGAAACGAGACGCTGGGCGATCGTGTGGGCTTCGCCGATCGGGGCACTTACTCCGCTGTTCTTAGCACAGCTAGAAAGACTTGTCAACCCCACCGTCAACAAAATTGCAGAAATGTATTTTTTTGATTGTATAGTCATTCGCCGATTGGAGGTAAAAGCTGAGGTGGCTAGTGAAAAATCAATTAATGATTCAGAATAGAGTTGCTCAAGAATCTAGACGATCGGTAAGGCGTTTTCGTTTCCCATACTTGTTGTATTATTTTCAGTAGAAAATTTTAAAAGTTTAAGTTACTTAAAAAATGCGCTCTAAAATTCGATCGCTCATTTCGATAATTCGGCTGGCCGGGCTTGCTGTTGCTGGTTTTGGGATGTGGCTATTTGCCACCATTGCCGAAGACGTGTTGGAAAAAGAAAGCTACGCTTTCGATACCTCTATTTTACTAGCTCTGAGGAAATTGCACACTCCGTTGGGCGATCGAGTAATGCTGGGCTTGACCTTTTTGGGGGAGCCGAATTTGCTGCTAGTGATTTGTCTGAGCTTGGGTATTGTTTTGCTAGCGCGCAATCACCGATCGGAAGCCGCAACTATTGCGCTCGCCGGTGGGGGGGCGATCGGTTTAAATCTACTGTTAAAAAAACTTTTTGCCCGCGATCGACCTCTACTTTGGGAGCGCGTTGTTGACGTTCGCTTTTACAGTTTTCCTAGCGGACACGCGATGATTTCAATGGTTATTTACGGTTTGTTAGGATATTTCTTGGGTTCGCGCTTTCCCAAGCAGCGCTGGTTTATTTACAGCTTGACCGTTGTATTAATTGCTGCTATTGGTTTGAGTCGGCTTTACCTAGGAGTTCACTGGCCTACCGATGTTATTGCCGGTTATACGGCGGGTTTGGTGTGGCTGATTACCTGTATTCTCAGTTTGGAAATAGGGAAGGAATTTCGTTCTTTTACTGCGTCTTCTCGAGAGGAGTTTTTGTCACCAGAACCCTCTCAAGAAATAACTAATGACTAATGACTAATGACTAATAACTAACAACTATTTGCTTTTGGGTAAAACACATGGCAATTCCTTTTTCGTAGTAAGCCGCCTCGTTAATGAAAATTGGATATACGGTCGATTTACCTTCATACAAGACCGACTCACCCTCAAAGGTCAAAAACATCGGATCGCCGGGATTCAGGGCGTGATAATCTCTGGATTGTAGATGAGGATGAATCATTGCCTCAATTTCTTTATTCTCGTTTCTGGGATAGTCGATCGCCCCAATGGTGTGATAAATAGTCAGGGGATTCTTTGCAGTCGGCATTGTGCCTTGATTGTAGGCTTGTACGCTGTCTAAAATTCGGCCGACTACTTGCTCAGTTTGCTGAAATAAAGAGGCATCTAATACCCCTTGCGGCACTGCACCAACTTCCAGCGTACCGCCTAATGGGGAAAGCGATCGCAGCAAAGGACTATCATGATTCTTGGTTGTAGAAGCGAGTATTTTGAGGTCGGGATAGAGAGAGGTTAAATAAGCTGCTAGTTGCAGGTTAAATGGATGATGGCTGGCGAGAATAAAAGTTATCCCCATGTGGGATGTGGTGTTGTGCAAATCGATAATAACGTTGGGCAGATGAGTGTTTTTCGATCTAAAAATGCCGTAGATTTCTTTCGCCCGCTGCGCTTCATAGCTGGAGAGATGGGGATTTTCTAAATCTTGCTTTCTAAAGCAGCGGTTGAGGTCAATATCGAGGTAGCGTCTGCCGATTTCGCAAGCTTTGGGATTGGCTAGCAGGGCGATTGTTTCAAAAGTCGATCGCCCCATTAACTCTGGCGCGCGCTCGAATTTCTTCACGAGGTAAATTCCTGTGAGTTCGTTTCCGTGGGTTCCTCCCACTATGGCAACACGTTTAATTTGGTTCATAGACAAATAAGTTCCTACGACCAGCGTAGCACCCTTTGTCATCTCTTGGTAAAAAACATGAGATTGAGGTTTATTATCTGTTTATGTTTAGATTAGCTAAAGTTTAAGTAAGTAGGTATCATACGCAGACCTTGGAAACCCAGTTTCTCTGGGTATTTATCCTCACTAAACAAAAAAATAGTACGATCGCCATCACGAAGAAATCGATCGTATAATAGTTTCTCATCAAACCGAGGATGATTCATTTGCGTAGGCTAGAAACCGGGTTTTTGCGAAAATATTTCGTTACAGACCAAGAAACGGGAAAAAACCAGGTTTCTGTGGTTTTAATGCGTAAGTCCCGATCCTGTCGCAATAAAATGAAGACTACCGAGAGACAAAGGATATGACGCGAGAGGAGTTGTTGCAGTTTATCGACAAAGCTGCGGATGAAGGCCAGACAGATTTGGATTTGGCAGGGTTCGAGGAATTGCCGCCACAGATAGGCAAGTGCCCTCCGCTTGAGAGGTTGGTGTTGGGAATTTTGCTATCATAGTTTGAGCGATCGCACTATTATATATTCTGTAAATTACCAGCTATGAACATTCAGTTGGTTGACTCCTTAATTCAAGTCATTGAGTCGCTGACACCTGAAGAGTGTTTGCTGTTTCAAGAAAAACTCTCGGCGAGGGCGATTCAGAGTACGCCTGGAGTCTGTGGAGGAAATGCCCGGATTCGCAACACCCGCATTCCTGTTTGGACACTGGTTTCGCTTCACCAACAGGGGGCCCATGAGGCTGAGTTACTTCGGAATTATCCAGGTTTGTCGGATCGCGATTTACAGAATGCTTGGCGTTATTAGGCCACCGCGAAGAAATCGATCGCATTATTGTTTCCGCTCAAACCGAATAGTAGAATAGTAGATAGCTAAAACAGGGATTTTAGATATGGGACTGAATGAGTATTTTGATTCTTTAGCACCGGATGATATTCGCATTAAAGGACATCGCATCGGGATTGAGACGGTACTGTATGAGTATCTTTATGGGGAACGCACCCCAGAAGAAATTCAGCAACTCTATCCATCTCTAACTTTGGCAGAAGTTTATACAACTATTTTGTATTATTTACAAAATCAAGAATCAGTAAGTAGATATTTGCAAGATTGGTTGGAATGGTCGCATCAGCAGCGAAAGATCCAAGTAGCAAATCCCCATCCGGCGACAGAAAGATTGCGAAAATTGAAAGCTGAACGGGAAAGACAATCTGTTATCCAGGGTGCTCGATCGATGGCGCTCTAATATTTCATGGAGGAGAATGTTACGCCCATTTATGCTACACAACTTCGGCGAAAACGGCCTGATTTAGTAGTTTGGGCAGTGGGCGAAATTGGTACACCCCCAAAAAGCACTCTCGATCCGGAGATTTTGGTGTGGTGTGAGGAGTATAACTTTATTTTTGTGACAAACAATCGCAAGTCAATGCCCGTACATTTGGTAGATCATCTGGCTCAAGGTGGTCATATTCCGGGGATTTTCGTTTTGAATCAGGATTTAAGTATTGGGCAAAATATTGAGGAATTGATTGTGATTGTTGATGGTTCGTTTGATAACGAATACCAAGACCGAATCATTCATCTCCCTTTAACATAAATCTACTAAACAAAAAATGTGTAGCCTTTTTCCTCTCCAGATTCCTCGCGGGTGGCCAGAAACCGGGTTTTTGCCCAGAAGACGCCTTAGAGTCGTAGAAACCCGAAAAAACCCAGTTATGAAAGTTTTGATGCGTAGGCCCTGGAGGACACGGCAATGCCGTTTCCCTACCCCAAAATAATCGACGATCGCCCTCCCTCGGATATAATCATCAGCCACGAAGGACACGGCAATGCCGTTTCCCTACCCCAAAATAATCGATGCTCGCCCTCCCTCGGATATCATCATCGCCAGATTAATTGTAGGGAAACGGCACTGCCGTGTCCTGATTTCTTTGATTGTGATGCGTAGCTCAGAAACCGGGTTTTTACCCAGAAGATGCCATGCAGTCCTAGAAACCCGAAAAAACCCAGTTATGAAAGTTTTGATGCGTAGGTCCTGGAGGACACGGCAATGCCGTTTCCCTACCCCAAAATAATCGACGATCGCCCTCCCTCGGATATAATCATCGCCAGATTAATTGTAGGGAAACGGCACTGCCGTGTCCTAATTCCCCCCCCACCAAGCGAAAAATCCTGTCACAATAAAATGAATCCTACCGAGAGACAAAGGGCATGACGCGAGAGGAAGCAGTGCGGCGAATTGACCGAGCAGCCGAGGAAAATTTGACGGAACTGGATTTGGCGGGGCTGGACTTGGAGGAATTGCCGGGGGAGATTGGCAAGTGCACGCAGCTTGAGACTCTGGTGTTGGCGAAGTTCGATGGAGAGAAAAGCAAACGGGTTGGGAATAAGTTAACTGAGTTTCCTGATGCTGTTCTTCAATTAACCAACTTAAAAATACTTAACGTCAGTCACAATCAGATTACCTCCATCCCAGATGCGATCGGGCAACTGTCGAATCTGACAGATCTTAACCTCAGTAACAATCAGATTGCTTCCATCCCAGATGCGATCGGGCAACTGTCGAATCTGAGAGGGCTTGACCTCCGTTGGAATCAGATTACCTCCATCCCAGATGCGATCGGGCAACTGTCGAATCTGACAGGGCTTGACCTCCGTGAAAATCAGATTACCTCGATCCCAGAGGCTCTCGCGCAACTGTGGAATCTGACAGATCTTGACCTCAGTAGCAATCAGATTACCTCCATCCCAGATGCGATCAGGCAACTGTGGAATCTGACAGAGCTTGACCTCAGTAGCAATCAGATTACCGAAATCCCAGAGGCTCTCGGGCAACTGTGGAATCTGACAGATCTTGACCTCAGTGACAATCAGATTACCGAAATCCCAGAGGCTCTCGACCAACTGTCGAATCTGACACTGCTTGTCCTCAGTAGCAATCAGATTACCGAAATCCCAGAGGCTCTCGCGCAACTGTGGAATCTGACACATCTTGACCTCAGTAGGAATCAGATTACCGAAATCCCAGAGGCTCTCGCGCAACTGTCGAATCTGACATATCTTTACCTCAGTGACAATCAGATTACCGAAATCCCAGAGGATCTCGCGCAACTGTGGAATCTGACAAAGCTTGACCTCAGTGACAATCAGATTACCGAAATCCCAGAGGCTCTCGACCAACTGTCGAATCTGACAGGGCTTTCCCTCAGTGACAATCAGATTACCGAAATCCCAGAGGCTCTCGGCCAACTGTCGAATCTGACAGGGCTTTCCCTCAGTAGGAATCAGATTACCGAAATCCCAGAGGCTCTCGGGCAACTGTCGAATCTGATAGTGCTTCACCTCAGCGACAATCAGATTACCTCCATCCCAGAGGCTCTCGGGCAACTGTCGAATCTGATAGTGCTTCACCTCAGCGACA
>JAUBOM010000037.1:46744-59074 GCA_036700245.1 Microcoleus vaginatus BM001213989
ATCAGATTGAAAAAATTCCTGAATGCTTAGAAACATTACCAAAACTGGGAAGACTCGACCTCCGCTGCAATCCCCTGCCGATTTCTCCAGAAGTTCTAGGGCCTGCTAACGAGAACGAAGAACCCGGTACTCCCGCCGCCATCTTCAACTACCTGCGCCAACTCCGCAGCGGCGAAGTCCGCCCCCTCAACGAAGCCAAAGTCCTCCTCGTCGGGCAAGGCAGCGTCGGCAAAACCTCCCTGATCAACCGCCTCACCGACAACAAATACAACCCCAACGAGCCCCAAACCGACGGACTCAACATCACAGACTGGGAAATTACAGTCAACACCAAACAGGTCAAACTCAACGTCTGGGACTTCGGCGGACAAGAAATCTACCACGCCACCCACCAATTTTTCCTTACCAAACGCAGCCTCTACCTCCTCGTGTGCAACTGCCGCACCAGCGAAGACGAAAACCGCCTCGAATACTGGCTGAAACTGATCGAAAGCTTCGGCGACGCTTCCCCCGTGATCCTCGTCGGCAACAAGTGCGACGAACAACCCCTGGATCTCAACCGCAAAGCCTTGCGCGACAAATATCCCAACATCAAAGCGATTATCGAAACTTCCTGCAAAAGCGGAACCGGAATCGACGAACTCCGCAGCGCCATCCACACCGAAATCTCCCAACTCAAAGAAGTCTACGATCTTTTGCCGCTAAGCTGGTTCCAAGTCAAGCAGCGCCTGGAAAACCTCGACAAAGACATCATCAGCATCAGCGAATACGCCACCATCTGCGCCAAGGAAAACATCTTTGAAGAAACCGACCAAACCCAACTAATCGACCTGCTGCACAGGCTGGGCATTGTCCTCAACTTCCGCGAACACCCGATCCTGCAATCCACCAACATCCTCAATCCCCACTGGGTGACAGAAGGCATCTATGCCCTCCTCAGCGACGACGCACTCAAAGTCAAAACCAAAGGCATTCTCACCTACGCCGACCTCAGCCGCATCCTCGACTCAAATAAATATCCCAGCCACCGCTACCACTGTCTCACTGGGTTGATGGAGGAATTTGAACTCTGCTTCCCCGTCAGCCATTGTCCCGCGCCGACTTTCCTCATCCCCGGCATCTTGCCGAAAGAACAACCGCAAAACACCCAACTCCAAGGCGAAACCCTGGAATTTCAATATCACTACCGCATCCTCCCCGACAGCATCCTCTCGCGCTTCATCGTCCTCATGCACGAGAAAATCCACAACCGCACCCACTGGCGCACGGGGGTTATGCTGGAGTACAGGGAAGGCGCTGAGGTGTACAACATCGCCCGGATCAAATCTGACCCGGAAGATAAGAAAATCTTTATTGCCGTTAGCGGGCGGGAATCGACGCGGCGTTCTTTCCTCAGCATGATTCGCGATACGTTTACCAAAATCCACAATTCTTTTGCCAATCTGGAAATCAGTCAATGGGTGCCGGTTCCCGATTGTCCCGATGCCGATCCGCTGGATTATGATGAATTGCTAGGGCTGGAGGATATGGGCGAGACTGAGGTTCTGATCGGCAAACTTAAAACGCGTCGGAATTTGCGGCAGTTGCTGGATGGGTATGAGTCGATCGAACGTCGGCGCAGAAACCAAATGGGCGATCGAGAATTGGGAAAATATTATGACGACATTGTAGATATCGCTAAACTAGCTGTTAGTAGACCAATTAGTAATAAAGCCGAAGCAAACATGACTCACGATTCTTCCCAAACCAACTACGTTAAAGGTTCACAAGTCGGCAGCATCGCTAAGGAAGTGCAAGACAACGCCCAAGTTAGCAATAGCCAATTTAACCAAAACAATAATGCCAATGCCACGGAACTTTTGGAACTGATTTCATCGATGCGTCAAAGCGCAGATCAGTTTCCAGAAGGCATTCGCGATGAGATAATTATCGATATTGAAGATGTCGAAACCGAAATCAAAAAACCGGAGAACCAATGGAATAAAACCAGATTAAAGAAAAGCTTAACATCTCTTGTAGCGGCGGGTACTGCGTTCGGAATTGGCATCGCAGGCATGGCTGATTTTGCTGATAACGTGATCGATGTCAGCCACGAACTGGGTATCGAACTCAAGCTACCGCCAGGACTCTAAATCATTTAAAATTAAGGTGATTGGGGCCATCCTCGCCCCAATCCTTCCCAAAACCTCGGTGTTGCCATGCGTAAAATTGTACTATTTATTGCATCTAGTTTAGACAGTTATATCGCCCGATCGAATGGCGATATTGACTGGCTATTTACAGACCAAAATTACGGTTATACTAAATTCTTAGATAGCATCGATACCGTTCTCATGGGTCGGAAAACTTACGAACAAGTTCTAACTTTTGGCGAGTATCCGTACCCGGAAAAAAAGAGTTATGTTTTTACGAAAAATCTAGATTTTCAAGCAACTTATGGTGTCGAAGTGGTAACACATTTAGAGAGTTTTGTCAAGGATTTGCGCTTGCTTGACGGCAAGAATATTTGGTTGGTGGGAGGTTCTCTGCTGATTCGCGATTTCCTGATTCAAAATTTGGTCAACGAGCTAATCCTCTCGGTGCAGCCGATTATTTTGGGCGAGGGAATTCCTTTATTTGCTAATCCCATAAATACTACAGCTTTGCAGTTAACTGGATGTCAGACATACAGTTCTGGCCTCATTCAGCTATCTTACGATGTCGCGACTTGAGGGCGCGCCCCATTGCTAAATCGTTTGCAAAAATACTGTCAGTTGGCGCTCAAAAAAGGTAAGATAGAAATAAGTAAGTTGGCAATGGAAAAATTAATCAAATATCTGCCAACTGTGCAGCAAATGTTACGGGAGTACGGCAAGCGCAAACCTGCTCACGGAGACATTGAAGTCGAGACAATTCTTGATACACAACGAGATCATTACCAAATTTTCTATGTGGGCTGGGACAACCAGACTAGGGTGCATCACTGTAGCATTCACATAGATATCAAGGGCGGGAAAATTTGGCTTCAATGGAATGCCACTGAAGATGATATTGCTGAAAATTTAGTAATAGCCGGAGTTCCCAAAGAGGATATTGTTTGGGGATTTCAGCCGCCGTTTATGCGGAAGTATACGGATTATGCAGTAGAATAGATAAGAGATATAAAAGGTGTATTGTACATAAAGGGGTGCTAGAAATTTATTTCACGATGCTGTAAAAAAAAGGTAAAGTTGGAATGGAAAGAGTAGAGCGTTACCGCCAGTGTATCCGAAAATTGCTAAGCCAACAAGCAAGGCTAGAAAAGCCTAATCCAGACGTTGAGTGCCAGCTTGTTTTTGATTGGGAACACGACCACTATCAGTTACTCGATGTTGGCTGGGAGGGACTAAAGCGGATATACAACTGTTTCATTCATTTGGATATCAAGGATGGCAAAATTTGGATTCAGCGCAATATGACAGAAGTGGATATTGCAGGGGAATTTGTCAAGATGGGAGTGTCTGAGGATGATATTGTGTTGGGGTTGCATCCACCTTACAAGCGTCCGCATACTGGGTTCGGAGTAGCGTAAAGGAAAAGGCGATCGCAGATGATGAAATGTATTTGCTACTTTTTGTTATTAATATGTTTTTTCTGGGTCGCGCTTCCTGCTGACGCCTCTGTATGCCGCAATTATCAAGGAAGCGAGATTTGTATTGTCGATATCAAACGCAGTGCGAAAAACTATTGGGAGTACAGGGTGATTCTTAGTGTTGATGGAGTTAAACAGCCTCTGGAAGTCTACAATTGCCGCGATCGCACTACAGTTAAGAAAGATGGAAGAGTTTTGACCTTTGGACAAAACAACCCTGGTGAAATCGTCTGCGGTTTTTTTAATCAGAAATAGTTTTGACAATTCAATTTATCTCGTCCTCTTATAAGCAGCTTAAATTTAGTGCCAATCCGATAGTTTTGCCTAAAAATAGACACAAATTAGTAGGAAAGAATACCGACAAATTTACCAACTTGAAATCAGCCATATCGGGTCGGCCCCAAGAACCGTAGACTGTAAAAAAGCGCAATCCGGTGGTTGACAAGTTGTACAAATAGCTGTAGGAATGAGCCATCAGTTCCTTAGCTTTTTTGGTGGCTGCGTAAAGGGAAATAGGACGATCGACGTTATCGCTAACAGCGAGTATCTATAGCTTTTTAAGGGGGGTTAGGGGAGCAAAAATGTCATTTATTCACCCAAAAATGGTATGAGTTTTTCCCTCTTTTCTCTGACTTCATTTTGTGAAATTACAGCACAACTCTATGGCAAAAACAGCGCTGAAAGCACCGTTAACGAAGTCATAACCAGGGCGAGAGCGTGTGGAAACAGGCAAATTGAGTTCCCTCGAAACAGCCGCGATCGCAGTTTCTAAACTATCAGCTAAAACCAGACGACTTTGTGCCAAACCAGCCTCATAATTTGAAGAAACTAAACGCTGCACCCTAACCCGCTGGCGATCGTATAATCTCGGCCAAGCAAACGCCACTAAAGGAATTCCTAAAGCTTGACACTCATAAATAGTATTATATCCCCCGCTGCCCACAACCACATCAGCAACCTGCAAACACTCCATCGCCGGCCAGTGAAACACCCACAAATTCTCTGGGCATTTATCTGGTTTTTCCCCTGACAAACAGCGCACTGCGACATTTTCCCAATACTGCGATAAAATGTTAGTAAGCTCACCGTAAAAAGATAACTCTTCAGCGGTTCCCGATGCTAAAACAAGGACAACTTTAGAGTTGCGATCGAGCGGATTTAGCCGCAAAATATCCTCTACATCTTCCCTAATTGGTAACTCCCAAGCACTGCGAATTAGCCAAGGATTTGTATGTTGAACACCAGGAAGATTGGCCAGAGCCACCTCAACACCTTCTCCCGGAACCAATACTAAATCAAAGCAATCAGCAACAAACCGATGCAAGTTTTTTACTTTTACATACTCAGGATTGATGTCGCGGTGAATCAAAACTCGCAAACTTGTCTTTAACTCGGGCAAAATAGTCGCTAATTCGCCGCCTAACCCTCTGGGAAAAGTATCGACGATTAAACATTGATAGTCAGTTTCTCGCAATATTTGCTGAACTTGAGTACAAGTAGTTTCAAAATCTGCCGTTGACGAAATCGCGAAAATTTCACAGTTAGTTTCAGGTAAAAACTTTTCGATATAGCGTCCATAGGGAGTATTAGTTAAAATTTTTACAGGGCGGTTGCGGGAGGCAATTCTACCTAGAGCGATCGCGCGGTTGAGATGTCCCCAACCACCGCCTAACGCATAAATCAGCCAAGTATTAGATGAAGTATTTAATTGTCTCATTGAGTTAAGTTAACTCGCGCCGAAATTCTGCTCAAAATCTCGATCGGATTCATCTTCAAAAGTAGCCGCATCAGAATCCGTAAAATCTACTTCATTAGTTTCTCGATTGTACAAGGCGGAATCATTCTGATAGTAATAAGTTCTACGCCAATCATCATATTCGCCATAAGCAGGATAATAAGAGCGATCGGACAAATAGGGATCTCGGTCTGATACTCCGCCCCTACAATAGGTACAACCGTGTGATTGAGTGCGGCCGCAGCGGCGCTTGAACAAAAAACCCACCATGCGATCGCACCCTTCCGCAGCCGTATTGCTAATGTTCGCGCCTAGCCGTATCGTAATTTTATAAATGCCGATCGAGATTTCATCACTATCCACCACGGTACAGCTAGGAAAAGATAAACCATTCACCAAAGTGCCAGTGCTAGTATTTTGATCGACGATAAGTAACTGGCCGTTACTTTCGACAATTAAAGCATGATAGCCAGCAATTTGATTGTCGTTTAAAACTACACGAGAGACAGGAATGCCATCAATTACTTCTGGCATAGCATTCAAAACACGCCCCATTGCTACAGGTGTTTCTAAGACTCGTTTTTGTTTGCTTCCTGTACTCTCCAATTCTTGCCAAGTTAGTTGTATTAACAAAATTTATTGAACTCCAGAATCATTGACAGCATAAGCGAGAGCAGCCTTTTGATCGCGAGTGAGGACATCAAAACCAAAACAGGCAATCGCGATCGGTGTCAATCCCGATTTTACATATAAAACTGTTTTCTCTGATGGATTTCTCAAAGAAATTTTACCGTCTTTTGACTTGATTTTATAGACCGACTGCTTGGTCGGTGTCTCTATTTCAAAGCCGTACTCTCGTTTCTTGATCCGGTAAATCTCTTGATTAGCACCAGATTTTAGTTTATAATCCCCATCACTTTGTCGTTGCAAAACATACAATTCTTGATTTTGACTCGCATCTTTGATCTTCCAAGATTCCGCCTCAGTTACCACATAGCCAATAGGGCGATCGGCAGAATCCTTAATTTTCACTTTTTCGCGACTGTCAACGGTTAATCTTGCTAATTCGCGATCGTTCTCATCAACCAACTTAGCACCATCAGACTCAGGTTTAAGCGAAAACGCCGCTTTCCCCCCCTCTAATTTAAGTTCGATTTTTCCACTCTTGCTACTAACCGCAGGTGTCGTTTGAGTTTGAGTTGCAGGCGTTGTCTGAGTCTCAGGAGTTGGCGCGATCGCTGGATTGCTGCAATTAGTCAACAGCAAGGTTAAAAGTGCGATCGCAGTATAACTTTTTAGCTTCATAATTTTCTAAGTTTAAGATAATGTCTGTCTCTTCCGAGAGAGCATTTTTGCAAAGTTCAGAACTTGATAAAGGCTCAAAAACATCATTGTAATTGTTTGGTACATATCTTCTTGATTTAAACTTTGAGGAGTGTTCACAGTTAAGTCGATGACCTTCCCTCCCACCTTAATCTGTTTTAGCTGCACTCCTATTCCTGCGGGCAATTTTACCGCTGACTGGGTTGCTTGTTGTAAAAAATTGGTAGCTCCATATTTTTTACTAGGAAAAGTTAACCTTAAATTAATATCAGTACCTTTATCTTTGTATTTGCTCTTAAATTTTCCTCTACTATTGAACCCGGATGCTTTCCTATCTAAGCCTGTAACGGTCAAACAAAAGTTACTGCTGTCAATAAATTTTCCTTCGAGTGTTAGCCATTGATCCTCAAATATCTCTAGTATCTCTAGATTCCAAAGGCTCTTACCAGGATCGGGATGAGGTAAAGTTTGAATCCTTTTACCCATTTTGCCTACAGGAGTGAAATCTATCAGAATTTTAACATTACTATTCGGAGTGAGATCGCGATTCACCATTGACAATATCTTTTTGGGTAACTCACAGCGATCGTCCCGCAGTTTCCATTTATTATAATAATTCAGTTTGGCATAATAAAAGATTGTCGGACTCACCAAGATAACGATAACGAACATCATAATAATAAATCCCCCACTCCTCCCATCACTCGAAAAATAGGTTACTGCTGAAAAAAACACCAACATCACAAATATATTATATACTGCAACCCAACTTCCCCAACTGCTAAAATAAGCAATTTTTTGCTCTGCTAACTGCTTGATTTCCGCCATTTCCTTCAAATCCTTAAATATTTGGCCGACTGAAGTATCAGCTTGATAAGTTAAATCTTTCGCAAAGGTTGTCAGATTAATTGCCATCGTTCTATCTCCCTGACTCAACACCTATTTATAACTTTACAAGCGAAGCTAATTTCAAGATGCCCGTCTCTTAGAGAGCAATTTTGCAAAGTTCAGAACTTGATAAAGGCTCAAAAACATCATTGTAATTGTTTGGTACATCTCTGGGTAATTAGAAAAATAAGGAGTATTAACAGTTAAGTCGATCGCCTTCGGTGTCACCTTCATCCTTTTTAAATTCACTAGTCCGGGCAATTTTACCGCTTCTGGGGCTGCTTTTTGGATAACATGGATACAACCATATTTTTTACTGGGGAAACTCAACTTCAAATTAATCTCTGTACCCTTCGGTTTATTTTTGCTCTTCCACTTTCCTCTCGCATTAGTCCCGTATGCTGTCCTATTTAAGTCTGTAACGGTTAAGAAAAAGTTAGTGCTGTCAAGAAAATTTCCTTCGAGTGTTAGCCATTGATCCTCAAATATATCTAGCTTCCAACCCCGCTTACTAGGATGCGGTAACGTTTGAATTTTTTTACCCATTTTGCCCGCAGGAGTGAAATGTATCAGAATTTTAACATTACTCTTCGGAGTGCGATCGCGATTCACCATCGACACTATCTTTTTGGACAACTCATAGCGATCATCCCGCAGTTTTAATTTATGATAATAATTCCATTTAACAGAACAAAAGATTGCCGGAACTATTAAGACAGCCAATAGAAAAAATCCTAACCCTCTCAAACTAGTCCAAGTATTTAAGGATGGGAAGAATAACCCAATTATAATAATTAATACGATACCAAGCCAGCTCCAACCTGCCAACTTGCTAAAATAAGCAACTTTTTGCTCTGCTAACTGCTTGATTTCCGCAATTTCCTTCAAATCCTTAAATATTTGGCGGACTGAAGTATTAGCTTGATAAGTTAAATCTTTCGCAAAGGTTTTCAGATTAATTGCCATATTCCGATCTCCATTACTCAGCAGTCTTTGATAAGTTTTGTTAAAAAATGTGAAATAAATTATTCTAAAAGCAGAGACTTTTCTAGTATACACTCACATTCCCAGAAAGATTCCTACCTTGTTGTTCACATCTCCGATTATAGCCGATCAATACTTCTTAGTTTATGTATCCTTCGACACAGTGCCAGCACCAAAAGGCGCGGCAATTCACATTGTAGCGTTTGTGCGAGATTTAGCAGCAACTTTTGGTAACATTCAGTTAGTGACAGTTTCTCCAACCACCGAAGTTATTAACACTCAAGAACTCTTTCCAAATGTTACACAAACTCAGTTACCGGCGATTGGTGACACTCTAATTAACCGAGTCCTGCATTTCCGCACAATATTAGGTAGTTGGTGGCATAACCGCTACTTTGAAGCAGTGCATATCCGCTCAATATATGAAGGATATCCCATTGCTGCCAGGAAAAACAAACTGTGCAAATACTTAATTTTTGAAGTCAACGGATTGCCGTCCATCGAACTCAAGTATCGGTATCCAGCAGTTGCCGAAGACTCGGAATTGCTGCACAAATTAGTATCGCAAGAACAAATATGTCTAGAAGCTGCCGATCTAATTTTAACTCCCAGCGGAGTGACACGGGATTATCTAATTTCTCGAAGCGTTAACCCCTCAAAAATTCGCGTAATTCCTAATGGTGTAGATATTGAAGTCTTTAGTTATTTACCTCAAGCCAAACGGGAACCAAACAACTGCTTTAAAATGCTCTACTTTGGCACGCTTTCTGCTTGGCAAGGAGTGAATTTAGCGCTGGAAGCAATGGCACTCGCTAATAACGAATTTCCTACTGAGTTGACAGTCATCGGACAATTGAAAGATTACCAAATTCAAGCACTAAACAATCTCGCTCGCAAGCTGGATGTTACCGACAAATTAAAGCTTTTAGAACCTATGTCGCAAGCTGAACTCGTCACGCACATCCATACTGCTGATGCTATTGTTGCACCTCTGACTCTCAACGATCGCAATTTAATACAAGGTTGCTGTCCCCTAAAAGTCCTAGAAGGCATGGCCACCGGGACTCCAGTGATTGCCAGCGATTTGCCCGTTGTCAGAGAATTAGGCATTGATGGGGAACACTTTCTGCTAGTTAAACCTGGTTCAGCTAAGGCAATTAAAGATGCAATTATTCGCTTAAAAAACGAGCCAGAATTGGGGACTAAATTAGCAGCGGCTGCTAGGGATAAAATTGAAAATAATTACACTTGGCAGCAAGCAGGATTGGCATTAGTTAAAGCTTATCAAGAACTGGGAATTAAACGGTCAATTACCGATTGAAGCAGAAGTTTTTCTTGTAAAGGTGAAAATTCTGCCAAAATGCGATCGCGCGCCGCAATACCGATTTGGGCCCGCACCTTTGAGTCTAAATCCAAACACTCCAACACTGCATCTCCCAAACACTGTAACTGTTGGCGCGGCAACATAAAACCATTTAACCCATGCTCAACAATCTCTGGAATGCCCCCCGCATCGCTAGCAATACAACAGCAGCCACAAGCCATTGCTTCCAACAAAGCATTCGGCATTCCCTCCCACACGGAAGGCTGCAAGAAAATATCGCACACTTGCAAATGTAGGGCAACTTTTTCAGGTTCATCTAAATGACCGGTGACGATTAAGCGTTTGTAATCCTCTGGATATTGACCAGCATAAAGTTGAATCGCGGCTTCCTGAGTAGTTCGCACTTCGCCAATTACCAACAGACAAGCTGAGCGATTTTCTCGCACTTCTGTTAGTGCTTTTAGCAAAAAACCCTGCCCTTTTTTCTCCCGCAATTCTCCAGCAAATCCTAACACTATTTCATCCGGGCTAATTCCCAGACTTTCTCGCAGTGATAATTTAGTTTCTAAAGCAGCTTTAGGAGTAAAAATGTCTGGATTGACTGCATTATTGATAACCAGGATGTCATCTCGCCGACAAAGTATGATTATCTTTTTAGCCAATTCTTTACTAACTGCTGTAATTAAATCAGCCCGTTCTAAAGTCCACTGAGTTCGCGCAAAATCTCCCGGGGGAAATATGCCTCTGTCAACATCATTTCCCCTCGCACTCACAATGCTTTTAATGCCTTTGATTTGTGCAAACCAGACTGCTAAAAACCCTGCCGGGAATAGGTAATGACCCCAAACAGCATCGTAGGGTTTTTGTTGGTGCAACCAATCTAAAAAATTTAGGGTGTGAGTCATCGTCATATCCCAGTGACGGTATAACCCAATCCGATAAACTGAGAAGGGAAAAGTATTTGTTAATGGCTGAACTTCTCCGGCTTGTAAATAGCGACTCCAGACAAGAACATCGAGTTCAATTCCTAGTTTAAAAAGGCTGTCAGCAATGCGGGCTCCACTGGTTGCTAATCCGCCAATATCGGGGGGAAACCGTTCGGCGATCAATAAAAGTCGCGGCATACTTATTAATTATGAGTAAACTATCTTTGCTAAGCGGGGATTATTTTCTAGAAACATATCACATTTTTGACAAGTTTCAAACCTTGGTAAATTTTGAGTTTGCCGTAAAGCTGCGAAATTTTCGCCCGTCCAAATTTCTTTGAATGCCTGCTGCCTTAAATTACCGATGATTGGTTTATTCGGCATCATGCAGCAGACGCTAATTCTACCAACGCGGTCAATTAAAGCATGAGTCCAAGGAGCAAAACAAGGGTGATTGTTGTAGTAGTGTCTGGCATAAAGTCATTCAAGACTTTGCACAATTTCTGATGGTGTACTTCCGAAAGGATAGGCTTCTTTGACTTGGGGGATTAGGTTTTTTGCCATTGCTTTTTCGGCAAATATCGGGGCTACAGGTTGGTTGTAGTCGATAATTTGTGCTGCTGTTTCTGCTTCCAGGATTTGGGGTTTTTCTACAAGCGCCATCTCGACAGGGAAAGTTTTATTGCGGTTGTCTAAACATAATTTCGCATTTATTTGTGAAATCTTCATGAAGCTTTTATGAGAAAACTCTCACCGAACTCAGGAGATTTACACAGGAAGAAGAATAGAGAGCGACAAAAATCCCCCTCACTCAGGGGATTTGGCAAAAATTGCCTTAGTAATTACTCAGACATCGAGTTGCGTTCCGACCTACAATCATGAGATATACCAAGTTGCCGTCTAAACCCTAATTCTATGAACAAGAAAAACTTTTTGTTGGTACTCTGTCTGTTGCTACCAAGCCTAGTCATAGGCTGCAAGCAGCCACAAACCTCTCAACAAACATCAAGTCCGTTTGTGGGCACACAAACCACCATCCCAGGTTGGAAAAAATTTGAGGGACGCGGTGCACAATTGCAGTTACCCGAGAGCTATAACGGCGGAGATCTCAGCCAAAATCTGGACGTGGTGGTTCAGAAGCTGGAATCTTTGGGGCCCTACTATCAGCAGGTAGCTCAGTCACTCAAACAGAATTCATCCGTATTCGCCCTCTGGGCTTATGACTCGAAGGCTACTAAACCAGGTTTTCTGAGTAATGCCGCTATTCTTACAGAGCCAGTTGGATCTACAGTGACAACAGATACATACTTGGATCTACTTACCAAACAATTACCTAGCGAATTTCGCGTAGTGGAGCGGAAGCAGGTGACGCTTGACCGCTATCAGGCAGTTCAGATCGTTACAGAAGCCACAATTTCGGGTGTAACTGCCAAACAGATAATCTACACTATTAAGCAGGGGAGCAATATGTGGGCTGTTACATTCATACCAAATCCGGTTATGATAGACTACTTATAATCACATAAAAATAAAAAGCGAT
>JAUBOM010000271.1:0-3911 GCA_036700245.1 Microcoleus vaginatus BM001213989
AACGCAGCTCAATCTTTAGCCCATAAGGGTTTCAGGCGGATTGTCACCCCCCCAGGGTCGGGATACAGAAATTTCTGATTTTTATTTAACTTTCTAGGTTTTAGAAGTGGGGTGCCGAGGAAGTTTTAAGTTTGACTTCCTCATTTCTGAGCAGCAGGACTTGAGCCAAACTCAGGACAATAAGTTAAAACAGAATTAGGTTAGTAACCCTGTAATTTCCATATTTAACTGCCATTTTGGCAACATTAAGCCAAATGACGGGGCTAATCTGAAGTTGTAAAACTACAGAGCAAGTCCAGCCATGAAAGATACTCAACAACACCTACTTATTGAAGACCTTGATTACTGCAATACAGTTTGCGAAGAAACCAAAGCTATTAGTGGCGGTTTTTTCAGAAAACTGTTCCCCGTAGCTGTAAACATAGGTAGGGCAGTATACACGAGTGATAACCAAACCGTTCAAGATATACTTAAATTCCTAAAGTATGGACTTTGATCATAGAAAGTTTGTGCCTCCCAGCGAATCTGCTCCAGATAGCCACTTTTCTCAGCCTTGGGCTTGCAACCACTACAGCTTTATCAGCATAATGGTATTTCCCCATCTAGGACTCTAAACAGGTGCTGCTCGGTCAGAATAGCCACTTATTCTGATGGAACTTTAAGGGTTGCAGACCCCAGGTTGGGAATTCGGGGTTTATCGACTTGCTCATCGTAATCAAGTGGGTGCTGTTATGGGCGGTCGGCTCAGGGTGCAGGGTGAGGTATGCAGAGTTACAGAGTGAAGCTGGGTTTGTTTTTCAAAAGAGTTGTGGGATGATGCTACCCAAACAATAAGTAAAAAAACTACCATGCACAAGAAAAACTTGACAAACCAATCGAAGAACTCTGTCAACCGCCTCACTATACAAGAGGTGCCTGCTGAGTTGATTGAACTATCAGACAAAGCGTTATCTCAAATATGGGGAGGTATAAAACCTGCCGATCCTTATATGCGGTCTCCGTCAGGTAAGTCAGACATCGACACACAGGAGGTGTCCCCAATCAAAAAATGGCTGGACGGAAATTTTTTTTAGATGGCAATGGGGAAATACAAATCTTCTGATGAGGCTGAAATTGCTACAGCCTCATCAAGGTATTAACCTTTAAGGGTCTTTATAAAGGCACTCGCCAGAGACGGTTCGCCATCATATGGAGAAATTCCTGGTCTCAGGGAGTCAGGATCAAATATGATACAACGAATTCTTGGGTTAGGCAGAGCAAAATCTTCGCCCCCACCGTAAATTTGAGACAAAGCTTCATCCGACAGTTCAATCGTCTCAGCAGACAGGTCTTGTATAGTGAGGCGCTTGGTGGAATCGTTCGCTTGGGTTGTCAAGTTTTGGTTATCCATGAAACTCTTTTACCTTATGGGTTTGGTACCATAATGGCACAAATCCTTTAAAAACAAACCCAGCGTCACCCTGCAACCCATACACCCCACCTAGCTATAGCGATTGCAAGCCCAGGGCTAAGAAATTAAGCTATCCCGAATCAGATTCACTAGAAAGGACAGAGATTCTACTATCGCCTCCAAAAACTGACAAGTCTCTGGCTAATATAGGCCGATTCTGATGGAGTTCTTCTGTATAATTATTACAGTGAGGACAAATGATTCCTGACACTACAACACTCAGTCTCAAGTAAATTTGTCCTTCAACTTAAATGCAAGTTTTAACCTTGACTCTAGGCAAGTCTAATAGATAGTCTAAATGAAAGCTCATCACTCTAACTGTATTGATTGAGCTATTTTACACCATAAACTCAGGAGAGTCCAGATATTTGCCGAGGGGAGCCGAGAATTCCGCTATATTCGTGAAATTTTTTATAAAAAAAAGAGAGAATTACGTTACTGGGAGATCACAATCCATATAGAGACAATTACGAAAATTTTAACTTGGTATGTGATAACACAAATTCCGGGAAAATTAGCTAACCAAGTTAGTAATTTGTATAGAAATAAAACTTGGATTGAATATGATTTTCGACAAAGTAAGAGGAAATTAAGGTAAACAGATTTCCGAGTCACCCAATATTCACAGATTAAAAAATGGTGAGAAATTGTTTGTAGTACTTACCTGATCCTCTGGCTTTATACTATATCTGATACAGGCGTCAACTTTCAGACTTCATCACCTAGCGCTTCATCCGCAAAAAGTGGCTCAATTTTTCACCACTTTGAGCAAGATCCAGACGGGATAAAAAAACATTTGAAAGAGCCATATAAACAACTTGAAATTAATGCTGCGACCTTTAATTAGCTTTAACTTAATACAACAGTGGCTAAAAGTTTTTCTAATTCCACAATGATCTACAGGCTTGGCTCGATTAAGGGCGTTAATGAACTTTTATCCAATTTTTTTCTCTCACTTGATGAATGAAAGTGAATTTTTATTTTCTTCTTCCTAGGATGACAGAAGAGGGTATCATCACAGCCATTCGCGATCGCACTCCCCAAAAATTCCCCCACTTCGCATAACTCTCCCACCCACCAGTGATAAAGCAATATCAGGTTATTCACAGCAACTAGCCCAAAAAAACAGGCTAAAGCTGCATAAAGGTGTTCTTCTTCTACGAACAGGAGGGAACACACGAGTCCGTTCCCGGACGGTGAGGGTTCACGAGGGAAGAGCCAAATCGATCGCGTGAACCGTTAACGGCGTAAAATTTAGTATTTATAATACTACTTTGAAAGAGTAAATGCTCAACTTACTTGGAGAGCAACAGCCGGAAACATTGAATCTGCCCTGTCCGGTACCCCTGACTCAGCACCCAGCAGCAGTGTACCTCGACAGTTTGGGTAGCGAGCGGTCAAAGGCAACCATGAGAGAAGGGCTCAATATCATGGCCCGAATGCTTACTTGTGGGGAGTGCGACGCAATGACATTGAATTGGGCCGCATTGCGCTACAGACATACGGCGGCTCTGCGCTCGGTCCTTGAGAAAAAGTACGCCCCCGCGACGGTGAACCAAATGCTGTGCGCCCTGCGACGGGTGTTGAAGGAAGCTCTGCGGTTGGATTTAATCGACCCAATAGATTACAGTAAAGCGGTGGATGTCAGGAGTATCAAGCAATCGGGAAAAGTTAGGGGGCGCGCGCTAACGCTCTGTGAGATTGCTGCATTGATGAAAAGCTGCTCTGGTAAGACCCCTATTGATGTTAGGGACTCGGCGCTGATTGCTATCTTGCGAGGGGGCGGCATCCGTCGCTCTGAAGCGGTCAATCTCTTGAAGCGAGATTTCAACCTATCTACGGGAGCGCTGTTCGTCCGAGAGGGCAAGGGCAAGAAAGACAGGACGGTTTACCTCCCGGAGTCTGCTTGCCTTTTAGTGTCCCAGTGGCTGGAGTTGAGGGGAGAGGCGACTGGGCCTCTGTTGTACCCGATTCGGAAAGGGGGAGAAATTCAGCGGCGGCGGATGACGGAGGATGGTGTGTTGAAGATTGTGCAGCGACGGGCGTTTCTCGCTGGGGTGGAGTCCTTTAGTCCCCACGACATACGGCGCACGTTTTGCTCGGACCTCCTTGATGCTGGGGTGGATATTGTGACGGTGCAAAAGTTGGCGGGTCATGCTTCTCCGGTAACTACGGCCAAATATGACAGGCGTGGGGAGGAAACTAAGCGGCGGGCCGTGCAGCATTTGGAATTTTAGGGCGCTTGAGAGAGCTACATAAGATTGACACAAAGTGGACAAGACAGACATCTAGGACTGCTATATCCTGAAAATACAACGGGGATTAAAATCCTCCGAGTCGCTTCCCTCTCAGCACGCTTTGTGTCTGAGTTTCACGCATCCCGTGAGGTTTGGATGAAACTTATACCCCTCTTCTGTCACTCTAGGCAGAAGAAAATAATAATTCACTCTCATCTATTAAG
>JAUBOM010000038.1:0-40959 GCA_036700245.1 Microcoleus vaginatus BM001213989
GTCGTATAATTCCTCTACAACTCCTTCAATGCGTAACGAGTGGACGATATCCCCAGTTCTGAGGTCAATCACCAGCAGTCCACATCGCGCTTGGGCCTGTTTTGCCTGCAACTGCTCATCCAACGCCAAACCGGAAAACGTCTTGTTGTGCCTGGGTTTGGATATCCCCACCACGGCAAAATCCCCGCAGAAACTCAAACCCCGCAGATATCCCGGACAAAAGGCTACCGCTTCAAATACTCCCCGTTCCAGGTCTAGATAACCAAATTCCCCACGACCTGAATTGAGCAACCACAGTTTATCCTTGTACCAACGGGGTGAGTGAGGCATCGATAAGCCTGTGGCGATCGCCTGATTGCTGCTAATATCCATCACGCAGCCGCCATCTTTGCGTTTATCCCGCCAGCCATCGGCCACATCCGACTGACTCACGGCGGTGACGTAACGGGGTTGACCGTCTCGCATCGCCAAACCATTGAGATGGCATCGGTCTTCTGCAGCTAATTTGGAAATAAACGGCGGTTTCCAGAAGGGGACAAAGCTTTTCGTTTCGCTAATTGTCGCAAGGCAGCTAAATAGGGTATTGACGAAGACTACGCCCCCTAACCTCCCGTTATTAAGGGAGGGAACTTGTGGTTCAACTTGTTGGTCCCCCCGAAGCTTGGGGGGCTGGGGGGGTTCAACCAGCACTACATCGTGAATATCTAAATCTCCCGTGATATACCCCACTTGCGGTACATAAACGGCATCGTAGCCATCCGCTATTTGTCCGGGTTCTAGGGCATTTTCAAGCCGCCACAGTTGATACAGCGAACTCAGATACAGGCTGCTGTTGTGGGCATACAATCCCATACACCGTTCAAATGTCCGTTCAAATACCGACAGTTGCCCGTTTTGTCGTAATCCAATGAAAAAGACCTTCCCCGCCTGATAGGTGGTGAAAACTAAACTGAGATTTTGTGAAGCTAACCAGGAAGTGAACTGCCGAGAGGCGTTGATTTCAAAAGTGGGTGTGGCGGTTGTACCTACTGCCTGTGGGAAATTACTAGAGGAAGCTGCGGTAGATTGTGGAGTGCGATCGCTATTTGGCATTAATGACATAGTTCAATCTCTATGTGTAGGTGGTGGATGGAGTCACGTGATGAGCCGCCTAAATTAGCGATCCTGTCTTCAGGAATGCTTTGGACTGACTCATTGAGTCCCCCCGTGACCTCGATTGCCTCTTGAATTCGGTCTTAAACTCGATCTCTGCTTTCTTTCACAAGCCGAGGTTAGCTTGGGGCTGCTAAGGCGATACCCTCAAAACAAGTGGCCAATCAATTGATTAATTCAATCTTGTCATCTGCCGATAGTATTATTTATCGCCTCTGTAAAAAATTATAGCCGATCGCACTCCAAGCAAGATGTAAATATATAAAACTTCATCTGTTTTTCACGAGTTCGCCTGAACAAATTCACTGAGTTTATAAAAGAATAAATCTGTCAATTCACAAAAGTTGAGGAGTTTACGGGTTTGAGATGTACTGGTGCCAGAGGTGGGGTAGCGAAAGGATCGCAGGATCGATCGTCCTGGTATGGAAAAAGCCAGACAGCCTCTTACTGTGTTTTCTGGCGGTTTTCCATTGTCTGAGGTACGGCAGGCTGGTTCATTCGTCCTGCCACAGGTTTCAATCCGATCCTGAATTATCCATTTTCTACCTGACTTCTGATCAACTTTTGCACGCTGGCTAAAGCTCGATTTAATTCATAACTTTTTCTTTCTGAATTCTGCAAAAAAGCCTGCTGTTCTTCCTCAATCATTAACACATCCTGCCGCACCAAACCATCTAATAACTTTTGAGCAGCACCGAAACAACGATCTTTGATAAACCTGCGAAACCAAATCGGCAATTTGTGCAGCCGCCAAAACGCATTTAATGAGGTAAAGTGAATTAAATAAGCACGAGTTGCTGTCTCGCTCACCGGACAAACCAAGCAGTAAATCTTAAAGTCGCTCCCCAAAGTTGAAACCCAGTGCGGGTAAACATAACTCACCTCCAGCGGTTCCGGGTGCAGTCGGCGCATAGATTTAAAAAACAACTGAGAAATTGACCAAATTTTATCTATTTTGTAATAACTTTGTGCCTGATAGCGAGCAGTTACTTCATGCTCGTTTTCTTCTAAAGTATCTAACACCGGATTTGCCCAAGCTTGCCAGTCATCATGCAAGTGTCCGTGGTACATATCCATCAAGTTTTCAATTAAAAATGAATAGTGTGCCTGACAGTCGATAACTGAAACAGTGGCAATATAATTGAGATGTTCCCACTCTGGCAAATCCAGTAAATTAGTTTTTTCTGCTTGGGTTTCGTCGCCGGGAAACAGCCAGATAAAACCGTTTTGTTCTTTGACTGGATAGGAGCGAATTTTGCAGTTAGGTAGCTTTTGATTTTCTGCTAAATAATCGACTTCGGCGCATTCTCCCCTTGCATTTAAGCGCCATCCGTGGTAAGCACATTCGATTAAATCGCCTTTAACTTTGCCGTGGCTGAGTTTAACTTGCCGGTGCGGACATCTATCTTCTAAAGCGTTGATTTTGCCTGCACTGTCGCGGAAAAGTACGATCGCCCGATTCCAGATTTTCGCAGCTAGCGGCTGAGTTTGCACCTCGGTGATGCGGGCGATTGCATACCACCGATCGAGATTAATGTCCAACTGGCGGATGTGAGTTTTTTGTCCCCTTGCAGATACCGATTTTATCGTGTTGTTTTGCATTACAAATGTTCCCAAATTACGCCCATAAAACAACCCAATTTTACAAAATAACAGCCGGGAAAGCAACGACTGTAAATTTTTCTAAATCTCCGTTCTGACAAATACCTATCGCTAGCTAAATGCTTCAACCACCCCGGCGACAATCGAAATTTTAATAATCTTAAAGCATTGCGAAATCCGTAGGTGGAACAGTCGGGTATAAAATCTCTTGCTGCACCTAATATGTAGCCTATTGTAGCAGGTGTTTCGACTTCCGAAATATTATCTAAAAAGACAATTTTTCCGTGCGGACTTAACATTTTTTTTATTGCATCGAGGGCGGCGGGGAGGTTGGGCAGGTGGTGAAAAGTAGCAGCACTAACTATTAAATCAAATTGGCGATCGAGCGCTAATTGACTGGCATCCATTTGGATGTATTCGATATTGGGGGCTGAGCGTTTTTGACTGGCGATCGCCAGCATTTTTGCTGACAAATCGACGGCGACAACATTATCGTAATACTGGGCTAATTCAAAAGCAAGAATTCCCGAACCGCAGCCAATATCTAATGCTGCACCTTTGCTGACCGATAGGTTGTTAGTAAAGAAATCGTTCTGGTTTTGCAAGGTGGCAGCGAAATCATATTCTGTTGCAAAAGCATCAAACGTTACAGATTTATTGCGAATTTTGCAGTTCCTATTCAGCATCTATTATTGTTTTATACTCATTCAATAATATTTTAACCGCATATTCACACCCCTCAACGCAGATATTTTTTTGGGTCGCAAGCTCTGCCTTTTCTCCTCCGCGAACCACACCCACAAACTGTAACTCATCTTAAAAAAAGAATGCAACTTTAGGAAAGCTCCCAACCCTTATATAATCAGTCCTTCCCCTTTCTTCAAACCTAAAATCTAAAATTTAAAATTTAAAATGGTGTGGCTGGGGGCGGGTTTTACCGACAATAGCAGCCGATAATTGACGATTTATAAAACCCGCCCCGCTACAAACCTTAGATTTTTAACACGCCTTCGGGATTCACCGTCAAGAGCGATCGCCTCTGCAAACCCTCCTGATATAAAATAGCATTAGCTGCCAACAAACCGCTGCTTACTGCCCTTTCCATCAAACCGCAAGGAAACGGCATTTTTACCCAATCTCCCGCAAACAAAAGATTGGGAACAGCGCAGCAAGTTTCTGGTCTTTCTGCATAACTACCGGGCGGATATCCAGAAAAATTCTTTTGATTTACCAATTCCCGGTGCAGCATATTTGCCTCTTTTAATTCCGGTACAATTTCGTACAATTCTTGCTCAAAAGTTGCCAGCAAAACTTGCTGGTTGGGAAATTCCTTCTCCTTGTAACAATAAGCGTGCAGTTCCACTACACTACCGCCGGTTTCCTGATTCCACTCGATGAACTGATCCTGAATTTTGTGGTAAAGCGTAATGCTGTCAGTCAGTTTGTAGCCGGAAAGCGAAGTGAAATTGCTGTGTTCCCAGGGAAATTCGCGATCGAACCAAAAGCGGCCCACCGCAAACGGATCGGCTATTTTCAAGCTCTCGATCCGGCTGTGCACCTGCGGATTCACCTCACCCCGGCTCAAACTAAACAAATGCCGCATCCCCGGAACATCTGCCGCAAAAACATAGTAATCAGCCTTCAATGTTTCTCCCAAATTTTGCGGCTGCGATTGGTTAACTGCTGCTGCTAACTGTACCTCATCTGCTTTTACATCGACTACCTTAAATCGAGGCAAATCCCGCTGAGCAGGCCCGCTCACAACTCGCCCTTCGGCATCAAAAACTGCCCCGTGACAAGGACAGTGAAATTGCCCGTCGTTCTGTTTCTGAACAGTGCAGCCTTGGTGAGTGCAGCTCAGAGAAATTGCCTCTTTTCCCGACGGTGCGGCGGCAAATACGCTGTCCCCTGCGCCGAAATATTCGGTAGAGTTGCTGTCAGTTAACAGCGCGTTTCGCTTCACCCAAAAAGGTATTTCACTTTGTACCTCTCCAGACTGGTAACTCAGAGAATCAATCTGACCGTTTTCCCAGCGAATTTCACTAACTGCGACATCTGTCAATACTTTGCCGCCTTTGCTTTCAATGGCTTTGGCAATAGGCTGCACCAAACTCGTGCCCATATCTTGCCGCGTACCGTTGAAGGCCAAACCCTCTGGATTTCCGAAAAAGTAAAAGTGGAAAAATTGCATTAATTCTCCCGCGCTCAATTCGTCGGGAGCGTTGAGGCTGGACTTGGCAAAAGGCAGAAAATACAAGTCATAAAGCCCGCGGGGAAATTCACCTTTTACCCAGTCGGCAACTGATATATTGTCGAGGCGCTCGAAACTTTTTTTAGTCTGAAAACCGCCGATTTCCCGAAATACTTGCCAGTGAGCGGGTTTTGTAAGATTGATTCCCCACTTGAGCCGGTTGGGAGAAGATATACCCAAGTCAACTATATTCCAGGGGAAAGCTGAATGGTTGGGACGAAAAACTTCTGGTTTGTATTTGCCGTCTCGAAACACAACGGCGTAGGATTCTAAAGATACAAAGTTATCGGTAATTTCTAGTTCTTCAACCACACTTTTGAGGTTGTAGTATTGCGGAAAAAAACCGTGGAAACCGTGTTCCATCATAAAAGTTTCGTTGCCGACTTGTATCGGCCAACTCGCAATTTTACCGCCGAGTAGGGGCGATTTGTCGAGCAGCGTCACGGCGAAACCCCGCTGACTGAGCTCGTAAGCACAGGCGAGCCCTGCCAAGCCTGCCCCTACAACTGCAACGGTTTTGCGGTTATTCAGCATTCGCGGCAAGTCAAGAGAATCTTGCACAAAAACGGCGGGCTCTGGCTTGGAAAATCGAGAGTAGCCCAGCAGCCCGCTGGCGGCACCGACTCCGAGGAATTTGAGGGCGGTGCGTCGAGAAAATGGTTGGGATAGCGGTGAATTAGTTGATTGACTCATCAGCGGTACGCGGTAACGGGCTTTAAACACAAATACGCCATAAGGCATATATCATAGACCGAAATCACGATATGTGAAGAAATACTAAGACACATTCCCGAGTCGGATCGCGATCGCACTAGGCAGGGTTCGATCGCACACAATCTATAGCAGAAGCAAGAAGGCTTTAATTATCTAGGAGAGAAGGAAGAAGCGATCGACCGCATACTGTAAAATTCTCTAGATAACTAATTACATTTATATATTACTTAGGAGTGTGGGTGATCTAGGTCACAATTGGATAATAAATCAGGAAAAGTGCAATAAATTTTGGAGTTTTTAACCGCCGATGGCGTCCGTGCCACTATTAACATAGATTAATATGAAAAACTGGAAAATTTGGTGTTTTTTTGACAGAGTTAACAGCTTTTTTGTGCTGCGTGCAAATACCTGTCTTGGCGAAAATTGCCGCAACTCAAGTCAATTGCAAAACTGAAATATTCCGCCGCCAACTTGTCGCCGCCCAAAGTCTACAATCCGCCGGACTTTACCGCCAAGCTTGCAATACTTTGCTCCCAGTGTTGTAGCGGGGTGACTTTGATTGTTTGAACTTAATTAACAACCCAATATATCCGCGAAAGAAAGCAATTATTTAAAATTTGCCCAACCCTGAAATCGCTGCATCTGGCTTAATAATTTTAGGCGATATATTGCGGCTGACTGGTGCTTTTAAAAACTCACAAATCCTAGAGAACGCCAACTCAAGAAAAACCCTCAGATTGAAACATTAGTATTGGTACTGGACGGGAATTTGCGGAATATACCGATGACAGTGCTTTACAACGGGAAAGCCGAGAAGTATTTAGTAGAAGATAAATATGCGATCGCCATTTCGCCGCGCCTCAAAGTTTTTGCACCTCAACCGCTACAACAGAAACTAAAAGTTTTGGTCGGCGACTTAGGTGAACCGCAAAACATTGACGGTAAAAAAATATTTCTCAGGTCGGTAGTTGTGAATTTTCCTACAAAGGCGCTAGAGCAAGTTTTGTTGGGCTTCTGCACAAATTTTCTGATAAGTTTCGGAGGAGAAGTTAGTCGTTTGGGGACTGTTAATGATTTTATATTTTTAAATCTCCGTGATTAATTTGGTCATAGCTTGCTGTCGCCCTCAAGTTCTAGACAGGTGATTTTTAGCAGCTATAGCTAGCTGTTTGAGCCGATGGTCAATTTCCTCGTTAGTAGGCATTTCTTGTTCCAAGGATACTCAGAAAAATTTTGTCTGAGCAGCGATGCAGCCCGCCGGAGTTCAGCTATTTCTCCGATCGAGATCGGCTGGTGCGGGCACATCCTCCTGCATAGCCCTCTATTCCTTTATTAGCCGGAATCTGCGATTTTTATGCACAACTTCTCGATAGTTTACAAAAGTTTACATAAATCTCGAATTTCTTGGCGCGGGGACTCTGTTGGTGCTGGTGTGCGCAGCCTACAGCAGATATTTGCGGTTTGTCTTGAATGCTATAATGGTGTGGCGATCGCCAGCCGAGTCAAATATTCCCACCCACATCCAAACTTTTGCCAACTGCTGCGGCCAACTGCGCCATTAACCGCCCCAAAATCATGCACTATAAATCTCAGCAGCACCCTCAAAAACACAAGACTCAGAAAAAAATTAAAACAGCTATTTTTTACTGTTTGACAGCAATATTTTTCTGCTGGAGCACCGCGAACCTGGCTACAATTGCCCAAAACACAGGCCAGGGCGGACTGGGCGGGCAAGAAATGAGAAATTTGCTCGATCGGGGAAACCTCACCGAAGCCGTAAGCAGAATCGAACAAAACTGGGAAGAAGACTATCAAAAATACTTTAAACAAGACTTTGCGACCCGTGCGAAAACTGCCGAAGCAATATCAAAAACTCTCTCCCGCCTAGCTGTTCAAACAAAGAAAAAACCAGCTTTAATTTACGCCATCCCGCGCACCGACCAACTAGAATTAATCTTAATATTACCCGATCGCCCGCCCATTCTCCGCAGCGTCCCGTCAGCCAAACAAGAGAAACTGCTCTCAGCAGTCAAAAATTTCAACAGAGAAATCACCAACCCCGTAAACATCAACACCACCAGCTATCTAGAACCAGCCCAACAACTCTACAAATGGATAGTTGCACCCCTAGAAACAGATTTGCAAACAGCAAAAATTGAAACCTTGCTATTCTGCGTCGGCGAAGGTTTGCGAAGCGTACCCCTAGCAGCAATGCACGACGGACAGCAATTTCTGATCCAAAAATACAGCCTCGCCCGCATCCCCGCCTTCAAATTCACAGACAGCAATTACACCGACCTCAGAAACGCCCAAGTCCTAGCAATGGGAGCATCAGATTTCGCAGAAACGGCGAACAAAGAACGGCTGCCAGCAGTCCCGTTTGAACTCAGCGCGATCGCCCGACAGTGGCCTGGTCAATCCTTTCTCAACCAAGATTTCACCATAGTAAACTTGCAATCCCAGCGACTGCAACAAAAATACGGAATCATCCACCTCGCCACCCACGCAGAATTCCGACCCGGAACCCCAAATAAATCCTACATTCAATTTTGGGACACGCAACTGGGCCTCGATCAAATGAGAGATTTAAAATGGAACAATCCACCTCTTGAACTGTTAGTATTAAGCGCCTGTAGAACCGCCTTGGGAGACAAAGAAGCAGAACTCGGATTTGCCGGCTTAGCGCTGCAATCAGGAGCAAAATCAGCCCTGGCCAGCCTGTGGTACGTCAGCGATGGGGGGACTCTCGCCCTGATGACAGAGTTTTACCAGCAGTTAAAAATCAGCAGGCCAAAAGACCCTCCAATCATTAAAGCTGAAGCTCTCAGGCAAGCACAAATTGGTGCAATCGAAGGCAAAGTGACGATCGAAGGCGGTCAACTGCGAAGTTCCCGAGGCGAAACTCCCTTGCCCCCGTCCATCTCCAAACTCGAAAGCAAAGATTTATCCCATCCGTATTATTGGGCAGCATTCAGCATTATCGGCAGTCCTTGGTAAGTGGCCGAAAGAAACAGGCTTTTGGGTCTGTTCCACAACGATAATTGTGCGCGAGATCCGTAGGGAAACGGCATTGCCTAAGTCTGGCGCGGGAATCTACCGATGGCACAGAAGAAACTAAAATTCTGGTTGTTTGACACTCCCCGGCGTGAACGCACGGGGATTCTTAATTCATCGACTGACCTTTAAGCGCTGTGTCAAGAGCGGCAATCCTTAAACTCTTCAACCGTGCAATTGTACCAATTGACCAGCTTAGCTCACAACCACCCCAGAGAGCCTATCTCCAAAAGCGTACGCTTGATACGAGCAAGCGAGTTCGGGTGTGCCCCACCCTACTTGACTGAAACAAATTATTGATTTTCTGGTGAGAATGCGTTGATTCCCTAGCTCTGTTTTACAAGGTTTTCGCTACCCTTCTTTTTGCTCTCAAAAAGCTTTCAGGTTCTAGGGTGCCGACTCAACGCCGCTTCACAACCGCCCACCTTGGGAATTACAACCATGTCTATTGTATGAAAAAGCCGTCCTATAACGACGGGGTTTTCAACCCAATTTCCTGATAAACTGTACGAGATAAAGTAATTCAATGCCTGTAGCTGTCGGCAAACAGCCCGCCGCCAACCTGTGACGAGTCAAGCGGGAGCCTTCAAGGGGAAAGAAAGATGAAAAAATTAGAATTTTTGCTACAGAAAGAAGGCGATCGCGCCTGGTTGCCCCTAGAAACGCCCGACGTGGAAATTCTAGAAGGCAAATACCGCGTCGTTGCTCGCATTCAGCATCCGAACACCGACATCGAAATTCGCGTTACCCATACTTCCTTCGAGGAACCGGCGCAGCGGAAAGTCCAAAGCCGATCGGCCCGCACCAACCCCGAAGGATTAGTCGTGATCATTCCCTACACCAGGCTCAAGCCCGGACTGTGGGAACTCTCCTGCTTGCCAGATCCCAAATCAACACCAGCAAAACCTTGGCAGTACGGCGTTCAGTTGGAAGTATTGCCTGCAGAATCTGAAACCTCCGAACCCCTACCGCCGATCGACCAAACCGAACCGGCAACCTCCCCATCACACTCAAAAAACGCAGGTTTAGCCGATCGCCGCGCAGCCCCACAAATCGCAGCATCGGTCGATCGGCGCGGCGCACCAGCCCAACTCGCAGCAGCCGCTTCAGCACCGCAGCAGACCAAAATCTACCAATTCCCCACTCCTCCAACCTCCGGACCCAAACCGGGCGTCAAACTCGAACTCGCCCTCGATCGAGAAACCTTCGTCACCCAACTCGGTCGCCCCTTAATCATTTCCGGCAAAATCGACATTCCCCAACCCCCCGAAAAAACCGGAAAAACAGCAACTCTCATCCCCGAATCCGAAGCGCTAGAACTCAAACAACTCATGGGTTCAGCACAACTGCAAATTTACCTGCGCGACCCGCAAACCTCAAAAATTCTCGCAGAAATCCAGCAGCCGATGCCAGAACAAGTTCCCCCCTGCATCTTTGGCTGCGTCACCTACATCCCAACCGAGTGCAAAAGCCGCCTAATATTAGGAGAAGCAATTCTCAGCAGCGGCAGCGTCACCCTAGCCACCAAACTATTCACAATTACAGCCCGTTTAGAGCACCTGCTAGAGGCAATTAAAGACAATTTCATCGAAGAAAAGCATCAAGCGGAACTCTCCCCAACAGCCTCAAAACAGCCTGGGAGCGCCAAAAGTCTATCATTCCTCAAGCTAGTAGAAAAATCCTTAGACCCTCCATCCCCCGCCGAATCTCCAACAAACGTGCCCTTACCCCCTCAACTGCATTCCCGTCAGACTCCAAGTGCAGGCGGCCTAGATTTGCCCGCATTCGGTAACAAACTGCCCGAGAGCAGCCGAGCGCAATTGCTTTCGGAAATCTCCAATTCGCCTCGAACTGCTGCAGAGTCGATCGACCCACAAACCAAACCTTTAGACCTCCCAACTTCCCCTCAAACAGCCTTCATCGGAGCGATCGACCAAAAACCCGAAAACAGCCCCCCCTTAGCAACAACAGCCCCAGAAACTCCGCCAGCACCCACAAAACAGGCATTTCAAACCTTAAACGTCCAAAATAGATTTTGGTCGCGACTGAGTTCCTTAGCCAGCAACGGCGAATCCTCCGAATGGCTCAAAGCAAACACCCTATCGCCAACTCCAAAAGCCGCTGCTAATAGCAGGGACGAAATTGCCGTTGTGGAAGAAAGCAGCCCAACCCAGCAGCAACCCGAAACCAGCGAAACAATTTCCGATCCCAAATCTACTAGCCCCGAAGCCAGAGAATTTGTGGTTTTTGACGATCCCCCGCAGCCGAAACAAGTTGCTCAAAAAACCGCAACAGTCGCAGCAGAAGTAACTCCCCCAACACCCTACGTTTTGCCAGAAGACGAGTTAGTACCGATGCCGGTTTTGGAATTGCCGCGCGCCGAAATCGTCGCCGGCGGGCCCGTAAAAGTGCAAGTGCAACTGCCCGAATTAATGCCCCGGATTTATGTGAAAGTTTGGGTGTTCGATCGGCAAACCTACCTGATTCTCGACGGGCCGCGCTGGATTACCGAATTTAAAGCTAACGGGTTGGGAAGCGTGCGAGCAAGTGTCGAGTTAGAGATTCCCTACGGCTGCATGGAAGTCGAATTTGAGGCGATCGCCGTCGAAATGCAAACTCAGCGGGAAAGCCACAAAATAAGCGTTCACCGCCAAGTTTTACCTCCAGCCGGGCCAACTTTACCCCTCGAAGGGTAAGCCGAAATCCGCGTGCATCCCCGTTCATCCGCTGACATCTGCGGTTAAAAAATCCTACTTACTTCCGGGCCAACTGCCGAAACTTCTTCTTAAACTTATTCTTATACACGTAGATATGTCGCTGTAAATCCTCAACTTGCAGCGACATATCTGCAGCCAAACCCGTGCGGTCCCAAACATCCTCCTGACACTTGCGGCGGCAAAAATTCATCGGTTCCGAGTAAACTTTCCCACTAGATAAAGTTGGCTTCGGCCCGCACCAGTGAATCACAGTCGCCTGAGTGCGATCGCCCGCAGGCCCGCTTGACTCCATCGGAAACCACTTCCTCACCAAATCCTGGTCAAAATCCGGCACCAACAACTGCATATCCACACTCTGCACCCGCAGCCGATTTTCTTGCGCCGCCCGGAAAATCATAAAGTTCAAAAACCCCATTTCTCCGTACTTAAATATCCCCGGATGTGCCGCCGTAAAATCTAAAATTTCTACGTATTCTTCCAAGCTAAAAACGCCGCGTTTTGCAAAAAAAGTACCTGTGCAGAAATAATTGGGTCGATATTTCGACCAGCTAAAACTGGGGAAATGCTTCTCAACGCCCGGAATGTCAAAGAAAAATTCCGAAACATCTGCATCCGAATTTTCCTTACCAGGTTGGTCTACAATAAAATCAAAGTCTTGAAAATTAGCCAACTTGAGAACATCGCCCCAGACGATCGTATCGGCATCCAAAACCATAAAATTTGACCAAGGACTTTCCCAGAAAGCAATCATTTTAGTTTTTCCCCAACCAAAACTTCTTTTCCTGAGAACCTCTTGAGAAACGGTTGTGCGATCGATAACTCGTACCCCGTAGGACTTTTCCAAAGCACTCACAGAAAACGTACCGTCAATCAACAGACAAATCGGCACATCTCCCAAGAAATAGCGGATGCTAGCACAGCAACCCTTAGCAAACAGATAATCTTGGTCGCAGCAGGCAATAATAATACCAAAATCTTCCATAAACCCTCACTATTTTACTAACTTGCCCACCCACAGCCTTTCGGTTTTTTGTTTTGACAGCAGCTCTATTTTCGAGTTCTGCATTTTCGCCAGCTTAGCACTAAATCCCTGCGATCGGCCCTAGACAAAAACATCGCTAAAACCGCTAGGAATTTTGGGTATAGTTGGTTTGTCAAACAACTGAACTCGACTGCGCGCTTCCGGGTCAAGCAACATCAATTGCAGCCGCACTTTCGGTTCTAACAAATGACTCATTGACAGTATATTTCCTAGACTGACTTCCGAGATATGACTGACAACCAGGGGCTTTCGGGCCCGATCGATCCTGCGAGCAATTGCGGGATTTTCCCCGCCCCATTCCTTAGTCCACCAAGTCTCGGCTTGAGAACTAGCCGCATTCGACAGCACCCGGCCGGTTAACAGTACAAGTGTCAGAACTTTCCACATTTGCCGTTTCCAGCTTGGCACGCCCCGCGCCCTAATTTTAGTCGCTAACAGGTGAACTACCTACACCAACCCGCTTAGGGTATGGTGTCGGCTTCCATCCTCACGGGAGATTGCCTCAACAACCGTGGATTTTTTACGTCCAGAGCGTTTTGGTCTTACATCCCCTCCGATGGCAGTAGCGCTAGTTCCTAACGCCAACATCCGCAAACCTTCATTTTTGATGTTGATCGCTGCATTAATATGGCGATCGTGTTTTTTTCCGCAATTTGGACAGTCTACAAACCGAACCTTCAAGCTATCAAAACCTTTCTGAAGCTGTGGAATGGGTAGCAAGGTTTCAGCACAAAGCTGAGACGAAGGAAAGAAACGGTTAATTTCGACATAATCATGACCGTATCTTTCTGCTTTGTATTTGAGCATCGTCAAAAACATTCCCCAACCTCGATCAGAAATTGCTCTGGCTAGGTTGGGATTTTTGACCATGTTCTTGACTGCAAGATCTTCCACCACAATTACTTGGTTTTCGTAGGCTATTTTGCGGGATAGCTTGTGTAGGAAGTCTTCGCGGATTTTCCCGATTTTTGCACACACTTTCGCAACGAGATTTTTCGCTTTTTTGCGATTGCTCGTACCTTTTTTACGTGCAAGTTTACGTTGCTTGCGTTTTTTGTTTCGTTCAAGCTTTTTCAGCTTGCGTTGTACAGGTTTGGTTTGGTTGTGTTTCTCGCCTTCACTGGTAATTGCGAAGTCTTTCAGCCCTAAATCTACACCGATAGCAGGGTTTTTCGCAACGATTTTTTCTGGTTCAAATCCGAACAAAATCGATGCAAAATACTTACCTTCAGTGGTTTTAGAGACAGTGACACAACCTTGCTTACCCGTGGGAAGAACACGATGAAATACGGTTTTAACAGTTCCCAATGTGCCGGGGAATTTGATTGCTTTTTCCTCGGTTAGTAGCGTGACGTTTTGAGGATATCCTACCGACTGCTTACCGAACTTCTTCTTGAAACTTGGGTATTTGGCATGACCTTCAAAAAAGTTTTGGAAAGCAGTAGAAAGATTGAACGTGACACGTTGAAGAGATTGAGAATAGGCAATTCCCAACCATTCAAGTTCACGTTTCAAATTAGGAAGCAATCGATCCATTGCAGCTTTAGAAAGACCTTTTCCAGTTTCTTTGTAGGTAGTCGTGGTTTTATTCAGCATGAAGTTGTATAACCAACGACAATTACCGAACGTTTGAGCTAAATATTGTTCTTGCTCTGGACTAGGATAGATTCTGACTTTGACTGCGTGATACACAGGTTACGACCTCTACCGTGTTTATACATTCATGGTAACACACTTTTCCAGAGTGTGTATAAAGTTACTGTTAAGTTACGTGAGAGATTTGTTTGTTTCGTCGTGATTCCCTTCCCTTGGTTTCAGCATTGGTCACGGAATCCTCCTCAACTTGCCTCGCATTCATCTCACACCAAATCAAAGATTATGGTGTGAGCCTTCTGCTGCTGCAAGGTAAATTTACCAGCCTCGATCCCTCAATTCCCCAATCCTGGGGGGAAATAGCCCCGAACCGGCCGCGAGGTTTAAAGTTAGGTTAAAAAGCTTGACATAAGAGGATGGAAAGCTGTATAAGGGATGCCACAAGCAGCCACAATCCTACCTATAACTGTTTGTTAAGCCTGGCGTAACCGAGGACTCTGGGCAGTTGTCAGTTTGAGGCAGATTGTGGTCGAGTCCGTACAAGCAGTTGTCGATCGCCCTCCGAGCAACTCAAGCAAATCTGGCGATCGAGAGATGAAATTAGCAGGTGATGGTATAATCAACCGTAAAGTAATGTGGGCTTGACCTGAATTGATGCCTGGGCGGTACAAGGGCTGGGCCCCCAGAGATCAAGCAGAAGTAGACACGCCTACTGTGAATCAACAGTGAATCAACAGTTATGGATAGGTTCTATTTTTTTGGCAGTTATTGTCAACAGGCAAGCAACCACAAAAATTAGCAGTTGGGAATTGCTGCTCGTCGAGTTGAATAGAGTGTGAAGGTGTGAGGAAAATGAACAGAACTTTTTGGAATTTACTGCTAATATCCCCGGCAATTCTGGGTATATCATCAGTCGTCAGTGCCGCTGCGATCGCCGCAGAAGCTCCAGCAACCGCTGAAGCAAACCAGCTAGCTACAGCTCAGTCATCTGAGTCAAAAATTGCAGAAATAGTTGCAGAAATAGGTGGAGAACCAGTTGCAGAACCAGTCGCAGCAGATCCTGCGACTCCAGAAAAGCTGGCTTTAAACAACAGTGCAGAGGCAGCTCAAACCCCGGTCGCCAACTCCGCAGACGCTGAAAAACTGGCAACATTTGAACCAGACACCAGCGCAGCAGCACTGCAAGCCACAGGGAGCGACATCGAGTCAGCAGCCCCAAGCGCTCCCGCCAGCACAGCAGCTGCAGCGACTGAACCCCTGGCAGCAGCAGGCACAGCCGAACCGTCGCCCCAAGCATCAGACTTGGCAGTGCAAAGCAGCCAGACAGAAGTTGCTGCTGAGAAAATTGAAGTGCCAGCAGTCGCCAGCACCCCAGCTACTACCCCAGCTACTAAGGTAGAAATTGCTCAGACTTCCCCTGCTGGAATGGGCGGCCCGATCGTCCCTGTCGCTCCCCAAGCGCTGCCGGCCCAACAGTCGGGAACCATGTCCCAGGTGACATCGGTCTCTCAACTCTCCGACGTGCGGCCGACAGATTGGGCATTCCAAGCCCTGCAATCCCTAGTCGAACGCTACGGTTGTATCGTAGGCTATCCCGACGGCACCTACCGTGGCAACCGCGCCCTGACTCGCTACGAATTTGCAGCAGGCGTCAACGCTTGCTTAGACAAAATAACCCAGCTAATTGGCTCAACAGGTAACTTCGTCACCAGAGACGACTTAGCCATCCTGCAACGCCTGCAAGAAGAATTTGCAGCCGAACTCGCTACCCTGCGCGGACGAGTAGACGGCCTAGAAGCCCGCACCGCAGAACTCGAAGCCAACCAGTTCTCCACCACCACCAAATTGGCTGGAGAAGTCATTTTTGCCCTCAGCGACACCTTCGTCGGAGATGGTATCGACTTTGACGACGACCAAGACGACACGGCCACCAACCTCGGCTACCGGGTGCGGTTGAACTTGAACACCAGCTTCACCGGTCGAGACTTGCTCAGAACCCGCTTGCAAGCAGTCAACGTCGCCCGCTACGACAGAGCCACGGGTACCAACATGGCTCGCTTGGCCTTTGACGGCGAGGAGGGCAGCCAATTCACACTGGACGAACTGTACTATCGTTTCCCGATCGGTGGCGCTACAGTCTTTGTCGGTCCTAAAGGACTTGACCTGGATGAAATTGCAGACGTAGTTACTCCCTTTAACTCTACGGGTACTGGTTCAATCTCCAGATTTGGAGTTCGTAACCCGGCCGTATTCCGCGGGCCGCAGGGAGCTGGCGCAAGTTTGACTTTCAACTTGGGCAGCCTCCGAGCTACCGCGGGCTATCTCGCCGGCGACAGCGATGCTCCCAACCCCGCAGAGGGGAGGGGCGTTTTCAACGGTTCTTTCAGCGCTCTGGGTCAGATCGGCTTTTTTAGCAGACCGTTTGATTTGGCCTTCACTTACACCCGCAAATACAATCGGGCAGGCAATGCTGGCATCATGGGCGGCACCGGCAGTTCTTTGGCGGACCAGCCCTTCGGTCAAGCACCCACTGAATCAGATAACTTTGGTGTGCAAGTTAACTTCAAACCCAGCCGCCGCTTTCAGATTGGCGGTTGGTACGGTTATACGGAGGCTCAGCAATTACGGGGCGGCAACAATGACGCTACCATCCAGAATGGTGCTATCACTTTGGCCCTGGCAGATTTTGGTCGGCAAGGCAACCTCCTCGGCTTCGTCTTCGGTGTACCGCCAAAAGTTACTGAGAGTGATGTCGCTAGAAACCGCAACACCTCTTATCACTTAGAGGGTTTCTATCGCTTCCAAGTCAATGACTTTGTCTCAGTGACACCGGGCGTTTACGTGATTTTGAATCCCGAACACAACAACAGAAACGACGATATCTGGGTCGGACTCCTGCGTACTACCTTTAGTTTCTAAGGTTCCCAAATATCTACTCACAGCTAAAAGCGGCAGGCGACTGCCGCTTTTAGCTATTGGCGATCGATCGATTTTAGATTTTAGATTTTAGATTTTAGATTTTAGATTTTAGATTGTTAAGAGTTAACAGTCATCAGTCAACTGTCAACAGTCAACAGTCATCAGTCAACAGTCATCAGTTGACAAATTATGAATTTTGGCGGCAAATCCCGAATACGGAGGTGTAGCCGTGCAGAAATGTGCTACCGCCGACGGGGCCGATTTCGCCGTTGCAGAAAAAGCCGCTCAGGGGGATGTTTTTGAGGTATCGGCCGAACAGTCGGGAGTCAAAGTTCGACTGGCCGTAAAGCCCTTCGCCGCGCCCCAGACAAGAGAACATTAAGGCGCCGACGCTAGATGTACCGCTGTACTCGGCAGCCCGCTGATAGCGATCGAGCAGCATCTCTAGGTCTTCTGCGGAAGTGCGCGCGTCCCGCAGGTGAAATTGGATGCGCTGTCCGGGACGGACTCGATCGCCGATCGCAATCGCCCCCACTTTGGGATCTACTCCCAACAGATTGCGGATTAAAAAATCTCCAGGCTCTAATGTCAGCTTGAATTCATCGCTGACTAAGCCTACAAATAACGAGTGCTGGGCTAATTCTCGGTCTTCTTCGCTCAAAGTTTGAACTAACTCTCGCAGGGCCTCTAAGGGCGATCGCTCGATGCCCCCGCTGCCGCTATCGTCGGTTTGTTCTTCGAGTTTCAGCAAAATATTCCGCTCTCCTTCCGTCACCCGATAAGGATGCCCGATCGGCCTGCAGCCTTGAGCTACGATCGTTTCCAAAACTATATTGCCGCTCAAAGCTACCCCAACCGTCCCTTCTCGGTAAAGCTGATAGTCGCAAAACATCGCCGCGTTCCTGCCCGCACCGTCCCCGCCGGCGAGCCCCCCTACCTTCGCCGCACCCGGATAGGCATAATCGAGCCCTTGCAGCAAATCGTTAATTTTTGCGGAAAAGGGGTCGGCCAAGATGATGAACTGCGGTTCTTCCTGGGCCGGCACGCCCAAGAGATCCACCCAAGTATCCGGGGGACTGTCTAAGTCCGGCAGTTCTTCTGCACCGACGTGAAAAGTTCTGACATTCACTCCCGGCAAGCGCGCCAGACTCAGGCTGACAGCAGGAGCTCCCTCGACTTCTTCGGTGAGGCCGCCCCGGTTCGTGCCGATGACTCCTCCCCCGCCACAGCCCAGGATCGCGGGCACTGGCAGCAGTTCTCGGAGTAAAGGCATCAGCCGAGAATACTCGCTGGCAAAGGCAGACGAGATAAATATCAGCGCTAAATCGGCCTGGCCTTCTAGGTCGCGATCGGCTTGTTCTACAACTTCTTTGAGCGCTGATTCCAAAGACGGACGGGTGGATAAAGCGCTGACCCACTGCATTTGATTTTGGGTGTACATAAGGCGAACTTCTCTATAAAACTATCTCTATACATTAGGCTAACCGGAACTGGCCGCTGGGGGGACGGTATTCTTGGGCGATCGATTCCCCTTCGATCGCCCAAATTGTGTTAACATAAGTTAACATGAGACTCTGCTTAATCTGTTAAGTGTTAAATGCCGTGTTCAGCTAGATCTTAAAAGATAAAGCTCAATACAGTTTGACACACCAACCTCGTGTAATGTTTTCATCAAAAGTAAGGTCGGCTCGACCTACATTGATGCCTGTGGACTAGAACCCGCCGACGGGCTAGAGTAAAGCAGGGAGTAGAGACGGCTGCTGCGATCGCAGTAATGGATGGTTTCTATCTGGGCTGCTGCAACAGCAGCGCATCTCAAGCTATTATTAGCTGGGGTCGCCAGATCGAAGCTGCAAATCCAACCCAAACTAACATCCAAAAAGAAAACCTTTCTTACTTAATAAGGTCAACGACCCAGGTCTAAAGACAGTAGGCTTCTAGCCTAAGACTTAAACCACAGTTGACCAGCCTAAGACTTTAGAGGTCTACGTTTTTTGAGTTATGGCACCAAGCGGATGCGATCGCTAATCTCTTGCTCTGTCGTTAACGGTTAAACATCTTTATTTGGGTTAAGGATGTGCCGTTAGCCCAACAAGCTCACTAAACAAAGGCGCGTCCTAACATTACCTAGAAATAGGTTGGGGACAACCATATTCTCCTACACTTTCATACCAACAAGCTTTATGACAACAACACCCGCAGGCAACATCCAAGAAAAAATTGAAGAAGAACTAGAAAGCGCTCGTACCGTCTGTGACCTCAAGGGCGCCACTTCCGGCGAATGCGCAGCAGCGTGGGACGCAGTTGAAGAACTGCAAGCAGAAGCTTCCCACCAAAAGCAAGTCAAACCTAAGAATTCTTTTGAAAAATATTGCGACGACAATCCTGACGCTGCTGAATGCCGCATCTACGACGAATAAACGAGCTATTTAGCTCTGTGCCGAACCTCCCGCGCCGAAATCTAAGTTTTGGCGCGGGAGAATTTTATTTTATGGGTTGAGCCTTTAGCTAATGGCGAGATTTGCCCTCTATCCCAATACGGTTCAAATCAGCCAGCTTCCCCCTAGCCCCCCTTGGGGGACAAGAATTTGCTCTGGCATCGCCCTTGGTTCGGGGGATGCTGCAAGGGAGATCCGAGGAATAAAGAGTTTTAACCCAAGGGTATTGCCGTCTATCGTGTCTCAAGTACCTTTCAAAGCGCGCCAAGTACCTTAGAAAAGGTAGCAGTAACTAAAACATTAAGACCGTGTTCAGGTTGCTGATTTTTTAGCATTTGTGTAGTAAAATTTGTCACAAATAAGTGAGTATATTTTCCCAAAGATGTTCAGTCTTTTATTGGCAGCCACCGGGCCTTGGTTTCAACCGCTAGTCTGGATGGATTATCGGTTGTCTGTGTTATTTACAATTTCGATCCCGCTGGTAGTGCTGATTTGGGCTGTTGTTGCAAAAGCTGAGGCGATCGTCCGTTTGTCGATTATTTATTGGCGGGTGGCGAGTTTGCTGGCAATTACAGTTTACCTGATGATCGCTGCGCTGCCTGTGAGCTTTGTGTCGTCGGTGATTGCGAGGGCCTTAATTCCTGCTTGTCTGTGGTTTTGGCAGGATTTAAACGAAGAAATTGCCGATCGACCGCAGTCGCCCCTGAAACTGGCTTTTACAGCTTGGCGGTGGGCGATTACTGTTTACAGCAGTTTGGGCGCTCTAGCTCAACTTCCCTTCTTAAGCTGTGCCTTTAAATCTCAAATTCAGGTAATTGACGAACCTTTTTGCCGCGTTTGGTTAGACCCACCTTGGCTGTATAAACAAATGTTTCACCCTACAGCCAACCCTCAATTTTTGGGATTCTTGGGTCTGGTAGGTTTAGCAATTTATGTAATTTACTTGTCATACTTTGTGCTAATTCGACTGGGAAAACAGGGGAGGTCAGCTACCGGAAATTAAGTAAATTTTAAGTAAGTATTTGCCTCCTAAATTCCCGCTAAAGTCTTCAACAAAAAGCTCAAAAATTCCAACTCAAAAAAGCCGGGGCGCATCTACAAAAGAATCAAACTAAGAGCAGGGTGGCTGACGTCACCCCGCCCAAAAACGGATACAAGCCCCCGACTCCTGTCGTGGAGATATAAAAATTTTAGACTAAGGTTCAAGCTTCCAGATTCATCTGTGGAGTAAATCTAAAATCTAAAATCTAAAATCTAAAATCGACTGACAGTAATGTTATTGGGAAAGACTGTGATGGATAGCAAACAAGCCTACTTACAGTGCTTAGAAAAGCTGATTTGGGCGCTCGATCGCCTGGAAGCAAAAGTCGAACCAAGTGAACTCGCTCGGATTGCCGAACTGATTGTTCAGCCGATGATGGGGCCCTGGCGGTTTTTTCACACTCCCGAACATATTTTTGATGTGGGGGGAAATGAAGACGCGATCGAGGTTTTGGCAGCTTTATTTCACGATACCGTCTACGTGCAAGTCGATCGCAGCATTAACTTTAACGTCAGCTACTACATCACTCCTGTTGCAAAAGAGGTTAACCAACAGCTACAAATTCGGGATAAATCTGAACTGTCTGCGGATGCTACCTTCGAGATGGTAATGCTGGTATTCAATTTTGAACCGGGGGAAGTCCTCAATCCTTTCTCCGGACAAAACGAATTTCTCAGCGCTTTGGTAGCAGCAAAAGCTCTCGAACCATTTCTCAAACGCGAGCAATTGCTTCAAATTGCAGGCTGCATTGAAGCAACAATTCCTTTTCGCGCCGCCGAGTCCGGAGTAACGGTAAGCCAGCGCCTTTATGACCGCTTGCAAGCAATAAATAGCCTGTTTAACCTCTGTTTGACTGACGAGCAAATGCGGGAAACGGTGAAAAAATCTGTGCGAATTTCTAACCGGGATGTGAGGAGTTTTGCTCACCAGAGTGCCGCCCACTTTTTGGCAAATACCTGGAATTTACTGCCGGAAACCAATCATAATCTCATCTGCTGCGGTTTTTACACGATTCGCGACTACCGAGTTGCTTTGCTGAAGATGGAAGGTTTTTTGAATTATCTCAAGCCAGAGATGATTTTCCGGCAGTTTGAGGGATATCCAGACGATCGCACATATCAGCGCTGGGAAACTACTGCTAAGTCCAATCTCGAAATTGCGAAGCTTTATTTGGGGTGCAAACTGCCTGCTTTAGCCCTGCTAGAAGCTCTTTCTTCGGATTTGGGGATTGAGGTTTCTCTGGCGATGATGATGGGAGGAGTTCCGCATCAAACTGCTAACTGCGTGCGCCTGGAAAGCTTTTTCCCAGAAATAGAGAAACCTTACAAACCTAAAATTAGTTTAGAAGCGGAAGTATTGAATTTATTAGAAAATGGGCGGGCTAAAAGCACTTCTAATACCGATTTGGAGATCTCGCCACTAACAACGTTTGTGGTAAAAATTGTTGGCTTTGACGAAATGCGGTATCAGTGCGATCGAGCTAAGGAATTTTTTAAACAAAATCTAAATGCCGACGACTTTATTTCCGGCTTTAACCCCATAGTTACAGAAATTGTCATTGATTCAATTCTCAAGTTGTTTGACAGCCGCAAATCTACTATCTACCGATACTACGATATCACTTCTAAGTTAAAGTCCCAACCCCAGACCAATTTTCCCGATCGCCCTTTTCGCTCAAATAGTTGACTCGCTTTAAATACAGTATTGTTGCCTCGTCTAGAGAAACGACCGTTACTCAGCTTATACAAGAGTGAATCGATCAATTAAACCGCGACAAGATTGATTGACTCGCTTTCTCTACGTCAATCCGCCTATCCATCCCGCCACCAACAGCCGTACAGGTATCCTGTGGGGGCTTCCGGCAAAGATGCTAAAACTTGATACAGCAGACAGATTTCAACTGAGTGAAGTACATTCACCCCACCCGCCCTATCGGACCCCCTCCCCGAACTTCGGGGAGGGTGGAAGGGCTGTACTCAATCTAGATGCAAAGCGCTGTAAAAACAGGTTTTAGCTGCCTTAAATTCGTGACGGCGATCGTGTTCTAAACGCAGTTTAAAATCCCGCTGATTTTGTAACTTCAATTCCCTGACTAACTCTGTTTCGGGATCCCCTCAGTTTTGTAAAAAGCGTTTTTTAGGAGTGTAAAAGCAAAACTTAAAAGCTCCCTTTGTTTCTAGTTCGAGAACTTCATCGATGGAAATTGGCTGCTGTTTGCCTTTGACAATTACTCTGTCTACAAAACGGATTTGATAGCGAGATGTCAATCATCTGAGCTATCCCAGATAAGTTTCACTATAAAAAGCGACTGTTAAATGCCAACGGAGCTTCCCTAAATATTGATGGAGCCTTCGGCGCGAAAACCCAACACGCAGTCATCAACTTTCAAAAGCAACAACAAATCGTTGCTGAGGGTATTGTCTGCCCGAAAACTTGGAATAAATTCGGCTTTTGTACAATTATATTTTAAAGTTTGTGCAACCATATTTTAAACAGAGTAAACCGAGCGAGTGCGCGCCCTATTTCTCCGTCGAAGTTTCCACCCCAGACCACCCATCCGGCGCTCCGTACATTCGATACTTGCGAGATCGTTTGAAATACAGCATTGCTACCCGATCGTCAGGATTGATTTGTAAAATATTCTGAAATACTTTTTGGGCGGCCACAAATTTTTGCTGGTAGTAAAAATTGAGAGCTTCTTGAAAAACCTCCGCAGTTTGCTGCTTGAGTACAATGCTCTGCTCTGTTTCTGTATCGTAAACTTCAAAAACCGACACAGCATTTCTCTTTCCTTTCACCGTTACTCGATCGACAAATCTGTAATTATATTTTTTTGGATCGTCGAGGCGATCAATAATTGCACCACTAACTATAATTCCCGCCCCGTAAACCTTAGTCAATCCTTCCAAACGAGACGCAAGATTCACCGCATCAGCAATCACCGTACTTTCCATCCGTTCTCGCTCGCCAATAGTACCCAACATCAAATTGCCCGCGTGCAAACCAATGCCGATCGCGATCGGAAACAAACCATTTTTTTGTCGCTGTTGGTTGTAGATATTCACTTCTTTTTGCATATCAATTGCTGCTCGCACGCCATCAGATGAAGATCTCGGAAACAGTGCCATGACTGCATCCCCAATGTATTTATCAATAAACCCGTTATTTCTCCTGATTGCAGGGCTAATTTTTCCCAAATAGGTATTAATAAATGCAAAATTTTCAGGCGGTGTCATATTTTCGGAAAGCGCCGTAAACGAGCGGATATCAGCAAACAGCACTGTCATATCTCTTTCCTGATTTTCGCCTAACTTTACGTCAATAATACTCGGCTTTTCCAGCAAGCTGATAAAATCGTGCGGCACAAACCTGCCGTAGGCTGCACTCAGTTTGGCAAGGCGAATTTGCGTGTTAATTCTCGCCAACAATTCCTTTTTGATAAAAGGTTTAGTTACATAATCATTTGCTTCTAAGTTAAAAGCTTCTACCAAGTCGGTAGTTTGATTTTTTGCCGTCAGCATCAGAATCGGCATTTCTAAAGACGAGTATTTTTTGCGGACTTCTCGACACACTTCATAACCAGTCATCTGCGGCATCATTACGTCGAGTAAAATTAAGTCTGGCTTAAAGCCTGATTGAATCAGATTTAAAGCTTCTAAGCCGTTGCTCGCTTGAGTGATATCGTATTTGTCTCGAGAAAGACTGTTGATGATGACATGAATATTAATCGGCTCATCATCAACTACCAAAATTTTTAAATTTTCACTTTCTCCACACTCGCTCTTGGCTAATACCTGAGAATTTATTATAGATGGTTCGGGGGCGAATTCAGGAGTGATTAAAATGCGATATCCCTCAGTTAAACGCGACTGTCTGCTGCTAAATTCCGGCTGACTCTCAGATACGGGCAAAGTAAAGGTGAATTTGGAACCGACGCCTACAGTTGAAGATACCCAAATTTTACCTCCGTGCAATTCCACTAATTGCTGGGCAACAGTTAACCCTAAACCCGTGCCGCCATATTCTCTAGCAGTGGAACCGTCAGCTTGTTCAAAGGATTCAAAAATTCGCTCTAATTTATCTTCGGGGATGCCAATACCGGTGTCAGATACAGTAATGGCTAATTGGGAATTAGGCGGTGATTGTGCATTGCCCGTTACCAATTCTGCTGAAACTTCAACTCTGCCGCTTTCGGTAAATTTAATCGCATTGCCGATTAAGTTGTAAAGTATTTGCTGCAAGCGATTCTCGTCGGCTGCTATTGGTGGCAATTCAGGAGCGACTGAGTTAATCAACTGCAACTTTTTTTTACCTACTAATGGTTGAGACAAAGTGAGAACTACAGAGGCTATTTCTCGCATACCGACGGGCTTAATTTGTAGTTGTATCGTTTTGTGTTTGAGCTGAGAAAAGTCCAGAAGATCGTTAATTAAAGAAGACAATCTTTTTCCCGACGATGAAATCAAAGCTAAGTTAAAAATTGTGGGTTCTGGCAGTTGTCCGGTAGCACCGTCTATTAAAGATTCTGCAATCCCAATAATGCCGTTGAGGGGAGTGCGGAGTTCGTGGGAAGTATTCGCTAAGAATTCGTCTTTTAGTTTGTCCAGTCGCTGCAATTCGGTATTTTTAGTTTCTAAGGCAGTAAAAGATGCTTGCAGTTGTGCTGCCATGCTGTTAAAAGCAGCGGCAAGTACGCCCAACTCGTCGGAGCGATCGAGCTTTACAGTTTTGTCAAATTGTCCTTCAGACAAAGCGATTGCTGCATCTTTTAATTTTAAAATAGGTTTGATAATCCACCGAGAAGTGAAAATTCCTACCACAGTTGCCATGACCAAAGCTGCTAGGGATAGCAACATTGTAGTTCGGTTGCTGGCATGGATTTGTTCCATAAAGTCGGCTTCGGAAACGACGACAACAATCAGCCAATCTAAACCTTTACCGTCTTGGAATGGCAGGACTTTTAAGAATTTAGGCTCGCCGTTTATGTCAACATTTATTTGCTGAGCTTTTGTAATATTCTGCAAGTTTTGAAAGTGACTTGCTAAATATTTACCTGTAGTTTGCGTTACTGCATCACTGCTTTCTGTAACTTTAAAAAGTTCTTTTTTTCCGTTTTGGGTGCGGAAAGGTTTTTCGGGTGTGGAAGTTGCCAGCAGCGTGCCGTTTCTTTCTATAATAAAAGTTTGACCAGATTTGCCTATTTTCAGGCTGTTTAAAAATTGACCGATACTGTCGAGACGCAAAGCCGCAATTAATACTCCTTCTAGCTGTTTCTGGCTGTTGTAAACTGGTTGCAGCGCGCTGAGGATTAAGGTGGGTTCTAGGAAGGATACATAAACTGAACTCCAATTTGGTTTGGCTTCTAGAGCCGCATAGGCGTAGGAAGGGTGCTCTCGGATGTCGAAGTTTTTGACCCAGGCTGCTACTGTCGTGCGATCGCCCCTATTATTAGTATTGTAAGAATAAAAATCAAAACCTGTAGATGGACCCGATGCGTTAATCAATAAAGTGCCGTTCGACATCTTTTCGCCGGTGCGATATTCTCCATCTGGATTAGCGATCGACGTAAAATTGATATAAGGATATAATTGCACTTGCCGCCACAGATACTTTTCCCAAGCTGACAAGTCTTTCATGTTCACAAAACCCAGTTTCACAGCATCCAGCTTGCTTTGATTGATTTGGTGCGGAGTTTGCAGATAAGTTCTCAAATTTTGCTCGATGCGATTGCTCACCTCCCCCATCAACTGACCCGCAAGGTCATTCACTGCTCTTTGAGAGTTCCTAAATGATAAATATCCCACTATACTCACCGCTGCAAATACTTGCAATACAAACGGAACTATGAGCACAGTTTGGAGCGTCGCTTTTCCTGAAAGTTTGGCCACCAAGCGCTTGAGAGAAAGAGTGGACATAACATTAATTTAGCTTGAAAGACACAGTTAATATTCGGAGCGAAGATTTACCGATGCTAAGCATTCTAAACCATTTTGTACTTAAACAAAACTTACGCAAGAAAAGCCTGATTCTTGGTTTCTTCCTTAATCGCTGTCCAACCTGAGATTTCTCAGAGAAACTGAGTTTATTTCTCGCATACCTTTCTGCAGTATATTCGAGTTTGAAGTCAAAAGCAGCGCACTCGACGGCGTATCTTTCAGGAAAACTCCCAACTTTTGAGCGGAATGCTTCAGCCTGAATGTATTGTGACTGAGGCTAGGTACAAAAAACCGGATAAACACATAAAAATTTATACCTTCAGCTTAATGCTACTTTTACTATTTTTCATCTAAAACTTCTATTCCCGACCATCCTTCTGGCACTCCATACATTCGATTATTTAGAGAGCGCTTATAGTAAATTGCTGCTAACTTATCTTGAGGATTTCTTTCGCAAATTTTATTGAATATTTTTTGCGCTTTAGTAAAATTTTGCTCAAAATAGAGCTCCAGACCTCGTTGATATTCAGTAGCAGTTTCCTGTTTTAGTTCAATGCTTTGTTCTGTGTCTGCATCATAAATTTCAAACACCGACACGGCAGATTTTTTGCCTTTTACTGTGACTCGATCGACAAATCGGCACATATATTTTTCTCGCTTGCCCAAACGCTCTAAAATTGAGTCACTAACTAGAATCCCCGCCCCGTAAACCTTAGTCAATCCTTCCAAACGAGACGCGAGATTCACCGCATCAGCAATCACTGTACTTTCCATCCGTTCTTCCTCCCCAATCGTACCCAACATTAAAGTACCCGCGTGCAAACCGATGCCGATCGTAATCGGTGGATAATTGCTTAGTTGTCGATCCTGGTTGTAAATAATAACTTGTTTTTGCATTTCCACCGCCGCGCGAACAGCATCATCTGCCGACTCAGGAAATAGTGCCATAATCGCATCGCCAATATATTTATCGATGAAACCTTGGTGAGCGCGAATTACCGGACTCACTCGGCTGAGGTAGCTGTTGATAAAATTAAAGTTTTCTTGGGGAGTCATCCCTTCTGAGATAGTCGTAAAGCAGCGAATGTCAGAAAATAAAACTGTCATTTCTTTCTGAATTTGATCGCCTAGTCGGACATCAACAATACTTTCGTGTCCCAAAAATCGCAGAAAGTCGTGGGGGACAAATCTACCGTAAGCTGCATTAATTTTTGCAAGACGGATGTGAGTTTTGATTCTGGCTAGTAATTCATTTTTGACAAACGGTTTAGTTAAAAAATCATTGGCTCCTGCATTGAAACCTTGCACTAAGTCAGATACTTGATTTTTGGCGGTTAGCATCACAATTGGCACTTCTATAGCCGTGAATTTCTCTCTGATTTTCTCGCAAACTTCGTAACCAGTCATCCGCGGCATCATCAGATCGAGCAAGATTAGATCTGGCTTGTAGCCTGTCTCTAGAAGGGCTAAAGCTTCTCTACCGCTGCTAGCTTTGGCGAGGGCATAGTTTTCGAGAGGTAAATTGTTAGCCAATACCTGAATATTCAGAGCTTCGTCATCTACAATCAATATTTTCAGCCGACTATTTTCTTGGCCTTCTCGATCCTCTAGCAAACTGTTATTATTAAAACTTGATACCAACGTTGCATTAGTTATTAACTGGCCATCGTTGGTTCTTGAAACTAAAGACTGCCGCACCGTTGCTGACGACTGCTTGCGCTCGACATACTGATTCTGAGAGATTGGCAAACTAAAGGTAAACTGCGAACCAATACCTACTTTTGAAGATACCTGAATTTCGCCGCCGTGCAGCTCGACTAACTTCTTTGTCACTGCCAAACCTAAACCTGTTCCTCCGTATTCTCTAGCAGTGGAACCGTCTGCTTGTTCAAAAGATTTAAAAATTCGTTCTAATTTATCTTCAGCAATGCCAATACCAGTATCGGATACCGTAATTTGCAGTTTTGACCTAAAAATTAAAGATTGAAGCTGGCTTGTTACTGAACTTTCTTTGTCAGCCAACTGCGGCGATTCCAAGCTGATCGCATTCGCCGAAATTTCAACTTTGCCGCTTTCGGTAAATTTAATCGCATTTCCGATTAAGTTATAAAGAACTTGTTGCACCCGATTTTCATCGGCATCCACGAGGGGAAGGTCGGGAGTGACTGAATTAATCAACTGCAAATTTTTTGTACCAATTAGAGGTTGAGAAAGAGTCACTACGATATCGACAATTTCTCGGATGCCAACAGGCTTGATTTGTAGCTCAATATTTTTGTGTTTCAGCTGCGAGAAATCGAGAATGTCGTTGATGAGATTGGACAGTCTTCTGCCGCTAAATGCAATAATTTCCAGATTGTAAATAGTCGGTTCTGGCAATTGCCCTGTAGCACCGTCGATTAAAGATTCAGTTAAACCAATAATGCCGTTAAGCGGGGTACGGAGTTCGTGAGAAGTGTTGGCTAAAAATTCGTCTTTTAGTTTGTCAAGTCGCTGCAATTCGGCATTTTGATGCTCTAATTTTGTGAAAGATACTTGCAATTGACTGGCCATGCTGTTGAAAGCATTAGCTAATTTTCCGAGTTCGTTAGATGCCGCAATATTTACCCGAGTTTCAAACATTCCGCTACTCATTTTAGTAGCTGCAGATGTTAGGCATTTCAAAGGATTTGTAATCGATCGAGCAAAAGCCACTCCGAAGCCCACGGCGACGAGGGCGCTGGCGAGGGTAACTGCACCCATGACGTATATGAGCTTACGCACCGGAGCGTAAGCTTCCGCCGTAGGTAGCTCTACAACCACCATCCACTGCACCCTCCGCACGATCGCAGCCGTGCCCATTACTTCTTCCCCGCGCAAGCCTCGATAAACAATCGGAGATTGAATCCGCGAAGCTAAAGCTAATTTGGATAACTCTCGCACAAAGGATCGCCCTCTCAAATCTTGCAGTAAATACGGATTAATCTTGCTTCCGGTTTCCGAAATCACCACCGAGCGATGGTCGAGAACGTAGCTGTATCCAGTTTTTCCAACTTTCGTTCGGGCGGCAATTTGAGTTAAAAAACTGAGACTAACTCTGGCAAATAATACTCCGGAAATTTGATTTTTATTGTCCCGAACAGGCACTGCTAAGTTAACAGAATTAACCCCTGTTTTTAGGTCTACATCTACTGGACTCACATAATTTTGACTTTGCCCAAAAGTCTGCCAAAATACAGGTGTTTCTGCCGAAATACCTGCTAAACTTAAGCTAGAGATAGAGAATGATTCGTAAGGCGAAATCGCCTGTACGACTTGACCTTTACTGTTAAAAATTCCGACCACTTCGTAGGCGCTGTTGCTGTTAACCAATCCTTCGAGAATGCTGCGCTGAGTTTCAGCATTAAATTCTGTTAAACCGCGCAATTCTGACAAATAATTGAGTTGGCGCTGCAAGTTATCCAGCTCGGCGCTGATTTGGACAGCAGCAGCTTGCGAGCGCTCGTACTGAAGCTGTTTTGTCTGTTCTATTTGTCCCCGAAAGCTGAGGTAAGCTAAGGTACTTCCCGCCATCAATACGCTTGCCACAACAATCGAGACAAAACCGTAACGCAGTTGATTGGCAATTGATGACATTTGATTCTGCCAGTTAACAGTTTTAACTCATTCTATAGGATACACCAAAATGCACATTTTTGATACTTGCGGAATCGCAACAGTTGATTTATCGTTACCTTTGCCTAAATTCTGGTTTTATAAATCTAGTTTTTGTTTCCAGATAACATCTTCAATCCAAATGCGCTCGGGAAGCAGTCCCAACCGAAATAAAATTTCAGCAATCCGCTGCTGTTCTTCAACTGCCCTGTCTTGAATTGGCAGCAAATCGTAGCGGCGGCTTTTCGTTAACATGATAGCTGTGGTTATTTTCATTCCCGTTCGAGCGCTGATCAATTCCGCTGCTGGCTCGGGATTCTTAGTTATCCAAGTAGCCATCTGTCGCGTTTCCCCCATCACTATTTTAACAATATCGGGAAAGTCGCTAGCAAAAGAGCGACTTGCCAAATAGAAGCTTCTATCATTCATCAGCCCGTCGCTGTTAGCCAAGAAATGAACAGGCATAGTTTCCTGTAACTGGGCTAGAAACGGCTGCCAAATCGCCCAAGCATCAACCTCGCCTCTCACAAATGCTTCCTGAGCTTTTGGTGGAGGCAAATCGACTAATTTGGTATCTTTTAACTGTAAGCCGCTTTGAGTTAAGGCCCGAAGTAACAAATAGTGAGCTGCAGTTTTCTGAGTGGCTGCTATTTTCTTGCCTTTGAGATCCGCTATAGTCCGAATTGGAGAATTTTGAGGAACTATGATGCCAATGCTTCCAGGTAAAGGTGAATCATTAGCAATATAAACAAAAGGTACGCCCTCTGATTGGGCAAAAATTGGCGGCGCCACTCCTGCATAACCCAGATCGATTTTTCCTTTTCCTATTGCTTCTAAAATTGGCGGCCCTGCGGCAAATTCCGTCCATTCTACAGACCACCCCATTTTTGCTAAACGGTTTTCCAAAGAGTTTTTAGCTTTTAGATAAAACAGCGCTCCGAAACGCTGATGGCCGATTCTTACCACTCTTGTTAAGTTTGAGGGTGCATTTTGGGTTTTTGCTGTAGAGTTATTTATTACTGGTGATTTGCAACTTGCCACAGCTAAACTCAAGCAAAAAACGAGGGTGAAGACCAGCGTATATCCCCAAGCAACACGCCGTTTAATAGTATTTTGACTGAAAAACGATAATTGGAACCTAGTCTTGATGTGGCTCATAAAATATCGGACAAGTAGGTTTTGCAGGAAGAAAATCTTCCAGATGTTTTTTAGAGGACTTATATTATGTCCGCTTACTTGCTGCTGTTAAAAAAGGTCAAATTAAAAATAAAATTTTAGCGGGCTATCCCTGCAATTAGCCGCAAAATTAAGCTATATTATAGCAGATTTCAGGAAAGTGAGATTTGTTATGGCTGACTCTATTGCTCGCCGCTTGGAACAATACACGGTAAAACGATCGCACGAAGTTTTAATCGTCAAGGCCCAAATTGACGGCGAATTGGATGAAATTGCCATTTTTAAAGGCTTTTCTAGCTCCCTGACGCGATCGACCGCGAGCGATCCAGAGGTTCCTGTTTTGCCGGAGTCAGCAAAAATTGTCAGTGTCGATCGGCTCCAGAGCCCCTACAATCCAAATAACCCCCGCTATCTTCAGCAGGGGTTATCTTGGGAAACAATGCAATCTCTATTGTCCGAGGCGGGAGTTTAGCAAAACAGTAGGGACAGGGCATTTCCCTTCTTCGTGTCAACAATCGTCTAAAACCCTTGATAAATATCGCTTTTACCTGAGCCTAGATCCCCCTCGCATCTCCCTTGTGAAGGGGGACGAAAGAGAAGACTCTTCCCCTCTTAAGAAGAGGGTTTAGGGGGGATCGAGACTTGGATACAAACCAGAGATACAAAAGCCGTGTTCCTACTCAAAGAGCTAGAGCGTGCCGCCTGCTGCTTGGAAACGAGCTCTCGCGCGTTTGATTGCTTGCTTGGCTTGAATTTGCTCTTGCAAAGTGCCGCTAGTAGCCTTTTGCAAACGAGCTTCTGCTTCGGTGTAAGCAGTACGAGCAGCTTCTTTATCAATGGTTTCGCCTTTTTCAGCGCCGTTGACAAGAATAGTAACTTTGTTTTCTTGGATTTCTGCAAAGCCGCCCATCAGAGCAATAGACACCCATTCCTTGGCGGGACGGACGCGCATCACTCCGGTATCCAAAGCTGTCAACATTGGAGCGTGACCGCTCAAGATACCCAATTGGCCTGTGGTGCTCGGCAGAATGACTTCTTCAGCATTAGAATCCCACACAGTTTTGTCTGGGGCAACTACGCGCACAGTTAATGTCATAAATTGTCAGTTGTCAGTTGTCAGTTGTCAGTTATCAGTTATCAGTTGTCAGTTGTCAGTTGTCAGGTGTCAGTTATCAGTTGTCAGTTGTTACCAATAACCAATAACTAATAACTACTGACTAATAACTACTGACTGATGACTACTGACAACTGACTAAAATTACTTAGCGTCAGCCTTCATTTTTTCAGCTTTGGCGATCGCCTCGTTGATATCGCCCACCAAATAGAAAGCTTGTTCCGGTAATTCGTCAAGTTCGCCAGCCAAAATCATCTGGAAGCCCTTAATGGTGTCTGCCAGCTTGACGTACTTGCCTGGGGAACCCGTGAACACTTCCGCCACAAAGAACGGCTGGGACAAGAAGCGTTCAATTTTGCGAGCGCGAGAAACCGTCAAGCGGTCATCTTCCGACAGCTCATCCAAGCCCAAAATCGCAATAATGTCTTGCAATTCCTTATAGCGTTGCAGAGTTGACTGCACCTGACGAGCAACACCATAGTGCTCTTCGCCGACAACGCTAACTTGCAACATTGTAGACGTAGAATCCAGCGGGTCAACAGCCGGATAAATACCCTTGGCAGCCAAACCCCGAGACAACACAGTTGTAGCGTCCAAGTGAGCAAAAGTCGTAGCCGGCGCGGGGTCAGTCAAGTCATCCGCAGGCACGTAGACAGCTTGAACCGAAGTAATCGAACCTTCGGTGGTCGAAGTAATCCGTTCTTGCAAGTCGCCCATATCCGTACCGAGAGTCGGCTGATATCCCACAGCCGAAGGCATCCGACCCAACAGAGCCGATACCTCAGAGCCCGCTTGCACGAACCGGAAGATATTGTCAATGAACAGCAGCACGTCTTGCTTGCTGACATCGCGGAAGTATTCGGCCATCGCCAGAGCCGACAGGCCCACGCGCATCCGAGCACCCGGTGGCTCGTTCATTTGACCGTAAACAAGAGCAATTTTCGACTTGCTGCGGTCTTCTTCGTTAATAACCCCCGACTCGATCATTTCTTTGTAGAGGTCATTACCTTCGCGGGTGCGCTCGCCCACACCACCGAACACGGACACGCCGCCGTGAGCCTTGGCGATGTTGTTCACGAGTTCCATCATAATTACGGTTTTGCCGACACCTGCGCCGCCGAACAAACCGATTTTGCCGCCGCGACGGTAGGGGGCCAGGAGGTCGATCACCTTGATCCCAGTTTCAAACACCGAAGGCTTGGTTTCGAGTTCGGTGAAAGCCGGCGGGTTGCGGTGGATAGGCATACTTTCGGAAGTATTGACCGGGCCGAGGTTGTCTACGGGTTGACCGATGACGTTAAAAATGCGGCCGAGAGTTGGGATTCCGACGGGAACTTGGATAGATTCTCCGGTGTCTACCGCTTCCATGCCGCGCACCAAGCCGTCAGTGGTACTCATGGAAACTGCACGTACTTGGCTGTCTCCGAGCAGTTGTTGAACTTCGCAGGTAACGGCAATGTCTTGACCTGCTTCGTTTTTGCCGGAAATCGTGAGAGCGTTATAGATTTGGGGCAGTTTGCCGCCTGGGAATTTTACGTCTACAACCGGCCCGATGATTTGGGTGATGTAGCCTACGTTCGTTTTTTCTGCGGTGGATACCATGAATAGTGCCTTTGTTAGGATGCTATTTTTCCCGTTATGGAAAAAGTCTTAACATTTAGAAATGCTATTTCTCAGAGTACCACTGAACAGACTCACTATTTAGATTTGTATGGGGCTGGTTAAGAGTCTTTTTTCTCGTTGCTGCCCTCGCTTTTTTTCCTGCGAGATCCTGCCATAACACCGATCCCTAGGATAGTGCCGAACACTGTGAGAGGTTCGGGGACTCGTTCGGGGACAGGTCCGCGGGGTAACTGACCCGATGCGGTCGAGTGGTGGAATTTAGTGACTTTTCCTGGGCGATCGCCTAAGGAGAGTTGTCTGCCCTGAGCCGGTTGGGTCGTTGTTTCGGGGGCTAACTGGGCCGACACGGTGAAGTCTTGGAAGTCTTGGTCGTTTGCTCCGGCATCGTCGAAGGAGATTTGTATGCCCTGAGCCAGTTGGGTCATTGTGACGAATGAATATTGCTCTGGGCCATTACCCCCGTTCATGCTTGTAAATGAGCGGTTGGAGTTGTAGTTGAGCATAAAGTTGCCAAACACTGCTTGCTGACAGCCCGTCACCACACACTCATCTCTCCGGAAGCCGGTGTCGGCGGCCCACCATTCGGGGCTATTCATGAAGGTGCTCGACGAGACGTACTCCCCGAATTCTTGGCCGTTGCCGGTGTCGCTCCACAGCAGCAGGGCATAAATTTGATCCTTCAAAAATGTGAAGGTTTGGGTGATGGAGCCGTTGTCGGAGGTGACAGCGGTGCCGAAGCTTCCCTTCCATTCACCGGCGCTGCCGTTATCTGACGGTTGGGTCTCGTAAAACAGACTGGCGATGCTGCTGTAGTCAGTGTTGTCTGAGTCAGCTTGGGCTACCCACAAGCTCGACTGGTAACCGCCATGAGATGTTTGGAAGGTAAAGTTTATATTGGTATCTCGATCGAACTGTATGCCGCTGGTGCCAAACATGAAAGCTCGGACGGGCGTGCAGATGCTGAGCAAGATTGTGGTTGCCAAGCTGGCGACTTTAAAAGAAGTTTTTTTGACTAGCATTAAGGTAGCCATAACCCTGATTTCTCCAGTATTGTTAGGTAGTAAGGCCCGAAATCCCATGTTACAGTGACGCGAATAGACGAGCGCGTTTTCTGCGATATTTAGGACGATCGTCAAACCTACAGAATAGACTCCACACCAGTGAATCTACAGAGGGATATCACTACAAGCGTGTTTTTGAGTAAATGAGTGCTTTTTCTAATAGTTTTCAGAGAAACCAAATTGCCACATTTTAATCTCTAACAGCAATATTTTTATCCTGCCTAGACTTCTAATCTACTACATTTACTTCCTTTTGGTAACCGTCTAAAGTTGAGTCTAAGAATTGCAAATATTTGCAATTTTAAAAAATAAATTAAACTTTAACTCCAACTTTCTGAATTTTGGTAGATATCATCTAAAACTTATAAGTTTTCTGATAGAAATTAGGCGGTTGGGCCAGTCGCTCCTCAAAGCGAGCTGCAAGCTGGGGATTTGAGCTAGTTTTTTTGCCACTGGAAGCAAGAGGGAAAACAGGCGATCGATATTTACGTACTTTTGACTAATATTCTGAGTTTTTAACCCCCTAACCCTTGCGTTGGGCATCATATTTTCGCCAAAAGTCCCGGAGGCATAAACCCGATTTCTGAAAATTGCCTCCTGGAAGCCGTGAAAGTGGGAAGGAGAAACCAAGTTTCATCGCCCGCGCCTGAATACACTAGGGACACGCCATTACCCTTCTTCGTGTCAACAAACACGTCAAACAAACGTAGTATCGGTCTGCTGTTTGATGATTAGGGATCGATCCCTCCGGTGCCTGCGTAGCGTCCGGGGAGTAGGGGGTGGGACAGGAATCTTCTCTTTCGTCCCCCTTTTTAAGGGGAATGCGAGGCGGATCGAAACTTCACGGAAAGCGACATTTATTATGGGTTTGAGCGTTAAGTTGACACGACGAAAGCCATTACCGTGTCCCAACCCGATATCTGTACTTCACTTAACTGAAACGGCTAAGTAGGTGGTTACAAATAAACATGACATGGGTCGGGCTGGTGAGAGCATTCCTCTACTTGCTTGTATATCTTGATACTCACGCTTTCGGCCCCCTACAAGATAGTAGGGTTTTTTCCCTTTACCTACTTATAAACAAATACATTTCCTTCAGCTTCCCCTCCCATTAATTCAAAAATAAAAAATAGGACTATCTTCTTGACAGGAGAAATTTTTATGAGTAAAAATAGGATAGATAAATACGATCGCACTTTAAGCACAATCTTTAAACACAATGACAGCCAACAGACTACCTTTGCTTGCATGGTTATTCATCCTTGGCTGGCTAAGTGCAGGGGCCGGTTCGGCAGACGCGCAATCCATCACCCCCGCAGCGGACGGCACTAACACACTTGTTACTCCCACCGGCAACCGCTACGACATTTCCGGGGGGTCTTTGAGTCCAGAGCAGGCTAATCTTTTTCACAGTTTTACTGAGTTCGGTCTCAGCGAAGGTCAAACTGCTAACTTTCTGACCAATCCCAATGTTCAAAATATTTTGGGAAGGGTTACTGGGGGAAATCCTTCTTTAATCAATGGCTTAATTCAAGTTACGGGCGGCAATTCTAACCTGTTTTTGATGAATCCTGCCGGCATGATTTTCGGGCCTTCTTCCAGTCTCAACGTGCCGGGATCTTTTAATGCTACTACGGCTACAGGGATTGGTTTTGGGAACAATCGGTGGTTTAGCGCGATCGGCAATAACAATTGGACAACATTAATTGGGACGCCGAACAGTTTTGCGTTTACAACGCAGGGGGGAAGCATTGTTAATGCAGGCAATCTGACGGTGACACCAGGTCAAAGTTTAAGTTTGGTAGGAGGTACGGTTGTCAATACTGGTCAGCTAAATGCACCTAGCGGCAATATTCTCGTCAGCGCCGTCCCGGGTAACAATTTGGTGCGGATTAGTCAAGCTGGGAATTTATTGAGTTTGGATATTCAGCCGACATCAACTCAAAGCTCGCTGCCGAACAATTGGACGCAGCCAGTGTTATCTTTACCGGAGTTGCTGACTGGAAAAGGTGCGGCACAGGCAACGAGTTTGACGGTAAATCCCAATGGCGAAGTTGTCTTGACGGGGAATGTTGCTGTGCCGGTAACTGCGGGAACTACGATCGCATCCGGCACTCTCAACGTCTCGGGCGACACTGGTGGCAACGTTAACATCTTGGGTGAGAAAGTAGGTGTTATTGCTGGCAATATCAATGCTTCTGGGATTAACGGCGGCGGTAATGTACTGATTGGCGGAGATTATCAGGGTTTGGGGACGGTTCCCAATGCTTTGCGGACTTTTGTGAGTGGCGACTCGACAATTAATGCTGATGCTGTTAGTAATGGGAATGGCGGGCGAGTTATAGTTTGGGCGGATGAAACTACTCGCTTTAACGGAAATATTACGGCCAGAGGTGGCTTGTTTTCTGGGAATGGTGGGTTTGCGGAAGTATCGGGAAAGCAATCGCTGGATTTTCAAGGGTTGGTGGATTTGCGATCGACCTTTGGCATTGCTGGCACCTTATTATTAGATCCTACTGATATTACTATTAGCGAAGATCTGGATGCAGGCGGAGATTTTTCAGCAGGGGGAGCATTTACGCCATTGGGTGCTACTTCTACGATTAAGAAGGGGACGCTGGAAAATCAGCTAAGTTTGGGAAGTGTGACTATTTCCACTGAGTCGAAGTTTGAGAATAAAGGTGATATTACAGTCAACGCTCCGGTTTCTTGGGAAAATAGTAATTCCCTGACTCTGAAGGCTAATAACAGCATATTTGTTAACAACAATATCATCGCTAAGGGGGACGGCAGTATTACCCTGAATGCAGATGTAGATGGCAGGGGTGGAGGGGCGATCGCCATTACCAATAATACCATCAAATCCAACGGCGGCAACATCATTTTAGGAGGCGGCAGCAACCCGTTAACTTCCCCAGCAGTAGGGACAGTGGTAAATCCCAACGGAGTTGAGCTCAGAGGTTCCACGCTCAATGCCGGCACTGGAAATATTTCTATTAGAGGTCAAGGACTCGCTGGAGACACCAACAATAACGGCATTTTTGTTTCTAACAGCGGAATCACGACGGCTGGCACTGGAAGTATTACTCTCAATGGTATTGGTGGCGGTAATGAAAGTGGAGGTGGCAACAACGGGATTAACATTGATAATACCAGCACAGTGCGAACGATCGGGACAGGGAGTATTACTCTCAACGGTACTGGCGGGAAGGGGACTTTAAATAATAAAGGGATATCTATTAACAACAGCACAGTGGAATCGGCTGGGGGAAATGTCAACCTGACTGGTACAGGTGCTGGAAATTTAACCAACAACTTCGTCACTGAACTCAGCCAAAATGACGGCATTTATGTTTCTAAAAGCGGAATCACGACGGCTGGGAATGGAAGTATTACTCTTAATGGTACAGGGGGTAATGGAACTGGAAGCGACAACAACGGGATTAACATTAATGATACCAGCACAGTGAAATCGAGCGGGACAGGGAATATTACTCTCAACGGTACTGGCGGCCAGGGGACATCTAATAATCTAGGGATATCTATTAAAAGCAGCACAGTGGAATCGACTGCTGCAGGGACTATTACTCTCAACGGTACTGCCGGGGACGGGGCATTTAATAATCCAGGGATATCTATTACCAACACGAGTACACTGCAATCGGCTGGGGGAAATGTCAACCTGACTGGTACAGGTGGTGGAGGTTCAACCAGAAACTTCGGCGTTATCATAGATAACGCTACAGTCCAGTCAACTGCGGGGAATGGGACTGTCACCATTACCGGGACAGGGGGAAATGGGACGACCCTCAATTCAGGCATAAGGATTAGTCCTACTGGTATCGTAAAATCGCAGGATGGAGATATCGGCCTGACTGGAACAGGCAAGGGCAGCCGGGGCAACAACCCGGGCATTTCGGTGTCAGGCGTGCTGGAGTCCACAGGCACCGGGAATCTGACTCTAATCGGTGTGGGCAGCAATGGGACTGATGGCGATCGAGGCATATCAGTTGGGGGGGGCACACTGAAAGCTTTCTCTGGAAATGTCAGTCTGGATGGTACTGGTGGTGGGACTGAGACTTCCAACGACGGTATATATGTAGATACTGGTGCTACAATCCAAACCGCAGGGCCGGGAAACGTGACGTTGACAGGGAAGGGCAGTGAAGGGACGGGGTTTAATGCCGGGATCAGGCTCAACTCAGGCACGATACGATCGGACAATGGAGATATTGCTTTAATCGGTACTGGTGTAGGGACATCAATTAACAACGACGGCATTTACTTCGGCACGGGCGGACCGGCGGTGCAAGTTACGGGAACAGGCAATATTAGCCTAACGGGAAAGGCTAAGCACAATCCCATTAACCTCCTCGGCGGTGTGATTGATTCGCCTTTAGGCGACAAGGTCACTTTGACGGGCGATGGAATTCAACTATCACTACAAAGTCAAATTAATGGTACTGGGACTATCCAGTTGCAGCCGCTTAATCCCAGTTTAGGTATTAGTGTTGGTGGTACTAGCACGGACTCCCGTTTGAATCTCAGCAGTGATGAAGTCACGTCTCCTATATTAAATGGGTTTTCCAAACTCATTATCGGACGGGCGAATGGGACGGGGACGATCGAAATTGTCCCCGCTGGCGTTGAGTTCAAATCCCCGACCACAGCAACGATAATTCAGCCTCCAACTGGTACGGGGTCGATCAAAGTTAACGGGCCAATTACAGCCAATGGTGGTATTACATTTAACGGAGTTACTTCTCTAAGCGCAGACGTTACTGCAACCGATAAAAATATTACTTTCAACAGCCCTGTTACGGTCGAAAATAAAGTCAATCTCAACACAGGTGCAGGTGCCGGCAATATTCTTTTCCAAGAAACTGTCGATGGCACAACTACTAACAGTCAAGATTTGACTCTAACTGCTGGTGGTGGCAATATTACATTTGGTGGAGATGTCGGCAGCGTTACTCCTCTAGGCAACCTCACAATTAACAGTGCGGAAAACGTACTAACAAAGGCAATTACAGCCGCCAGTATTACTCAAACTGCAGGTACGGGTACAACTGCATTCAATGGTCCAGTGACAACCAATGCTGCGGGCGGCATTAACTTGACAGGCACAATTTTTGCGATAGACAATCCAGTCACAACGCTAAATAATGGAACTTTTACGGTCAATAATAGTGGCGACTTGAATATTGCTACAGCGACTAATTTATTGCTGGATGGAGAATTCATTCAAAGCGGTACAGGCAAGGTTAATATAGCATCCAACCTTACCACTACTAACGATAATATCAGTTTCAACAGTCCCGTTACTCTGACAAATGATGCTTCTTTCAACACAAGTGCAGGTGCTGGCGATATTATTTTTAACAATACAGTTGACGGCACAACTGCTAACCGTCCAAATCTCACTTTAAAAGCGGGTACTGGTAATATTATATTCACAAAAGGTGCGCTCGGCAACAGCACAGCTCCATTGGGTGCGATAACTGCTAACAGTAGTGGCAAGACTAGCTTTGCGAGCACTGTCGATGCCCAAAGTTTAAGAACCGACTCAGGTGGCAAAACTCAACTTAATGACAGTGTCACTACAACCGGCAGCCAAACCTACGGAGATGCAGTGACAATTGCCAACAATCCGATTCTCTCGGGCAGCGACATTACTTTCAACGATACTGTTAACGGCAGCAGCAATTTGAGGGCGAATGCGGTTAGCGGTAATCTTACATTCAATGGTGAAGTTGGGAATCCAACAAATGCGATCGGCAATTTAACAGCTAACTCTACAGGAACAACCGCATTTAATCAAAGAGTCAATGCCGGGAGTTTGACTACAGATATTGGTGGCACAACTCAACTTAATGACAGTGTCACTACAAC
>JAUBOM010000038.1:41059-43294 GCA_036700245.1 Microcoleus vaginatus BM001213989
GTTTGACTACAGATATTGGTGGCACAACTCAACTTAATGACAGTGTCACTACAACCGGCAGCCAAACCTACGGAGATGCAGTGACAATTGCCAACAATCCGATTCTCTCCGGCAACGGTATTACTTTCAACGATATAGTTGACGGCAGCAGCGATTTAACTGTGAATGGGGGTACGGGTAATGTTACATTCAATAATGCGATAGGCGAAACAACTCCTCTCACAAGTTTAACTGCCAACAGCAAGATATCTTTAGGCGGCAATGTCGCTACCACTGGCAATCAAACTTATGCAGATGCAGTGACTGTTGCCAAAAACTCTGTGTTTTCAGGCAGCGGGATTACTTTCAACAAGACACTTGACGTACCGGGGAATCTCGCTATTGCTGCTGATAATGTTAATCTCAAAGGAACTGTAACAACCACCAATGACGGCACGCTCACAATTACCAATAAGGTTAATCTAAATATTGAGAACAACCTGAACTTAGACGGTGCATTTATTCAAAATGGCGGGGGAACAGTTGCGGTTAGCGGAAATATCACCACAACTAATGATCACATTAGTTTTAGCGACCCGGTGACATTAAAAGCTCCTGTAACTTTTACACTGGGAGATGCAACTATTTCTTTCGGTTCGAGTTTAGCGGCAGGTAGTAACCCGCTGACTTTAACGGCAGGTGAAATTGATTTTTCGGGGAATGTTTCTGGTACTGGCGCATTAACGCTGCAACCGGCAACAGCAGGACAAAATATAGCTGTTGGCGGAACTGACAACAATACTAGCGCTTTAGATTTGACTGCATCGGAAATGAATTTGGTTCAAAATGGGTTTAGCTCGATCGCGATCGGGCGATTGGATAGCAGTGCAAATGTTAGTATTCCCTATAATCTTACATTTTTAGATCCAGTAAATATCCAAACGGGAACAGGTACGATCGCAGTTGATGGAACTCTTACCGGAAATGACAACAGCAGCATTGCTCTTAACGCTTCCACAATTAATTTGAATAATGGCATCAATACCAATAAAAATCCGATCGCTCTCAACGGCAATGTCCTACTCGGAAACGATATTAATCTCAGTACAGGTGGCGGAGATATTAAGATAATTGGTGCGATCGACGGCAATCATTTGTTAAACTTAGATGCAGCTACAGGCAATGTGCTGGTGCAAGGAAATATCGGAGGAACAGCACCACTTTCTGTTTTGAATGTTACCGCCAGCCAGGCGGAATTCAATAACGGTAATATTTCGAGCAATTCGGGTTTTAATATTGCTGCGGCGAACACTAGGTTGGGGGGCAATGTTACTACTAATCAGGGCAATATCAATATTAACGGTATTCTCGGGTTGACGAAAGATGCGATATTGAGTACGGCCGGGGGAAATATTGCCTTTGGAGGTGCGATCGACAGTATTGATGCGGCCCGTAGCCTAAATCTGGATGCAAGTAGCGGCAGCATCACTTTCAGCGGACCCGTCGGCGCCACCAGACAGTTAGCAAATGTTGCGATCGCAAATGCTGGCAATGTGACAGGAAACTCGACAATTAACGCGCAACAATTGACAGCACTAAACACGGAAAAAGTCAACTTATCGGGAGATGTCACCGCCGGCAAAGTCGATATTACTGCCAAGGGCGATATAACCGTTAAAAATATTACTGCTAATGGCGGAGAAATTATATTTACAAGCGGTAACAATTTCACCGCAGGCAATTTGAATACATCGGGAAACAGTGGCGGTAACATAACTGTTAAGGCGATAACTTCAATTACGACCCGACAAATTAACTCTAGCGGTATAGTCGGAAATGCCGGCAATGTATTCTTAGATCCGATCGGCGATATTCAAGTAGAGTTTATCAATGCCCAAGGCGGTACAGGCGGCACCGGTGGCGAGGTGACAGCAATAACAGGCAATTTTTTCCGCGCTACGGGTACTTTTTTAACCCCAGTTTCACCGACGGGATCTGCTAGCATTTCTACTGCTGGCGGCGCCGGTGGTGGCAAAATTACAATTGTGCACGCTGGGGGAGATGGAGGGACGCCGATTCAACCGTTTGTAGTCGGAAATGCTGCTAGCAACGGTACGGCGGGTGCAATTACAACGGGACAATCTCTCATTAGATCGCAGTCGTTTCCGCGTTCTAGTAGTGTTGGTAATATTGTGTTTTCGACTGATGACGCGATCGACCCGACGCCAACGCCAACTCCCACTCCGAGTGTCACTC
>JAUBOM010000038.1:43394-43693 GCA_036700245.1 Microcoleus vaginatus BM001213989
CCACTCCCACTCCAAGTATCACTCCCACTCCGAGTGTCACTCCCACTCCCACTCCAAGTATCACTCCCACTCCGAGTGTCACTCCCACTCCCACTCCGAGTGTCACTCCCACTCCCACTCCCAGTGTCACTCCCACTCCGAGTGTCATTCCCACTCCCAGTGTCACTTTCCCTCCAGTTGTAACTCCAACTCCCCTTCCGAGTATCGCTTTCCCTCCAGTTGTAACTCCAACTCCCACTCTGAGTATCACTCTCACTCCAACTCCGAGTGAAACTCCAACTCCGGTTGTAACTCCAACT
>JAUBOM010000038.1:43793-57810 GCA_036700245.1 Microcoleus vaginatus BM001213989
CCAACTCCAACTCCGAGTGAAACTCCAACTCCAACTCCGAGTGAAACTCCAACTCCGAGTGAAACTCCAACTCCAACTCCGAGTGAAACTCCAACTCCAACTCCGAGTGAAACTCCAACTCGGGCTGTAACTCGCACTCCAACTCCGAGTGAAACTCCAACTCCGGTTGTAATTCGCACTCCAACTCCGAGTGAAACTCCAACTCCGGTTCTAACTCGCACTCCAACTCCGAGTGAAACTCCAACTCCGGTTCTAACTCCAACTCCGATCGATTCTACGGAAATACAAGAGCCCGCGCCGCAACCCTCAACCCTAGATGCAGGAGACTTGCAACGCCGTGGCAAAAATTCATCGCTAGACAAGCCCGGTACTGTAGCCGATCGAATTTTAACCCTCGATCGCACTATCACCAGTAAATTACCCAGGGACTTAGCACCACCCTCACCAGCCTCGCAACAACCGCCAACATTCAACCCTACTTCTAATTTAGTTCTGGGATATGTTCCGTCTCCCGATCTGCTTTTTGAAGGTAACGACATGCAGAAAACAGTCTGGGGAATCGAAGAAATGAGGAACCAAGAATTTGGAGAATACCTGGGGGTGAAAGCCAACCTCCCAGAGGAAAAAGTCTTGATTTTGACATTCCAAGAAACTTTAAAAAATATCGAACAGCAAACCGGCAAGCGGTCTGGTATTATCTACATAATCTCGCGAGAAGATCGATTGGAACTAATTTTAGTTCCTCCCGTCGGGCCGCCGATTCACTACAGCGTCCCCGAAGCCAACAGAGCAGCTCTTTTCCCCACCGTCCAGGAGTTCCGCACAGAAATCACCAATCGCGCGAAACGCGATACTACGACTTATCTAGCGGCCGCCCAGCGACTATATAAATGGGCGATCGCACCCCTAGAAAAAGACTTACAAAACTTAGGAATTCAAACGTTGTTGCTGTCAGTTGATCCTGGATTGCGAAGCCTGCCCTTTGCCGCTTTGCACGACGGTAAAGGCTTCTTGATTGAAAAATACAGTTTCAGCCTAATTCCAAGTTTTAGTTCAACTAATACCGATTATAAAGCTGTTAAAAACGCCACAGTGCTAGCAATGGGAAGGTCAGAATTTGTTGACCAACAGCCCTTGCCCAGTGTGCCGATCGAATTGCAGGCGATTTCCGCTCAGGGGAACGGCCTATCTTTCCTCAATGCGAGTTTCACTATAGATAATCTCAACTCCGAACACGCCAAGGGAGGATTTCGGATCGTTCACCTAGCCACCCACGCTGAATTCAAACCCGGAAAAGCGAGCAATTCCTACATTCAACTGTGGAATTCCCAATTGCAGCTCGATCGCATGGAGAGTTTGAATTGGCGCAATCCGCAGGTAGACTTGTTAGTATTAAGTGCTTGCAGAACAGCCTTGGGCGATCGGGAAGCAGAGTTAGGTTTTGGAGGTTTAGCAGTAAAATCCGGCGCCAAATCTGCATTAGGGAGTTTGTGGTATGTTGACGATGGAGGCACTTTGGGGCTGATGAGCGAATTTTACCACCAGTTGCGAGGAGCCACAACTAAGGCAGAAGCTTTGCAACTGGCTCAACAAGCAATAATGTCCGGTAAAGTGCGGCTGGAAAACGGACAGCTAGTAACAACAGGCGGCCAGTTAAATTTACCTGCTAATTTACAACAAGCAAACCAAAATTTTTCTCATCCTTACTACTGGAGTAGTTTCACAATGATCGGAAGCCCTTGGTAAGCTGCCATTTTTATCTTTCAGTCTCCGCTTCTTAGAGACGAAAGTTTCTACAGTAGCGGCAATGCCCGCTTGGGGCGGTTGGGGGGGTTTCCCCCTGAAGATCCCCAATTTCAACCGCCGAGTGCGATCGGGGGTTTTGAACTCTACTTCTGCTTCATCACCACCAAAGTAATATCATCAAAAACCTTCTGAGCGCCAATATACTGCCGCACATCATTAATCACAGCTTCCCGAATTTCTTGGACACAGCGGTGACGATTTTCAACCACTACTTGCCACAACCTCTTTAATCCGTACTGCCCTTTATTAATATCGAAAGCTTCAGGAATTCCATCAGTATAAAGCACCACCACATCCCCAGGATTTAACTGCACTTCTTCTTGAGCAATAAACTCGCCAATCTCTTCTACTAAGCCAATGGGAAAGCCTAAATCAATCGTATTTATGCACTCCAATTTTCCATCAGCGCGCACCACAATCATTTCCTCATGTTGTCCGCTTAATTTCAGGACACCTCCGGCATAGTCTAATATAGCTAGAGACATATTTCTCGGGCACTCCATGCGCTGGAGATTATCATAAAGAGTTTGGTTGAGGACATCCAAAAACTTCACTGGATCTGTTTCGTTCATTTTCTGAAGCGTCCTGACAGCCGTTTGTGCCATAATCATCAACACGCCGCTTTCTAAACCGTGTCCCGTGACATCGCCAATGCTAATCTTGACTTGACCATCCTGTTGCAATACGTCGTAGTAATCGCCGCCAACTTCGTCAGCAGGTTCCATGAAACCAGCTATTTCTAAGCCTTCAATTGCCTCTAATTCTGACGGTTTTGGCAACACCATTTGTTGCAGTTGTTTGACAATATCGAGTTCTGCACTCATGCGAACATTGTCTGCTTTTAATTTCTGATTGAGGGTGCTAATTTCTTGATTCGCTTCAGCTAGTTGAGCCGTGCGTTCTTGAACTTTATCTTCTAAAGTGCGATATAGCAGGGCATTTTCAATCGAAATCGCAGCTTGAGAAGAGAGGACTTTGAGAATTTCTAGGCGATCGCGCGTAAAAGCTCCCGTAGTAAGATTATTTTCTAGATACAGAATGCCAATCAGTTTACCTTGATTAATAATAGGAGCGCATAAGACTGACTTAGGCTTATTTTCTACAATATAGGGGTCACTGGTAAATAAACCCTCTTGCGTCGCCTCTGATAGCACGATATCTTCCTGTGTTCTTTCCACATATTTCAGCATTCCTATTGGAAGCTTTTGGCTTTCTTCAAGGCGAATATCTTGTAAAATTTCTCCGGGTTCTTTATCTACTTCACCGATGGCTTTAATAGTTAATTTTCCCTGCTCTGATAAAACGAGGAAGCCTTTTTGCGCTCCCCCATTTTCCAGTAAAATCCTCATTAACTTTGCCAACAGTTTATCGAGAGCAATTTCACCCGCCAGAACTTGAGAAGCCTTGATTACAGTAGCAAAATCTAAATCAGAACTGCCTCCAGTAGAAGAAGAAGCTGTGCCAGTAGCCGTCATCTGCAAATCAGTTTGTTTTTTACCCGATTTCTTGGGTAGCAACTGCGCATATTTCTGCTCTAAATCCTCTGCTTTGCTTTGGGCACCCCAAAGTTGGTAACCATAGTGAGCCTTTTTCATGTAAAGTTTGGCAATTTCATTTTTGCCTTTCCCTAACCAGAATTTGGCTACTAGTTCATTCCCTAAAGCTTCATTCTGAATATACTCATTTTCATGAGCTGAAGTAATAGCGCGATCGTATAAATCTATGGCTTCCATTTCTTCACCAGAAATACGCGCAATTTCTGCCTCGACCAACAGGTATTTGTGCAGAAAGTTTGCAGGACAGTTATCTGCCCAAATTTTCATCTGTTGTTGGTTGGTTTCAATTTGTTTGTGATAACTAATTTGTTCTGACTTGCTAACAGTTGGATAAACAGCCAGTAAAATTAAAGAATTATAGAAGTTATTAACGGCATTGGTAATCATCCCTTGCACATAAGGTAACATAGTTTGAGCTTCTTGGATACAATGTAAAGCGATAACATTGTCACCATACAAGTAGAGGACTTGGGCTTTATAGGTTAAATAGTTAGCCAGAGCCAAAAAGTTTTGATGAGTTTGACAATCTTGGATATAATCAGCTTCACTGAGGGATTCACTGGCAAATTCTCGGGGTTTGGGACTCAAGCCACTTAAATTATAAATGAATAGTTGACTGCCAAGAATGGTATGATAAGCTAATAAATTTTTAGTTTTAGCTGTGAATTTTAAATAATCATTGAGAAGCGCTAATATTTCGATAAGATTTTTACCCGACACAAAAAAGTTAAGCATTTGATTGAAGGTGATATAGCCTACAAACTGTAGCTCTCCTGACTCCAAACCCGCTTGATAACCTTCGTTATTAATCGCTTCAGCTTCTTTTATCGGGACAACCCAATGTTGGATGTGATTAGCCATGTTATTAGCAGCTTTCGCTTTCATGGATGAGTCATTAAAGCGCTTAGAAATGTTTAAACCTAAACGAGCAAATTCATAACCTGAGCGATATTCTTGTAAAACTGAACTGAGGATAAGTCCATAGCTGGCATAAGCTTTAGCGGAAGCAGCAATAGCACCGTATTTAATGCAAATAGAAGCCATTTTTGCCGAAATAATTCCATACAGTTCAGGGTGGCTCAAATAAGCTGGTGGATCGGCGCTGACTAATAAAGTTAGAGCTGCTCTCATTTCCAGGCTCGTCATTTCTGGTTGCTCTTGTAGAGTGCTAATTTCCCCAGGCTGCCAAAGTTTTCGCACTTCTGCTAGTTCTTTTTGTAAAGCATTGGTGAAATCTTTATCCGTTAACTCAATTCCCAATAACTTTAAGGCTTGTCGAGCGGTGGTAATAGCTTTTTCATATTTAGACATCATGGTTAACATGACTATTAAAAGATTATAAACTTCGGCTTTTTCTAAATTATTTTTGCATTTTTTAATTACCAAATAGATCAATTCTTCAGCATAATCAAAGTTACTGTTTAAATATTCGATTTCTGCTTTTTCCTTATGAAGTTGCAGGGTCAATTGATATTCTTCTTGCCAAAAATTACCACTTAATAAAGATATGCCGATCGTCAAATATTCTCGCGCCGTTAGATAAGCGGTTGAGTCTTTCGCTTTGCGGGCGGCAATTAAATTAAATTTGGCTAAGGCTATTTTTTCGGTTTGATCGGTAATTAACTCGCGCCCAAGATTAAAATGTTCAACTATATCGAAAATTTTTGTATCTCGTTCTGTCACGGGAGTATTAACTTGTAACAAGCGTCCAATCTTCAAGTGAACTGCTTTTTTTTCATTTTCACAAATTAAAGTATAAGCAGCTTGCTGTACTCGGTCATGCAGAAATTTATAATCTTGAATTAATAGGTTTTCATCTAACTCCGATGTAGGCAATATGAATCCGGTCTGAATTGCTGCGAGTAGATACGAAAAAATTACTTCGGGCGGTTCCTCAGAAACAATCGACAGGGTACTTAAGTAAAAAGATGCGCCTATACAAGAGGCTAAACGTAAAACCTGCTGTGTGATAGGAGGCAGTTTATTTAACTTATAGCTCATCAATTCTACGACATTATCAGTAATATTTTGTGCCTCTATTTGGGCAATATTCCACTGCCAACAATGCTGCTGCACATCAAAACTTATCAGGTTTTCCGCGTGCAGAGTTTTCAGAAATTGGTTGACAAAGAATGGATTGCCTCCGGTTTTCCTCATCACCAGTTCTGCTAGGGTTTCTACTGATTCCTTGTCGCTATATAATGTGTCGGCAATGAGTTGGCTAATATTTTCTAGTTCTAAAGGTGCTAAAGTAATATAATTGATAGTTGCTCCTTCTTTAAGCAATCGATCGAGGGTCATGCTCAAGGGATGAGTGAGGCTGACTTCGTTATCCCGATAGGCTCCAATTAAAAACAGATATTGTATATCTGCATCTGTCATCATCAGTTCAATTAATTTGAGCGTGGCGGAGTCTGCCCACTGCAAATCGTCGAGGAATATGACTAAGGGATGTTCTTTTGTGCAAAAGGCTCGGATGAAGTTACCCAAGACGATATTAAACCGATTTTGTGATTCGGTTGCCCCTAATTCTGGCACTGGAGGCTGCTTGCCGACAATCAGTTCCACTTCGGGAATTACATCAATAATCACTTGACCATTGACACCAAAAGCATCTCTAAGTTTTTCTCGCCATTGTTCAAGCTGTATTTCACTTTCCGTTAATAGTTGCCGCACTAATCCCTTAAAGGCGCTAACCACAGCCGAGTAAGGAATACTCTTTTGAAATTGGTTAAATTTGCCGGCGGTGAAATAGCCGCGCAGTCGGGTATTTGGTTTGTGAATTTCGGCTACTAGAGATGATTTGCCAATACCAGAATAACCCGCCACCAACATCATTTCTATTTGGGATTGGGGATTGTCCCCTACTCGCTCAAATGCTTTTAGTAGTGCTTCTACTTCGGCTTCGCGTCCGTAGAGCTTTTGGGGAATTTGAAACTGGTCGGAAATGTCTTGAGCCCCTAAAGAGAAATCAGATATATTTCCTGTGGTTTGTAACTGATGCAAACATTCAGCTAAATCATTTTTGATCCCGAAACCACTTTGGTATCGCTCCTCAGCGGTTTTTGCCATCAGTTTCATTACAAGATCTGACAGGGTCTGGGGAATTTCTGGATTAACTTGATGAGGAGAAATTGGCACTTTAGCAATATGACAATGCACTAACTCCAGGGCATCATTTGTTTCAAAAGGGAGTTTTCCTGTCAGTAACTCATAGAAAGTGACACCCAGGGAGTAAAAGTCGGTGCGGTAATCTAGGGAACGATTCATTCTTCCTGTTTGTTCAGGTGAAATATAAGCTAAAGTACCTTCTAAGACGTTAGGATTTTTTAGCGTAGGATTTTCGCGGGTGAATTGAGTAGAAATACCAAAGTCAATAATTTTGAGTAGCCCGATTTCAGGGTTGAAAATAATATTGGCAGGGTTAATATCTTTGTGGACAATATTCGCAGCGTGAATACTGCTTAGAATTTCAGCCGTTTTAATAGCAATGCTCAGAAATTCCTGTAGGGGCAATACTCCCGTGCCTGATTCCCTACGCTCATCCATCAACTGTTTTAAAGATGAGGCACCAAAATCCTCAAGGATGATACACAGGGTCATCTGATAGGGTATTAATTCATAAGCTTTAATTACTCCATCTAGATTCAGATTTCGGGTAATTTCATATTCCTGCTTATAGCCAACGAGTTCGGAGGGGGTAGGATAGTCTTCTTTGAGGAATTTAAGGATGACGGCTTGGTTGTCCTGTTGGCGGATGCCTCGATAGACACTGGAGTTGGTACTTTCGTAGATTTGAGTGAGAATCTCGTAGCCGTTAATCTCGATCATTTTCAGGTCTCAATGATAGAAGAAAATGTTATTAAAGATAGTCAGCAATCATTATGGGCGAGCGCACCGATCTATTGTAGCTGAGGATGCTTCGATACCCATGCTAAAGGTGAAATCTTCACATTAATATACTGTCGCACAGCCTCTATCACAGATTACCTCATGGCAATAGCAGGTAACTTTCATTACCTGCTAATTTACGAGAAGAAAAACAATTGTTTTCCGATCTTTATTGCTGGAGTATTTTCACGGTGAGATTTTTTGTGTAAGTCCCATATTTTCAGTAGCAAATCTGTTCGTTCAAGAATTATCTCTAACCCGCAGATGCTCTATCTAGGGTTGATTTGTCTCGGATTTGGTGCCGCAGTTCCGTAATTGACTCGACAGCCGATATTGAACAAACTCGAACTGCACTCAAGAGGGACAATCTGCTGATCGAGGAGGGCGCTGCAACTGACATACTGGTCGTTATTAGTATCTCTTACCATACATTCGATCGGGTTAGCTCCCGATCGCGCCGACCAACTCTTCATACCTACGACTGCAATCATATGCTGCCAGTAGAATGCAAATAGCGACACTGCAAACAGTACAGCAACTCCTAATCCTACTTTCAATTTCCAACTATTTAGGACGTTTCCCAAACTGTTTTTCATGTTTTCCACCCCAGAAATTGAGCTTTCGGTAGTTGTTTCTGGAGTTGGCAAGTTTGTTTGTGTTTGTTCTGCTGGAATTTCCGACATAATGTATCTCCTATGATTACTGGGATTTGGCTAAGCTGGAAGTTGCGATCGAGCATTCTTACAAATTATACAAAATTTTAGCAAAAGTAGCGTGTACTCTGGGGCGGGCTAGGAGCAACGGCGCCCAAAAACATTTAAGTCTTTCTTGTGAAAGAGGCATCCTGCCTGTTTTTGAGAACTGAATCCGTTGCTGAACTTCCTTCTTCTCTCTTTCTTCGGCTATAGCATGGACAATAACTCGGATTCCGAAAGTTGAGCTATTCCCAAAGATAGAGCCTTCTCCAACTTAGAACCCGCATCTTCTCCCACAACTACATAGTCAGTTTTAGCACTAACAGAATTTGTAACTTTTCCTCCCGCTTTTTGAATTAAATCTTTTGCCTCATCTCGTTTCAGAGTTGGCAGAGTTCCGGTAATTACAAATGTTTTGCTCGCTAGCGGTAAACTTATCTCTGCTGAATGTTGACTTTTGACTTCTGACTGCAATTGCAAGTTAGCAGCAATTAACCGTTCAATGAAACTCTGATTTGCAGGCAGTTGAAACCACTGATAAACAGATTGAGCAATTTCTGGTCCAATACCGTAAACGCCTTCAATAGCTGCGGCTGATGCAGAGGCCAAATCTGTCACATTGGTAAATCTTTCTGTCAGCAATTGAGCATTGACGCTGCCGACGTGGCGAATTCCTAAAGCATACAATACCCGCGACCAAGGTTTAGTTTTGGAATTGGCGATCGCACTTACCAACTTTTCGGCTAACTTCTTACCCATGCGTTCCAAACTCATCAATCTTTCCGCCGTCAAATCGTACAAATCCGCCGCTGAATGCACCAGATTACTATCAACCATCTGCTGCACCAACTTTTCTCCAACACCGTTAATATCCAGAGCATCCCGGCTGCAAAAATGAATCAGCGAACCCCTCAAAATCGCTGGACAAGATGTATTGATGCAGCGAGTAACGGCCTCCCCCTTTTCCCGAACCACAGGCTGTTCGCATTCGGGACAGCAACTAGGCATTTGGAAAAGTTGAGCATTTTGGGGGCGAAGTTCCGGCAAAACTCGCACAACTTCTGGTATAATTTCCCCAGCTTTTCTGACAATTACAGTATCGCCAATGTGCAGGTTCAGATCGGAAAGTCGATCGCTATTATGGAGAGAAGCCCGCGAAACCGTCGTCCCCGCCAACTGCACCGGTTTGAGTTCCGCTACAGGGGTCAGAGCCCCGGTTCTCCCTACTTGTACGGTGACAGCTTCTACTATTGTAGGGACTTCGGCAGCGGGATACTTCAGGGCGATCGCCCAACGCGGAAACCTCTGAGTAAAACCCAATTGTTTTTGCAGGAAAACCGAATTAATCTTAACAACAACCCCATCGGTCATGTAAGGCAAATTCCGCCGCTCAGTATCCCAATATTCGTAATATTCCCGAACCTCATCCAAAGAATAGCAAATTTTGCGATAGGGATTCACCTTAAACCCCATTCTTTGCAACAATTCCAAAGATTCCCACTGCGTATTACCCTCGTTACCCTGCTCTAAATGCAGAGTATAAGCAAAGAAATCCAACCGTCTCTTATCCACAATTTTAGAATCCAACTGCCGCAGCGTACCCGCCGCAGCATTGCGAGGATTAGCAAACAATTGTCCCCCCGCTTTTTCCCGTTCCCGATTAATTTCCTCAAACACAGCTAAAGACAAAAAAGCCTCTCCCCGCACTTCCACAATAGGCGGCGGATTATCTAAATTGAGCTTTAAAGGAATTGAGCGAATAGTTTTGACATTTTGAGTAATTTCCTCTCCGGCTATGCCGTCTCCCCGCGTCGCACCGCGAACTAACACCCCATTTTCATAGGTTAGCGCTAAAGCAGAACCGTCAATTTTTAACTCGCAAACATAGGAAACCGCCCCCAACCCCCCCTTAGCAAGGGGGGGAGTAATTTCCCTATTTTCCTGATTGCTAATGGAAGATGTTATTCCCTCTTGTCCCCCCCCTCGATCGGGGGGGGTTAGGGGGGGTGAATTTCCATCTAGTCCTCCCCCTTTGGAGGTTAGGGGGGGTGCTACTCTTTGCCAGCGTTCCTGCCATTTAGCAAATTCCTCAAAATTAAAAGCATTTTCCAAACTGTAGAGAGGAATATTGTGCTTGACGCTAAAAAATTGAGTAGCAGGCTGTTCTCCTACGCGCTGAGTCGGACTTTCCGCAGTAATTAATTCAGGATAATCTGATTCTAATTCTTGCAACTGGCGATAAAGTCGATCGTACACCTCATCTGGCATAATCGGCGCATCGAGAACATAATAAGCATAGCTAGCTTCCTGTAGCTGCTGCCTCAATTGTTGAATTTGCTGCTGAATCTTTGCTGCCATATCGATTTAAGGTTTTCGATTTTCGAGTTAAGGTTTTTGATTTTCGATTTTTGATTATAACTCTCGATTTTAGCTCAAAAAAAAGGAGCGAGCAACCTCTCTGCTGCCTGAGCGATTTTAGATTTGAGACGATCGATGTCAATTTGAGCTAAAAAAAGAGCCAGCAACTAGAAAGTCAAAATTTATCCTAATTATAACCCCGCCCAAAAACGGATACTTGCGAACGACAGGAGTCGCCATCCGCCCAAAATTTTCGACACTAGTTCAAGCTGCCAGATTCATCTGTGGAGTATATCTAAACTTCGACGCGATCGCTCGCCGAACGTCTCGCCGAACATCTCACGCCGAAGTCTAAAATCTCAAATCGACTGACTCGCCTTTATAGCTGCCGAATTCGGCGCGTAAATTATTACAAATTCAAGTCGCGAAAATCGGTAAATTTCTTGTTTTCTCCGGATATGGAAGCTGCAAGATTCTCACCATCTTTTTCGCCGTTCAAGTTGCTATTGGCGCGGACTTTGATTAATTCTTGAGCGTTCGGCTTGGTGAAAGCGAGCGGTTCAGCGTGTTCTACCTGAAATACGTTGGCGTAGAGGTTGGCAATAATCTGTTTGCCTCCCTGGGTCAATTCCAAGTAGTTCAAAGCTGCTGGAATGTAGGGAAAAACTCCATTCCAATAAAACTTGGCGTAATTTTGTCGCAAATCTCCCGGAGACTGGTAGCCCAAGATTTTATTAGTGCCGACTTCCTCAAATTCGTAGAACAGAGCACTTATTTTTCGCAGGTAATTGGGGTCGCTCAACTGACCGATCAAATCGGCGGCCCTAGCGAGTCCAGAATAATTGTTTCTGTCTTGATGAGTTTCGCTAGCAGGAACAGGGAAGCGAGTCAATTCAATATTGCGCTTGATTTGTTCGGCATCAATTAATGTGTGACCGCCGAAGCGTTCGTCAATTACGAGTTTTCCTCGATCGACATGATAAGCAGTTAAACTGGCAGAAGTGGCGCCAATAGGCACAGGAACCATGCCCCCGTCAATACCCGTAGCGTAGGATCCCACAGCTTCTCGGTCTTGGCGGCAAACGCCTTTGACGTAGCCGATATCGTGGCACAGCAGTGAGATCAGGTAGTGCAGCCAATCTTCCGGCGACACTCCTCCTTCGCGAATATGCTTGCCGCGGAGAATCTCTTGTCCCACCAAAGCCACGAGCATTGTATGTTCCACATTGTGGTACAGAGCATCGCAGTTAGCGATATTTTCCAGAGCCATAGTCCCGGCCCAGGCGATAATTTCAGGGTAGTCAGGCTTGTACTTGCCGTAGGTACGACGGTAGCCGGCCTGCAGCTCTTGAACAAAAGCGTCAATCAGGATAGCAGTTGCATTGAACATCATAAATCCTCTCACTCAGGCTGTAGTTACAAACTCGATCGCAAATATCTTGCATAGCTGAAAAAGTAATCAATCGGCATTTTATTAGGTTTGACCCCTCGCCCAAAGACGCATACAAGCCACCGACAGGAGTCGTGAAGCTCCCAAAATTTTAGACTATTGTTTAAGCTCCCAGATTCATCTGTTGAGTAAATCTAAAATCTCAAATCGTTCGACGGCGAGCGCTACTCGACGCGATCGCTCGCCGAACGTCTCACGCCCCCGTCTAAAATTTCAAATCGACTAACCCCTCGGGGTTGAATTTTAAATTTCAGCTAGCCTTGTCAAGTCAGAAAATTACTTTTAGGCTATGCTTCCCAAGATAACCTAATTTCCGATGTAACAGAGCGATTTTTTGGCATTAAATGTTGGCAAAATAAATTACATCGTTTCACCGACTAATTATTAGAAGTCCTAGGTGTGAAAGTTATGAACTGTCTGTTTCCCAGTCTCTCCACTGCTGCCCTTCGCACTCGGCGGTCGATCGCCCCAAAATATTTAGGATTGTTTGCATTCACGGCGGTTTGCACCGCCGCACCGGCTTTGGGAGCCGAGCGAATTTACGTAACTTACGGGCCGGTAGAAGTATCTGTGCCGATCGAATCCCTGGCACTGTTCGCCAAAGAAGGCCAAATAGACTCGAACTTGGACGGCTTCGCTCGGTACGCCAATGAATCTCAGCTAGCTGAGATTCGCAGCGCCCTGCAAGCGAAAGCTGAAATCAGCCAGGTGACTATCGCCCAATTCCTCTACACGCCTCAAGGAGAAGTGCTGCTGAGACGCTTGGGTAGACTAATTCAAACCAAAGCTCGGCAGCCGGGATTTTATGCCATCCGAGCCGCCCTGATTTTAGCAGCCTCGGATCCAGAAGGCCTGACAATCGTCAACGTGCTGCGAAAATTCCCCACTTACGGCATCAGGATTGACATCGCCCGCGGCTTGGGTATCGCCAACGAGCTGACATCGCTGATCAACCGTTCCAATCAGACGATCGCCGGAGTCGCCCAGTTGTCGGAAGCACAAGCAGCCTTACAATCCACCATACCGCCCGCGGTAATGCTGCAGCCCCAGCTACCGGGCCCGTATACTTGGAAAAAATCATCGGTAACTCTGACGAGTCCGAATCGCGATCGCACTTTTAATATGGACATTTACTTGCCACAGCGGAGCCGGCAACCGGCCCCAGTAGTAGTAATTTCCCACGGTTTAGGTTCCGATCGCATTTCCTTCCAGTATTTAGCCAAACACCTAGCCTCCTACGGCTTTGCTGTCGCCGTCCCCGAACACCCCGGCAGCAACGCCCAACAAATCCAAAACTTAGTAACAGGCAGAAGCAATGAACTAGCAGAACCCGCAGAATTTATCAACCGCCCCCTCGACATCAAAGACCTGCTCGATTATTTAACCAAACTTTCTACAACCGATCCGGCCTACCAAGGGCAGCTCGACTTGCAGCGAGTCGGAGTCATCGGCCAGTCTTTCGGCGGCTATACGGCTTTAGCGTTAGCCGGGGCGGGGATTAATTTTGCACAGCTAGAGAACGACTGCCAGCTCGAAAACGAAACTTGGAACCTCTCCCTGCTGTTGCAGTGTCGCGCCCGCGGCCTAGAGCGCAACCAGTACAATTTCGAGGATCCGCGCATTAAAGCGGCGATCGCCATCAACCCAATCGTCAGCAGCATTCTGGGAGAGACAAACCTCAGCCAAATCAAAATCCCAGTCATGCTAATCGCAGGCAGCGCCGATACCGTCGCCCCCGCTTTGCTCGAACAAATTCAACCGTTCACTTGGCTGACATCACCCAACAAATATCTGGTAGTGATGAACAACGGGACTCACTTCTCAACGATCGAGGAATCCCCTCAAAGCCTCTTTCTGCCACCAGCAGAGGCGATCGGGCCCGAACCAGCTTTAGCCCGTCGCTACGTCAGCGGACTCAGCCTAGCTTTCATGGAAACCTATTTGAACAACAAATCAAATTTCCGCCCGTATTTGCAGCCCTCCTACGCTTTAAGCATCTCCGAAGACACTCTCGGACTGAGAATTTTGCGATCGCTCACCCCGCAGCAACTCCAGCAGTTCAGCAGTGGTTCACCTCGTCGCAGACCAGTCTCTCCACCTGCCCTCGCTCCAGTTTCTCTACCTTCTCCAGCTCCGATCGCTCCCGTTCGTTAGGGTTGAGGTGCGCCGCGCGTGCACCCTGGCATATCTTTTCGCGCGGGGGCGATCGCCCCTGTCTATCTTTTCATCAGCTTTCCTGATGAGTTCTATCAGTTTAACTG
>JAUBOM010000272.1:0-3897 GCA_036700245.1 Microcoleus vaginatus BM001213989
CTTACAAAAAGAGTTTGGGCTTTGTTTGGGCTTGATTTTTGTTTAAGTCCCACTAGGTTTGACACATACTGACGCGCCCTGACGCCCATCGTTGCGTGGTTTGGCTTTTTATGGACTGTCAGAAAATCCCCTTGTTTTTTTAGCTGGGGGAATTTTTTGTGACACAGTTAGATATTCGACTGGGGGTCGGAGGTCAAAACATCCCATCAAGCATTTCGGTAACGTCTTGCTGGTCGCGGCCCCGGTTGTCGTCATATATCATGAGCGTATTCAAATTCCTGTGCCTGCTGAGTTTTTGAACCTTCCGCACATCTCCGTCTGTTGCGTCCAGTGCCGCCGTGATAGCTGAGTGTCGGATGCGGTGAGGGGACATCTGTTTTTTGATACCAGCCTTTTCGCTGTGACGGACAACCATCTTGCAGATACCGTCGCCGCTTGCGTCTGTGTCCGCTGTGGGCGGAGGCAAGTGCTATAAAAAGCGGGCTATCGTGCGGGCAACTTCCCCTTTCCTCGAGCCAATCGGCGATCGCCACAACAGTCGCCACGCCCAAGTCCACTACTTCCGACGGTCGTGCCACGTCCCTTGCCGAGAATCCGCTTGCGTCTTACTGCTTGGGTCAAAGTCACGGACACTCAACTGACTAACTTCATTTCGTCTCAAAGCATTACCCAAAAGCAGGCGTTGCAAAGCATAATCGTGCTTACCAAACAAATTTGTGCGATCGCGCTGTATGACGGTCAGCGAAGGAACGCGCTAATTTTGTCCAGTCCCGTCTCGAACCAAGCGACGGATGCTGTGTATTCTACGCCCGCCCTCCGTGAGCTGGACTACCACGTTAAGAAATCCCCGTCTACCGATGCAGTAATGCAGTAACTGCGGCAAACTTTCATGTGTCGGGTCAGGTATACACCAAGCATAAAGATAGAAGGACACGGGCAACCCAAGATACTGACTCAAGGTGACGGGAGTAAATATCGGCAACATCTACGTTGGTGGCACGATCAGAGAAGCCTACAGGGTAGAGGCAAATGCCAATAATGCGTGAGCGCCCTGCTCCTCTCCGACATTTATACCGAAATTGCCACTGCGAGAAAAACGTCGCGCCCAAACCCAAGCCCTCAAACAGGGAATGATGCCAAAATTGTTAACCCAAACAACGAGGATAATTGATAATTATAATGTCTTTTGATAATTAATAATGTCTTTGATTTCTGGGAATTTAGCCCTCAAACAAACTTCTTCATCAACTACTAAATCCAACCAAGTAATATGACTCACTTCGCTATTATTTGTCCATCAGCTATCGGACATCTTAACCCCATGTGTGCCCTAGGGCGAGAATTACAAAGACGAAATCATCAAGTGACTCTATTCAGTATTCCCGATATCCGTTCCAAAGTCATAAACTCTGGTTTAAATTTTGAGACTATTGGTGAAACAGAATTTCCACTCGGAAGTCTGGAACGCAAATACAAACAGTTAGGAGAAATGAGCGGAATCCCAGGTTTTAAATTTACGGCAAATTGGATAGAACAAGAAACCGTTATGTTTTTGCGAGAACTTCCCGAAGCACTTAAAGCTGCTGGTGTCGAAGCGTTGCTGGTAGATCAAACGACCCCCGCAGGTAGCACTGTTGCCGAGTTATTGAATCTTCCCTTTATTACTATTTGTAATGCTCTATTGATCGACCGCGAATCGGGTGTTCCCCCTTTCTTTACTGACTGGAGTTACAGTCCTGTATGGTGGGCGCGTCTGCGGAATCTTGTGGGTAATTTCTTCATCGATCGCCTTTCCCAACGGATTGAGTCTCTTGTTGCTCGTCAGCGAGATGTTTGGAATTTAGCACCTTACTCTAGCGTGCAGGATTTTTACTCTCCCCTCGCGCAAATCTGCCAATTGCCCCCAGGGTTTGATTTTCCTAGAAAAAAATTGCCCCAGTGCTTCCATTACATTGGCCCTTTGAAAGACCCCTCTGGTTTAGAACCTGTATCTTTCTCCTCTATTTCTTTTCCTTTTGAAAAATTGACGGGTCAACGTTTGATTTATGCTTCTCTAGGAACTTTGCAAAATCGCAAGTGGGAAATTTTCAAAACTATTGCCGAGGCTTGTTTAGGGAATGACGCACAAACAGTCATATCTCTAGGAAACCCTAATATCCAAGATTTCGCTCTCGATTTACCGGGTTCACCTTTAGTGGTTTCCTACGCTCCTCACCAACAGTTAATCGAAAAAGCAACTCTAGTTATTACTCATGCCGGGATGAATACGACTTTGGCAGCTTTAAGCAGCGGTGTCCCTCTTGTGGCTATTCCTATTACTAACGAGCAGCCCGGTATCGCGAGTCGTATCGCCAGAACTGGTGCAGGTGAGGTCGTACCTCTCAAACGCCTAAATGTTCCTCGGTTGCGCGATGCCATCCGTCTTGTGTTAGCAGAGGATTCTTACAAACAGAATGCCATCCGGTTACAAGATACTATTCGTCATGCAGGCGGTGTGACTCGCGCTGCGGATATTATCGAACAAGCGGTTTCTACGGGTCAGCCTGTTAAAGCTGACGTTCGCTAACCACAAAAACCCGGTAGTACACCAAATTCTCTCTATCTCCCAGCTATTCCCGACCTTAAAAGAGGTGTCGCATTAATAAGAAATACCCCCGACGGATGGAATAATGCAGTAAGTATGCAAGACTTTGGAGCATCGGATCGAGTATACACCAAGCATGAAGATAGAACGGCACGGCCAAGCCAAAATACTCACGCAACAGGAAATCGAGCTTTTGTTCAACAAAGGTTTGCTTTCATCACGCGATCGCACCCTCTTCGGAGTTTGTCTCTACACGGCCTGCCGTATTGCCGAAGCTTGTTCCCTGATGGTCAAGGATATCTACACGAACTCTGGGACTGTCCGCTCTACAATTAACTTCCGCAAAGCCAACACTAAAGGAAAACTTCAAACCAGGACGATTCCGGTGATTGAAGATTTGCGAAGTCTCCTAACATCTTGGCGTTCCCACGCCGGCCAGATTTATTTATTCCCCGGCCGCCACCCTTGTCACCATTGGAAGCATTTGCACACCAACTCAGCGGATCAGATTTTGAGAGAAGCGTTCTCGCGGATCGGCATTGAGGGAGCCTCCACCCACAGTTTTAGGAGAACGGCCCTGACTCAGATGAGCAACGCGGGAATTCCGTTGCGGATTATTCAAGAAATCAGCGGTCACAGTAACCTCGAACAGTTGCAGCGCTACTTAGATGTGAAGCCAGATCAAGTCAAAGGAGCGATCGCCTCACTTTCCATGCTTTCCTACACGGGGAAATCTGCATTTCCCCCTGTAGAGGATGAATTGTCGGCTGTGCCGTTACCAAGAAAGGAACTGTCACAACTGTCACAAGACCTATCAGACTCGGAGCCTGAAGAAATTCCTGATGGGTAACGATCGCAATTTTAGATTTTAGATTTTAGATTTTAGATTTTAGATTTTAGATTTTGGATGCAAGGATTAAAGTCACGCATCAAGAGCATCGAGTGCCTAGAGCTTTCTTTCCCAAGGCAGAAGCCCTCACCCCTGGATTTGTTGTTACAATTCTCGATCGTGTGGAGCAGGTGCATCTCCAAAACCGGCTCAAAGGAGAATTGACAGACAATGTGGCTTAAATTTGGTGTTGCTCTCAGTGGCGAACTGACGAGCATTGATGAAGTTGTGCGCGGAAAAACTCAGCTAACTTGCCTCTACTGCGGTGGCGGATTGACAGCGAAAAAGGGTTCGGTGAAAGAACATCACTTCGCACACAGTGAAAAAACTTGCAAGTTCGTCAGTCAGCGGATTAAAACCAAAGCTTTCCCATCGCTGCCCCTCTACGATAATTTCACCGTGCGATTCGTTTAACCTAAAAGGG
>JAUBOM010000273.1:0-3837 GCA_036700245.1 Microcoleus vaginatus BM001213989
CTCCAGTAGCAATGGTTGCTCCTTCTATCAACGGCTAAGTTTTAGTCTGAGATTACAAAAAGCGCTCCTAGAAATAGGGGCGCTTTTTGTTTGGGTAAAAATATTTTATAGTTTTTTTTAAGCGTTTTGCTTGCTTAAACCACAGTCAACAGGACTTACGTAGAGGCTCTATCTGTATGCTCCGCATGGAGCACCTTACGCCACCGATAGTCTAAAAATTCCTCAGTTGCGTAAGTCCTATCAATTTTTAAAGCTGTAAAAGCTAATCCAGTTCGATTTCTTGGATGCGCTGTTTATACTGTTGGTTATTTTGTTTGTGAGTTGGCTGTTCTTGCTCAATTAATTGTATCCAGATATCATTCCAACTTGACTGTGGATTGACAAGTTCTGCATCCGGTAGTAGCGCGCTCGCATTTCGAGCGAGGTGAGAATCTTCTGCGATTGCTATAATAACGCTATCGAGTTCTTGTAAGAATTGTGTAGGCAGTTGTGACGCTCGTTCAATTCCTAGGTAAATTGTCGCTGGTACTGTTGCAGAGTTTTCCTGTTCAATAAGCAAAATTGAAAGGGCTTCTATTGGGTTACAGGCAATCACAGCTCGCTCAATTTCTCCGGTAGTGGCTACCCAGAAAGCAGCTTCAGATGACAGGGGATGGGTTGTAGTAAAGTTGCCTCTTTCATCGAGAACAAAAGCGAACCGGGCTTCCCCCTCAAGTGTCCGTCCTGTAAAGACAGCCTTTTCTGATCCGGCATACAGCCAAGAATGAGAGTGCAATTTTTCAAGCAATTCTAAAGGTAAACTGTACTCGACTGCTAGATGCGATCGCACTCTAGCCCACTGAGTTTCATTCCTTTCTGGCAGGATTGATAATTGTAACTCTAACTCATTTGCTGTTACAGGAGTTGCAGGTGCGGTTGCTGCTAGCTCGGATTGTGACGACTCTAACTCATTTGCTGTTGCAGGAGTTGCAGGTGCAGTTGCTGCTAGCTCAGATTGTGAGAACTCTAACTCATTTCCCTCGGCCTCGCCAGGGGCGTTCGCTAAGTGTTGTGGCTGCATTAAAGCTTCAATTAGGGCGTTATCTCGCCCTTTGTCATAGCTAACGCCTCGATGCTTCTGCAATCCCGAAAAAGTGTAGGCTTTACCCAACTGAGTGCCACTTAAAGCGACTCCATCTAAATTGTAAGAAATGCCTTTACTGAAGCCGATTCCAGTTCGAGTCAATCTGACTTGCACTTCTACGCCTTGTTGCTGCAACCGCTCAACGAATTCTGGCATACTTGGGTTGTCTTGGGTGACTTCATCAATTAGGTCTTGCAATTGCACCCTGACGCTCTTGTTTCCCTTGCTTTGTAAGTACCTGTGTTCTCCTGTAGTCTGAGCTCGCTTGTCTGTTTCCCAACTGGGTGTAACAGTTTCCAGGTTGTAGTTCCGTTCGAGCTGGCGAATAGTTTCTTGGCTTTTGTAATAATCCCAGCTATCGTCAACAACACCTCCATCTAGGCAAATACGACTGGCGACGATGTGGATGTGGTCGTGTTCTGTATCGCTGTGCTTGACAACTGCGTACTGGTTGTTGTCAAATTCCATCGCTTTCATGTAGTTGGCTGCGATCGCCAGCCAGCGCTGGTTATTTTCTTCAGAATCTTCTAGTTTTTCGGTGCTATCGACAGATAAAGTGGCGTGAAAAACTGCTACTTTCAGGTTAGGTCTTAGTTGTCGGGCGATCGCTTCTTCAGCAGCCAGTTCTTCAGGAGTTTGTCCGCACATAGTACCGCCAATTAGAGCGGCGTGTTTTTTGCCCAGCACGTAGTTCAGGCAGCCCCGAAAGCCTGTACCTTTGATTTGTTTGCCAATCATAACCCAAAAGCTGTCAGTTGCACAGAATCGATTGCTCAGGCGGTAAAGCCCAGGCTTGTTAATAATTAGGGTACTGTAGATTTGGCGAGGTTTGCAACCATAGTTTTAATTGCACCCCCGTTTTCTCGAATGAGTTGCTGTACGCTTTTTAAGAGTCCTGTATTGACAACAACTGGTTCTCCCAATGCTACGGCACTATTGCAAGCTTTAGCAATCTGATTGAGGTTGTTTCCGGCAATTCTCAATTGGGCATCAATCTTGCACAAAACTTGATAGGCTTTTAAGTCAAATGCAGCTAGAGGGCGCGGCATGGTTCTCCTCAAAGCTGCACGGCGCATGAAGTCGCTCATGCTCAAATTTACTAGGCGAGGCTCTTGCTTTAATTTGATTGTAGTCAGAGTCAGTTAGGCGAATGTGAATATGGTTGGATAGCCGCTCTCTGGGTTTGACGAACGGTAAAGTTTTCATAGTTTTTAATCAGTAAAAACCTTTTGCCAAGATACAAGTTAACCGCTGTAATTGAAAACCGCTAATCAGGTGATTTTATCCCCCCCCACTTGGAGAGGGCTATTAGAGGGTTTATCACAGTAGAGACTGACCATACCCAACTCTAACTTAATTTAATTTGTTTGTATAAATTATAGCGACTGAGGCGATCGGACTGGAAAGACGATTAAACCTCTGACCGCGATAGCTGGCTAACAAGAGAGCGAGCAATGCGATCGGACTGGAAAGACGATTAAACGTCTGACCGCGATAGCTGGTTAACAAGAGAGCTCCTTGGCGATCGCTACCCAAGTGCGATGGGAAAGTTGCCGCAATTGATGCCTGTGTTGCCACAAGAGTTTCCACAACAGCAGGAGCAATGTGAGCAATCGGCACAGTCTCAGATCGGGTAAAAATCAAACGCCTTGACATCTAAGATTCCCCATTCATAAGGGTGCATTATTTCTCTTTCTGCACGTAAAAGTGCAATTTGTGATCACAAAAACATTGCTTGCTACCATCCTTCTCTGCTTTTTCCCTTAGTTTCCCAGCTTGCATAATTCGAGTTTTTGCGAGTTTTTGTGAGTTTTTTGCTGCAAATACTGCCTCGACTTCAGCTAATAATTCAAGCTGAGCTTGCATAGTTTTACTCATGACAACTCACAAAAACTCAAATTTATGCAAAAAAAATCATGAAAAGCCAGTCCAAAAAAGTTAATTTTGAGGTTTTCTACCGTTCCGGTACGCTTAATATCAATTTAATAATTTAAGAGCAAGCTCTACAATCCCAAATAAAGCGATTGTAGCAGAGGCAAGCTACCAACTGTAGCATTTATAGCAAGCTGTACTTTCACAATTGAGCAAGCAGAACTAATTGAAAAGCTGTTAAGGCTGCCTAAAAAATTGCCGCCTTGTAATAGCCATTCAGCTATTGCATAAAATTTAGTCTACAAGAGAGCGAGTGAGGCTCGCTCCGCTAAGCGTGCGATGGGGACAGTTGGGGCAATTGATGCCTGTGCTGCCACACAAGCCGCCACAACAGCAGGAGCAATGTGAGCAATCGGCACAGTCGAATATCCGGTAAAAATCAAGTCGCTTGACACCTAGGATTCCCCATTCATAAGGGTGCATTATTTTTTGTCAGCACGAATTAGTCAGGATTTGCGATCGCAAAAACATTGCTTGCTATCGAGAAAGAACTGCCAAAAGCAGCCTCAACAAGCAAAGGCAGTCCTTGCACAAAAAAGCAGCAATTTGACCGAAAAAGTCAGGCGTTTGCAGGATATTTTGCGGTAAATACAGGTAAAGTGCCCCCCTGCAAATACCTGTAATCTCCCTGACTTTATACTGCAAACCCCTGACTTTATACTGCAAATCCCTGATTTTAGCTGACGCAACAATTAGCTAATTTTTTAGCGTTTTTAACAAAATCCGAATTGATTTAATAGTCAAGTTACAGTATTTAAGTTGAATTAAGAATCAAGTTGAGC
>JAUBOM010000039.1:0-55716 GCA_036700245.1 Microcoleus vaginatus BM001213989
GCTTATTCTTCTGGAAGTTGCACAACACTGTCTCCTCATCAATTGCGCGATCGGAGGAGTGGTATCAAAAGGATGAGGAAGCATTCTACACTACCCGTTATTGGCCCAGCATTGAGTCTGAGCTAGCACGAGCCAAAGCCCTCAAACAAATCAGCATTGCCACCGATCGGATGTACCGCCTCTACACTATACTCAAGCCCGCGGCACGGCTGACAGGGGTAAGAGAAATATTGCAAAAGCTGTTGGATAAGAGGGATGAGGAAGCCATCAAGGAGGTATGCTTAGTTGCTCAAGATTACATCAAGGAGTTGGAGGAGGCGATCGTCACGGGACAATTCCTACAAGAGACATATTACTTTGACCCTGACCTTGTGGATGAAGATCCTGTCTTCACTCCTGAAGAAGAGGAGTTTGCTCGCAGCGGTGTGTTCGTCGAGGCTACGTGAATATCAGTCATTAGTCATTAGTCATTAGTCATTAGTCATTAGTCAACAGTCATTAGTCATCAGTCAACAGTCAACAGTCAACAGTCAACAAGCACGGACGGTGCAACCGGAATCGATATCATGCTTCTTGCCTATCCCAAAATTCCAGATAGTAAAAATTGCCCTAACGAACAATGTGTAGCTTTTGAGAAGTACGATGGCACTAATTTGCATTGGGTTTGGGAGGTAGAACTTGGTTGGTATGCTTTTGGTACGCGCCGCAGTAGATTTGATTTGGATGAGATGGGAATTGCAGAATTTAATGCTGCACATCCAGGTTTAGAAGAAGCACCGGAAATATTTAAAAGAGACTTTGCTAGTCCCTTAGAGTCTATATTTCGAGAGAACGAACTGTATCACTGCCCTGAAATTACTGTGTTTACAGAGTTTTTTGGTGCTAACTCGTTTGCGGGAAAACACAAAAAGGACGATCGCAAACAACTGGTGCTTTTTGATGTGGAAACTGAGGGCGGTATGGTTGTTCCCGATCGGTTTATTCAGGATTTTGATAAATTAAATATTGCGCGAGTGATTTATCGCGGCAAACTGACGGGCAAGTTTATGGACGATCTTCGCAAGGGGAAATACGGTGTGGATGAAGGTGTTGTGTGCAAGGGAGGCCGCAATTCTAATAATCTGTGGATGGTGAAGATTAAGACTGATGCGTATATGCAGAGATTGCAGCAAGCTTTTAAGGATGATTGGGAAAATTACTGGGAGTAATATCAAATCTGAAGGCTAACTTTTATCGGCTAGTTTTCTAATAGGGTGCGTTGCAGCTAGGTAAGTATAGATTGGATCGGGTGGGGGTATTGAGTTGAGAAAGTGGGAATGATGGGATGAGATGAGTCGGTGATGAGGCAGATTTTAGCATCAAAGCGTGCGAGGGAATGCAGAAAATTTTGGCTAAAAGCTTGGGTAGGGGCGATCGCGTCTTCGTAGAAAATGAGGATGGGGTATTTCTCCCAGTCGAGGAGTCGCCAGTAGATTTTGAGGCCGGTAGGGGCAATCCGCCTGTGGTTGCCCCATTTTTGCCTTCTGTTGATTTGGGGAAGTGGTTTTTGTTGACGAGTTGCAGGTAGATGTCGGCGGCGGGGCGATCGGGTTTATCGAATTTGCGGCGATGATGCAGAGGAGTTGGAGGGTTTAGTCGAATCTTTGGGGCAGTGGTAAGATGGAAAAATGAATTCAAAGTTGTTTTATGTCAAATCCTGAATTGGCTCAACAGCGGCAGTTATCCCGTGATGAGAATTTTCAAATGAAAGCTGTGATGACTTATGATGAGATAGCTAGCTTATGCGAGCAGCTTGGATACAAGGACAAGTTGCGTTTGGCGCAACTGCTGATACAGCTAGCCAAAAAAGAAGAGAAAACTCAAAACGCCCAACACGGAATTGAAGAGAACCCGAAAGACTTCTCGAAACCTCTAAATAGTTCGGAAGTAGTTGAATATGTTTTGGAAAGGCTCATAAAGTTAAAGCCAACCAAAATAACCTCACTTAAGAATTCAATCGCCGCCATGTTTCAATTTCAAGGCGGAATTTCTGAGTCAGAACAAGTAAAAATAATATTTCAACTCGAAAAGTTAAAACATATACAAATTGATGCCAACAACAATCGAGTCACATTTTTATAGTTTAAACCGCAAATATGAGGACAAATAAACTCATGACCGCCACAAGTTTCACCGAATAAAAACTCAAAATTCCCGTTTTTCATCCCGCTTACACTGATGCCAAAGGTTGCCATGTAGGATTTTTTTTAACTCTCCAAAAATCCTGCGTCACTCGATGCTATATTTGTCACCCCCCAGCTTTGGCATTCCCCTACTCTTCAAGTTCTAAATATCGAGCCAAAATCAGTTGAATTTCTGGTATTTGTTGCAACTCCAATTGCCCAAGACAGCGCACAAGTCTGCGTTTATCAAAGGTCATCGGATCGACGCACACGATAAAACTATTGGTAGTCAGACCATTGATAGTCGAAGGAATTACTGGCAAAACAATGGGTCGTAAATGCTCGTTTGGAACTGCAGAAGTGATGGGTAGAACTGTGACTTTACTGCGTTGATTAAAAGCAGTTCCTGAAATAATTACGGCCGATCGAGTCTTGCGGATTTCTGTACCGACTGAGCGATCGAAAGTTACAAGCCAGATGCTTCCCAGTCGGTAATCGCTGCTTGCTGCCATGCTTCATCCTCATCGGCTAATTCATCGCTCAGTTCATCCAGCAATAAACAGGCTTCTACCATTGCCTCCTGTTCTTGTTGTTGGCGTCACGCTTGCAATAAAAGCTCAATTAGCCGACTGCGATTTTCTACACGATCGTCAATGTAACGCACTAGCTCATCTGGCAAAGAAATAGATACTTTCATGTTATTTATGCCACTTTTAATACTACCAATGGTCACACAACGATCGAGCAGATAGCAAACTTATGAAGTAAAGCAGCAGCAACGCCGATTCCGTCTGATTCCGATCGCCCCCTACACAAAATTAGCCGGATCTTGATCTCGCCGATGCTTCAGCAGAATCGGAGAACCTTGGCCATCACCCACCAAAGCCGCCGTTTCCTCCAACGCTTCCCTCAATCGCTTGGCCGCGTAGATCGACATATCCCGGGGTACATTCACCCGATCGCGCAAATACCGCAAAGCCGCATCAGAACCACTCGGCGGCGTACAAACTTCGCCAGTCATCATCAAAGTTAAAGCACAACGCAAAGCCTCATCGAATAACTTGTCATCAGCAGGATTGACTCGAACGATGTTGCGCTGGTGCTTAATGACGCGATGAAGTGCTTCAGCGCGGGAGGTTTCCGGTTCTGGATACATCACATCCGGCAGTCCAGCCCAAGGCCCATTATCCACGCGGGCTTTATTGAGTAGCATCTGAGGTTCGCCGTTTTCATAACACCCGCCCATCTGAGGCGGTAAATCGTGGACGTGGGTGTGAAAATCGCTCTGAGTGCCGCGATAGGTAGGGCGCGTTTCCATCGCCGCAAACCAGTCAGCAAAGCGCGGGTTTTCTTCCCGCATCGAGTAGCCTTTGTAGTAGTAAAGACTGGCATTCATCCGTTCGACGTAGGGCGTAAAGATCACATCCGCAGTGCCAAATTCATCCAGAAAATAAGGCCCGGGGGTGCTGCCGAGAGCCTTTTCTACCTGGGCGACGACGCTGATAAATTGCTCGCGGTTGTGCTGTTCTACTCTGGCTGAACTTGCTGGGTAGCACAGCCAAGAGCACCAGGCCCTAAACAGCAGTCGCTCTAACCGCCGCATGGGTATTACTGCGGGGTTTTCCATGCCCAAACCCAAGGGGCCATAGACTCGTTCCAGCGCGATTAAGATATCATCGCTTTCGGTGATGATACGGCCGTCTAGTTCGATCGCCGGTAGCATTCCCGATGGCACTTTCCGCTTGTACCAGCTTTCCTTTTCCCCGTAGCAGAACATAGTAACTTTGTCAATACGGTAGGGGATTTGTTTTTCTTCCAGCCACAGCCAGATTTTTTGGCAGTAGGGACACCAGGCGTGGTTGTCGCGGTACAGAGTGACTCGCACCTCCGGTTCGGTTTTACCAAACAGGCGCAAGCAGGCTTGAGCGTTGGTTGGCCCGTTGACGCGATCGACTTTAAAGTCTGTGAGGGCTTCTAGTTGTGTCCAGGTTAGAGGGGTGGCGATCGTGGCGGTGGATGTCATAGCTGAATTAGTGCTGATCGTGGTTTCCCAAAATATAGACTAAATGTATAGCTTTTCTTGGTCGCGATCGTCCACAAGTTAGCCACCCCCTTGATGATTCGGCGGTTAAAAGAGACTGTTGACTTTGTATCAAGGGTATTACCCCTCATACAAAGTCACAACCAATAGCGAGAATGATTATGTAATCAAAGTCCAATTAAATAATCTAATTCAACTTGACATTCATATTTTGTAGTTTCTCTTTTAACCATTCCTCAAACAGAAGATTTTCCAAATCTCGCTTTAAAGCACCTTCTAACGAAGCAGGTAGCAGTTGCTCCACTTTCAACAAACAATAGCGTCCTTCAATCAGAAGCGGGCCAATAATTTGTCCAACTTGTGCATTTTCTGTGGCCTTGCGAACAATTTCTGGCATCTGAGCGCGAATAACTGGCCCCATTACGCCACCTACTACAGCATCATCTACGGTGGAGTATTGTTTAGCTAATTGGACAAAATCTGCACCTTGTTCCAGTTGCGCTTTCAAATCTTCAGCAATTTCTGGATGCTGTACGACAATGCGGGAAAGAACAACCCGATCCAAACCTTCTTTATTTTGCACAAAGTATTTTTGTACTTTTAATTCCGTGACTTTTTCTTTAAGGTTTTCTTGTTTGATGCGAAAACTAACCTGCTGCTTGAAATCAGCATAAGTAATCCCATTTGTCAATAACCATTTTTGGAAACTTTCAGGGCTGGTTAATTGCTGTTGCAAGCGAAATTCTACGATAAATTGTTCTACGATATCGGCTTCTGGTTCGGAAATCTCTAAAGCCTTGATTTCGTTTTCTAAGAGATACTGCTGGGCAATTTCTAACACAACGGTAGATAGTTTACCAGCCGTGCGGAGATAGCCAAGGGATTGCTCTAAAGATAAAGTTACACCGTCTATCGTTAAAAAATTGTTGATGTCCATTGGGAGTATTTGTTAATAATGGCGTTTGAACTTGTGGGGGCGGGTGACAACTATTCCTAATTTACCCGCCCCGCATCGATACTAGCTAACAAGCAATTTGAGCAAGGTGGGATTAGTAGCCACTTTGGCAAGGGAGTTAGCGACACCTTTGAAATTGCCATCGCCTACTGCCTCGAAAGCATTAATTAAATCTCCAACGCCAGGAACAAGGCGTATACCTTCAAAGAAAGCATCCAAGTACTTGCCCTCTCTTAAGTTAACAGCAGCTTTGCCTAAATGCTCGCCTTCCGCGAATCCAGCCACTTTGAATCCTGTAGAAAGCGCTTTGAGATAATCGTTCTGCTGCAAACTCCACGCCATGTCTACCCAGTCTTTGCCTTGTGTAAATCCAGCTAGCGAGAACCCAGTGGAAATGGCGCTAAGATAATCCTTGTCTTTAACCTTCCATGCCATGTTTACCCATTGATCTACATTTTTAAAGCCAACGGCTGATAACCCTTGAGTGACAGCAGCACGGTCATTGTTAGGATTGCTGTCTTTAAGATCCCGCACCCAAGAACTATTAGCAAACTGTGTACCCGCAACTGAAAGTAATTCATCTGCAACCTTGCTAGTTTGATTATCTTTGAGTGCGATCGCAGAGTTAACAAATGCTTGAGATTGGCTTGAATTGATGCCTAATTTGTCCAATCCAGCAACTTCTAGCCCTGTTTTAAGAGCATTGGTATAATCGCCATTTTTTATCACGCCCCAGGCAATGCCTACAAATTTGTCGGCATTATTAAACCCAGCACCGGACAAACCTGCACTTAAAACATCCTTCCAGTCACCATCTTTCATCGCCCAAGCAACATCTACAAAGGTATTTGCCACCTTATCTTTCACCTCAAGCTCTTTGAGGACATCTTTCAAGGCTGTCTTGTAGTCTTTACTAATAATTCCCCAGCCGACATCTATTAGTATATTGACCACTTTCTCTGGGACAGCAGAACCACCAGGTATTATTTTTAGTACCCCATTAATCCCGCTCTTAACAACCCCTTTCCAATCATTTTGAACTAGAGCAATCAATCCCTCGATACCATTGACAACTGTGCCGACATACGGAATTTTCTTCAAGGCAGCGACGACAGCACCAACGTCTACGCCATCTAGATTGCTCTTAATGTTGTCGCTGATATCCTTTGAAAACTGCTTGACACTATCACTCAAGCGATTAAAGAATCCCTTCTTGCGCCGATTTTGTTCCTGCCGTTCGCGCTCTAGCTCTTCTTGTTGCAATCTCTCAAGTGTAGCTACCGCTTCTTGATGCTCTTTCGTTTTTTGCTTTAAATCAGCTTCTGCTTTAGCTAAAGCTGCTTTAGCATCTGCAAGATCCTTTTCTGCTGCTTTAGACTTTGCTATTGCATTTTGATATGCTAGTGCTGCTGCTGCTGCCTCTGCTGCTGCTGCTTCGTATGCAGCTTGAGCGTCTGCCAATATCTGTTGTGCCTGTGCTTCTGCTGCTGCTAGTGCGGCTTGGGCATCGTCTATAAGTTTTTGTGCCTCTGCTTGGGTCTGTGCAAAGACCACTTCAGCCGACGCAACAATGCGGTTGGCTTCCTCTATTGCTGCTTCCAAAGCTTGTTGAGCAGGTTCAATAGCGTCCTGCGAGGACTGGTCAGCATTTGCTAAAGCTGTCCGGGCATCGTCTATTAACTTTTGTGCCCTTGCTTTTTCGGCTTTTAGTGTATTCTGAGCGTTTGTCACCGCACTCTGGGCGACTGCTTGAGCACCTTCTAGATTGGTTCGAGCTGTGGCAATCATGCCCTTAGCTTGTTGTTCAGCCTCTTGCTTCTTGCGTGCTTCCTCTTGGCGCTTTCTCTCCAGCTCCTCAGCCTTACGGCGTTCGTCTTCTTCTTTCTTTTTCGCGTCCGCAAGCTTGCGCTCTGCTTCTTCTTTTTTCTTTTTCTCTTCCGCAAGCTTGCGCTCTGCTTCTTCTTTTTTCTTTTTCGCTTCCGCAGCCTTGCGATCTGCTTCTATGAGAGCATCGTTTGTGATGATAAAAAGCTTTTTAGTGGCTCCCCAAGTTACGCTAACTTTAGCCCATCCACTTCCCTTACTGTAACTGTGATTTTCCTCCCTAACCTCATACCTGGAGTGCTTCGGCAGAGGGTGAGTCTTTTTATAGAGTTCTATAGCTGCATTCGCCGCAGCCTCTGATACTGCATCTCCTGTAACCCATCCTGGTAACCACCTAGGTAATCCACTCCGAGCATAGGGAATTGAGAAAACTTGTTTCTCGCTCGTAGCTCGCTCTGTAGAAGTTATTTCATCCGAATCTATCCAGGCAGATTTTTCGAGTTTGGATTCCAGGTCATAGTAGTGGTGCAGGTTATAGAATTCAGGCCAGTAAACTTCTGGAATATTTCCGTTCTTGAGCGTAGCCTGAACCACACCAATATTAGGAGGTGTGTAAACTTCTGGTTTTGTTGCCTTCGCCAGATGGACTGCTGCTGAGATGTTTAGCACTCCCAAACCAGTCTCAGCGTCCCAATTAGACGCATTCAGCTCGGTAGCTGTACGTTTGAGGATATCGATAACCTGGGTGTAGTTCAGGCTTGGATTGGCTGCCCAAATTAGAGATGCAGCACCCGTGACTTTGGCAGTTGCCACTGATGTACCAGATGCACCATTGCTGGCAGTCCCTTGTGCTAGGATATCCACGCCTTTGCCGTAGTTGGCATAATCGACTTCTTCATAGCTGGAATAATCTGCTTTTTGCCAGCCTTCAGCAGCCCCAACCACCAGGATATTGTCAAACTCCTTAGTAGCCTGAGCAAGTGCTGACATAGTAGTTCCTTGGTTCCCAGTAGAGCTAGCAACCAAAACATTATTCTGTTGAGCGTAAAGCAAAGCTGCCCGTTCCAGGGAAGTCAATTCGTAGCGAGTAGTAACACTTCCATCCGGATTCGTTTGGGTCAAGTCAAAGCTGAGGTTCACTACAGCATTCGGTTGCCCCGATGCCTTAGCAGCATCCACAAACTCAATCAATGACTGCGCCCAGTCTCCAGAACCAATCGCACGACCTAGCCACAGAGGAGATTTGTCATTAATGCCATCAATTCCAATGCCGTTGTTACGAGTGGCAGCAATTACCTCTAACATCTGAGTACCATGTTCATCTCCCTCACCCGGTTGCAACAAGGGGTTGCTATCACCATTTACCCAATCCTTACCCAGAGTGATTCGAGAAGCATTAATGTCAGGATTGTTAACCCGGAAGCCTGAATCAATTAGACCAATTAAGGGCAAACCATTCTTGAGCGCAATATCTGCGGGTGAGGTTTTATACCACCGATTTTCAGAAGCCAGAATCTTCGCCCAAACATCTATTTCAGCTTGAGAGTCGTCTACCCACTCGCTCCAGGAGTTTTTCAGAGCATTGTACTTAGTCCGGCCATCATCCATTATTTGGTAACGTTGCACATCTAAAGCATGATAGTCTTTCCAAGCATCTGCGATGATTGAGTTTTTGGAGTTTTGCAGTTGCTGGTACTGGCTCAAGTAATCACCCATAACTTGGCTACGCTGGTTTTCCAGTGCATGATACTGGCTCCAAGCTTGACTCATAAATGCTTCTTTGGACTTCTTGAGAGCATCCAACTGATACCCAGCATCACCCATCACTTGATGACGGTAAGTATCCAGGTTCTGGTACTGGCTCCAAAGGCTATTCATTACAGTTTCTTTATTGCCTTTGAGAGCGTAGTATTCATTCCAGGCATTATCCATACCCTGCTTGCCGTATGCAGCTAGGTTGTAGTATTGATTCCAAGCATCGCTCATCTCCTGATGGCGGTAGGCATCCATTATCTGGTACTCATTCCATAGACTGCTCATCACAGTCTCTTTACTGCTCTTGAAAGCGTTGGATTGATTCGAGGCATCAGCCATAGCTTTATGCCTGTAGCTATCGAGGGCGCGGTAGTCATCCCAAACATCGTTTCCAAACCCCTTGACACTCAGTTGGCTCCAGGTGTAGTTCACCCAGTCATACATGAATTTATCAACGTTAGAAACTGTACTGTTTGTGTAGGCAACCCACTGATTCAAGTAATTGCCAGTATTAGATAGGTCGCTCCAGATATAGTTCGCCCAGTCATACATGAATTGACCATTGTTAGAAACGGTATTTTTTGCGTAGTCCACCCACTCATTTGTGTAGTTACCACTGCTGGAGAGATTGCTTTCTACAGAGTCTACCCAATCATTCATGTAGTCTCCCGAATGAGAGACTTTGCTCCAAACGTTGTACACTTGGTCGGACATATCGTTACCAACGTTTGAAAGTTTGTCACTGGCAGCACTTATCTGAGCATCCGTTGAATTTTGAATTTGAGAAAGCGTAGTCCAGTGATTGTAGCCTGCGTTGTATAACTCACCATCAACATTGACCAGTTGGCTTCCTAGTGATTGTAACTGACTATTAAGAGAGTTCTCAGTTGCAAAAATAGAGGTTTTAAAGTCGTCAATCTGTTTCTTAATTCCGCTGTTAATGCCAGTTAATACATCTTGAAGATGATTTAAACTTTGAGCCTCCTGATTGTTGAGAGTAGTTAATTCTTGCTTAACCTCATATAGCCAATTATTAACTGAATTTTTGGCTGTAGCAACGGGCTTTTGTAAGGTTGGCTGTGTAGTAGATGCGATCGTGCCTCCCTCCTCATTCTCACCCAACACATTTCCTACTGCTGGTTGCTGTGTAGTAGAAACCAGAGGGTTTGCTTCTTTGATTAATGTAATTCCATCCATCTCCTGACTCGCCACTGTCTCTGCTACGGTGGGCTGGGTATTACCATCAGTTGCCTTAGCGATCGCACCGCCATTATCCCCAGTAACATTGGAAACAGAATTGTCTGCTGTTACTGAATTTGGCGATGTGGTAGAACTTGGATTAACAGCGATCGCTCCTGAATTATTATCCGTTACTACTGCTGAATCGGAAGTTTTGGGAGTATCGGATACGATCGCTCCTCCCACCCCCGTGACGCTAGATGAAGACTCGGTTGTCACCACTGGCTGTTGTGCAGATACTGGTGCGATCGAGCCAGAATCAATCGGCGATATCGCTTTATTTTCACTCTCAGGAGTTACCGCTGTTTTATCTGCAATAGAGGAAGTTTCCACAACAAAAACTGATGGTTTCTCGATCGCGGATTTGCTCTCACCGGAGTTGGTAAAAGTTACGTCAGTTTCTGTTTTAGCAGGGTCGGATTTTGCCACTGCTGTATTGGTAACAGGGGTATCTGATTTTGACACTTCAGAGACGATCGCTCCTAAATTATTATCTGTTACTACAACTGAATCGGGATTTGTTGGAGAAGTATTAGATGCCATCGCTCCTGCATCCCCCGTGACGCTAGATGAAGAGTCAGTTGTAACAACTGGCTGTGGTGGCGATACTGATGCAGTCGATCCAGAGTCAAGAGGCTGATTTTCCCTCTCAGAAGTTACCGCTGTTTTATCTGTGACAGGGGCAGCTTCCTCAACGGAAACTGATGGTTTTTCTGTTGCGGGTGCGATCGCATCGGAGTTCGTAGAAGTTACGTTAGCCTCGTTTTTAGGCGGATCGGATGTTGCGGGTGCAGTGACAACAAGGGTGTCTGATTTTGATACTTCAGAGCCGATCGCTTCTGTTTTGCTATTGTTATCTACCTGGTTATCTTTATTGCCGAAAACGCTATCGTACAACTCATCTGTGACCAACTCCCCAATTTTAGGATTCTCTGGTGTGACGTAAGCTTTAGCGTATTCAATCAACGCTTTCCCCAAGTCAGTTGAACGCCACTCTTTCTTTGGATTGATGACGCTATCTATACTGACTGCGCTCCCCGTCGCACCCCGCACCTGGAAGATAATGTCATTGTAGTCGCTATCTGTACCTGCCTTGTCTACCCGCAAATCTTCCATCACAAAGGTATTTCCTACACCCGTGACATCGGCAATTTGCCCTGTCATAAAGCTACCATTTGGGTTAGCCATTGGCAGGGAAAATAAAGGCCGTGCGTCATCACCTGTTGCAGACTTGTTTGCAACTTGCTGTAAATTTGCTCCGTTAGGAACTAAGATTAAAGCAAACCTATCTCCAGGTAGCATGGTAAAGGTTTTAACGCCTTTATATTCGCCTCGATCGCGGTTGATATCGTAAGGGAGAGCGCCATTAAATCTGGCTCCTTCAGTAACATCGTTAATGACTACATAACCCAAATTAGAATTACTTACCGCTCTGCGTGCAGCCTCGGTAATAAAGGCATCTGAGTTTTGAGCAAATTGTTCCATCTCGTCCAGATTAAAAATCCCTAACTCTCCCTCATATCCACCACCGTCAAACAGGTAATCAATCCCAACCTGGCCAGTTTCATCAACTTTAAATACCCCCGTGTTAAATATAAAGCTTTCAGATGTTAGCTGGGTGATATCCTGGGCGGGTGTGCTGGTTACGTCAGCAGTGGTTGAATTTATTGAATTTTTTGGGGTTTGACTTGAATCAGTTATATCTGATGTAGATGCGAGCGCTTTATTTTCGCTCTCAGAAGTTACCGCTGTTTTATTTGTGACAGGGGAAGTTTCTACAACGGAAACGGATGGTTTCTCGATCGCTGGTGCGAGCTCATCGGAGGTGGCAGAAGTTACCTCTGTTTCGGTTTTAGCAGGATCGGATGTTGCGGCTGCTGTAGTGACAACGGGGGTATCAGATTTTGATACTTCAGACGCGATCGCTCCTGAATTATTATTGGTTACTACTGCTGAATCGGAATTTTTTGCAGGGGTATTAGAGGCGATCGATCCTGCATCTCCCGTGACGCTAGATGAAGACTCGGTTGTCACAACTGGCTTTTCTGACGATACTGGTGTGGTCGATCCAGTGTCAAACGGTGCGATCGCTTGATCTTCACTCTCAGAAGTTACCGCTGCTTTATCTGTGACAGGGGAAGTTTCCTCAACGGAAACTGATAGTTTCTCGATCGCTGGTGCGATCGTTTTATTTTCAGTTGAAGTAATGGAAGTGTCTGGCGTCTTAGATTCACTTATTGCTGGCGTAACGTTTTCTTTTGGCTGTTCCGTATTGTTAAGTGTTTGGCTTTGAGAAGCAGAAGGATTTGTTAATGAGTCCAGTTTTGAATTATCTATTACCGCTTCGTTTACTTTTAAGCCTGTTAAAATATCGATTTCTGTATCGGATATACTAGATTTAGATGTTACATTATTTGTAAAAACACTTGTTTTTGTGGTGCTAGAGCCGGGCAATATTACATTATTAATTTCCTCGGACTTTAAGTCTAAAATACTTGGTGATATATCTTTTATAGTTGCTGAGTCGTTAGCAATAACTGAATTATTAACAGAGTTACCACTGTTTATTTTATCTGATGCTGGTACGAGTGGATTTGTCGAGCCTATTACTGGATCTAGGTTTATTTTTTCATTGTCAAGGTTAAGCGTAGCGTTGTAATTAACTAATTCCTTCACGGTAGATGTCCTCTGATTTATCTGCGTTGAATGGGTGATTTTAGTGGATTTATCCTTGCCTGAATTTCAAAAAGTAATTTTTTAAGTATTGCAATAAAATGAAGCAGCTATTGCAATGCCCATTACTACCTGATAACGAAACTCCATTAGATATGCACGCTTTTGATAGCTATTACTCTTAAGTGTGAACTTGACTGGTTAAATCTATCTTTTTCAGTAATAACGCTGATGCGCCGCTCGCGTCTGTGAGAAAAAGTTATAAATAGTTATATCCTGAGTGCAAAATATGCTATACTTTTTAAGTATAACTGCTTAAATTTCTGCAATTGGCGACAGGAACCACGACCCTTGCGCTAACACACCCGATAATTTTAAATAAATGACGATCGACGAAGCACTGCTTTTCCTCGACTCAGTTCTCAAACAAGAGCATCTCAACGATATTCACATACTGGTATTGCGGCAGGCTTGGGAAGGACGCTCTTATCCAGAGATTGCCAAAAGTGCAGGTTATGATGCCGAATATATTAAGTTTGTTGGCTTTCAGTTATGGCACGTTCTCAGTCGGCTATTCGGAGAAAAAGTCACCAAGAGTAATGTTCAGTCAGTTATGCGACGGAAAGCGCAACAGGCACAAGTAACCGTCCCACTACCAAATAGCCCAATTAGTCACAATATAAACAAACAAATCGATCGGAGTGGTGCGATCGCCGATCGAGTTGCAACTGACGTAACAAAACTCAACAAAACGATTAATTGGGGAGAGGCAATTGATGTTTCTATTTTCTACGGACGTGCAGAGGAATTAGCTTTATTAGAACAGTGGCTGATCGGCGATCGCTGCCGCCTAGTGACGCTGTTGGGGATGGGTGGCATTGGTAAAACCTCTCTCTCTATCAAGGTAGCAGAACGCATCCAAGAACAATTTGATTATATTATCTGGCACAGTCTCTGCAATGCTCCATTGCTCCTCGACTTATTGGTAGAATTGATTCAATTTCTCTCGAACCAACAGGAAACGAATTTACCGGAAACTGTGGATGCTGGAATCTCGCGCCTGATGCACTATCTGCGACAGCATCGGTGTCTTTTAATATTAGATAACGTCGAGTCAATTCTACAGGAAGAAGAACGCACGGGTTGTTATCGACAGGGATATGAAGGCTACGGTCAACTTCTGCGATGCGTAGCCGAAATCAACCATAAAAGTACCCTGCTACTAACCAGTCGAGAAAAACCGATCGGTTTAGCCGCTAAAGAAGGTAAAAATTTGCCAATTCGTTCATTACAACTGAGAGGTTTAACAACCCCAGAAGCACAGGAAATTGTCCAAGGTATTGCTTTTTTTCAAGGATCAGACTGCGAATGGGATATTTTGAGATCCCACTATGCTGGAAATCCGTTAGCCTTAAAAATGGTTGCTCCAGCCATCCATGATTTTTTTGACAGTAGCCTGACCAAATTTTTAGAACTTTTAAATCAAGGAACTTTAGTATTTGATGATATTCGGAACCTATTAGACCGACAATTCAATCGTTTGTCAGATGTAGAAAAAAAGGTGATGTACTGGCTGGCGATCGAGCGGGAGTTAGTCTCGCTGAGAGAATTACAACAAGATTTAGTTTCAAAATTAACTGTTAAAGAATTACTAGAAGTTTTAGGTTCTCTCGTTAGACGTTCTCTCATCGAAAAAACCTCAGACGGCTACACTCAACAACCCGTCGTCATGGAATACATGACGGAACGATTAATCGAAAAAGTCTGCACAGAGATAACCAGCAGCGAAATTGACCTTCTCAGAAGCCATGCTCTTCTCAAAGCTACAGCTAAAGAATACCTTAGAGATACGCAAGCTCGTCTTATCCTTAAACCTATTGCCGATCGACTGCTTTTTACTTTTGAACACCAGCAACTTCTCGAAAACCAACTCAAACCCATTCTGGCATCGCTGCGCGGTAAACCCACACTAGAAACTGGTTATGCTGCGGGTAATATTATAAATCTGTTACGTCAGATGCAGCCAGATTTAAGCGGTTGGGATTTTTCTAATTTGACGGTTTGGCAAGCTTATTTACCCGATACGAATTTGCATCACGTAAACTTTGCTGGTGCTAAATTAGCTAATTCCGTTTTCGCCGAAGTTTTGGGAAGTGGTTTGTCAGTCGCTTTTAGCCCGGATGGAAAACTTTTAGCTTTGGGCGATACCAATGGTGAGATTCACTTGTGGCAAATGCCAGAAGCTAGGCTGCTGAGAACTAGCAAAGAATACGGCAGCATCGTGTTATCCGCTGCTTTTAGTCCGGATGGGAAAACTCTTGCTACTGGCGGTAGTAACGGGACGATTCGTTGCTGGGATGTTAGCAGTTGGTCTATCCGTCAAATATTGCACGGAAATACTAGCACTGTGCTGGGAGTTGCTTTCAGTCCTGAGGGCAAGATGCTTGCTAGTAGCATCGGTGATGGAACTGTGCGTTTTTGGGATTGGAGTAATGGACGATGCTTGCTAACATTGCCAGCACACCAAAGTCAGGCACGCGCGGCGCAGCTATCCCGCAGGGAATCGCTCGCATTCAGTCCTCAAGGTAAGATTTTAGCTAGTGGCGGTGATGATGGAACGCTCAAACTCTGGGATGTAGAGACGGGAGAATGCCTGAAAATATTTGAGAGTGACAGCCCTCAAATTCGATCCGTTGCTTTCAGTCCGGATGGTAAAACGATAGCCAGTGGCAGTGATGATTCTGCGATCGCCCTCTGGGATATTAACACGGGTGAAGTCTTGAGGATTTGCTCTGGACATTCACAAATAGTGGTGTCTGTTGCCTTTAGTCCTGACGGTCAGATTTTAGCAAGTTGCAGCGAAGACCGCACCGTGAGATTGTGGGAGGTTGCATCGGGTCAGTGCCTAAAAACACTGCAAGCACACACCAGTCGGGTTTCAGCTATCGCGTTTAATCCTGATGGCAAAACTTTAGCTAGCACTGGTGAAGACCGCACGCTAAAACTGTGGGATGTTAAAACGGGTCAATGTCTGAAAACACTTTACGGGCAAAGCAATCCAGTGACATCGGTAGTTTTTTCACCCGACTCTCAAACCTTAGCCAGTAGCGATCGCGCCGTCAGGTTATGGAATCCTAAAACAGGAAAATGTCTTAAAAGCTTACAGGATGGACAGACTAATCGGTTGAAATCCATTGCTTTCAGTCCCGATGGACACTTGCTGGCAAGTGGATTCTATGACACGACTGTCAGGTTATGGGATGCTACGACTCGACAGTGCCTAAAAACTTTACAGGGTCATTCCGCTTGGGTTTGGGGAGTCGCCATCAGTCCCGACGGTAAGACGTTGGCTAGTTTCAGCGGCGACCAGATTATAAAACTATGGGATCTCAGGACAGGGCAGTGTGTTTATACTTGCGCCGAACCAGAGGGCTGGGTGTTGGCAGTTGCGTTTAGTTTTTCAGGTCATATCCTCGCTTCTGCAAGTGCTGATAATACGGTGAAGTTATGGGATATCCGTACAGGGAAAGTTTGGAAAACTTTTACCGGACATAGGGGTTGGGTTTGGTCTGTTGCCTTTAGTCCTGATGGTAATATCCTGGCAAGCAGCAGTAGTGACAGTACCATCAAATTTTGGGATATCAATACAGGAGAATGTCTGACAACCCTAGAGGGACATGACGGTATTGTGTCATCTGTAATGTTCAGTCCTGATGGTACACACTTGGCGAGTGGCGGTCACGACCAAACTGTACGAGTGTGGGATGTTAGGACTAATGAGTGCTTGCAAGTTCTGCGGGGACACGACAATTGGGTGTGGTCGGTTGCTTTTAGTCCAGATGGTCAAATTCTAGCCAGTGCCAGCCAAGATGAGACGATTAAGCTTTGGGATGCAGTAACGGGTGAGTGTATCAAAACCTTGCCTGTTCCCAAACCTTATGAAGGAATGAATATTACAGGTGTTAAAGGTTTAACTGAGGCGACTGTTGCGACGCTCAAAACACTGGGGGCAGTTGAAGTAAATTGATCGCGACTAATACCAAATCCGGGTTGACTACTCCTTTTTTTTGTATTATTTGTCATTGCCAGAAACGAAGCAATCGCTTCGTCTCTGCGATTCCTTCGTTCCTGGCAATGACGGAGGGGTAGTCATGATATTAAACCCGGATTTGGGATCGGGTGACTACATTGGAGGGGGTGGGGTGTCTTGAATGTTAGCCAGTGCTGCTTTCATTTCAGGAGTGGCTAGCAACTTTTGGGTATCTGCGATTAAACGATCGCCCCAGAGGTTTTCTTTGAGATATTCTACGGTAGCATAGCGTTTGTCGAGTTTCAGAGCTGCTTCTCCCATCGCTAAGCCTTTTGCTTGGTCGCCTTTGCCGTAGAGTGCTACTGCTAGAGCTAGCATTGATTCTGCTGCTTTGTCGTCGATGGCGATCGCCTGTTCCCAGCGTTTGATAGCGCCATCGACATCTCCCATTTCGTATCTGACTAATCCGATATTGTTGATAGCGGGCCAGAGGTTTTTTTCTAAAGCAAAAGCTTTTTCATACTGGGCGATCGCCCGATCGAACTGCTTCAGCTTGTAAAAAGTGTTACCCAAATCAAATAAAGCGCCCGGAGTGTCTGGTTGTAATTTCAACCCTGCTTGCAAGTATTCCGCTGCTTTCTGGTAGTTCGCTTTCCGAAAGTGAGCTTCTCCCAAGACAAATTTAATAGAGGCATTTTCTGGCGACAGAGATTGAGCTTGCCCCAAAGCTTCAATGCCTTTGTCAAACTGCTCGACTTGAAGGTACAAACTGCCTAACAAAGTCCAAGTTTGAGCATTCTTAGGGGCTAATTGTGTAGCAAGCTCGGCTCTGGGGACGGCGAGTTCGTACTGCTGGAGTCTGGCTAGCTGGACCGCTTCTTCTGCAAGGCTCAGGGCTGTTTGTTCGAGTTGGGCAGAGTCGATTTGCAGGGTGTAAGGCAGGAGTGCCTGTGCGACAGCAGGCTCGGGCATTGTCCACAAACCGAGTGCGAGCACCAAAGATATTAAAGGAATGCGATTAGGCACTGTACAGCCCCAGAAAAAAATATAAGGGTTTCTCGATCGCCTATAATAACCCATATTTTTGAGTTTTGATATTGCTTCCTGACTCCCAACGCTTCGCGGTTTTCTGTTAAAAATAGCATTTTTTGGGTAGATGAGGTATGAAATAAAACTTAACAACCTTGCCAACACAGCTTTCGGTGTACCCAATTTTGTGAGAAAGGCTATAGTTCCCAAATTCTGTTTGGAAGGAAGGAAGAAGAGTTTTTCTTCACTGCTTTAGATAGGACTGAACTCCTCACTACAAACCGGGTAAATTATTCATTTTCAGCAACTTGAGTGAGTTAATAAAGTCTGTTGAATTTTGTCTAATAATTGTGCTGCCGACAACGAAGAAGGCAAAATTTTGGCAGACACTTCTTGCAGCAGAAAGTCGATCGCCTCCGATTCCGAATTTACAGCAGACCGATAATCCCAGACTAAAATTGGCCGTTTAACTGCCATTTGCCGGAGGTTCGATAGCGCCTGCAACATAGCGGGGGATTCTGAGGGGGCATCTCCCAAGCACAGCAAAACTAAGTCAACGCTTTGATATTGCAACTGCTGCAAAACTTCTGTCCAGCAGGGAGCGATCGACCCTCGAAATCCTGCGGTTTGGATGTACTGAATCAAAGCTTGAAAGTTGGGAGTAGAAAAGTGGGAATTGGGCAGGGGAATCTCGGCATTTGTCGGGCGATCGCGATTTTCCAATTCTTCCGTCGGGTTCCCCCCAGCAGTGCGGTGCAAATCCGGTAAAGTCGAAATGTCGGCAAATAAAATGCTGGGCTTCCAACTCATGCCAGCAGCGACTTGAATCACTTGCCACAATGCACTTGCCACCAACCCGGTACCCGAAGTTTCACTGTCCTCGGGACGGAGAGTCGCCAAACAGGGAAATACCGACAATTTTTTGACTTGATTTGCCAGTTGCGTAGTTGTAGGGTCTAAAGTCACCAAGGGGAGGGCGCCCAAATTTCGAGACCGACTTAACTGTTCGATAAAAGCTGAGGGGTTTTGCAGTTGACTTGTACCGTCCAAGACGATCACGTCAGGCCGCCAAATTCGGGCCACGAGTTCTGCTTGGCCGAGGTCGTCTGCTTCTAAAACCCGGCAGTAGTTGGGGTTGAGCAGTAAAGCGGAACCTTGAGAAGAACTGTTTTGCGGGCTGAGCCACAACACAGTTAAAGAACTCCTTACTTTGGCGGTACTGGCATTACTGTGGCCGATCAAGTCTGCCAGCAGCCGCCGCAAAGCTGGTTCTTCTACCGGCAAGCTCAAAAATCCTTCGGCTCGGTTGACACTGGCCCGTTCTTTTTCCCCTCGGGTGGCCGTGACGATCGCCGGAATCGATCGGGTATCTGGATCGCTCTTGAGCAGCGTCAGCACGTCCCAACCGGACAGCAGCGGCAGCAGCGGGTTGAGGAAAATCGCTTCGGGACTAAACCTGCGGGCTTTTTCCAGCGCTTCGGTGCCGGAACGGGCGACTATTACTTGGTAGCCCAAACCCGAGAGGACGTTGGTTAAATCTTCGATATATTTGGGAACTGCTTCGACTATTAAGACTAAACGAGAGCGAGAATTGGCGATCGGAGTCTGATATGGGGGTTTTAATAATTCTGACTCGGCGGAGGTCGGTGCTGGGAATTCTTCGCTGCTGTTTCCCGGAGGATTTGGTGGCAGTAGCAGGGTAAATTGAGAGCCTTGGTTTTCTGAGGAAATAAACGAAACGTCTCCGCCGTGGAGCCGAGCTAGGCGTTGAGTCAGTACCAGTCCGAGTCCGGTTCCTTGAAAGCGCCTGGTGAGAGGGCTTTCTAGCTGTTGGAATTTCTCAAAGATCAGGTGCTGTTTGTCGGCGGGGATGCCGATGCCGGTGTCCCAAACTGTGAAGGCGATCCAGCCTTCCCAAACTTTTACTTTCAATCCGATTTTGCCGCCCGCTTCGGTGAATTTTAGGGCGTTAGAAAGCAGATTAACGAGCATTTGCCGCAGTCGCAGTCCGTCGGCAATTAAGTGGCTGGGCCCTGGTTCTATTTCGAGTGTAAATTCGATTTTGGCGGAGGTTTCTGCGTTTGCTGCGGCGTCGGTTTTGCTCTGCTCGGGAGGGGATTTATCTTCTTGCTGTTGCAGTTGTTTTGCTTGTTCAAAGGCTGTTTTGCAGGTAGCTGCTATTTCGACCGGTTCGGGAATTAGTTCTAGCTGCCCGGTTTCCATCCGGGTCAAGTCTAAAATGTCGTTAACTATTGTCATCAAATGCCGCCCGCTTTTATGGATTAGTTTGGCGTAGCGTGTTTGGCGGTCGTTGAGTTCTCCGATCAATTTATCTTTCAGGAGGCTGGACAAACCGAGGACGGCGGTGAGCGGGGTTTTTAGTTCGTGGCTGATGCAGGATAAAAATTCGTCTTTGAGTCGGTTGAGGTGGATTAAATCTGCGTTTTTCGCTGCTAGTTCTTTGGCCACTAAATGTTCTTCGGTGACATCTTGTCCCATTACTAAAATTAGCTTGTCTGAGAGCGGCTGTTTGACAAATTGCCAGATCCGTTCTTGACCTTTTTGTACGGGGCAATCGCAAATGTAGGTGTCTGGTTTGCCGGCCATCGGACACCAAGCTGGAGCGGTTAATGTTGAGGGGGAGGCGGCAGCGTACAGGGGGAGCGGGCAACTGATGGCTGCGGTTGAATCGCGTGAAGCGAAGCTATCCCGCAGGGAATCGCCCGAGCTACTTGCTCCTACTAGGCTCATGCACTCTTGGGTGAGGGCTTCTAGCTGCACGCTCTTGTATTCGGTTGTTAAATGGCTGGGTTTGTGGGACGAGTGTTTGCGCAAATTTGCTGCTGGTTCTGGAACTGGTTCCGGGCCGGCTCCCAGGAAAATCCGCCACGCTGCGTTTTGGCTGACTATTTGTGCGGTGGGGGTTTGCAATCTCAGGGGCAGGGGCAGTTTTTCTAGGAGTTGGACTAGGGAGTTCAGGTTTTCCGAGGGTTTCAATCCTGCTTCTAGAAAGCGCACTTGAGCGTCTAGGGCGGTGGCGATGGCGGAGGCAACGGGCATTAATTCGATTTCTTTGACTGCTGTTGGCTTGGCACTCAGGCTGCTGTTAAGTGCGGCGAATTGCAGCAAGCTCAGGCTGTCTAGTATTCCTAAAAATTTACCGCTGGCATCTGTCAGGGCGATCGGGCTGTTTGAGGAGCGGCCGGCGGTTTGGCGGTTTGGCCGGGCTGGGGTGTTCAGTTCCTCTGTTTGCAGGTACTGCCAAAATTCGTTGACGCTCAGAGCCGCGGGTAATGCCCTGACTGGTTCGATCGCGATCGGGCTTTCTGACAAAGGTTGCTGCCCGCCGTTTGTGCGCTCGGCTCCACAAGCCCACAGGCTGCGGAGGTAAACTAATCCCAGCGGCTGTAGCTGTTCGTTGACTACTGCGACTCGATCGCAGTTGCTGGAGCTGAAAATTGACCGCAGCGATTCTAGCGCTGCCGTTTGGAGGCACAGCGGCACTGGCTCGATAAAATTTTTGAGACTGGGGCTGGTGGTTGACATAACAAACCTGAGAGTCTGCTATCTATAGCAGTAATATTTTTGATATTCAAGGTAGCTGCGGCTTTCTGTATCTTATTGTTTTATATCAGTTCGCTATTAGGTCGGGGAGCGGCACCGAGACCTCGGAGTTCGATGCCTGCACCTGATTTGAGGCGACTAGCAATTATTTTAAGGCTTAAGCTTAATTCCAGAAATCTAGCTCAGGGTGCTTGACACAAAAACAAAGGAGTACAGTTTCATTATTCATGTGCTGCAAGCAGATCGCTTATTTTGCGGTTAAGATTGGTTAAAATAAATGTTGAGATGATTGTTACAATGTTAAGTTTTTTTAAAAGGAGATATCAACTCTGAGCGATCCAGCACTTTCGGGCAACTTAGGTGGTGCACCTACAGCTTTGCTTCCCCAACTGTCTATCGGTATTTTTATCCGCTCTGAGGAAATCGCAGCCTCTGCGATCGAGCTTTTGAGGGGCGAACGCTATGCTTTAACGCACATTAAGTCGGCAGCGGAGTTTTTGGGGTTCCTTAAGCACAATTACCACCTTGATTGTTTGATTTTTGAGGTGGATCGGGATCTGCAATCGCTTCTGGGCAAGCTGCAAGAACGATCGATCTTTTTGCCTGCGGTGATTCTTTCGCCCCAGACCGGGGTGGAAGAAAAGCCCGAAGCACCATATTCAGAGGTTTTTGAGGCTGCAGCCAGTACCGCCAACAACAATCAAGAGGAAAGCTGTACTTTTTTTTATCACCCTGCTGAGGTGCAACTGGCAATCGCTCGATCGAGCGAAATAGCTTCAAGTATCGATCGGGCGATCGCCCAATTTCTGAAACTTTCAACTCCGGTTCCTGTCAATTACCAATCCGCAACTGTCGATGCGACGGTTCAATTAACCGCTCAAAGTTTGCTAAGCCGACAGCAGCGGCGGCTGGCGGAAAAATTACGCGAGCGATTAGGATACTTAGGTGTCTATTATAAAAGAAATTCACAGATTTTTTTGCGAAATCTGTCTGCACCCGAGAAGCAAAAGTTTTTGGAGCAACTCAAGTCAAGTTATCGCGACATCCTTTTGCATTATTTTTCTCAAGATACTGCGGTCAACAATCAAATAGATGAATTTGTGAATTTGGCTTTTTTTGCTGACGTGCCCGTCACTCAAATTGTAGAAATTCACATGGAATTGATGGACGAGTTTGCTAAACAACTAAAATTAGAAGGGCGCAACGAGGAAATATTGCTCGATTACCGCTTGACTCTGATTGACGCGATCGCTCATATGTGCGAGATGTACAGGCGATCGATTCCGAAAGAGGCATCTCAAGGTAAAAGGTAGAAGGGATTCGGCAGAATTTAAGCAAGAAGAAGGTAGAAGATAGAATTTAACAAAGGAGAAAGAAGAAGACAAACGGGCGCGCGCTCGCGAGGCGGAAATTATTATAAAATAACAAAGAACAGCGGATTCAAGACAAATAACAACTATAACTAACATCTGACAACTAATACTCAACATTTAAAAAAGTTTATGAGTTCTCTGAAGAAAACCTACGTTCTGAAGCTGTACGTTGCAGGGAATACTCCCAACTCCGTGCGAGCTTTAAAAACCCTCAAGGACATTTTAGAACAAGAATTTCAAGGAGTCTACGCGCTGAAAGTCATAGACGTTCTCAAAAATCCTCAGCTAGCAGAAGAGGATAAAATATTGGCAACCCCAACACTGTCGAAAATTCTGCCGCCCCCGGTGCGAAAAATTATTGGCGATTTGTCCGATCGCGAGAAAGTTCTGATAGGATTAGATTTGCTCTATGAAGAACTTCGGGAAGAAAACCTGAATTCATAAGATAATCAGGTCAGAGTCAGTCGATTTGAGCCTTGAGATGGGGGAGTGAAACCTTCGGCGAGCGCTCAGTCGAGCCGTCGAGTCGCGCGAGCCGTCGAACGATTTGAGATTTTAGATTTACTCCACAGATGAATCTGGGAGCTTGAACAAGAGTCTAAAATTTTGATCTCTCCACGACAGGAGTACGTGGCACGGTATCTGTTTTTGGGCGGGGTCATTAGTCAGCAGTCAGCAGTCATTAGTTATTGAGCAAGAGTCAAAACTAAAAGCTGGGTACAAAGACTCATGATCGGCGGTTAATGACTGACAACTAAAGAATACTGAGAGTTGATAAAAATCGACATGAATGAAATTAGTCAAACAGTTCCACGAGAAGGATTGGTAACCGCAGGAGTTGAAAAAATCCGCACCATGATTGAGGGTTTCGATGACATCAGTCACGGCGGAATGCCACTTGGCAGAACCACCCTAGTCAGCGGCACGTCAGGAACGGGAAAAACTTTATTTGCCGTACAATTTCTCTATAACGGAATTACCCATTTTGACGAAGCTGGAGTGTTCGTAACTTTTGAAGAATCTCCCGCAGATATTATTAAAAATGCTTGCAGTTTCGGTTGGGATCTGGCACAGTTGATCGATGAAGGCAAGCTATTTATTTTGGACGCTTCCCCCGATCCGGAAGGTCAAGATATCGTAGGAAATTTTGATTTATCAGCCTTAATTGAGCGAATTCAGTACGCCATTCGCAAGTACAAAGCCAAGCGGGTTTCTATAGATTCGGTAACAGCCGTCTTTCAGCAGTACGACGCTGCATCGGTGGTGCGACGAGAAATTTTTCGTTTAGTTGCGCGCCTCAAACAAGTAGGAGCAACTACAGTTATGACTACGGAACGGGTGGAAGAATACGGCCCGGTAGCGCGGTTTGGAGTGGAAGAGTTTGTGTCGGATAATGTAGTGATTGTTCGCAACGTTTTGGAAGGAGAACGCCGCCGCCGCACAATGGAAATTTTGAAGTTGCGCGGTACAACTCACATGAAGGGCGAATATCCTTTTACTATGACTAATGACGGAATTAATATTTTCCCATTGGGGGCGATGCGATTAACTCAAAAGTCTTCTAACGTGCGGGTTTCTTCCGGCGATAAAACTCTCGACGAGATGTGCGGTGGCGGTTTCTTCAAAGACTCAATTATTTTGGCTACGGGTGCAACGGGAACCGGCAAAACGCTCTTGGTGAGCAAGTTCTTGCAGAATGCTTGTATGAACGGCAATCGGGCGCTGCTGTTTGCCTATGAAGAGTCGCGGGCTCAGTTGTTCCGCAATGCTTATTCTTGGGGCATTGATTTTGAGGAAATGGAAGAGAAAGGACTGCTGAAGCTGCTGTGTACTTACCCGGAATCTGCGGGTTTGGAAGACCACTTGCAGACTATTAAATCAGAAATTGCTGAGTTCAAACCTTCTCGAATTGCTATAGACTCACTGTCGGCCTTAGCTAGGGGTGTCAGCAATAATGCTTTCAGGCAATTTGTGATTGGAGTGACAGGTTTTGCGAAGCAGGAAGAAATAACCGGCTTTTTCACGAATACAAGCGACCAGTTTATGGGTTCTCATTCGATTACAGACTCCCATATTTCTACGATTACTGACACGATTATCATGCTGCAGTATGTAGAGATTCGAGGAGAAATGTCGCGGGCCATTAATGTGTTTAAGATGCGCGGTTCCTGGCACGATAAAGGAATTCGGGAATACACGATTACTGAAAGAGGGCCGCAAATTAAAGATTCGTTCCGTGGTTACGAACGGATTATCAGCGGTTCTCCTACTCGGATTACGATTAATGAGAAGAGTGAGCTATCCCGGATTCTCCAGGGCGTGCAAGGTGAAGACGATGAGGATATTTGAGAGTTAGCAGTGATTCTTGATTAAAAGTAGGTTGGGTTGAGCTAGGAAACCCAACTTTTTTAATTTGAGGAGTTTGTGAACATTTATAGTAACCGCGACCATATTTGGGAGGTTCTTAATTGCTGAAATATGAGCTTTTATTGCCTTCTGCATCAGTGCCTTCTGCTAGAGCAATCCGACTAAATATAGCAATCCTAAATCATTTGTGAATTTCTTACTCTCTCCCCTTACTAAGGGGAGGGTTGGGGTGGGGTAAAAAATTTATGGCTTCTGCAAGGATTGCTATAGGTTGTGGTAAAAATCTTGGGGTAAACTGTTGCGCATCTAAATTGTATATTTCAATGACGTATCAAAAAGCATAAAATCCTTTCGCCATCCAACCCTCAAACATAACAGAAAACCTTTCAGGTTTAGCAGCTTAGTGCCGGGCCGTGCCTATCTCTACTACCCCTAGATTTAGGCAACGGGGGATTGCCTCTACAAAAATATGAGAACTCAACTGGGAGGGTGATATGTAGCAGCGAGTGGGCCGGTGGTGTGATGATTCGCCGCTTATTTCCCACCATCGTTGGTCTGCCGATCATCTTATTTAACCCAAAGCTCTCTCTAGAAATCGCTCTAAATCAGAAATTAGGCAGTTTTTTGGCAGTTTTATTCCTGGATTTAGATCGGTTTAAAACGATTAAGGATACATTAGGGCATCGTGTGGGAGATGACTTGCTCAAAGCAGTTGCTCAAAGGCTTGTTGAAGAGCTTGGCCCGCTGGGGTGGGGACGAATGGAGCAATCCTGTTCACCAAGCTGAGTGGGCGTGATGCGCGGTTAGATGCACCACTATCCAAGAAGCCCTTAAACCCACTTTTATTCTCAAAAACCATTATTTACACATCACCACCAGTATTGGCACCTCCCTATATCCACAAGCTGGAATGAATGTCGATACCTTGCTCAAAAATGCAGATATTGCCCTATATCGTGTTAAGGGCTGGGGGTGCAATACCTATAGTTTTTACATAGCAACAAGACCTTCGCCCGAATCCAATACCCAGGCAATCAAAAATCCCTTGAATTGTGCTTGGAAGGCGAATGCTTGCTGTATTATCAGCCTCAGCTCGATTTACAAACAGGTAGGCTTGCTGGTGTTGAAGTTCTCCTACGATGGCATTCTCCTGAACTAGGTTGGATTCCTTCCGATCGATTTACTCCCATCGCCTTTATAAACTGCATTGATTTGGTCATTGGGCGAATGGATTTTAGAGCAAGCTTGTTGGCAATATCAGCAGTGGCTAGGAGGAGGAGTAATTCTTCCTAATATCGCGGTGAATCTGTCGGCACGTCAACTCTCCCAACCGACTTTAATCGCTAAGAGCGATCGCATTCTTGAGCGCACCGAGATGAAGCCGAAATATCTAGGGCTAGAGATTACCGAAACGGCAATGATGCTTAATTTTGAGATTACCTACAATGTTTTGAGCCAATTATAGGAGCGTGGTATTGGGATTTCTGTCGAGGATTTTGGGACTGGCTATGCTGCTTTTAACTACCTGAAAACTTAAACGGTGAAGTCGCTCAAAATCGATCGCTCATTTGTGCGCGATTTAGCCAGCGAGCCGAGGGATCGCTCAATTGCCAAGGCCCTAGCTGCAATGGCACCTGGCTTAAATCAGGACACAATTGCCCAAGGAATTGAAACCCCAGCGCAATGGCAATAGTTACAAGGGATCGGCTGTGAAATCGGCCAGGGTTATATGTTTAGCAAGCCTGTCAGTGCTGAGGTTGCCACTCAATTAATCCGACATCCTGAATTGTTGTCTACCACTATTTGGGATGAGCAATCCTTATAAAAGCGCCCAAAAGTCTTATAATCAATTTAATCCTCGTGTCCCTCAAATGACCAAAAAAATTCTTCGGAGAAATAATATAAGATTGTTTGGACAAGGCACCCAGACCATGATGTTTGCTCATGGATTTGGGTGCGATCAAAATATGTGGCGTTTCGTAACACCGGCCTTCGAGAAAAACTACAAAATCATCCTATTCGATTATGTAGGTTGTGGCAAGTCTGATATTAGTGCCTATAGTTCTAAACGGTACAGCGACCTCAATGGCTATGTTCAGGATGTCCTCGATATCTGTGAAGAATTGGCGTTGACTGATGTAATTTTTGTCGGCCATTCTGTCAGCAGTATGATCGGCATTGTGTCCTCAATTCAAGCTCCTAATTACTGGGATCGCCTGATTCTCCTAGGGCCTTCACCCTGCTACATCAATGATTTACCAAATTATTACGGAGGGTTTGAGCGCAAAGATATTGAGGATCTCCTCGATATCATGGAGAAAAATTACATTGGTTGGGCAAGCTTTCTGGCGCCAATCGTGATGCAGAATCAGGATCGTCCGGAGTTAATATATGAGCTTGAGGCAAGTTTTTGCTCCACCGATCCGGTGATAGCAAGTCGCTTTGCCGAGGTGACTTTTTACTCGGACAATCGCAGTGATTTACCCAAGGTGTCAGTACCTTCACTGATATTGCAATGTGCTGATGACGCGATCGCTCCCACCGAGGTAGGGCATTACCTCCACCGCCACCTGCCTAAAAGTACGCTAGGGCTGATGAAAGCTACGGGACATTGCCCGCACATGAGTCATCCACAAGAGACGATCGAGATGATGAAGAAGTATTTGAGTGCACCTCATACTACCTGAATTGTATAGCAAACATGACCTACCAGATAGACGATCTACTCAATACGTCACCCTGTGGATTCCTCTCGTTTGCTGACGATGGTACGATCGTAATCGTCAACGCCACATTACTGCAATTACTCGGACACGAAACCGATGAACTGCGGGAACAGAAGATGGAATTCATTCTGCCGATCGGCAGCCGGATTTTCTTTCAAACCCATTTCTTCCCCCTGTTGAAGCTCCACGGTAAAGTAGAGGAAATTTACTTCTCATTAAGGTCAAAGCAGGGTATTGATATACCCATGCTGATCAACGCTGTGCGTCGGGAGAAGGGGGGAAAATTCGTTACTGATTGCATTTTGATCTGTATCCGCCAGCGTATCCTGTACGAAGGTGAAATTATTAAAGCAAAAAAAGCAGCAGAGGCAGCTATCCTCGCCCAAAAGCAAGCGGAAATCGCTCTGCGGCAACAGTACGACAAAGCGATATTACTTCAAGAAATTACTCACCACATCCGTCAATCTCTTGATTTGTCTACAATTTTTGAGATGGCTTCCCAGGAGATTCGCCTGTTTCTTGATGCCGAGCGCGTCGGCATATTTAAGTTCTATCCTGACAGTAATTTTGAATATGGTGAGTTTGTTTCAGAATCCGTAGGCGAAGGATGTAACTTGGTAAGTATAAATCAACTTAACGACCATTTTTGTGGTGAACTATACCGTGATTCCTATCAAGAAGGTAGAATGCAGGTAGTAGAAGATATCAATAAGATTGACCTTCAACACTGTTACCGCGCTCTTTGGAAACAATTTCCGGTTCTGGCTAATTTAGTGGTGCCGTTGCTTAATGGACAAGATTTGTGGGGGTTGTTATGTATCCATCAATGTTCGGCTCCTCGGCAATGGGAAGAATGTGAAATTGACCTTGTTAAGCAGATCGCTAATCAGTTAGCGATCGCCATTAAACAAGCGGATATTTTTCAGAAGTTGCAGAAGGAATTGGTAGAAAGGCAGCAGGCCCAAGCGCGACTGAGAGTAATTAATCAACAACTTGCACTCTCTAACGAAGAACTAGCCCGGGCTACTCACCTCTTAGAACAAGTGGTCAATATTGATGGGTTGACTCAAATTGCTAATCGCCGCTGTTTTAATGACCGCTTAGAGCATGAATGGCAGCGGCTATACCGGGAACAAAAACCGATTTCTCTTTTGTTGTTTGATGTGGATTATTTCAAACGTTATAATGATTGCTACGGTCATCAAATGGGGGATGATTGCCTGTTCAAACTTGCTCAGACTGTGCAAAAGGTGGTGTACGGTTCGGCGGATTTGGTGGCGCGTTACGGCGGGGAAGAATTTGCCATCATTTTGCCTAATACTGATCTTGAAGGAGCGAGTGCGGTGGCCCAACGGATTCACGCTGCTATTCAAGCTTTAAATATTCCTCACAAAACCTCTGATGTGAGCGATGTAGTTACTATTAGTATGGGTATCGCCAACTTGATTCCGATTTCGGAACTATCACCGGCTGACTTGATTGCGATCGCAGATCGTGGACTCTACGGTGCCAAGCAACAGGGGCGCAATCAGTCCCGGATCTGCGAGTACAGCGCCAATTCGATTTTTGGCACTGACGCTTAAATCACAATAATTGAGACCGAGGACAAAAACCTGTCCCCGGTCTCTCAAAATCAGTCATTCGTTGAAACACTCAGGGCCCGATTGAACGTGCGGTGATTCTTGACACTTGATCAAAATCCGCTACCGAAATAGTCTTAGGTTTTCGACCCGTCCATAAGCGAGTCGTGGCAGTTCCCTATACCTACGGAAGCGCCATTATAACACAAAGCAGTCCTTTTATGAGGGGGTTTTAAACCAAATTTTTTGATAAATTTAAATGAGCACGGAGGGATTTGAACCCCCGACCCTCAGGACCGGAACCTGATGCTCTATCCACTGAGCTACGTGCCCTCGACTTTTTTGAGTATAACACGTCTTGCGGAAAATGGCGAGTGCCGATCGCAAATTTCCTGACCTGCCTCCAAACCGCTTGACCCATAAGGGTTCAACTCGCCCGCGCGATCGTGTATCAGGCAGTTCTCGAAGCCAGAGACTGCAAATTCTACCTAAATGGTCAAAATAATACAACAATCGGTAAAATAATAGGCTTTAATATAGCAAAGATTAGGTTCACATTCGATCGGAGTTTAGCATCTACCGTCGGTAATATGGCCTGCAGCAATTCTCTCTGGTTAGTCGGCAGTAAATGGTGCTGCTGTTAAGACAGGTTGTGCAAGGACGGTTCTCGACTAAGTTCACCAAACATCTCAATCTTATGGTTTCTAAAATTTTAGACAAATTACCGCTGCGAACAGTTCTCATAGTTCCATTTATACTGCAAATCGTAGGAGCCGTGGGACTCGTAGGATATCTGTCTTTTAGAAACGGACAAAAAGCAGTTAATAACCTTGCCACTCAGTTAATGAGCGAGGTGAGTTTGCGTGTCGAGCAAAACCTGCAAGCTTACCTGACAACTCCCCATCAAATCAATCAAAGCAAGCTGGATGCTGTCTTGCTCGGGTTGTTAAAGATGGAAAACTTATCAGCTTGGGAGAAATATCTTTGGCGGCAAGTACAATTATATCCCTATATCAATTTTACCTCCGTTGGCAACAAGGATGGAGATTATCGGACCGGAGAAAAACTGTCAAATGACTCTCTAATGATTAATGTGTCAGGCCAATCTACTGGTTTTGATTTTTATTCTTATAATACTAATGATACAGGCGATCGCACTAGCGTAGCAACAGTTGTCGAAAACTTTGACATCCGCGAACATCCTTCGTACCAAAATGCGGCTAATGTCGGCAAACCAACTTGGAGTTCCGTTTATATTTCGTTTCTAGAACCGACATTGATACTCAGCGCACTCCAACCCGTATACGAGAATAATCAGCTAAAAGGAGTATTAATTTCTGCCTTGCGTCTAGACCATATTGGGAGATTTTTAAACAGTCTCAAAATTGGCCAATCCGGGCAAGCATTTATTGTCGAAAAAAATGGTACGTTACTGGCAACTTCAACTGCCGAACAACCATTCCGTACCAAAGATAATAAAAAAGAACTGTTCAAAGCATCCGAGAGTGTTGACCCCTCGACTCAAGCTACAGCTAGATATGTAGCAGCTCGTTTTGGGGAATTAAAGGAAATTAAAACTTCCTATCTATTGAATTTTGAAATAGACGGCAAACGACAATTTGTAAAAGTTCTACCATTCCAAGACGGCAAAGGTTTAGACTGGCTGATTGTCGTAGTTGTTCCCGAAGCAGATTTCACCAAAGAAATTGAAGCCAATACCCGCACAGCGCTTTTGCTTTGTTTGGCAGCTTTAGGAGTAGCCGTGGCGATCGGCATTCTGACTTCTCGCTGGGTGACAAATCCTATTTTGCGCTTAAATACAGCCGCCAAAAATATTGCTAAAGGTGAATGGGACAAAACAGTAGAAAGCCAACGCTCCGACGAATTGGGGGAATTAGCCAAGTCATTTAACAGCATGGCTCAACAACTGCAACAATCTTTTGAAACTTTAGAACACCGAGTGCAAGAGCGGACGGCAGAATTGGCTGTAGCTAAAGACAAAGCGGAAGTAGCGAATCAAGCTAAAAGCGCCTTTCTTGCTAACATGAGCCACGAATTGCGATCGCCTCTCAATGCAATTCTCGGCTTTTCCCAACTGATGACTCGCAGCCAAACTCTATCGCCAGAACATCAAGAAAACATTAGCATAATTAGCAGCAGCGGAGAACACCTGCTTACCCTGATTAATAACGTGCTCGATTTATCTAAAATTGAATCGGGGCGCACCACCCTCTATCCCAAAAAATTTGATCTCTATCGCCTGCTCAACGACTTGGAAGATATGTTTCAACTCAAAGCAGATGACAAGCACTTGCAGTTAGTTTTTTACCGCAGTCCCGACGTGCCACAATACGTTGAAAGTGACGAGCTAAAGTTGCGGCAAATCTTAATTAATTTGCTCAATAACGCTCTTAAATTTACCGATGAGGGCGGTGTATCGGTCAGAGTTAGCAAGCAGTCATCAGGCAGGAATCAGCAGGCAGAAGGAGAAAGACTTTATCTGTGCGAACAAATAATAACTACAGAAGTTCCCGCCCGTAATAATCTGGAAATATCCCAATTAAGTCAATCTAAAAACGCGATTTTTGCCACCCAAAATGACGAGGCAGAATCTGCCTCTTCCTTATTCCTCCATTTTGAAGTCGAAGATACTGGTCCCGGTATTGCTACCAATGAATTAGACGATCTTTTTGAAGCTTTCGTGCAAACCCAAACCGGGAAAAATTCGCAAGAAGGTACAGGCTTGGGATTGCCAATTAGCCGCAAATTTGTGGAATTAATGGGTGGGCAAATGAGCGTCTGTTCTGCTGTTGGTAAGGGAACTAATTTTAAGTTTGACATTCAAGTGATTGCGGTCGATGCGGCTGATATTGAAAGCCCAAAACCGACCCGCAATGTTATTGCCCTGGAACCCAACCAACCCACCTATCGAATTTTGATAGTAGACGACAAACCGCTAAATCGCCAACTGCTAATTAAACTTCTCAATCCTCTGGGTTTTGAACTGAAAGAAGCTACTAACGGTCAAGAAGCTATTGAAATTTGGGACAGTTGGGAACCGCATTTAATTTGGATGGACATGAGGATGCCCGTGATGGACGGCTACGAAGCAACGCAATATATTAAAAGCACTATTAAAGGTCAAGCTACTGCGATTATTGCGCTGACTGCGAGCGTTTTGGAGGAAGAACGGGCAGTTATCTTGTCGGCGGGCTGCGATGCTTTTATGCGGAAACCTTTCCGGGAAGCAGATATTTTCGATGCTATGCACAAACATATCGGAGTGCGCTATATTTATGAAGATCGCGGTCAAGCTAATTTATTGACAATCCAAGAGGGCGATCGCACAATGACTGCTGCTGATTTCGTGAAATTGCCTGAGTCGCTGGTAGCTGATTTAAAGCTGGCAATACTGAATGCAGATATGGATTTAATTGATAGCTTGATCGAGCAAATTCGATTAAAGGATGCAGTAACTGCAGGTGCGATCGCGAATTGTATAGAAAATTTCGAGTACGACAAAGTTTTAAAGTTAATATCTCAAGCAATATCACATGAATAACGACCTTCCTACCACCGATCGCGGTAATATTTTAGTAGTTGACGACACCCCAGCTAATTTGAGGCTGCTAGCCGGAATTTTGAATGGCCAGGGCTATAAAGTCCGCCCCGTACCTAGCGGGGAGTTAGCGCTTTCGGCGGCAAAAGGTATGCCTCCCGATTTGATTTTGCTGGATATTATGATGCCCGAAATGAATGGGTACGAAGTTTGCGAAAAAATCAAAGCTGATGAACGCACTCGCAACATTCCGGTAATTTTTATTAGCGCGATTAATGACGTACTAGATAAGGTCAAAGCCTTTGCTGTGGGCGGGGTAGATTATATTACCAAACCCTTTCAGATGGAAGAGGTTCTAGTTAGGGTAGAAACCCATTTAGCCATGTGCCAGTTGCAAAAAAAGCTGCAACAGAAAAACGATGAACTGACAGTCACTTTAGACCAACTGCAAGCAACTCAGAATCAATTAGTGCAATCGGAAAAAATGGCCGCTTTAGGGCAACTAATTGCGGGCATTGCTCACGAAATTAATACGCCGCTGGGGGCGATTCGATCGTCTATTGGAAATATTACCAGCTTTTTGGATAACAATCTCGAAAGTTTGCCAGTTTTTTTTAAAGAACTGTCAACCGAACGCCAGCATGATTTCGTGAGTTTGATGCAGAGTTCCAGCCAACAAACTTACTCTTTATCTACGCGAGAAAAACGGGGATTGAAAAAAGGTGTGAAGCAGCAACTAGAGTCGGAAGGGATTGGCAATGCTGACAGCCTTGCTAGCATTTTAGTCAATATCGGATTGCCGGAAAATCTGCAAGAATTCTTGCCGTTGCTCAAAGACCCTGACAGCGAAAATATTATAAAAACAGCCTACGACTTTGCTAGCATTCACAGAAGCGCCCGAACCATCGCTACCGCTACTGAACGCGCTGCAAAAGTCGTATTTGCCCTAAAAAATTATGCGCGTTACGATGTCAATGGGGAAAAAATACAGGTGAATATTACCGATGGAATTGAAACTGTATTAACTCTTTATCAGAACCAGATCAAGCAGGGTGTGGAAGTCGTCAGAAACTATCAAGCTCAATTGCCTGCGGTACTGTGTTATCCCGACGAACTAAATCAAGTTTGGACAAATTTAATTCACAATGCCTTACAAGCGATGGACAATCAAGGAACTTTAACAATTGAGGCGGTGCAGAAAGATACCAGCGTTTTGGTAAAAATTACTGACAGCGGTAAGGGGATTCCACCGGAGATTTTGCCGAAAATTTATGAGCCGTTTTTTACTACCAAACCTGCAGGAGAAGGTAGCGGGTTGGGATTGGATATTGTCAAAAAAATAATTGAAAAACATCAGGGTAAAATTGATGTGGAGTCGGTCCCCGGTCAAACTGCATTTACAGTGTCTTTGCCGATTAATTTAACAGAGTAGGTAAAGCGTCGCAGAGTGAAGTTTGGGGCTAAAAATTTGCAGTCTACCCGCGCGGAATGTAGAATTGGGAAAACAGTGTGCTTACCTATCGGGGTTCACCCTCCCAAACTAAACGAGGAAACTAGCGATGTCTAAATCAGCAATTTTGTGTGTTGACGATGAAGTAGGAGTGTTGGAAAGTCTGGAAATTGAACTGCAACAGGCATTTAACGGTAAATATCTTTGCGAATTTGCTGAAAGTGCTGTCGAAGCCCTGGAGATTATTGAAGAGCTATGTGAAGCTGAGGTTAAGATTCTAGTCATTGTCTCTGATTGGTTGATGCCCGGAATGAAAGGAGATGAGTTGCTAATTAAAATTCATCATAAATATCCGCAGATTGTGACAGTGATGCTGACGGGACAAGCAGACAAAGAAGCAATCGAACGAACAAAATTTGAAGCAAATCTTCATGCTTTCATACAAAAGCCTTGGCAAAATCAAGAATTAATTGAAGCGATTAAGTCGGGTCTAGCAAATTTATGAAAAAGCCAGTCATTATTTGTGTCGATGATGAGCAGACTATACTCGATAGTCTGGAAATAGACTTGCTAAAAGCCTTTGAAGATAAATATTTAATTGAAACAGCCCAAAGCGGCGAAGAAGCTTTAGAGTTGCTGTCAGAACTTTTAGCAGATCAGTATGAAGTTCCTGTGGTTATTTCCGATCAGATCATGCCTAATATGAAAGGAGACGAGCTATTAAGGAGCGTTTATGCTATCTCGCCGAATAGTCTCAAGATTATGCTGACGGGGCAGGCTGACTTGGAGGCGGTAGCCAATGCTATTAACTATGCTAAATTGTACCGATACATACCTAAACCTTGGCAATGTGAGGACTTAAAATTAACTGTTACTGAGGCAATATATAGATATTTTCAAGATAAACAATTAGCGGAAAAACAAATAGAACTTCAGGAGATGAATCAGGAGTTGGCAAAATTAAATCGCAAGCAAGCGATGCTGATTGCCAAACTCCACGAAAACGAAAGTCGGTTGACACAATACCTGGAAGCTATGCCGTTAGGCGTGTGCGTGCTTGATGCGAACGGTCAATCTTTTTACGCAAATCAGAAGGCGCGGAAGGTATTTGGCAAAGGCACTGTGCCACATATTAATTCGGAGCAGAAAGCAGCAATTTATCAATTCTATAAAGCCGGAACTAATCAGAGATGCCCCGTGGAAGACTTGCCAATTATGCAGGCGCTGAGGGGCGAAAGTGTCCGGACTGAGGGTGTAGAAATTCGGACTGGCGACAAGATTATCCCGGTGGAGAGTTGGGCAACTCCTATTTATGATTCTATCGGGGATATTTCCTACGGAATTATTGCTTTTACTGATATTACGGAACGAAAGCAAGCTGAAGCAGCGCTTGTCCAAGCTGAAGAGAAGTATCGCCGAATATTTGAAAATGCTCTTGAAGGTATTTTTCAGACTGCAACTGACGGAAAGTTGATTAGTGCTAATCCTGCTCTCGCTCAAATCTACGGCTATGATTCCCCTGAAGAATTGATCGCAAGTGTTAATGATATTGAGCGGCAATTATACGTGGAACCGAACCGCCGTCAAGAGTTTTTCGCGCTGATGGAACAGTACGGTACTCTGTCTGAGTTTGAGTCGGAAGTTTACCGCCGAGATGGCAGTATTATCTGGATTTCTGAGGACGCGCGCACTGTTTTTGATGCTAGGGGTGAAGTGCTTTACTATCAGGGTTTTGCTGAGGATATTACTTTGCGAAGACTGGTAGATGTGGAACGGCTCAGGTTTACGAATGATTTGGAAAAAGCTTTGGTAGCTCAAGAAAAGTTAAATGAGGCACTGTCAGAAAGCGAAAGCCGATTGACTCAATTCCTGGAAGCGATGCCGGTGGGAATATTTGTTGTGGATGGTAAGGGTAAACCTTTTTACATGAATTCTTGGGGCGAAAGAATACTAGCCCAAGGTTTAATTTCTGATGTGGGTACTGACAAATTTCCCGAAGCTTATCATTTTTACAACGCTGCAACTAATCAATTGTATCCGATCGATCTCCAACCGATTATGCGGGCGTTGCGGGGAGAATTTGTGCGTATGGACAATCTAGAAATTCATAGGTCGGATCGGATTGTGCCGATCGAGGTTTGGGCGACTCCAATCTACGACGAACGGAAAAACATAGTTTACGCGATCGCGGCTTTTCAAGACATCACAGAACGTCAAGAGGTAGAAACCGAGCGCCGCCAATTCACAAACGAGTTGCAAAAAGCTTTAGCAGCGGAAGAAAAACTAACAGACGCTTACGGGCGGTTTGTGCCGCACCAATTTCTCCACTTTCTGGGATATGAAAGTATTCTGGAAGTACAATTAGGCGATCAGGTACAGAAAGAAATGTCGGTGCTGTTTTCAGATATTCGCGATTTCACTTCTCTTTCTGAAACGATGACTCCCGCAGAAAATTTTCAATTTATTAATGCTTATTTGTCGCGGATGGAACCGGCAATTACTCAAAATTTTGGTTTTATTGATAAATACATTGGCGATGCGATTATGGCGCTGTTTGATGGCAGTGCGGACGATGCTGTGAAAGCTGGAATTGCTATGCTAGAAGAGCTTAACGAGTATAATATTAGTCGCAATCGACCCGATTGCCCGCCGCTACAAATTGGCATTGGAATCAATACGGGTTCTTTGATGTTAGGCACGGTTGGCGGCCAAAGTCGGATGGACAGCACGGTGATTAGCGATGCGGTAAACTTAGCCTCCCGCGTGGAAACTTTAACGAAAGAGTATGGAGTTTCGATGTTAATTACTCAGAATACTTTTATAGAGTTGAACGATATTTATGATTTGAGGTTGATCGATCGCGTAACAGTTAAAGGCAAATCGCAAATGGTAACAGTTTATGAAGTATTTGCGGCCGATCCGCCAGAGTTACGACAGAAAAAGTTAGAGACAAAGACACTCTTTGAGCAAGCTTTGGTACTCTACAATAGTGACAGGTGTGTCGAAGCTACAAGATTCTTTTCGGGGTGCTTGCAAATCAACCCTACGGATAACGTAGCTCAAATTTATATGCAGCGGTGTCTGAAACGGGTTCTCCCTCCTGCATAATACCATTTGAGATTTGAGAATTGGGAATGACTTATTCCATAAGGGTTTGGAGTTTGCATACAGTTGCATTCTTTTTTGAAACAGGTCTAATCATTGTTTAGACAGGCAGAGAAACGCAAACTATAGTTTCTTGCTGTGGCAAACTTTCTATTTTAAATTTTCCTCCGTGCAATTCTGCAAGGCGTTGAACTATGGCCAAACCCAATCCCAAACCTGCTTGTTGGTAAAGTTTGCGATCGAACTGCCTATAAGCTTCTAGCTGTGCAATCTGATCGGCCGTCATGCCGCGACCTTTGTCTTTTACAGACAGAATAAAAGTCTGATTTTCCACCAAAGTGCTTAAGACAACCGGCGTTCCTTCTAAAGAAAATTTGAAGGCATTGTCCAAGAGTTCCTCAACAATTTTTGCGAGTCTCACAGAATCAATAGCGACCGACGAATCGTGCAAGTTTAATTGTAAATCGTCTGTTCTATTCGCGTGTTTCGCTTGCTGCCGCGCTTTTTGAGTCAGCAAAGATTTTACGCAGCTAAATTCGCTATTGCGCATCTCCTTTAGCAGTTCGGGATTTGTCGCGGCTATCTCGAGTTCTGCATACAGCAAAAAGTTCTGAATCAGCCTGTACAAGCGATGACCGGAAGTTTGAATTTGACCGATCATCTCTAAAATATCTGATTCCTTTAAGACCTGATATTCTGACAGAATTAGCTCGGAAAAACCCATAATGGCATTCAAAGGAGTCCGCAATTCGTGGGGGAGGGACATACTAATATTGGTGCGCAATTCGTCTAGAGTTTTTTGAGATTGCCTGCTAATAGTTTTCTGTTTCTCAAGTCGAATAGCAATTGCTTTTAGCAATTCTTGCGGCGTACAAGGCTTAGTAATGTAATCGTCAGCTCCCTGTTCCATGCCCGTGCGAATGTCACTTTTATCGGCTTTGGCTGTGAGGAAAATAAACGGAATTGTGGCAGTTAGGGGTTCGGATCGCAAAGCTTTGAGGACGCCGTGACCGTCTACTTCCGGCATCATCATGTCGCACAAAATTAAATCCGGGATTTGTTCGTTCGCCAGTTTGATGCCGACTTTGCCGTTAATCGCTCCAATTCCTTCAAAATTCTCGGCTTCCAGCAAGTCTAAAATATTTTCTCTAATCGACTCTTCGTCTTCAATTACCAAAATCTTTGCCACGGTTATTGCTCCTTTTAGTTAGTAGTTTGTTGTGAAAAACCTGCGTTCAGACACTTGACAAATTTGTTTATTTATGAACTCGATTGAGTCTTAAGCTGCGGATGTTTTTAGTTTATATAGTAACCGCCAAGACGCTTAGGACGTTCTTACCGATCCTTTCCCCATGCGGTCGATGGCTTTTTCCTTCTCTCCTAGATAATTAAAGTCTTGTTATGCCTTCTGCCTTCTTCTATAATTCAGTTATTATATGCTAGCGCAAATCAAAGGCAAGGTAATAGTGAAAGTTGTGCCTTTTCCTTCTTGACTGTCGATCGCGAGTTTGCCGCCGTGAAGCTCCACAGCCCTTTTCACAATTGCTAAACCGAGACCTGTTCCCGAAATAGTCCCGACATTTGTAGCTCGGTAAAAAGTTTCTAATATCCGCTCTCGATCGGCTTGAGGAATCCCGATACCCCGGTCTTGAACTTGGAAAACAGCTTGTTTGTTTTTACAGTTGAGGTGCAAGGAAACTGTACTGGCGACGGGAGAATATTTGAGGGCATTGGAGAGGACGTTTCCCAACATTTGCTGCAGCAGTTTTTCATCCATTTGAGCGTCGCAGTTGCCGCCTTCATGTTGGAAAATGATCGGGTGTTGGTTGCTGTCGTTGAGCTGCTGCTCTTCTACCAGTTGACGGCAAAATTTTTCGAGGTTTAAGGAAATCGGTTGAAACTGCAAGGTATTTGCTTCTATTTTGCCAATTACAAGGATATCTTCTAATAACTCTGTCATCCGTTTAATGGCTAATTGAATCCGGACAAAATGAGTAGATTTTTTATCTTCTGACCACTGAGAACTGTAATCTTGCAGCAATCCCGCCGAAAATTGGATCGTTGTCAAGGGGGTGCGGAACTCGTGGGAAACCATTGTGACAAATTTAGCTCGCAGTTCTGAAAGTTCCTTTTCTCGTGCGAGTGTTTTGAGAATTTCGGCTGTCGCGAGTTTGCGATCGCTAATGTCACGGGCTTCAGCAATCAGCAGCAAAACTTGTCCTGTCTCATTTTTAACAGGTTTCAGTGAGAAATCAAGTGTCACAATTTGGCCGCTTTTGGCTAACAAGTCGATTTCGCTGCGGAAAAACTCGCCGCGACTTGATGAGCCGATCGCCGATTGCAATTGTTCGCAAACCTGTAGCGACTGAGCCCAAATCGCCATTTCCCAAATCGGCCGGCCGACAATATCCTCCAATCGCATTCCTGTAAACTCGAGGGCTGTCTCGTTCACTTCCAGCACGATTCCTTCGGGAGTCAGCAGCTTTGTTAGCTGAAACGAAGAGTCAAAAATCGCCCGAAAACGCCGCTCGCTTTCCCGCAGCATTTGAAATGTTTGAGATCGTTCGATCGCGTAGCGGATCGTCCGCACTAATAATTGAGTAGTAATTTGACCTTTAACAATGTAATCTTGAGCTCCCAAGCGAACTGATTCAAGTGCGATCGCCTCATCATCCAAGCCCGTCATTACCACCATTGCCGTATCCGGGGCAACTTCTCGCAGGCGAGTTAGGGTTTCCAAACCGCGGCTGTCCGGCAAAGAAAGGTCGAGCAAAACTACATCAAAGGGTTGTTTACACAATTGTGCGATCGCCTCATGCAGGAACTCAACAGACACCAGTTCCCACTGGACGCCCACAGATACTTCTAACAGTTCTGCAAGCAAATCAGCATCAGCAGGATTGTCTTCTACTAACAGAATCTTAATCCACATAGCTTAGACGTTTTTGACTGTAAAATTTTTACTCTACCCATCTCAGGTTAAACTTTTTTGCTTTCCCTTGCCATTTTCAACTTGAAAATTATTATTTGGGAACTGTCACCACCACCCGCCACCAATCCTCAATCCATCTCACCAGCTTAGCGACTTGACTAAAATCGCCAGGCTTAGCAATGTAGCACCGGGCTAACAGGGCATAAGACTTGAGAATTTCTTCATCGGCTGCTGAGGTTGTCATAATTACCACCGGAATCATTTTTAACTTGGGTGCTGAGTTAATTTCTTGCAACACTTCTCAACTACTTTTTTTTAGGCAAATTCAAGTCCTGCAGAATTAAATCGGGAGAGGCTACGTCCACATACAAACCTTCTTGCTTCAAAAAATTCATTGCTGATACCCCATCTTCTGGTCTTGTGCAACTTGTTAAAAAATTTGCTTGACGCCAGACTTTCTCAAGCCAAGTCATACCATTTGAGATTTTAGATTTTAGACGGCGCGATCGCGAGCCATCAAAGGATTTTAGATAGGGAAATTAGAGATGACTAGCGGGGTTGAGATCGCGGGGCTACAGTTGGATTTTTTTTATGGTATCAGCATCGCTGGGCGAATTTTCCACCAGCAGAATGTCAAGACGTTTAAAAAAAAATTATATCGTTCATCAGCAAAGTATCTATTCGTTTAATTTACAGGAAGTTGGACGACGGCCAGCCAGAATTCCTCAATTAACCTGATTACTTTAGTAAATTGTACGAAATCTACTGGCTTGGTAATGTAACAGTTGGCGTGCAGCGAGTAGGACTGGATAATATCCTCTTGGGCGGCTGAAGTGCTGAGAATCACTACTGGAATTAGTTTTAAACTTTGGTCGGTCTTAATTTCTGTTAGCACTTCTACGCCAGTTTTTTTGGGCAAATTCAAATCTAGCAAAATTAAGTCGGGACGGGGTACCCTGAGATAGGGTTCTTTTCGGCGCAAAAACTTCATTGCTTCGACTCCATCCTCCACAAAGTGCAAGTTATTCAATATTTTACCCTGACCGAGAGCTTCTCTTGCCAAATCGGCATCGCTGGGAGAATCCTCAATCAGCAGAATCTCTCTGGGTCTAATAGTGCTTCGATCGCTCATAACCGGCGTATCCTTATTGATTATAAAAAAAATTGAATTTTGAGGCTTCAGGTACTAATTATAGGAATAGTGAAGTAAAAAGTCGCTCCTTTTCCCTCCTGAGATTCCACCCAAATGCGCCCGCCGTGGCGTTCAACAATTCGCTTGCACATTGCCAAACCTATGCCTGTGCCGGAATATTGGCGGCGTCCGTGCAGGCGTTGAAAAATGATGAAAATGCGCTCGGCATACTGCGGATCGATGCCAATGCCGTTATCGCGGACGCTGATCACCCATTCGCTCTCTTGCCTGCAGGCAGCGATATGAATCAAGGGGATATCTTGGCGACAAAATTTGATGCTGTTGGCGATCAAATTTTGGAATAATTGCACCAGTTGAAATTCATCCGCCATCACGGTTGGCATCGGGTCGCAGGTGATGACAGCTTTCTTTTCGGCGATCGCAATTTGCAAATTACACAAACTTTGCTGTACAGCAGCCTTGCAGTCCGCCGGCTCAAACTCCTGGCCCCTGGTTCCCAGGCGCGAATAGGCCAACAAATCGTTAATTAACTGCTGCATTCTGGTGGCGCCATCGACAATATAATTAATATACTTATCTGCGCGATCGTCCAAATTTCCTTGATAGCGCTGGGCCAGCAATTGAGTGTAACTGGTAATGGCTCGGAGCGGTTCTTGCAAATCGTGGGAAGCCACATAAGCAAACTGTTCTAATTCCTCGTTGGAACGCTTCAAATCTTCTGTAAGTTGCAGCATTTGCTGCTCTGCTTCTTTGCGGGCTGTAATGTTGTAAACCAAGGCGCAACAAGACAGCAGATTACCCTGAGAGTCCATGACTGGACTGGTAGACATATCAGTCCAAATATCTTTGCCGTCCTTGCTTTTGAATTTAAATTCGTGTTGTTCACCAATACCTTGCTTGCGCCGCTGGAAATTATCAAGAGCTTGTGGTTTTTGCTGTTCGTCCATAAAATCAAAAATCGACCGCCCGAACATTTCTAATTCACTATAGCCGAGCATTCGCGCCATTGCGTGGTTCACGTAAGTCGTGAGGGCATTGCTGTCAATTACCCAAATACCTTCTTCTGCTAATTCAACTATTTGCCTGTACTTAAATTCGCTTTCCAGCAAAGCTGTTTCAGTTAGTTTGCGCTCAGTGATATCTTTCATAAAACAGTGGTGGCCGTTAAATACCCCTTGTGCGTCGCAAGCTTTTACCATCGTTAATTGCTTGTAAAAAAACGACCCATTTTTCCGCACGCCTCTAGCTTCAACTTCTACTTGGCCAGAAATTAGCATTTCCTGATAAGCTGAGATCATCATCTCAACATCGCTCGGATGTACGGTGTACTGCCATTTCATGCCAAGCATTTCTTGCGGTTCGTAACCGCATTTATGAGCGTAAGCTCGGTTAACCTTCACGTAGCGTCCATCAATGTCCAGCCGCGAAATGCCTTCCACCGCATTTTGCAAGGCATTAGTGAGGTCGCGCAGCTCTTTTTCAGCTTGTTTGCGATCGCTAAGATCCTGGCCGATACCCAAAAAACCGTTAATATTTCCGTTGCTGTCAAATAAGGCAGTCACCGACAGCAGTACCGGAAACCGCGAACCATCTTTGCGAATGTAAGTCCATTCATTTTCGTCAGCGATTTTCCGGCGCGGCAAGGCGACAAAGGCTTCAATTCCCGGCTCTATTTTCAGCCCCAATTTTTGAGAAAGAACTTCAGCTCTTTTAGCGACCTCCAGAGGATCGTGAATTATTTCTACCGTGACTTTCCCCACCACTTCTTCTCGCGAATAACCTAAAAGTTGCTCTGCCGCTCGATTAAATGTTTTAATTGTACCGTCGGGTTCTGTAGAAATAATTGTGTAGTTAGCGCTATTAAGAATTGCATTTTGCAGTTGCGTCAATTCCAATAAAGCGATCGCAATTTTTTGGCGGTAGGCTATTTCATTTTGCAATTTGTGGTTAGAAATTTCAATTTGAGCAGTGCGCTCAGCGACTCGATGCTCCAGAGTTTCATTGAGCAGTCGATTTTCCTCTTCTACCTGCTTGCGTTCTGTAATATCAGTAATAGTACACACATAACTTTTAACCTCCCCATTTTCTCCGATTTGACCGACAGCTTGACCGAATACCCAACTGATTTGAGTATGATTAATGCCTTGAAAGCGGTACTCAGATTTAAACGGCAGTTTCTGGGCCGCGGGGCTATACCATTCAGTAAAAATCCGCTCGCGGTCGTCTGGATGAATGCCTTGCAACCACCCTTTGCCCAAAGCTTCATTGCAGGTAATTCCCGAAATTTGACACCAGCGCTCGTTGACATACAAGCAGTCTCCAACAGCATCTGCATAAAATATTCCCACCGGCGAAGCTTCAGTTAAAGTTTGATAGCGAGCTTCCGTTTCTCGGCGTTCAAGGATTTCTTTTTGCAGTATTGAATCGAGCATCCCTAATTGAGTTGGACTGAGGAGAGTTAAGGCTTGGGGAACTAAAGGAATTAATGCAAAAGCGGTGTAGGCAGAAATCGCGGCGGTAATAATTTTCAGACTGCCAGAAACCCAATAAACAGGATGCCAAAGCGTCCAAACTTCCATTATATGAGTAGTGCCGCAGGAGATAATAAAGGCTGCCAACAGCCAAAAGATGTTGCGAAAGGGCAAGTCTTTTCGCTGACGCATAAAATAAATTAGCGATATCGGTATTGAATAGTACGCCATGGCAATGATAGAGTCTGACACTATGTGGATCGCGAGTAGCTCTCGCTGCCAAAGGTAACAGTAGCCGTGAGGAATATAATTTCCGGTGAATAACAGGTGATTTAAAAAGTTCCAAATCAGCATAAATGGAATGGGTAATCAGGAATGGATAATCGAGAAGTGGTAATTACTAATTGGTAATTGGTAATTTAACCCAATTACTTATAACCTCTCTCAAATTTTTGAAATATACAGTCTTGGACGCAGCGGGGGCTAAAAACTCGGTTTCTGGGTAGATACCTCGTTGCCAAACCGACTATTGTCCTAGAAACTGGCTTTTCTTCCGTAAGTATTAATATAGCAATTCTCAATGATTCGCGATCTGTAGCGAGCTCTAGGTTGGGTAGAACGAAGTGAAACCCAATATTCCGATTTCAGATTTGAGATTTTAGCTTTTCCTTCCTTCTTCTTTATCTTTTAGATAACTAAAGCCTTCTCTCCTCGATAACTAAAGCCTTCTTTCATCCATCCGTTACATCCGTTACATCCTCAGAAAGCGAATCCGTTGCCAAAATTCTTCCTTCTTCTATAAAAAATGGGGCGAGCCTGAAGCCCGCCCCACCAAAAATTATGTTCCTGCTATTAACCCAACAGCGCCTGAGCCTTAGCTACCACATTATCAACGGTGTAGCCAAACTTTTCTAAAGCAACGGGACCCGGTGCAGAAGCGCCGAATGTGTCGATGCTGAGGCTGTCGCCTTCGGAACCCAAATAACGTCCCCAGCCGAAGCTACAAGCTGCTTCAACTGCCAACCGTTTAGTAACAGCTTTCGGCAGTACAGATTCGCGGTAAGCGGCATCTTGTAAGTCGAACAATTCCCAGCAAGGCATCGAAACTACGCGCACTTTATTGCCTGCGGCGCGCAATTTTTCAGCGGCATCAACGCAGAGGTATGTTTCGCCGCCGGTGCCGATTAAAATGATGTCGGGAGTGCCACCGTCGTCGGACAAAATGTAAGCGCCTTTGGCTGTGCCTTCGATCGAGCTTCCAGCCAAGTTGGGCAAGTTTTGGCGCGACAGAGCCATTAAAGTTGGGCGGGTGCGGCTTTCAACTGCCACTTTGTAAGCGCCGGATGTTTCATTTCCGTCTGCTGGGCGCATTACCAACAAATCGGGAATTACTCGCAGAGAAGCGATAGTTTCCACCGGTTGGTGAGTGGGGCCGTCTTCGCCCAAGGCTACGGAGTCGTGAGTCATTACATAAATAACTCCAGCTTCCGAGAGTGCAGAGAGGCGAATTGCTCCCCGCATATAGTCAGCAAATACCAAGAACGTGGCGCAGTAAGGAATTAAACCGCCGTGCAAGACCATACCGTTGGCGATCGCACCCATGCCGTGTTCCCGCACACCAAACCGCAGGTTACGTCCTTCGTATTGACCTTTTTGGAAGTCTTTTTCACCCTTGAGCAAAGTCATGTTAGAAGATGCCAAGTCAGCGGAACCGCCGATCAATTCAGGTAGGACACCTGCCAAAGCATTCAAACATTTTCCAGAATGATTCCGAGTCGAATCTGCCTTATCTTCCGGCTTGTATGTCGGCAAAACTTGATCCCAACCTTCAGGAAGTTTGCCGGCAACGCTGCGCTCATATTCTGCTGCTTCTGCTGGATAGGCTGCTTTATAAGCATCAAAAGCTTTCTGCCATTCTTGCTCAGCTTGAGCACCGCGATCGACTGCTTTGCGGAAGTGTGACAAAGCATCATCAGGAATCTCAAACGGTGCGTGTTCCCACTTCAAGAAATCGCGAGTTGCTTTCACTTCATCGTTACCCAAAGCAGCACCGTGAGCACTGTAAGAATTGCGCTTGTTGGGAGAACCGTAACCAATGATGGTGCGGACTTTAATCATGGACGGTTTGTCCGTGACTTTTTTGGCTTCTTCAATAGCTTTGTGAACTGCTTCTAGGTTAGTATCTTCGTCTAGAGCGGTATTGTCTACTGTAATAACGTGCCAGTTGTAAGCTTCAAAACGCTTGCCCACATCTTCAGTAAAGGCCAAGCTTGTGTCGCCTTCAATAGAAATGTGATTGTCATCGTACAAGGCAATTAATTTGCCGAGTCCCAGGTGTCCGGCCAAAGAACAAGCTTCGCCAGAAACACCTTCCATTTGGCAGCCGTCACCCAAAATTACATAGGTGTAGTGGTCAACAATTGTGTGGTCGGGCTTGTTAAACTTAGCAGCGAGGTGAGCTTCTGCCATTGCCAAACCGACGGCATTAGCAATTCCTTGTCCCAGGGGGCCGGTGGTAACTTCTACGCCTTGGGTCATGAAGTTTTCGGGGTGTCCGGGGGTTCTGGATTCCCACTGGCGAAATTGCTTGATGTCGTCGAGGGTGACGCTATCGTAGCCGGTCAAGTACAGGAGGGCGTACTGTAGCATACAGCCGTGCCCGGCGGAGAGGACGAAGCGATCGCGATTAAACCACTTGGGGTTTTTGGGGTTGAACCGCATGAACCGATCCCACAGCACGAAGGCCATAGGGGCAGCGCCCATCGGCAGTCCCGGGTGTCCTGATTTTGCTTTTTCTACCGCATCGATGGCCAGAAAGCGGATAGAGTTGATGCAGAGTTCTTCGAGTGATTGGGTTGCAACAGCCATAATTCTGGTTTTTATATGTAAGAGAGAGTGTGTGTGGTCGATTCTGACAGAGGTGCGATGAGTCGAGTTCGATCGAGGACGATCGTCTCTGCTGTTCAGTTTCTGTGGAACTGCCGTGAGGCTGCACTACATATCATCTCACCAGTTGCGATCGAGAGACAACTTAATTTTTTAATGTTTCGGCTGCTTTGTGCAGTCTATCGCAAATTTTTATCGGAGATATTTCTGGGGCGAGTGCGGTTGTGTGCGATCGGTACGGCAGAGCGTGTAACTTAATTATTTGGCAAATTGGCTCTCACAGCCACCCTGTTATGATAGAGTTTGGTGTTTCTGACATCTTGCAGCTTTGTCACGAACAGATCTTTCGGGCCTGTTCCACAAATAGTGAATTTTCTTGTGGGGTGGACACGATCGCCGGCCCGAGCGCACAATCCCGAGAATAGTGCAAGATGTTAGATATTTGTAATTTTAATCAGGCAATAACTAATGACTCTGAGTGAAGCCGAAGCCCGCAGTAAAAAAGTAGACGAACTGCGATCGCAAGGCATAGAACCCTATCCCAGTGAATCCTACGCGCGATCGCACACAGCCAAGCTTGTTCGCGAAATATTTAGTCAGCCGGGAAAAGAACTCCAAAACGGAGAAAGTGACCCCGAAGAAATTTCCCTGCGATTAGCCGGTCGCATCACTTCCAAGCGGGACAGCGGCAAAATTGGTTTCATCGATTTAAAAGACGCCACAGACAAGATTCAACTCAAAATCGAGAAAGCAATCGTCACCGGCGAAGTCGGTTTGAGCTTTGAACAAATTAAAAAATTGCTCGATGTCGGCGATTTTGTCGGCGTCGAAGGTATCGGCTGCCGCACCCCCAGGGGAGAACTTTCTATTTTAGTGAGGGAATTCAAGCTTTTATCAAAAGCTACCATTCAATTTCCCGATTCTTATTATGGAATTAACGACCCCGAAGTTTGCCGCCGTCACCGCGAAATGGATTTGGCAAGCAACCAAGATGCGCTCAACCGTTTTATGCTTCGCAGCCGCATCGTCCAAAGCATCCGTTCCTATCTCTGGCAAGCCGATTTTTACGAAATAGAAACGCCGACACTGCAAGCTATTTATGGCGGTGCTGCTGCTAAGCCATTCATCACTCACCACAATGCTTTGGAAGTGGACTTGTATTTGCGAGTCGCTCCAGAACTGTTCTTGAAAAGGGCAATTTGCGGCGGTTTTGAGCGAGTATTTGAACTGGGTAAAGCATTTAGAAATGAGGGAATTGATAGCACGCACAATCCCGAGTTTACCTCTTTAGAAGTTTACCAAGCTTATGCTGATGTTTTCGACATTTTAGGAGTTGTCGAAGATGTGATTTGTTTCGCGGCGGCGGCTGTATTTGGGGATGTCAAGGAAATTGAAAATCAAGGGGAAAGGATTAGTTTAGAACGTAAGTTCGACTACAGCGAAAAGTATCCCGGTTTCAGCGGCAAACACTGGCAAGTGAAAACGATGGTAGAAGCTGTCAGAGACGAGTTCGATCTGGATTTTGACAGTTTGGACTTAGAAAGTGCGATCGACTCTGCAACCAAACTAGAATTGCACCTGTCTAAGTTAGAAAAACAGAGTTTAGGCTACGTGCTCTATGGGGTTTTTGACAAATTAGTTGTTCCCAAACTAATTCAACCTACATTCATCATCGACTATCCTGTCGAAGTCAGTCCCTTAGCAAAAGGACATCGCAGCAAGCCGGGATTTGTAGAACGTTTCGAGCTGTTTATCAACGGTACAGAATACTCGAACGGCTTCTCAGAATTGAACGATCCGAAAGAGCAAAGAAAGCGGTTTGAGGAACAGTTGGCGCAGAAAAATGCAGGCGATGACGAAGCGCATCCAATGGATGAAGACTTCATCCAAGCCTTATCTTTGGGAATGCCCAATTGTGCAGGGATGGGAATCGGTGTCGATAGATTGGTAATGCTTCTAACCAACACTCAAAGCATCCGAGATGCGGTGATGTTCCCGACAATGCGACCCGTCAAAGACTCTTAGCATTGCAATTCTTGTGGGGTGGGCTTCTATCCCGCCTCAAAGAAACAACCTAAAAGTACATAAGTTCTTGTCCCCCCCTTTTTAAGGGGGGCTAGGGGGGGATCGGGCTTAACTGAACCGTATTGCTTTATAAAATAACAAAAATAGTGAGTTCACCAATGAGTTCAAAAACAGGTGTAATTCAGCCATAGTGGAATGATAAACTAGATTTAGGCAACAGCGCCACGCAGGAGAACTCTGATGGAAGAACTGCACCAACCAGGAGATATCATTGCCGAAAGATATCGCATCATCGATACCCTGGGACAAGGCGGCAACGGCATCACCTACAAAGCCGAAGACCTCAAAAGCAGCGAACAAGTAGCCCTGAAAGCTTTATCGCTGCACCACATGAGCGATTGGAAACAGATGGAACTATTCGATCGCGAAGCTCAAACCCTTGCTAGTCTCAATCATCCTGGAATTCCCAAGTATCTAGATTACTTTCAAGTAGACACCCCAGAAGACCGAGGCTTTTACATAGTTCAACAACTGGTAGTAGGCAAGTCTTTCGCAGAATTGGTCAAGAATGGTTGGCGCAGCAATGAGGCAGGAGTGCAAAAAATTGCAAGACAAGTTTTAAATATCCTCATCTACCTGCAAAAATTGACACCGCCTGTATTTCATAGAGACATTAAGCCGCAAAATTTAATTGGCGGTAAAGATGGAAAAGTATATTTAGTCGATTTTGGTTCAGTGCAAAATACTTATCGCAGTACCTTTTCCTATGGCAGTACAGTAGTTGGCACTTTTGGATATATGGCACCGGAACAGTTTCAGGGTCAAGCCTTACCTGCAACGGATTTATATGGTTTGGGTGCGACATTATTGTTTTTGTTAACGCATCGTTCCCCCGCAGATTTGCCGACGGATAGGCTCAAGATTAATTTTCGCAAAAGAGTGCAGATTTCCGAACAGTTTGCTGAGTGGTTGGAAAAGATGTTAGAACCCGATGCGGGCGATCGTTTTGTGTCAGCAAAAGCTGCGCTGGAGGGGTTGGGGCGATCGAAAATAGTTTTATCAAAGTCCCGCCAGCCAATTCCCCGAAAAGCTTTAATTGCGATCGGTCTTGTAGCCATAACTTCGTTGATATCCCTGAAATTTTTCAGCTACTCGGTAAATAAGTTAATTTTGCCTGTGCTCCTCGGAGGGCGCCCCTTAAATATATGCAATGCTGTGTCTGAGGGAGACATTGACACTATGAGGGGATATCTATGGCTAGGTGGTAGAATTTCTGACTTATGGAATTGTAGTGTCAACTCGGAGAGAGTAGCAAATTTTTTAATTGCTCATACTGCTAATATTAATTTCATTATAGACAAGAAGGGCAGAACTCCATTTCATACTATTTTATATACCGAGGGGTATGTAAACAAGAAGATTGCCGAACTTTTAATTGCTAAGGGCGCCGACGTTAATGCCACGGATAAAGATGGTAATACTGTACTTCATTTGGCAGTCTATAATAGATATTGGAGCAAACAAAATGACATACAAAAAACACGAGTTATTATAGATTTTTTGTTTTCAAAAGGTGCTGATGTAAATGCTAAAGACAATGAGGGTAATACTCCGCTACACTTGGCAAAGTCAAAGGAAATAGCAGAATTACTGATTGCCAATGGTGCAGATGTTAATGCTAAGAATAATATAGGTTATTATCCGCTAGATATGGTAATCCAAGATTGGAAAAGATATTTTACCGAGCCCAATAGGCATCTCTATGAAACGGTAGAATTATTGATTCTAAAGGGTGCTAATGTTAACACTGTGTATAAAGGAGAACACCTCCATGGCGGAGGGAATACTCCTTTGCATCATACTATTAAGCAGGGAAACAATTCCTTATCTGAGCTTTTAGTTAGTAGAGGAGCAAATATTAATGCTAAAAACTATTCGGGTGTTACTCCTTTAGATATAGCGAGAGCAGGTGGCAATAGGGCAATGTCTGTGTTACTCAGAAGTCGTGGCGGGAAAGATTCAGGATTGTGTAGTAGAGCCACCCAAATTTTTGGCCGTGGCTCCAGCTCAACCGAAAAGTATAATATTATTGTTCTCAGGTGCGGCTATTCCTACAACAATATTAGAGTCATAGTCCCAAAATAGACCTAATAATAATTAATCTTAGGGTCAGAGTACCAAAACAAACCGAATAATGGAGGAAAATGATGGATTAAGTAGCAGAAAATAAAAACAGCAATATTTATACATCCACATTTATGGAAAAAAATCATCAGCAGGGAGAAATTATTGGCGATCGCTATTCTATCCTATATATTTTAGGACAAGGTGGCATCGGCATTACCTACGCAGCAGAAGACTTGAAAACTGGTGAAAAAGTCGCTCTAAAAGCTGTATCGCTGCGGCGAACTGATGACCTCAAAGTGCTAGAACTCTTTGAACGAGAAGCCCGAATTCTCGCACAGGTTCAACATCCAGCAATCCCCCGCTATATTGACTATTTTGAAGTTGGTAAGCGGCGCGATCGCTTTTTTTACCTCGCTCAACAATTAGCAGAGGGACAGTCCTTAGGACGGTTAATCGAAAATGGCTGGCATCCTCCTGCAATAGAAGTTCGTTGGATGGCAAATCAAATCTTAGATATTTTGGTCTATTTGCAGCAGCTTGTACCCCCTGTGATTCACCGAGATATTAAACCACAAAATATCATTCGTCGCGATGACGGGCAGATTTTTTTAGTAGATTTTGGAGCAGTGCAAGATGTGTATCACCAAACTATTACTGGGGGCAGCACTGTTGTAGGCACTTACGGCTACATGGCTCCCGAACAGTTTCGTGGCAAGGCTGTTTTGGCTACTGATTTATACGGATTGGGAGCTACCATAATTTATTTGTTAACCAGTAAAACTCCTACTGATTTACCTCAACGCAAACTCAAAATTGATTTCCGTTCTCACGTGCGCATTAATAAACAGTTTGTCGATTGGTTGGAGCGGATGATAGAACCTGTAGCAGAAGATAGATTTAGCACAGCGAAAGAAGCATTAGCTGTCTTGCGGTATGAAGAGCCGTTGAGTCGTCCAGCAGTCCTAAAACCTCGTAAAGTTATTGACAGTCCTGTCACCCTAAAAAATCAAGATAACCAATTGATTATAGATATTCCACCTGTTTGGTTAAGCAGTATTTACAGTCAATATTTTGCATTAATACCTTTAGTTTGGAATGCACTCTCATTCCCAGTCATCTGGCTAACTACAGCTTATGTATTAAAAGGATTAGTTTTATTGGGACACCAGAACGGTTGGAAAAATATCTCTCTATTCGCAATTGTATCCGAGTTATCCCAGGGATCGTCGCCTTTAACCAAATGGCTATTAATAGGAATTTTATGGCTAGTTGGTTTGTGGGTTTTGTGTGCTTATTTACTGAGGGTATCATCTCGCACGAAAATAGAGATCGAGCGCCATAATTTCCGTTTGCAGCGTTGGTTTTTGGGAAGGCGTTACAAAAATATTCAGCTACGCAGAGAGGAAATTAGTGATGTGAAACTTCAGGGAATTGGTCTGTCAATGAACAAAGCACCAATTACAGTGTGCGTGCTAAAGTGGAAATCCCACAAGTATAAATTCGGTACGTTTTTGACAGAACCAGAAAAAGCATGGTTGGTCGCCGAAATTAAAGAATTTATGAAAAAGTAGCGATACTAAATCCGGGTTTGCTACCCGCTTTTTGGATTTGTCATTGTGCAACGGGAGAGCAATCGCAGAGACTAAGCGATTGCTTCGTGCCTCGCAATGACAAAGGGTTAATTATCTAGAGGATGACCAACCCAGATTTGGTATAATTTATCGAAGTTGAATATCTCGCCATTCATCACTGTCTATTTCAATTTCTAAGGCTTTGAGGATTTCTAGTAAATTGCGACTGAGATATCCTAATATTGGCAGGGCTTTTCCTCGCAGCAATGGCACAATTTCTCTAATCTCGCTCCCAACTTCACAGCCGAGATTTATCATTAAACTGTCCCTAAGTCGCGTCAGTATCCAGTAATTTAGCTCGGGATTAGATTGGTTATTTGGCTGCGGTTTAATCAGTGCGTATTTTCTTAAAAACTTGAATGGTTTAATATCTTTACTCTCGATCGCACTTTCAATCTCGTCAATTACCTGCTCGATCAACTCTTCAGCAACGTATTTCATCACCATCGGTTGCAGCGTGAAGGCGATACCGTTATCTTCGGCTATTTTATTCAAGAGCGATCGCCTTTCCAGGGATACCAATATTTCCATTAATTGCGATGGCGTAGGAGGTAACACAAAATTGGCTCTTAATTTTGACAAACATACTGGTTGGCGCTCGATCGCCAGCCAATAAATTACATCTTTTTCCATTGGCGACAGCCGACTTACCTGTTCCTTCAAAAGCGTTCGCAGTCGATCGCCCAATACCACAGTATTTTGACTCAAAAATTCCTTGACATTCCCTGCAAACACCTCCTGAATCATCGTAGCGATCGCTTTTAATGCTAGCGGACTACCACCGTAAAGCTGAATCAAGCTGCTCAATCCAACTTCCGCACCCGAAAAACCTTTATCCTCGAACAAAGCTACAGCATCCGCATCTCGCAATCCCCGCACTTGCAAGCAGCGAACGGGTAATTTTTCCCCTTCCAGCGCCGCAATTTCATTCGGTTTCTCGCGAGAAGTCAGTAACAGGCAACTTTGATGGCGTTCCATCCCTATTCGCCGCAGCAACTCAGCATAATTCTCATACCCCTCCCGCCACTCTCTGTTAGCAAAAGTTCGATCGCGCTTGCTTGACTCAGGGCGATCGCTACAGCCAAAAATCACCTCTACCTCATCTAAAATCAGCAAACACCTGCGCTGTTTCAGGTATTCAATAACTTGGGATATCCCCTGATGAATATTGTCAAAAGATTCACTTTCTGACCCTTGGGCAAAGAATTTGAGCAAACTTCCCAACAGATTTTCGAGTGGTGGCATCGGCTTGAGACTTCGCCAAATTAAACACTCAAATTGCTCCTGAATTTGGTCTGCTACCGTCACGGCTAAAGTAGTTTTGCCAATGCCTCCCATGCCCAATAACAGTATCAGCTTGCAGCGATCTTTTACCATCCATGATTCTAACTGACCGAGTTCTTCCGTGCGACCGTGAAAGCTTGGCACATCAGGTGCTTCTCCCCAATCTTCTCGATTTGAATTTGGGGATGGAGGATCGGGAATGGGGGAGGGGAGTGAAACCATTTCGGTAGGTATATCTACTTCTTCAACTGTATCCAAATCTGCGATCGCCTCCCAATCACTAATGCCAACTGCATGACAAATAGCTGCGAAACTCCCGCGTTCAATGGCGATACCTCGCCAAAACCGTCTCAAAGTTGCCTGAGACGTAAGAGCATCTTGCCACCAAGCCATGGTTCGGGTTTTCGTCCATCCCTTTCTGTGCCGCGCGCGATCGACCCTTTCTAGTCCCTGTTGAGATGCTTTGATCGAGTCTGTCATACCCATTTTGCCAGCGTGTTTGTTTAATTTTGACTCATTTGGGGCGATCGCGAACTTGCAACTGAGTTCAAATATGAGTCCGTAACTGAGTCAAACAGCCAATGCAGGCCTGTCATTCTAGGAATAAGAGGAAGCAAAGCCCTAATAAACATTGACAGAAGTTATGGATACCAAAACGACCGTTCTTGTAAAGTCCATTTCCAACTCTGTATCAAATAGCACTAGCTTGGAATATCAGTTGACTGATTTCGTCCAAAAATCCCTTGCTGACAGCTATTCTCAGGATATTGATGCCAACCTGCAACTGCTAGATGTGGCATGGGAAGTGCAGAAAAGGCTGTGGCAATTGCGAGATGACACTCAAATTTGAGTGGCGAATTCCTCGAAGCTTAGTGTTTTTCCCGTAAACCTAAGTAATAACTTTGGAGATTATCTTCCGGAGGTAAATCCGAGGATAACTTTAGTGACCGATCGAATTTCGTGCTACTGTAACGTTCTGGAACTGCTGGTGACAGCGGAAGTGCTTTGACAGTTAGCAGAGTTGCCGCCCAATTTAGTGAAATATAGCCTTTCTCAGATAGATGAGGTATACCGGGCGGGTAGGTAATAGGTAATAGGTAATAGGTAATAGGTAATAGGTAATTGCAAGATTGGTAATTTTAGAGCTGGCTCACGCTACCGACGATTATTTCTGACCCATTACCAATTACCCCTTACCCATTACCTATTACCCATTACCCATTACCCATTACCCATTACCCATTACCATTACGGGAGTGTACCTCATCTATCTGAGAAAGGCTATATATCTCTTGTAAAAGTCTGCATATCTAGGTATATACGTACTACCAGGCTAAGGCCATGAACTCAGAATTACAATTCTCTTGGAACCAGATCAAAGCATCTGCCGATCGCATTTTTGCTCAAAACATCGGCAAATATCTCAGCGACATCGAAATGAAAGTCCTTCAAGGTTCTTGGGAAGGCAAAAGTTACGATGAAATCGCCAAACTTTACGGCTACAGTGCTGAATACCTCAATAAAGATGTCGGTAACAAATTGTGGCACAAGCTTTCAAAAGCTTTGGGAGAAAAAATTAGTAAGAAAAACTTTAAAGAAGCATTGAGGAGAGCTTATGAAGCAGAACCAAGTCAATCTCTGCACGCAAATCCGCCTTTACAAACATTACCGACTGCAGCAAACGTGCAGTTTCCCGAAGGTTCAGTAGCCTTAGATTCACCGTAAGGATTCAGGTCTTTGATTGGGGAATAAGAGAAGGCATAAATAAGTCACAA
>JAUBOM010000003.1:0-126140 GCA_036700245.1 Microcoleus vaginatus BM001213989
GCAAACGGGTAAGAATTAAGGGAGCTTCCACACATTCGATGAGGCGGACAGCACTGACGAACTTGAGCAATGCTGGGGTGCCACTGCGGGTAATTATGGAGATATCAGGTCACAAAAATTTGTCGAGCCTCCAGCGCTATTTAGAAGTGCAGCCGGAACAGCTTGTCAAGGCGCTCGGGATTCTGAAGTGAAGCTATCGCGACTTTGGTTCGCCAGATTGTTTCAACAGTTGAAGGGCTCTCCCGTAAGTCTTCTTTGAATTCAGGCGCAAGGCTCGCGATGGCTACCCATTTCTTCCCGGATGTATTTTAGCTAAAACAAAGGCAACTGCTATCCGCGACAATCCTGACTGGTTTGAGCCGCCTGCTCAAGAGTGAGGTGTGAATAAGCTTTCCTGACTCTTGAGTTGTAATTGACGTAATCCCCATAACTCCATAAAAACTATCTTACAGAACCAGTCAAAGGGCAGATAGATATATACTTACTGCTGCAAATGCTAGGAAATGCCCAAATCATTGAAAATGCTCCACCAATCAACAAACCGAAGGTACTTATCAGTGCGACACCAGCAGTAAATACACCGGAATCCTGATTGTCATTACACCCACAAACTGCCAAATATTTACCCCTTAAAAGTTAGATATTTAGGGTAATTTTGGTTTGTAGCGACTACTATATCACTAAAAAAAGCTCAAATAATTAAGCTATTTTCGGGCGAAAAGCCCTTGTAAAAATCTAGGGATATTCATTGATAGTCAGAAGATTGAACTGACAAATTTATCAGTACAAGACAGGTTTGGCCTTGTCAAAGAGCGGCAGCCCTGTCACGCGCGCGTGAAGAAAGCTCTCAAACACCTTCCATTTGGTTGTTGACGACGTTAGCGCAGCCGGAGAAGAGGATCGCTCGATCTGATTTTTTTCAACCGCTCACGACAATAAATCTTGTTTCCGATCGATCGCGAGCACCTAGGATGACGTAAATACGTCGTTAGCGCAGCCGGAGAAGAGGATCGCACTCAGCCAGCGGGCTGGTCAAAGAGCGGCTATCGCCGCTATTGGGAGTGACCTGTTCATTTAAGTTTCATCCATTTTTAACAATAGCGAACGCATTCACCTAGGAAAGCCTTCATCACGGGCGATCGCCCTCAAAAAAGCCAGTTAGCTGTTAAGAATTAGGATTGACTTCTATTTCAGTTAACTGGCTCCCTTTCAATTAACCACACAAAATTCAAAGAGGGATGCTATCTCGCCATGAACGGACACAACTTGAATTTACTGCCAGTACCACTACCGCCCATGCTGCCAGAAATGGTGGGTATCGTTGGTGATTCCCGATACTTCGCCATGTTTTATATGGGCAGCAAAGCTACTTGGACTGATGGTAGAGGGTTAGGGACCTTCAGTTATTATGCCGTGTACGAGCCACTTACTGAACATCCCGCTCTTGCCCTCGATCTGGAACCATACCACCTCGGTTCCGATGATGAATTTCCCACCCATGCAATTGTGTGCGATCGCTTGGAAGGAAAGATGTACGTCGGAAATTACCCAGAAGTAGAGAAATTTCTCAACATCCAGCACCCGCCGCTGCCCACTCTGTCACCAGAAGAAGTTGAACAGCTCAGGCATTGGATTGAGGAAGAACTGGCAAACTTTGACATTTCTACGTTCCAGAAGTTGGGGATGTTTGAGTTGTTGGCAGGGCACAATCAACAACAAAAGCAGGAGCTAGTGGAATTGGGGCATTGGCTTGACCAACAACTAACTGAAGATTCGATCCGGCGATACGTCGAAGCTGCTAATAAAGGTAATTGGACAGCGATTTCTGTACTGCAAAGATTTTTGCAACGCATCCATTAAATTTGGGTACAGCAGAATCATTACCCTTAAGCGAACGCAATCTTTCCTTGTAACTATGAGAGGAATTGGTATTAGTGCCAATTCCTAGCAACACTAATTAATGACCAAAAACTCTGCCTATTTCCGTAACAAAAATAAAACACAGAATCAAGTAGTAGCCATTGGAGAAAGAGCGCTTGTACAATGCGTAAAAAGCTGGTGTCCTCCCAGTTTTGAATCAAGATTTCCAGGGGAAATCATCCCTTCCTGGATTCCTATACTTCCTGAGCGACCGCACTCTGATGCAGAGATTCTCAAGTTTGAACCGCTCCACTATCACTTTGACTTTCGCTTTTGGCATGACCGACTTATCAACTTATTCTTCACAGATGGGGAAACTGCTGAAGATTGGCAAGCACGAGTTAAATTAGCTTGTGAAGTTATCGAAATAAAACAAGTGGTGCGCTTGTGCTACCGCAATATACCAATCCTTTCAGCCGACTACAACTTCTTGCCACGCTTGGAGGAAGCTTACTCGAATTGCTCCTTGCTGCCTGGTAATATTTGCCCCCACAAAGGTTATAAACTTTTGCCAAATACCAAGCACCCTAATTTAGGAACCTGCCCGGGTCACGGCTTAGCATTTAATTTCAAAACAGGGCAATTATGCCGGAGAAAGGAATTTACACAGCTTGATTTCAGTTGATTGATTTAGGGGAATATCGCGCTGCAATTTCTTTATCAAGAAATTTGCCGGAAAACCTGTCAAAAAAAGTCAGGTGCAATCGATTCACAGCTATGAACTTATGTCAATCTTAAAAGGAAGTCGAGATTTGATTTCGGCGCTGCCGCTAAGAGATTTGAAGGGGATGCCACCTTCAATCGAATTGCCTGCTAATTTTGCCAAAATTCACACGCCGCGCTTTGAGTGCGGCGAGATGGTGCGCTGGACGGGTGTTGGCGAAGAAGCTGATTGGGGGATAGTTATTGGCAAATTTTACAACTGCGAACCGCGCCGGTACTGTTGGATGTGGTGCTACATAATTTGGCTGGCTGCTAATTCCAAGAGCGCAGCTTGGTGTCAGTTTGATACGGCGCGGGAGGAAGATTTGGAGGGGTTTGAGGATGAAAAAGCCGCAGACTTTGACAGATAGAGAGCGCAATTTAATTGCAGCTTACAGCCAATGCCAATTGGGAATGACGCCGAAGCAGTTTTATGGCAAGTGGGCAGTGAGTTACGAGGAAATCGCTTTTATTTGTTCCCGTTCTAATTCTACAGTGCGGGGTTGGTTTAAAAAGGGAAAAAATCGCAGATTTCCTACTCCTGTCGATTTGCGTCATCTGGCAGTAATGGACTTTCTGCTGGAACATTTTGAGGAAATTCCAGAGGCACTGGCAACCTTGCTATGTCGGCTTTCTGAAGATAATAGCGTGCATTAGTAGTGGCGCGTCTGCTTGAAATTAGTGCATTGAACAATTGCCCGTGTTTTCTCAAATTGATAAACTTCAAAGCGTTTCACGGAGGCCCAGCACCCGTTATGGATCAAAGAAACTCTTTCTCCCCCTTTCCCCTTCTCCCCTTCTCCCCTGCGAGTTTCTGAGGAGATTTCTAATGCCTCATTTCCAAATAGACGCGCCACTATTGTTTTTGATTTTATATACATCAAGCCTTTTCAGCATCAAAAAATAATTTGTGCTGGTTTCAGCACAAATATAGTCAATTGTCAATATCACCGTGACCTGTCTTTGACAATATTGTTTCAATTAAGGTAATGGCAGGTAATCAAACACAAACACAATTTGTTACTGTTATCAGGAGGTTAAAATGACCTATTTTGAGAAGTTGCACCCGTGGTGCTTAATTCGCTTACTTCCTAATTGCCAGCGTATTGTTGTGGCGCGATTTCGCAAGAGAAACGATGCAGATGAGCATCTGCGGGTTTTGCAACGGTTGGTTAAACATCGCACATTTGTGATTATTTTTGATAGTCAAGAACAGCCAGTTTTGCCTCAAGATTGATGGGCAAAACTTATTTTGAAGTCGAATTAGTCAAAGTACCTGCATTAGATTAATAACTCCGCTTCTCCACAATTTCTCCTAGTTATCAATCCAACTAATAACTGGGAGAGTTTTTGATGGGTGCATAAGTCCTAACTATGGAAAATTTGAGTAGCAGTCAAATCAACAGAACAAATTATACAAGACTTACGCCCCAAGTGTTTAAATACACTATTGGTAGCGGTAAGGTGCTTATGGCTCACCCTACATATAGAGGTTATGCGTAAGTCCTGTTAGAGTTATTATTATCGTCTCCATCAATTAATGATTGTGTAAATTTCAGCTAGCGCTGATTAGTGTTTGAAAGATAGTGGAAGAAACCAACCCTATGATTCAAACACTGGTAAAACCGAATTTTCAATTAACTTCTCAACAAAACAACGCCCTCCAACTCCTCGAACAATTTGTAGCAAGTTCTAAACGGGTATTCGGGCTATTTGGATATGCAGGTACGGGAAAATCAACCCTTGTCAACCTGGTAGCAGAACAATTAGTCAGCGCCGGAAAGAGAGTCGCTTTCACCGCTCCCACCAATAAAGCTGTAGGCGTATTGCGACGGATGGCTGCTGAAAAAGGACTGAGAGGAGTAGACTTTATGACCATCCACCAGCTATTGGGATTAGCTCCAGTCAAACAGGGGCAAAATAAAATCCTCAAACAAGTTTCTCCTTCTTTCCTTCACCTGTACGACACCATTTTTCTCGATGAGTGCAGTATGGTTACAGCAGAACTGTGGAATATTATTCAAGAAAGAATTGCTAGCGCTTTACTCATCGGCAGCAATCGGCAGCTTATTGTTATGGGCGACCCCGCACAATTGCCTCCTGTTAATAATGGCTTCATAGAAGAGAAAAAATCTCAATCCTTCAGCGTGCCTGAAAAAGCCGTTTTAACAGAGGTCGTCAGGCAAGGTGCGGGCAGCCCCCTGCTAGAATTCGTAACAGCTTGCCGCACGGCTGTCAAGAGCAAAGAGGCGTTCAAACCCTTCTCCAAATTCAGCCTTGATAAAAAAAACGGAGCCTTCTTAGTCAGAGAAAAAACGCTGCTGAAATACGCCTTAAAAAAGTTCTCTTCTACTTTCCCTCAAGACCCTGATTGCTTTCGCATCCTCTGCTACACTAACGAGCGCGTCGCCTACTGGAATAGCAAAATCAGAGCCAAAATCTACGGAAAAAATGCTCCCAGATTTATTATTGGAGAGAGGTTGATTGCTAAAGCTCCCGTTATTGCTCCCGACGGCAAAACCGTCATCCTGCCCACATCAGCAGAAGTGGAAATTGCCGAATTTCAAGAGGATAGGTACTCTGGCTATAAAGCCTGGAATCTCCAGGTTAAAACCGATGCAGGCGACCAACGCCAAATTTACATCCTCCACGAAAGTGACGCTTGCCGATTCCAACAGGACAATGCTAGGTTGCTGCAAAATGCTAAAAGCAATCCGAGCTTATGGAAGGCATGGTACGACCATTGTGAAATCTTTGCAGATATGAGAAATTGTTGGGCAATTACTGTACACAATTCTCAAGGCTCTACTTTCACGGAGGTGGGAATTGATAGCAGTGATATTGGCAGGAAAGTCGCTAGTAAATTGCTGTATCTCGCTCAACTTTTCCCTAGTCAAAAAGCTCAATTTGTCAAAGAATACCGCGACAGTATTCGAGCGCACAATCAGCTTATGTACGTGAGTTGTAGTCGTGCGAAACACCGGGTTTTTGTTACTAAGTGAACCCATTTTATATTTGGTGAATGGCACTTTTAGAGTTTAAGGGCGATGCCTGTGGCTGGCTACGCCTTCGCCATCGAGTCAGCGCAAGCGCGATCGCCCTTGAAAGGTGCTACTTTTTTAATCGTACTCAAGGGCGATTACAGTAATGTTTATATAAAGATAGCATGGGGTACAATAACAATACGGGACTAAAAGCTGAGAAAATTGTTAGGTTGCGATCGCACTCTTTATCTCACCGAAAAAGTTGCACCAACTTAAAACAGTGCCACACAGACGGAAGTAGTGTCAAAGTTTCCCAGAGGATGGTATGAGTTTAACTAGAGCAATTCCAGAACTGGGTCAGTTAGTCAAAGTGCGATCGCGCCAATACGTCGTCACCGAAATACGTCCAACTGCCATACCTGTTAATCCCATGCTACCAGGGTTACAGCAGTTGCAAAACCTGGTGATGCTTTCCTCTGTGGAAGATGATGCTTTGGGGGAAGAATTACAGGTAATCTGGGAATTAGAACCGGGGGCTTTTATTCGCGAACGGATGGAACTACCGCCACCTACAGGTTTTGATGAACCCGCTAAATTAGACGCTTTTTTGGATGCGGTACGCTGGGGGGGCGCTTCAACTGCTGATATTCGTACTATACAATCTCCCTTTCGCAGCGGTATTGATATTGAAGATTATCAGCTTGACCCCGTTGTGCGTGCCATTCAAATGCCCCGTGTTAACTTACTAATTGCTGATGATGTAGGATTAGGGAAAACCATAGAGGCGGGATTAGTCGCGCAGGAGTTGACAATTCGCCATCGTTGCCGCCGTATTTTGATTATCTGCCCTTCAGCGCTACAAATTCAATGGCGTGACCAAATGCGGGATAAATTTGGTTTAGATTTTCGGATTGTGGATAGTAATCTGATGAAGGAGTTACGGCGTTCTCGCGGGATTCATGTTAATCCTTGGCAGCATTTTCCCAGATTGATTACCTCGATCGACTTTATCAAGCGCGATCGCCCCCTGCGTCTTTTTCGCGAACTCCTCCCCGCCGAAGGCGAACCCCTCTATCCCCGCCGTTTTGACTTGCTGATTGTCGATGAAGCGCACAACGTCGCACCATCCGGCGGCGGAAAATATGCAGTTGACTCCCTCCGAACCACTACAATTAGATTATTAGTTCCTCATTTTGAACACAAATTATTTTTAACCGCAACTCCCCATAACGGTTATCCCGAAAGTTTCACCGCTTTATTAGAATTGTTAGACTCCCAAAGATTTGCTAGGGGTGTTTCTCCTGACAAAAACCAACTGCAAGTTGTCATGGTGCGGCGACTGAAACAGGAGATGAAAGACTGGGATGGTTCGCCTCTATTTCCAGTACGGAATTTAGCCCCTATTTTAGTTGATTATCCCGCCGCCGAACGGAGGGCGCACGCAGCTTTAAAACATTACACCGAATTACGCGGTAAAGGTGTGACCGATAATACAGAAAAGTATGCCACTGAATTTGTTTTAAAACTGTTAAAGAAACGCTTGTTTTCTTCACCAGAAGCTTTTGCGATTACCTTAGCCCAGCACGAAAAATCTTTAACTTCTGCCCGCCGCCGGACTGCTACCACTTTATCACGACCAACTGAGGGAATTTTACGCCGTCAATTAGAGCAAGTTGAAGAAGAATTTGCCGATGATGCGGTTTACGAAGAAGCAACCGATGAGGCAATTACTAATACTAGCAGATTGTTTCGCCCACTTTCGGCAGCAGAACAACAATTATTACAAGAAATGCGAGAATGGGCAGAAGATGCCGCCAAACGACCGGATGCCAAAGCTCAAGAGTTATTGAATTGGATTCATACTCAGATCAAACCTAATGGGAAATGGTCAAATCAACGGGTTATTATTTTTACCGAATATCGCGCTACTCAAAAATGGTTGTATAATTTATTGGCAGCCGAAAGATTAATCGAAGGAGACAGATTGATGACTCTTTATGGCGGCATGGTTTCGGAAGATAGGGAAAAAGTCAAAGCAGCTTTTCAAACCGACCCGGATATTTCCCCTGTGCGGATTTTACTCGCAACTGATGCAGCTTCGGAAGGGTTAGATTTACAGAATTATTGTTCTAAGTTGATTCATTATGAAATTCCTTGGAATCCGAATCGGATGGAACAGCGGAATGGCAGAATTGACCGTCACGGACAAAAAGCTCAGGAAGTTTTAGTTTATCATTTTGTCGGCAAAGATTATAAACAAAATTCGGTAACGGGAACTAAACCGGGTGATTTAGAAGGTGATTTAGAATTTTTAATGCGGGCGGCCTTAAAAGTTAATAATATCAGAGAAGATTTGGGTAAAGTGGGTATGGTGATTGCCCAGCAAGTAGAAGAAGCAATGTTAGGATATCGGACTACTTTAGATACTAGCAAATCTGAACGGGAATCGGAACCTGTGCGACGGATGTTAAAGTTTGAGCGCAAAGTGAGAGAACAAATTGATAAATTGCGGGAACAATTAAACGAAACTCGCCAAAATTTACGGTTGACTCCTGATAATATAGAATCAGTAGTAAAAATTGGGTTAGAGTTAGCTGAACAACCGCCACTGATAGAAACTCAGATAGCAGGTTTAAATGGAAAAGCTTTTTATTTACCAGCACTAAAAAGCAGTTGGGCGATGTGTAGCGAAGGGTTAGCCCATCCCCATACCAAGGCGATTCGCCCCATTGTTTTTGACCCGGAATTAGCCCAGGGTAAAGATAATGTGGTGTTAGCACATTTGAATCATCGGTTAGTACAAATGTGTTTGCGCTTGTTGCGGGCTGAGGTGTGGTCTGGGGAGGAAAGAAAATGCTTGCATCGCGTGACGGCGAGGTTAGTTTCTGCTAGTTCGGGGTTGGAAACTCCGGCGGTGGTTGCTTATGGTAGATTGGTGATTTTAGGAACCGACCAACAGCGGTTACATGAAGAGGTGATTACGGCGGGGGGAATGTTGAAGGATGGGAAATTTACCCGGTTAAAAGTGATGCAATTGCAAGGGGCGTTAAATGCAGTTTTACCAGACGCAGCGCCAGATAGCGTTCAACAAAAATTAGCAAATTTTTGGCCGAATTATGCCGATGAATTGCTAAAAACTTTGCAGGCGCGGATGAATGAGAGAACTGTTAGTTTACAACGGGATTTGCAGAACCGGGCTGATAAAGAGGTGGCGGATATTACGGCTATTTTAACTGAGTTAAAGCTTAGTATTGAAAAAGAGTTTGAGGAACCGGAGTTTAAGCAATTGGAGTTATTTAATACGGAGGAACAGGCACAGTTTGAGCGAAATGTCAATAGTTTAAAGTTGAGGATTGAGCAAATTCCTCGCGAGATTGAACAGGAAACGGGGATGATTAGGGCGAGATTTGCTAATCCAACGCCGCGATTGTTTCCTTTGGCGGTTACTTATTTAGTTCCGCAGAAACTTGTGAGGTAAATTATCATGTTGATTGAGACAATTTATCATCAATTTTTAGGAGTGAGGCAAATGGCGTACAGCGATTTTAAGTTAAATGAAGTAAGTCAACGGTTTGGATTGACAGTGAATGAAGCGTCGGGAATGTTTGCGGATGTACCGGAAGCAGAATGTAGCGATTTACTGGTGACAATTCTCGGTGAAAATGTTGATTTGGCGGTGGCGATTAATACGGAAAAAGCCCGTTCGGAAATGATTATTAGTCCAGTTTTGTTAGAGATTAGGCGCAAATTTAAGGGTCAAATTAGCTTGTTTTCGGGGGTGGACTTTACGGTTGATGTCCAACAAGGTTTAAATGGCTTTTGTGATTTTATCATTAGTTCATCGAAAGAACAGTTATTTGTTCGCGCCCCGGTAATTACGCTGGTGGAGACGAAGAATGAAAACTTAAAATCGGGGTTGGCGCAGTGTATTGCGGAAATGGTAGCAGCACAGTTATTTAATGAACGACAAGGAAATCAAATTAAAAGTATTTATGGAGTAATCACTATCGGCACGATTTGGCAATTTTTAAAGTTACAGGATAAAGTAATTTCGATCGATCTAAGCGAATATTATATTAAGGATATCAAGAAAATTTTAGGTATCTTAGTCAGCGCCATTCAACAGCAATAAAAACCCCAAGCCCTACTCCCCAAGCCCTACTCCCCAAGCCCTACTCCCCAATCCCTACTCCCCATCATGTCTATCGCACGTCACCACGCTGAATGGTTATCTCTGGTGATTTAAGCGAATATTATATTAAGGATATCAAGAAAATTTTAGGTATCTTAGTCAGCGCCATTCAACAGCCATAAAAACCCACTCCCCATTACCCATCATGTCTACCGCACGTCACCACGCTGAATGGTTATCTCTGGTTGAAGCTTCCGGGCCTTTTTTAAGTTTACCGGTATTGCTGAAAGTGTTTCCCAGTGGGTTAGATGCCCATGACTCGGAACATTTTAAGCTGTTACGGTTAGCCTATGAAGAATGGCAGGATAATCAACTGGGGGCGCGTCCTGAAAAAGCGATTCATCGCGCTTGGGTGGAGTTTGTTTTGCGGCAGACTTTGGAATTGCCGGAGGAGGTATTGTTAGAAGGGCAGCGCATTCCGCCTGGGTTGCAAACCACTGTTGCACAACAGGGCGAAACTCTCCGGCCAGATTGGGTAATTGTTAATCCTCAAGAAACGCCCAATGCAGGGACCCCCCGGCTATTAGTTCAGATTGTACCTGCGGAACAGGATTTGGAGAAACCTTTGGCAGGACAACGCTGGAAAGCAAGTCCCGCGACTCGGATGATGGAATTATTGCACGCTGCTAATGTGCGGTTGGGGTTAGTAACTAATGGCGAACATTGGATGTTAGTTAATGCGCCTAGAGGTGAAACCACGGGTTTTATTTCTTGGTATGGGACGCTGTGGTTGGAAGAACATTTGACGTTGCGGGCGTTTCGCAGTTTGTTGGGGGTGAGGCGGTTTTTTGGGGTGGATGACTCGGAAATACTGGAAACTTTGCTAACTCAAAGTATTAGCGACCAGCAAGAAGTTACTGACCAATTGGGTTATCAGGTACGGCGGGCGGTGGAGGTGCTGGTACAGGCATTAGACCGCATTGACCAAGATAGAAATCGCACTCTCTTGCAAGATATTTCGGAACCTCAGCTTTACGAAGCGGCGCTGACGGTGATGATGCGTCTGGTGTTTCTGTTTTCAGCGGAGGAACGGAAGTTGATTCCTTCGGCGGGGGGAGAAGCGCTTTATCACGAATATTATGCGGTTTCTACCATTTCCGCTAAGTTGCGCAGCGATGCGGATAAGTTTGGCGAGGAGGTGTTGGAACGCCGCAGCGATGCCTGGTGTCGGTTGTTGGCGACGTTTCGCGCTGTGCATGGGGGAATTCGCCACGATTTGCTGGATATTCCGGCCTATGGCGGCAGTTTGTTCGACCCGGACAGGTTCCCGTTTTTGGAGGGGCGAGTGCGGGGAACTCGCTGGCAGGAGATTTCTGCTGAACCTATCCCGGTGAACAATCGGATTGTGTTGCATTTGTTGGAAGCGTTGCAAATTTTGCAAATTAGAGTGGGCGGGACGCTGGAACCGCGCCGGCTTTCGTTTCGGGCGCTGGATATTGAGCAAATCGGTCATGTCTATGAAGGCTTGCTCGACCATACGGCAGTCCGGGCAACGTCTCCGGTTTTAGGATTGATTGGGACGCGGGAACGGGAACCAGAGGTGGCGCTTTGGGAGTTGGAACGGCTGCAAGCTAAGGGCGAGGAGGATTTGGTCAAATTTGTCAAAGAGCAGTCGAATAAGTCCCCTGCTGCGCTGCGTAAGGCTCTCTCAGCGGGGATTTTGCCAAGGGTGCAGGAGCGGTTGCGGGCGGCTTGCAATAATGATGGGGAATTGTATCAGCGTGTTTTGCCCTTTGCCGGATTGATTCGCCTGGACACGCTGGAGTACCCAATGGTGATTCCAGAGAGCAGTGTCTACGTCACCCAAGGTTCAAATCGTCGGGAAACGGGGACGCATTATACGCCGCGCAGTTTAACTGAGCCGATCGTGCAATATACCCTGGAACCGTTGGTTTATCAAGGGGTGGCAGAGGGGAAGCCGAAGGAACAGTGGCGGCTCAAGTCAGCGAAGGAGTTACTGCAACTCAAAGTCTGCGATATGGCGATGGGGAGTGGGGCGTTTTTGGTACAGACTTGTCGCTATTTGGCGGAACGTTTGGTGGAGGCGTGGGAAGGGTTGGAACGGGAAAATCCGGGGAAGGTGGTGATTGCGCCGGAGGGGACTTTATCTAAGTTTCGTCCTGATGAGTGTCCGATTCCGAAAGATAGCGAGGAACGGTTGACGGTGGCGCGGCGGATTGTGGCGGAACGCTGTCTTTATGGAGTAGATAAAAATCCGTTGGCGGTGGAGATGGCGAAGTTATCGCTGTGGTTGATTACGTTAGCAAAAGCGCGTCCGTTTACGTTTTTAGATCATGCCTTCAAGTGGGGGGATTCGCTGGTTGGGGTGAATTTAGAACAGTTGCGCTACTGGAATTTGGACACGACTGGTACGCCTGCTTTGTTTGCGGATAAGATTCGCCGGCAGGTTGAACAGGTTATTGAGTTGCGGCGGCAAATTGCAGCTAAACCAGGGATGACGGCGCAAGACCAAACGGAGAAGGCTTATTTGTTGGCGAAGGCAAATGCTGTTGCAAATGATTTGCGCGATGGCTGCGATTTGCTGGTTGCTAGTTATTTTAACGATTTGTCTGAGGCGGAACGAGAAGGGTTAAGGCAAACGCTGTTAACCGTGTTTCGGGATGGTGCAAGTGTTTCTGATCAGGTGCGCCAGATATTACCTGATTTGGAGAAGTTGCGCCCGTTTCACTGGCATCTGGAGTTTCCAGAGGTGTTTTTGGATGATTCGGCACCTAAGGGGTTTGCTGCTTTAGTGGGAAATCCTCCATTTCAGGGAGGCAAAAAGATTACTGGTGTACTCGGCACGGATTATCGAGATTTTTTAGTAGAAAGGATCGCAAGTGGCAAAAGAGGAAATGCTGATTTATGTGCTTACTTCTTCTTAAAGGCGCAACAGCTACTTAGTTCTAATGGGGGATTTGGTTTAGTTGCGACAAACACGATTGCCCAAGGGGATACTCGCGAAGTAGGTTTAGACCAATTAGTTGCTAATGGCTGTGTGATTCCCCGTGCTATACCCAGCCGTAAATGGGAAGGAACTGCTAGTTTAGAAATTGCTCATGTTTGGTTACGAAAAGGAAATTGGCAGGGGAAATTTATCTTAGATGAGAAGTCTGTTTCTGGAATTACTTCATTTCTGACAGCGCCTGGAAAAGCAGTGGGAACCCCTTACAGATTAGCTGCAAATCAAGCTAAAGCTTTTATTGGTTCCTATGTTTTAGGTATGGGCTTTGTCTTGACGCCTCATGAAGCTCAAACACTTATTGAAAAAGACCCAGGCAATAAAGATGTTTTATTCCCTTATTTAAGCGGTGAAGATTTAAACTCTCGTCCTGACCAATCACCAAGTCGCTGGATTATTAATTTCTTCGATTGGTCTTTGGATGTTGAACATGACGAGCCAAGCAAACCTAAAGGTGCGCCTTATGCGGCTGATTATCCTAATTGTTTGGCAATTGTGCAAGAGAAGGTTAAGCCTGAGCGAGATAAACTTGGGTTGAAATCCGACTCTTCAGCTAAAGGATACGCAAAGTCTTGGTGGCTTTATGGCAGAAGGGCTACAGAACTTTATGAAGCGATCACGGGCATGGAGCGAGTGTTAGTAATAGCAATCGTGAGTAGGACAGTGGCATTCACATTTGTTTCTGCCAATCAGGTGTATGCTCATAAGCTTGCTGTTTTTGCCTTTGATAATTATTCTGCCCTTAGTGTTCTTCAGTCAAACTTTCATTATCATTGGGCTTGGAATTACAGTTCAACAATGAAAGCTGACCTGAATTATAGCCCTTCTGATTGCTTTGAAACCTTCCCCTTCCCCTCAATAACTTTAAACTTAGAAGAAATAGGCGAAAAATATTACACCCACCGCCAAACCATCATGCTTTCTCGCCAAGAAGGATTAACCAAAACCTACAACCGCTTCCACAACAGAGACGAAACCGCCGCCGATATTCAACAACTGCGAGAATTGCACGTAGAAATGGATAACGCCGTTGCCGTCGCCTATGGTTGGCAAGACATAGACTTAGGGCATGACTTCCATGAAACCAAACAAGGATTGCGCTACACCATCAGCGAAACCGCACGGCGGGAAGTGCTAGATAGACTCTTGCTGCTGAATCACGAACGCTTCGCCGAAGAAGTAGCCCAAGGGTTGCACGAAAAAGGGAAGAAGAAGGGGAAAAGTGGGGGGAAAACTGCTAAAAAACAGGTATCATCTGAGGGACAGTTAAGCTTATTTTGATTAGCAGATGAAACCAACGTTCGTAGTAGGGACTTCAGTCCTTCTCGCACTAAAGTGCTTACTACAAACGTAAAATGTTCGTAGTAGGGACTAAAGTCCCTCTAGCACTAAAGTGCTTACTACAAAATTTATTCTACTTTTAGCCCACTGCATAATCACTCATTTCCCGCATGAAAGGAGGATAAAAACCTAACACAATATCTTGTTTTGGTACACCCAAATTGACTAAATCTGCTGCAATATCATGTTCTGTTGAATTGTAAAAAATCCAGATTTTCTCATTGCGAATATCAAGATGTATTATACAATCATGTACCCAGCGTTTATGCTGCCAACCCAGATGCACAATTTGATAGTGATTTCGCTGTGTATCAAAGATAGTTTCAACTTCAATATCACCATAAGCTGGCTTAATTTCTGCGTAATCCATCAATAATTGCTGTACAATTTGCTGATAGTTGGTTAATTGATCCGTTAGTTTTTCCATTGTGAAATTTGCTCCAGTTCAATGTCGTAAATAATCAATTTTACGGAATTTTCTTGCAGCATTGATGCTGGAAAATCACGTTGAAAGAAGCTGTTATAGATTAAATCGGGTATGGCTAAATAGAGAATGCGATCGGGTTCTTCACGACGCAATGCAGCCCGATAGTTAATAAACTGCCCCAGTGCTGTATGAAACTCAGAAATTGCCGATGCACTAGCTAAAAAACTTTTGACTTCTACCGCAATTTTCTCATTTCCTCGCTCTGCTGCCAGTAATCTTTCTGCCCCCAAGTCAATTTCCATATCTACACCGCCCACTTTAATTTTAAGTGGATCGTGAGTAACATTCCACCCATCCTTAGTAAGAGCAGTTTTAACAACTTGATGAAAACGATCCTTAGCCACAATAGACGATTTGATATAAAGGTGCAATTTAAAACTATCACATTTAGTGAAAGATGGTGCGTTAAGCGTAGCCGTGACGCACCCTACGTATTTAAATGTGGTATTATGCTAAAATGCTAAATTGCTAATTTATGAATATTACGAAATATTGCAATGTTATGAATATTATCCAACTCCCTGCTATACTACCTGGCAACTTAGACCTCGCAGCGATTAACGAACAGTTAAAAAATGGGAATACTCAATTAGATTGGAGTAGCGTAGTTTCTGTCAAAGAAGAAGATTTGGCAATATTATTAAATGGTTTTAGCTTAGATGATAGCGATGTCATCGACTTAGAAAATCCTACCATGTCCGATAACATTGCTAAAAAAGTTGTAGATTATTTCAATACCCATCCAAATATTGAAAACAATACCCATCAAAATAGTAAAAATAATCATCCTTCTCTTTTAGAAACGCCAACTTATTATCAAATTCGGGCAGAATTAGAACAAGCAATATTAGATGATTTACTCGGCCCAGCGGGAGGAGAGTATGAAGAAATAGACGAAATGCGAGTTAGCGATCGCTATCTCGTCGGATTGATCGCACCTAGCGATCGCCATATTGTACCCGAAGAACTCGAAGAAACGCCCGAACAAATGGATGAATTAGCCATTTCCGGTAGCGGTACTTTAGAAGAAGGCACAACCGAAAGTAACATTCTCCCCGCCGAGAAAATGTTTCCTTCGGCAATTGGCATGACTTTTTGTGTTGATGGAAATGCCAAAGCAATAAAAGTAAAAGCAGGGTGGGGACAATACGAAAAAGGGAAAAGCGAAAGCGCCAAAACTTTGACTGGCGAAGCAAAAACCTTGTGGCGGCGCTACCCGATTCGAGGAACCTCACCGGATATTATCTTAAAAGTAGGTACGATTAATCCTTGGCAAATCGATCCAGAAAAAGCAGTATTTGTTCAAGGTCAAATTCGCCAACAGCATCAAGATTGGATTGTGACTCTCTTCTTAGTTAACGGACAAAAAGAACCGAAAATTAGACGCGATAGCGCTTGGTTATTTCAACCAGAATTAAGCGTAGAATCTGCCGACCCCAAATATCCCGAGATTTTCATTAAACGGCGGCTGAAACGCCAACTCGGTAAACTCAACCCCGTCTTATTTGCCGAAGAACAAGCTATGGCGATGCAGTACCGCGACTGCATAGAATTTGCCGTCGGACACGGGACAGGCGTACACGCGGAACTTTTAGGCAGAAAGGGCGATCGCGAAGCCAGCCAAAAGCATCGGGCTATCCGCCTTGAGACTAAAGTCGTTCCCGCCTACGAAATTCCCCAAACTACGCCGCCAACTATTGAGGAAATACCGGGACTGGCGGGATTAATTTTAGATATGAAAGAACTCGCAGAAATTCCCGATTTATCAACTGCTTTAAGTTCTTTAACTATTGCCTATAGGGAATGGATTACCCAACAAACTGCGAAAATTGCCGACTCCACCGCTGATTTAGAGGATTATCAGGATGCGGCAAAATCGGCCTTGGCAAATTGTCAAATAACTTGCGATCGGATTCAAGCAGGAATCACGTTATTACAAACAGATTCTCAGGCTGCTGAAGCGTTCCAATTTATGAATGTCGCCATGTGGAAACAGCGGATTCACTCAATTTATGCAGAAAATAAACGGCGCGGCGAAGCCAGCGAATGGGATAATATTGATATTCCCAAGAATCGCACCTGGCGACCGTTTCAGTTAGCTTTTATCCTGCTAAATCTTCCCAGTATCACCGAATTAGACCACCCAGATCGATGTCATCCCACAGATGCGATCGCAGATTTACTTTGGTTCCCCACCGGCGGCGGTAAAACCGAAGCCTATCTAGGATTAACAGCCTACACCATTGGACTGAGAAGATTGCAAGGAAATATTGCCGGACGTTCCGGCGCAGCAGGCGTTGCTGTCCTCATGCGCTACACCCTCCGCCTCTTAACATTACAACAATTTCAACGCGCCACAACCTTAATTTGTGCCTGCGAAGAAATCCGCCGCCAAGATGAAAATAAATGGGGAAAAGAACCGTTTAGAATTGGGTTATGGGTAGGGATGAAAACCACACCCAACCGAACCGAACAAAGCAATGAATTTCTCAAACAAAAACTCGGACAATACCAACCCACTAGCAGCGGTTCCCCCCATCAATTAACTAACTGTCCTTGGTGTGGTTCTCAAATAGATCCCGGCAAACAACATATTAAAGTAGAATCCTTTGCCAAAGGATCGGGACGCACTTTAATTTACTGTGGTGATGCTTTAGGCAAATGTTTATTTACCCAAAAACAATCTCCCACCGAAGGTTTACCCATCGTAGTTGTAGATGAAGAAATCTATCGTCGTTTGCCAACATTAGTCATAGCAACTGTTGACAAATTTGCCCAAATGCCCTGGAATGGTGCTGTACAAATGCTATTCGGACAAGTAGACGGATATTGCACCCGTCACGGTTTCCGTTCTCCTGAAATCGAAGACACAGACTCTCACCCCAGTAAATACGGACTCCCTACTGCTAAAACTATTTCGACTAATGCCTTGAGGCCGCCAGATTTAATTATTCAAGATGAATTGCACTTAATTAGTGGCGCTTTGGGAACCCTAGTCGGACTGTATGAAACCGCCGTAGATCAGCTTGCATCGTGGGAAGTCAACGGTAAAATAGTCCGTCCCAAAGTAATCGCTTCCACTGCGACAATTAGACAAGCCCGCGACCAAGTGCATAACCTATTTTTGCGCCAAGTACAAGTTTTTCCACCCCAAGGATTAGATATTGAAGATAACTTCTTTTCCTGTCAGCGTCCGCCTTCAGAGGATTATCCCGGTCGGCGATATTTGGGGATTTGTGCCACAGGAAGGCGATTAAAAGCAGCATTAATTCGCGTTTATACAGCAGTATTGGCAGCCTCTCAATTTTTATTTGAACAAGAGGGCGATGTGGTTGACCCTTGGATGACCTTAGTGGGTTATTTTAATTCAATGCGGGAATTAGGAGGAACTCGGCGTTTAGTGGATGATGACATTCAATCTCGCTTAGGAAAAACCGACCGCAGAGGGTTAGCTAAACGTCTGAGACTGGAAGTAGAAGAATTGACCTCGCGCAAAAATTCTACCGATATTCCCATCGTATTAAATTGGTTAGAAACTCCTTTTTCCTCAGAGAAGTCCACCAAAAATAACAATCGTAAACCGTTAGATGTTTTACTAGCTACTAACATGATTTCTGTTGGCGTAGACGTAAAACGTTTAGGCGTAATGGTAGTGACAGGTCAACCAAAAAACACTGCTGAATACATCCAAGCAACCTCGCGGGTAGGGCGAAGTTTCCCCGGTTTAGTATTTACTGTTTATAACTGGGCACGACCGAGAGATTTATCTCATTACGAGCAATTTGAACATTATCATGCTACCTTCTATCAGCACGTTGAAGCCCTCTCAATTACTCCTTTTGCTCCCCGCGCCATTGACCGAGGGTTAGCTGCTTTATTCGTTTCTTTAGTGCGTTTGGCAGGTAGCGAATTAAACGCGAATGATAAAGCCGGTAGGATTTCTCGCCATCATCCTTATGTCGAAGCTGCTATTAATGCGATTTGCGATCGGGCTTTAGCAGTAGGAGATACTAAGACCCGCGATTTAGTAAAACAGGAATTAGAAGCTAAATTAGACTATTGGTTAGCAGAAGCGGATACAACGGGAGGAAAAGTATTAGGATATCAGACTAAAAAAGATGGGGTGACAATGGGATTATTAGAACAACCTGGACAAAGCAATTGGCAATCATTTACTTGTTTAAATTCCTTGAGAAATGTTGAACCAAATATTGGATTAATTTTAGACGCTCGCATTCCCGATGATGACGATCGTCCAACCCAATCAATGAGTGAAACTACCCAAATTGATTTAGACTTGTAGTAGAAGCAATCCCCCACGATTCACTTGTCAGCCGACGGGCAGGCGCGCCGCCGGCACCACCGCTAGATATTTGCACAAATCATTTAGGTTCGCCATATATTAGTTAATACGATGACAACAAATCAATCCTCTTCTAAAAACAAAGTCGGCGAACTCCGACCCAGCCAAATTTTATTCTCTTCAGGCATTGGTTCTATTGTAGATTTACCCAACTTATCAACAATGGTAATGGGATTAGATGATTGGGAGCTCACTCATGCCTCAGAATTAGGAGAAGCCCGATTACTAGCAGCAGTGCAAAAAAAAGAAAACCTTAATCAAGTCAAAAAACTGCTAACGCCGCCTATATCTGAATCAAACAACCTCATCCCTAACTTATTTGATGAAAGCGCCCAAGTAGGAATTCCCGTCTCACCTTTCCCCACCTGGGTAGTTTGTCCCCAATGTCGATTACTCGCGCCTTTAAAATCGGGACTATTTAAGTTACAACCCGACCGCCATCGACCCGACCAAAATCGCTATATTCATAGTAATTGTCGCAATTTTTCTCCAACAGCCATCCCTGCCAGATTTTTAGTAGCTTGTCAACACGGACACTTAGATGATTTTCCCTGGCGCTACTTCGTTCATAAAGGTAACAGTAATTGCAAAGGTTCTCTGCGTCTCTACGAACAGGGCATCTCTGGTTCTGCCACCGATATTGAAGTAAAATGCGATGGTTGCAGTAAATCTCGTCGGCTGTCCGATGCCTTTGGCGAACTTGGTAAAATGAATATGCCTCAATGTCGCGGTCGCCATCCCCATTTACGCAACTTTGCAGAAGACGGATGTACCGAACAAATGAAAAGTATATTACTCGGTGCATCAAATAGCTGGTTTCCCATCACCCTTTCCGTGCTCTCCATTCCTACTACTATTAATCACCTTGGGCAACTGATTGATAAACATTGGACGGTGTTAGAAAAAGCTATTACAATTGACATTTTAGCTGCTTTCCGCCAAATCGGTCAACTCAAAGAATTTGCTAAATATTCAGATGCTGAAATCTGGCAAGAAATCGCACAAAAACGTCAGGGGGCTGATGAAGCCCCCCTTCTGGATGTGAAAGATATCAAAACTCCAGAATGGCAAGTTTTTTCTAACGTAAACACCACTTTAAATAACGCTGATTTTCGGTTAACATCTGTCGCCGCCCCTGATGGGTACGAAGCTTATTTTGAAAAAGTTGTCTTAGTAGAACGCTTGCGAGAAGTTCGTGCTTTAGTTGGTTTTACGCGCATCGAATCTCCTAATGACTATGCTGAAACAGGAGAATTACCCGAAGAATACTGGGCTCCTTTGAGTCGTTCTAAACCTACATGGGTGCCAGCTTGTGAAGTGCGCGGCGAAGGTATTTTTATGCAATTTCAAGAGCAAATATTACAAAAATGGTTATCCAGTACACCTCGATTAAAAACATACGAACAACAAAGCTTAGAAGCGCATCGTCGTTGGCGCAGGGCGCGTTCCTTAGATCCTGATACTAATTTTCCCCGTATTCGTTATATTTTACTTCATTCCTTCGCTCACGCTTTGATGCGGCAATTAGTAATAGAATGTGGTTACAATGCTGCTAGTTTGCGGGAACGCATTTACTCAAAAGATCCTAATGAAGATAATGGTCCAATGGCTGGTGTATTGATTTATACAGCCGCACCAGACAGCGAAGGTACGCTAGGGGGGTTAGTCAGTTTAGGTGAACCGGGTATTTTGGGTCGTCATATTGACCAAGCTTTAGAACAAATTGGTTTATGTGCTTCTGACCCTTTATGTGCAGAACATAGCCCTTTACAAAATACAACTTCTTTGCATTGGGCGGCTTGTCATGCTTGTTTGTTTAGTCCTGAAACATCCTGCGAACGGGGCAATAAATATCTCGATCGCACTTTGTTAATTCCTACTATGAATGCTGATTTATCAGAATTAGCTTTCTTTCAATAATCTTATATCTAAAGTCGAGTAACAAGCTGAGTCGTGCGAGCTATTCTCCAGGCAGCTAGCGCTGCCCCCGCTTAGCAGCTATTTTAACGCACGAAGATGCAAACCAAATCCCACACCGCGACAGCTAAAAGCCGAAAAAAAGAAAGCGGATTTTCCAAAATAAAACCAAAGGCAAGTGTTCCCTTAGAACAAACCGAACCTTTGGTCGAAGATGAACCAAAACTTGAAGAAAAATCCGATCGCAATTCCTCCAATAGCGCAGGCGATTCTCCCCAGCTTTTGCCAGCAGAAATTAAGCTCGTCTGCACGCAAGACAATTTAGCCAACCATCTCGAACTTGTCAGCAAAGCTGTCCCAGCCAAACCCACCCACCCCGTGTTAGGAAATGTCCTCTTAGTCGCTTGCAAAAAAACGCAGCGAGTCCAACTCACAGTCTTCGACATGAGCTTGGCTATTCAAACATCCTTTGATGCCAACGTTCAATCTCCCGGCGACATGACCATTCCTGTCGGGCTACTTAGCGATATTGTCGGGAAATTCTCGCCCGGAGATATCACTTTGGTCAGTCGCGAAGCCTTGAATCGCGAAGGTGAAGATACCGAAGATAGCGAAGATACCGGGAATAACACCACCTTGCCAGAGGCTGTTAGCAACAGCCCAGTTGCTACCCTAATCGCTGCTTGCGGTCGCTATCAAGTTCGAGGGATTTCGAGTGAAGAATTCCCTGCTATTCCTGAAGTAAAAACAGCGCAAACAATTTGCATCCCCGCTGAAACGTTGAAAGAAGGGCTGAAAGGGTCACTGTTTGCCACCGCTACCGATGAAGGCAAGCACATCCTGACAGGTGTTTACTTCAAAATCTGCCAAGATAGCCTCGAATTTGCTGCCACAGACGGCCACCGTTTGGTTGTCCTCAATACTTCAATTCAAGGTTTTTCTAAGAAGAAACAAGCGGAAATTGCACAGCCTCTAGAGCTTACAGTCCCAGCTAAATCGCTTGCCGAACTGGAGCGAATTTTATCGAGCAGGACATCCGCTGACCCAGTAGAGCTTTCTTACAGCACTGAGAGCGCTTTGATAGAATTCCGGTGGGGAGCGCAGCGCTTAGTAACGCGCTGTTTAGAAGGCACATACCCAGCTTATCCCGATTTATTGCAGCAGGATTTCCAACATCAAATAACGCTGGAAAAAGCACCTTTTATCAAAGCTATAGAGAGAATTGCTGTGCTGGCAGACAAGAAAGAAAAAACGCTCAGCATCCGTATTAATAGCGAAGCACAGCAAGTGTCCCTGTCGCTTTTCAGAGAATTTGGAAACGGTTTGGAACAGATGGCAGCGCACGTTAACTCAGACAGCAATTTGTCAATTTCATTCAACATAAAATACCTGTTGGAAGGTGCAAAAGCGATCGCTAGTTCCCAACTCCAAATGCACCTCACTCAGCGCGACGGTCCCGCCATTTTAGTTCCTGCTGGTAACCCCTCCAAGCCCAACATCCTAATGGATGCCAAATACTTGTTAATGCCGATTTTCAAAGAATGATGTCTTTTGCAAAAAAGGCTCGCTTGGCAGAAGTAAAAATATTGAGTTTTTTACTTCTCTCTTCTTCTGAGTGCAAACTCCACAAATAGGACTCTAATTCTCAGCCAACAATTACACCTAACTATTCAATCATGTACGCAGCATTGCCTCAAAAATACCGCCCTCGTAGCTTGTCTGAACTGGCCGGACAAGAGTACATCCAAAGGACACTTTCCAATGCGGTCAAAACTAATAAAATTGCTCCGGCTTACTTGTTCGCCGGCGAACGGGGAACGGGCAAAACTTCAACGGCCCGCATTTTAGCTAAATCTCTCAACTGCACCAGTGCAGACAAACCCACAGTAAAGCCGTGCGGCAAGTGCCAGTCCTGCCGCTCGATTGAAAAAGGCAGCAGCTTAGACGTTGCTGAAATTGACGCGGCTTCCCACAACGGCGTGGATGACGCTCGCGCCCTGATCGAGCGATCGCACTTCGCACCAGCTATCAGCCGCTACCGAGTGTTTATTTTAGATGAAGTTCACTGCCTAAGCTCCCAAGCTTTTAACGCTCTTCTAAAATGTTTGGAAGAACCTCCGCATCATGTAGTGTTCATCTTGTGTACAACAGAGCAACACAAAGTGCTGCCAACAATTAACAGCCGCTGCCAAACGTTTCTGTTTCGATCGCTGCCAATCCCAGCCATTGTCAAACAGCTAACAATGATAGCTGAGAAAGAGTCAATTGCAATTGCCGAAGCAGCTAAAATTGCGATCGCCCGCGCCGCGAATGGCGGGATGAGGGACGCCTTGCAGTTGCTCGACCAGTTGAGCTTATTAGGAGAGGAAATTACCAGCTCTCACGTATTGGAGCTGTCGGGGCGGATACCGGAGTCGGATTTAGTTGCAATTTTGAAATCGGCCCGCACCGGCAACGCGCTGAAGCTGCTGCAACTGTCCCGCGAACTCATTGACAGCGGGAAAAGCCCTAAAATGCTGCTGGCGTCGCTACTAGCCTGCTACCGGGACTTGTTGCTTGCAACGAGCGTGCCGGACTGTTCGCTGATGCTAGTTAGCGGCATTTCGCACTCGGCCCTGATGGAAACTGCCTCTGCTTGGGACTGCAATGCGATCGCTGCTGGCCTCGAACAGTTGCAGGCTTCGGAAGGGCAGCTCAGCAAGAGCGCTCACCCAACGCTGTGGCTGGAACTCTGCTTGCTGGGATTGGCAAAGGTGCCACAATTAAAACCCCACGCCACAGAGAACGCGAGTGGCAACTCTTGGCAGCCCGACCGCACCCAGAAGCTGCCCACCTCCTCCAAGTTGCGAGATCCTCGTTCCTTCGAGCGAGCCATTTGGGAAAAAGTGCTCTCAGCAACTTCTGAGAAGAACCGCGCTTTACTCTGTGCCGCTTCCCTGGTAGCACTGACGGAAAAGAAAGCGGTGCTGGCCGTGCCCGCCCAATACCTGGACAAGTTCAACCGGAACGCGGCTAAGGTGCAGAAGATATTTCTGGCTGCAACGGGCGTCCGCTATCAAGTGTCGTTCGAGGAGAAGAACGGATGATTAGTTTGCTGATAGGGGATGACCTCCACGCGATTCACAAAAAGCTTTCTGCCTTTAAAAAGAACCTCGACCCCGCTTGGATGAATTTCAATTATCACCGCTTTGATGCTTCGGCATTGAATGAGGCGGTTGACTGCGCCTTAACTCCCGCCTTGGGAACGGAAAAAGCAAAGTTAGTGGTGGTAGAAGGGTGTAATTTCAAACAGTTTACTGAAGAGGCGCTGGAGGTTCTCCAGTTGCTCCCGCAGGTGCCGGAAAAGACGCACCTGGTTTTTGTAGCGCCTTCTATTGACAAACGCCTGAAGGTGGCAAAATTCCTGCTTTCTCAAGCTAAGCTGTTCGAGTTTGACCTTATTCCCCCCTGGCGAACGGATCTCATTGCCCGATCGATCCGAACTCAAGCTTTGGCAATAGGGCTGTCGCTGAACTCAAATGCTATTGATTACTTGGCGGTTGCGATCGGCAACAATCCTGCCCGCGCCGAATCAGAACTGCACAAACTGGCGACCCTGAGCAGCGGCGCTTCCCTCACTTTAAACCAAGTGCGATCGCTGGTTCCTTCAACCACTCAAAATAGCCTTCATCTTGCCGAAGCGCTGAGGGAAAATAACTCTAAGAGAGCAGTCTATTTGCTGCTTGACCTTTTGGCAATAGAAACTTTCCCGCTGGCGATTTGTGCAACGCTGATTGCTCAATTTAGAACTTGGTTGTGGGTAAAAGCGGCGATAGTTGGAGGAGTTAAGCAAGACGCTGAAATTGCCCGGATTTGTCAAATTGCCAACCCGAAGCGAGTGTACTTTCTGAGAAAAGAAGTAGCTGCTGCTTCTCTAACATCCCTTTCGTCTGCGGTGTCCCTGCTGCTTGACTTAGAGGGTTCGCTGAAGCTTGGGCGTAAAGGGGATTCCATGTTGCCTGCAATTCTGGCGATCGCCCAACTGTTTCCTCGTGAACTACTCCCGACGCTGATGCTACACATACAGCGCAGGCTTCTCTAGACCTTTCGGCTTTCGAGCTTTTTTGAGTGAGGCGAGTCCCAACCCCACTTTTTTGATCAGCACTCCAGAGTTTGTATCGCGTGGCATTTGGTTCCCACAATAAGAACAGGAATGCCACCGATCAGACAGCTCTTTCGGTACTCGGTTCAGGCAGATACAGCAATGCTGACTGGTGCCAGTTGGGTTTACCTTAATCGTTTGCTTCCCAGCTTTTTCAGCTTTGAAAGGTAGGATTTGGTTGATAAACTGACCGATTCCAGCATCAGCAAAAGACTTGTTCAGTCCTGACTTTGCGGCTTGCCCATTGGGTAAAAACGTTCCATCTGTATCCTGTTTGGGCTTGCAGCGCTTCATCATATTGGCGACGTTTAGATCCTCGGTGAAGATCACATCAGCCTTTGAAAGTAGAAGGTTAGCCGTTTCACAATGAAACTGATAGCGCTGTCTTGCTATCTTCTGATGAAGCCTTGCAATCCGCTGATTCAATCGCGCTCCTGCAATGCTACCCTTTGGGCGCAACTCTCTCTTCTGTTGCAGCTTGGCAAGCTTCGATTCAGCCGCTCTCAGGTGACGAGGATAGTCGATTAAATCTCCTTCCGAGTCTGCAACAAAGTACTCTAGCCCCATATCAATTCCAATCGAGTTATCCCAGTCGGGAACAACATCAACGGTTTGTTCTGGCACAGATTCATCTTGCAGGCTGAGCGTCACATACCAACCATCTGCTTTGTGAGTCAGAATGGCTGACTTAACTTCAAAACCTTCTGGTAGCGGACGATGCCAAACAACCTTAACTGCTCCGATTTTGGGCAGCTCGATTTTGTTGCCGTCAATCCAATCTATCGAAGCTTGAGGGTAGGTGAAACTGTGGTATCGGTTTGCGCCTTTGAATCTTGGCTTCCCTGATTTCTTGCCGTTACAGTCCCCTTTTAGGTATCGGTCAAACGCGAGCTTAACCCGCTTCACCATGTCCTGAAGCACCTGAGAATGAATCTCTTTGTACCAGGGTCTATCCTGCTTCAAGCCGACCAGAGAACGCTTCTGCCCATAGTATTCGGGCTGCTCTCTGGTTTGGGCGATACTGCAAACCAACGGGCAGGAATTGACTGCACACCGATTCGACTCCCACCAGTCAAACCTATCTGCGAGCATCCAGTTGTACTGATGTCGCAACATATCAAGCCACCTGTTGAGCGTAGCCTGCTGGCTTGAGGTCGGAAGTAATCGGTACTGATATGCAAGTCTCATGATAAGATTATAGCATATTGCTACAGTATTGCTACCATGTCACAAATCAGTTTTGTTACTTTCCTAGCGGTTATTTAATCGAGTAAAATTTATTTTATCTATTTGTACAAATTTTATCATAAACGATATCATAATAATCAATAACACTTTAAAAAGCTTTAAACAAAATAGTCTTTTCTTATACCATTCTGTAGCGCATTGCTAGTTTAAGAAATATGCTATTCTAAGAAGGTAAAAGCAGCAAACCTTTTGACAGTGAAGGCGACCTGCCGATACAGCCCGCGCCGCCCCGACAGAGAATAACCCCAGCTTTCTGTTAGGAAACCTTATTGGGTTTAGCAGGCAAAGGTACAAAGCCCCAATCCCCAAATAAACAACCAGGGCTATCCAAATGAATAAAAATGAAACTGTGTCGCTCTCAGTCAGCGACGCGATTCAGCATATTGGTCTTGACCAACTCAAGCCTCACCCTCGCAATGAGGAAATTTACGGGTGCACCGAAAGTATTGCTGACCTGGTAGAGTTGATCCAACTCAAAGGCTACGTCCAACCGCTGACCGTCAAAACAGATGGCACGATCGTCAGCGGCCATCGGCGGTGGAGGGCGCTATCCGCGCTGGGCTGGAAGTCTGTCCCAGTTATTGTCTGCCACTTCCAGACTGAAGATGACGAGCTCTTCGTCTTGGTGGCAGAAAACCGCCACCGCCACCAAACTCCTGTACAGAGAATTCGGGAAGGAATTGTTGTGGAGCCTATAGCTAGAGAGCTGAGGAACAGACATGCTGCCAAGAAAGCTCGCCACGAAGCTGCTGAGTCAGCAGAGCCACCGTCGGACAACCAGCAACCGCTGATGGAAAATTTTCCATTGAACCCGATCGACTTAGGTCTGACTCCAAGGGAAATGGAACTGACGGAAAATATTGTGGCGGCTATAGTCGGCTTGGGGTGCGGCAGGAACTACAGGAAAGGGCGCATTGCCGTCAAAGCAGCCGACGAGCTCAAGAAAGACCGCCCCGAATTGGCTGCAAAGTGGTTGGACATTATTAATGACCACAGCATAGATGTAGGGTATCAACTTGCGAAAATGCAGGAGGACAAGCGAGTAGTGGCGTTGGCTGCGATCGCGTCGGGAGCAGCGAAAACCCCGAAACAAGCTAAAGCTCTGATTAAGGGCGCTTTGAGAAAATCCTCCGCCTCGAAGGAAACCGAGGGCAGCATTAGTAGCGAGCCGGTTCAAGAAAGCGATTGCGGTGGAGAATGTAAAACTTGCACTCCTTGCGAACCAATTACGGGTGAGGGAGTCAAAACGCGCTTTGGTCCAGACAGCGCGGGGGCATGGGTTATTGTCAAAATCCCTTTTATTCCTAAAGAAAAAATAGCGGAAAGGAAGTGGAATGGATTTTGGGGCCGGATTGTGGAGGTTGGAGCGACTTTGAAAGTCGATATGGGTTCAGAGGTGGTATCGCTCCTTCAATCGGATGTGGTGGCGATATTGAACCCAACGCCGAGTTTTTGCTCAATAGCTGAGCGAATTCTCAGGCTGCAAAGCTTCGGCACGGTGTACGAGTTTGGGAAAATCGTCTTGAACAGGATGCAGAGAAGAGTGGTTTGGGATGCTGCAGCGCTAGCTTATCTGGATGCTGTGGAACAGGTGGAATTGGCGCGGCGGGCGATCGAGCAGGCTTTATAATGAGGCTCTCGTTTACTGGCACTAAATTCGTAATTAGCGATCGAGTTCTTTAATTCTGAATTATTTAACCATTAGCTTGTACCTTTAATTACGAATTATTCAGTCACCCCTCGTTCGGGCGATCGCACAACTGTTCATTGTTTGTGCTGTGCGATCGCCCCTAGCGTCTTATCCTCTATGCAACAGACGGCAACTTTTCAACTTCTTTGCCCAAAAACCGTTGGTTGACGATTTCTCTGTAAGCCTCCAAATCAGGCTGCCAATTCTCTAGAAGCTGGTACAAGTGTTGCAGTTTCTCGCCTTCTAATTCTCCTGCAACCTCGTACTGGAAGCTTCCCGAAAACAATACTGCGGGAGTTGGGTCGGCATCTTGTAGCTGCAACAAAGCTTCGGCAACGCTCAAGTTGAGTTCTCCCCGTTCGAGAGAATACACTAAATTGACAGCAGCTTTTACCGGAGCTTTCCCAACATCAGACCAAGTGCCCTTCGATAATAAAGTGGAGGTAATGTACTCGCGGGCAGCATTTTCATCTTCCCCTTCAAAGGTGACGAAACTTCTGGGATTGATGCTAAAAGTTTGGTAGTCTGTGCGGGGCAAAGCTTCAACGTATTTGCGGATGATAGCGGGAATTTTGGTGTCTTCTAAAGGTTTTGCGCTCAGAGATTCGATGAAGGTGATGGCGTTGGATTGAGCGACGATGTTGATGCCGTTGGTGAAGGCAACTTGAGAGATTTGAGGACTGAAAATGGGGGGGCGGGCTAATTCCCAATCAGGTGGAACGATGCCACTGTATTTGAGGAAGTCGGAGTTGAGGAGGGTGGGGGAGTGGTTTTTGGCTGTTAGGGCTAAAGCTAATTCTTGGATGGTTACTGTGGGTGTCATGGCTGTTGGTAGAGCATATTGAGTTATATTTTATACTGTGCTAGTTGCCTTTGTGCAGCGGGAAGGCGAAAGTTAGTTTGCGTTGAATATTGAGTTTTTGCGAGCGTTCGAGGATGGCCAGCATTTGCTGAGGAACCTTGAAAAATTGTATTTAAAGGTAAAATTTTATGCTCGCTCGTTTGTTGGCGGTTCAATCCGCTGTACTTGGATGCTGGTAGTGCGTGCGCGCCATGCTCGAGAACAAGATTTTTAAGGCACAGTTAGTTATTAGCGATCGCTCGAACATAATCGGACGATCGCCGATTCTGGTTATGACGGAACTTACCCCCCTTGCTCGCTATCGTTCCGGTTCAAACCACTACGGGAGTAAGACTTTCCCGGTTTGGGAAAATTTTTTACATAACTACCAGTTATGGAAACCTTTATGCAACGAGGTTTTGGCTCAATTCCACTATCTCACAAGAGGTCTGTGACACAGATTAAGAAAATCTTAAATACATGACTGCAGATGTCTAACGCTCAAGTCGCCCAAACTTATATCCCAAAAGAAATACAGCCAACAGAACGACCCCCAAAAAAGGGAAGTTCCGTTATGAGTAATCGAGCAGCGGTTTCTGAAAGTGCGATCGTACCAAAGCCTCCATTTTTATAAACGGATGCCGCGCGATCAAATTTCCCCTATTCCAAATAGCACTTACGAGTTAAAATTAGTTAACCGGTATGCCCAAAAACCGTCCTTTAACTAATTCTCGAAAAACCTTGAGATCCTCAGACCAATTATCTACCAATCGGTGCAACTGTTGCAGCCGCTGTCCGAGAGTATTGCCTGTTAAGGGATAATAGAAATTGCCAGAGAATAAAGCTGCGAATTCGGGTTGGTTGTTAGCCCCTCTCAACAGAATATCGTCGATTTTTAAGTTCAGTTGGCGGTTCCCTACAGTATATGCTAGTTGGAGCGTGCTCCTGACAGGAGTGCTGCCGAATTCTTGCCAAGCACCCTTTGATAACAGTGCGGTGGTTATGTAGTGGGCGTTTGAGTTGGTACCAGCATCAAAAGTTAGGAATATACTGGGGTTGATTTCTACAGCTTGATAGTTAGCGTTGGGTAAAGTATCTGCATATTTACAAATGATTGTCGGTATTTGTACGTCTTTGAGAGATTTCGATTCTAGGGTTTCGGAGAAAGTGGCTGTCTCGTTGTGAAAAGATGCGATCGCGCCGTTGGTAAAGGTAATCTTTGTCATGTGGGAGTCGCCCTCTGGCTGTTGGGCTAGTTGCCAATCAGGAGGGACGATGCCGCTGTAGGAGAGGAATTCAGGGGTAAAATGAGTGGGGTTGAGGTTTGGGGCGATCAGGGCGATCGCCAGTTCTTCAAATTGCGGGATTGGTTTCATGGGAATGTCGGTTTCTGCGGGTGAGTTAATTTTACGTAATGGCAGCGATCTTGTAACGGACAATCTACACAGTTTGGGTTTTTAGCCGTGCAAATCATCGCTCCGAAGTCTAACAGCGTCAAGTTCCACTTTCCGACATCTCGATCGGGGGCAACTTGTTCTGCTGCCTTCCAGAGCAGCTTGCACCGCGATTTCACTCGGTTGCCCTGCAAACCGAAAAAACGTTCCAATATGCGAGCGACATTGGTATCGAGGACGGCTTTTGGTTGCGAGAAAGCATGGGCACAAATAGAACGTGCTGTATACAAACCGACTCCGGGGAGTTCGAGCAATTCAGATTCCGTGCGGGGAATTTTGCCGTCGTGTTGTTCGAGGATGATTTGTACCGATCGGCAGAGGCGATCTGCTCGAAAGTGCAAGCCCAGAGGTTGCAATAAGCCGGCAACATCTTCTAGGGATGCTGCTGCCAGACTTGCTAAATTGGGATAGCGTTCGATAAACGTTTGGTAAACTGGCACTGCTGTCGCGGCCCCAGTTTTTTGCAGTAGAAATTCAGCAATAAAAATGGCGTAAGGGTCGTTTGTGCGCCGCCAGGGAAAGTCGCGCAGGTTTTGGGATGCCCAAACGCCAAGCTGATAGCGGAACCAATCAAGGTTTGCAGATTCTTTGCCAAGGGCAGCGTTTTCGGATTGGGCAGTTGCGTCTGTCGCAATGCTTGTTTGCTTTCTCATGACAAATCAATTAAGCTTTTTCCATTGTTGTGAGAGGAGGTACGGAGCCGCTCTAGAAAGTCTCGATCTAGGGTTTCGACTTGTTTTAACCACTGCAAATCTTCTCTTTGTTTCGCCATTTCTTGGATTGCAAGTGGATGGCTAGCAACATAATTATCTAGTTCTTCCGATGATTTGTCATTCCAACTTTCATCATCATCAAATTTTCTGCTGGTCACAAATGCATAGATGGTTTCTTCAACGCATTGTGCCACATCCAAAACTTTTATCGAAGTTGGTTCGAGGCATGATTCTAGAGTGAAGCAAACTGCTGAAATAGTTTGCTGAGCTTCGTAATCCAATCGCGACTGCCTAACATCATCTGCGTGCAAAGTTTGTTGTTCGCACGCTTTAGTAAGTTCTTCAATTTTTTCTGCATCGGCTTGCTTTTTAAGCAATATTTGCCAAATTTCATCTAATGCATTTCTGAGGACTGTTGAGTCCCCCCAACTTTCTTCTTGAGAAAACAATTCATTAATAGGAAGCATTCTCTCGCAAATAGAAGCTGCGAATGCTACTCGGTGAAAAGGAGGAAGTGTTTCGAGAATCTCCTGTAAAGTATCCAATTGAAAAAAATCAAGATTCATTTTTAACTTTAAGTGATTGAGTAGTTTTTCAGAAATTACTGGTTAATTGTGTTGAAATACTGAATCAAAGGTCAGCTTTCATTATCTAGGATAGAAACGAGGCGGTAGCCCTCCAAGCCAACCGTGAGATTGGTTGAGCAAATCTAGCTCTAATGGTTCTGGTCTACCTTCCCTACGAGGTAACCAATCCCAACCTATTTCTGAAGGATTTATTCGCCAACCTGCGTTTACCATTGCTTCAGCACAGTATACACAAATTCCCTCCCCATGACTTACACCAATTGCTTCAATTTTATAACCCTTTTCACGAGCCCATTTAATTATTCTCACTTCTGCATGGTTGTCAATTCCACTCCGAGGCACTCTTTTGTACCCAGCCTCTCGCACTGCATCGCCAACAATTTTCCCTAACTGTCCCTCACCACTTGCAGCCACAGCAATTTGTGGATTTCCATCCGCATCTACAACTCGCGCCACGGCAATTACCCTGTTTGTGGCTTGACGTGTGAAAAGACCGTGAAGCCTGATTGCCTCACTTCCCAAATCTACTTCGTGAACATTGATAAACCTGGCTACGCGACCTGCGTCAAGATTATTTGCTACGATACCTGCTGCTTTCACGGCAAGCCTACCAAATGTCTGAATCAAAGGAAGGTAAACTAACCAATCCCATACAGTGGCGCGACCTTCCAAGATTGCTTGCGTACTTTTATAGGCCCCAAGCCCTGTCGAAAACATCTCATGAAGTTGAGCCACTCTACCAGCCCAACCAACGTTAGCCAGCGAAGTAGGCGCTCCCCAACCCAACCCGATGGTAGCCACGTTCCCCATCACCCGGCCCAGATTAAAGAATGCCCCTCGGTGATTTCTCGTCGCTACCTCTCCGTACTGTTGCGCCCGGAATTGGGTACTGAGTCCCGAACTAGCTCCATCCGCAAAACCAGCCAAGTATTGATCGTATATTGCGAGTCCGTCCCCGCCTATAATTTGAGTTCCCGTAGCGTACCCGGTAACATAAGCCATGCTTGACAGCACAGTATGAGTCGCAATAGTGCTCAACAACTCACCCAAGTTGGTCATATACCCGCTAGGGTCAGTATTAACCACCGGATTAGCATGAGCGTACTGATAATCGTGCAAACTCATCGGGTCATTCAGAGTGCCCTCATAAGCATCAGCCGAAACAAACCTCCCTAAAAACGGGTCATAATATCTCGCCCGTAAATAATCCAACCCAGTCTCAGCATCCCGCTGTTCTCCGGCAAACAAATAAGCATTATTAGAACCACCCGTTGCAGCAATTAAATTGCCATAAGCATCATAAGAATAGCTATCAGTAACCCCACCCAATCCATTCGTCAGCAACCGAGTCGAACCCAACCCATCAGCATGATAAAACGACGGCTGATTCCCCTGCAACTTCCCAACCAAATCGTATCCGTAAACGTAAGAACCCTTCGGATTCCCCGCAGCATCGTACTCCTCCACAACCTGAGAATAAGGCTGCAACTCATCAATCAAATACCGAGTTTCCACCCCATCAACAACCTTACCAACTCGAATCCCTCGCTCGTTATATTTATACTCAACATTCCGAGTAATTCCACCCTCAGTAACCGTCACTCCCACCAACCGATTCTCGCCATCATTCTCCCACCGATAAACAGTAGAATTATTCCCAGTTACCTCAGAAATCAAATTCCCACTGTCATCGTAAGTGTAATCGGTAACCACCCCCGACGCATTCAAGAAGTCAAGCTGATTCAAATTGTTGTAAGTGTAAGTCGTTACCCCACTTACAGAATCAGTCTTCGTCAGCCGATTGCCAACAGCATCGTAAGTGTAACCCAGAACCCGATTGTTGCCATTCGGATCGTTAGTAACCTTCTCCTCTGACAAGCGATGCAAATCGTCATACTCGTACTCAACTTTCCGCCCATTTTGTTCGACTACTTCCTTGCGATTGCCAACAGCATCGACTGCATAATCGAAACTAGAAATTACCTGCAACTCCTGCTGAGTAATCGGGTCAATCTTGGCAGTTTTCACCACATCCAACCGTCCCAAATTATCGTAAGTTCGAGTCTCAGCTAAATTGTTCGGATACGAAGTTTTCCAGAGATTCCCCAGAGAATCGTAGTCATACGTCACCGTCCCCATATCCGGCGTACTAACCGTCCTCAAACGCCCCTCAGAATCATAGGTGTAGCCAGTCGTGCGAGTCGGAGTCTTAACCTCACTAACTTGCCCGCCTTCATAGTTATATTCGATCGAATTCCCGCTGGCAAGGTAAGGACCAGTCGGGTCTTTGCGAGATATTAACTGCCCCAAACTGTCGTACTTGTAAACAGTCGCGCCACGGCTGTCAATAATAGTTTCTTCCAATCCGTTAGAAGTGTAAGTAACGCTAACAGTCGCGCCGCTTTCATTTTGATACTGCTTGCTAACAACTTTGTTTTCGTCGTTGTAAGTGTACTCAACTGTCTCGTTATTGAAATCGGTAATCGTGACAGTTTTTTCCGCATCGTTGTAGGCAATAGTCGAACGCTTGTTATCGGGTCGAACTATCGCTTCGCGGCGACCTTTCTCATCGTATTCGTAAGTCGTTACTTGACCCAACGCATCCTTAACGCTGGTTAAATTGCCCGAATTATCGTAGCCGTATTCGGTGCGTTTTTGCGCGGCATCGACAACAGCTTTCAGTTGTCCTTTAGCATCGTATTCAAACCCTGTTGTTTTGCCGTTAGCGTCCGTAGTTGCCGTTACCCAACCTTGAGAGTTGTAAGCGGTAGTCGTCGAAGTTCCTCCAGCAAAGATAGTTTCAGTTTTGCGATTGCCAACTGCATCGTAGGTATAGGCGATGTAATTGGTGGCATCAAAACGAGTTAGGGTAACGCGGCCTGCTGCATCGTATTCGTACTCGGTACGGTTGCCATCAACATCGATTTCGGCCTTGACTTGCCCGTTTTTGTAGTATTCAGTTTTCGTCCGAGAATTGTTGGCTAAATAAGTCGGGGTAATGTCGGGATAAACGACAGTCGTCCAGTCAACAGATTGGGGAGTAGTACCGGGAGAAATAGCGTTCAGGAGTTGCTGGATTTGATTTGCCGTATCGTTGGGGTAAATGGTTTCAATTAGCTGTCCCGCATCGTCGTATTTGTAGTGAGTAACTCGTCCGTCACGGTCGATAGTAGCCCTTTGACGACCTCCTTTATCGTAAACAGTAATGGTTCGGGAATTGTCAGAGTTGCTAGGAGTATCGTCGGGATAAATAGTTTCAACTAACTTACCTTCGGAGTTGTAGCGGTATTCGGTACGGAGGTTGTTCTCGATACTGGCACTTTGGCGTCCGGCCTCGTATTCGTAAGTTACAGTGCGACCTCCTTGAGTAATTGACTCAATTTGTCCTTCGTTGTTGTAAGTCCATTCTGTTACTAATTCTTTCTCTCCAGTGGGAGTTGCTACTTTCATTGTCTCCCGCAGCATATTGCCGTTGCTATCGTAGGTGTAGCTGGCTTTATTGCCGGATGAGTCTTCTAAATAGGTTGCGTTGCCTGCTGCATCGTATTGGAAGTTGGTGGTGTTGTTGGTAGCGTCGGTGATGCTGAGGATGTTGCCTCTGGTGTCGTAGCTGTATCTGGTAACGTTCCCTTTCGCATCCTTAGTCGTCAGCAAATTGCCACTAGGAGAATAGGTATAAGTCGCAGCATTCCCCAGCGCGTCGGTTTCACTCAAAACCTGTCCCCGACTGTTATAAGTCCACCGAGAAACATTACCCAAAGCATCTTTCTCGGTTAACTTATTCCCCCGACTGTCGTAAGTCCATTCAGTAGTTGCCCTCACTTCCACCGGATTCCCAGCAGCATTTAACTCGCTAGTAATAACTGTCTCAGTCAGAACGTTATTATCAGCATCGTAAGTCCTGTCAATTCTCTTCCCTAACGGGTCAATCTCAGTTAAAACGTTCCCGCGACTGTCGTAAACATAAGTCGTCTCCTTCCCAAAAACATCCTTAACTTTCTGAATCGAATTATCCGGATCGTAAATCAATTCCACCGCCGATCCATTCGCATCAACCATCTGCTTGAGGCGACCTTGTTCGTCGTACTCAGTCTTGACTCCCCTTCTTCCCAAGGGGTCAATTACCTCAGTTAAAAAGTGCGGTCTGTCTTCATCTTCGTACTTAAATAGAGTCGAATTTTCCTCCCTATCCTTAACAGCAACCAAATCCCCTTTGGTATCGTATTCGTACTTAACCTTCTTGCCATCCGGGTCAACAACGCTGACAATCCTCCCCGCAGCATCCCTCTCAAAAGTCACCGACTTACCAGTCGAACTCACAATCCCCGCATCGCTAAAAGTCAGCTTGTTTCCGTTAGCATCAGTAGCAGTCAGCAAATCCCCAGAAGCCGCATCAATCTCGTAAACCAATCCCTCTTGAGTAGTCAGGATGTAGATGCCGCCAAAAGCAGGATTTTCGGGATTGAAGGGCTGCCCGTTCATCCCATAATACTCGCCGTAATCATTCCTGACTAAATTCGCATCCTTAACCGTCAGAGTCATCGTAGAACCCTTTTGAGACTCAAAAGCCGGCTTGTACATCTGAGCCCCCGGCCCCGCCGCCCCCAAATACTGATTCAGATGATGCGATTGCGGCTTAAAAGTAAACGTTTCCCGCTTGCCACCAGGTAAAGTAATAAATACCTTAGTTTTGCTGTCAAAAGGAACAGTATTGATTCCCAATTCCTCAAAAGTCGGGTCAGGTTTCAAAGAAGTCTTCAAATCAGTATCGCGGAACTCCATCCGCCAGCCGTAGCCGAAATCATCTGTTGCATTGGCATTCAAAGAATCGTAAGTCCGAGTCACGCTAATCGGAATTCCGGCAAGTGGAACGGTTAAATCAGTAAACGACAGCCGGAAATTCCCCAACTTCAAATCCCCTGCAACATTCACCGTCCTCTCAGTAGTAGAACCGTTGCCGTTAGCATCGAATGCAGTGAATTTGAGAGTATAAGCGCCGTTAGCCAAAACAGTCGGGTCAAAAGTTGCAACCGTTCCATTATTGACAGCGGTTGTTCCCCGATAAACCTCCTTAAACTCCCCGCCACCAACCGGGGCTACTTCCAAAGTATAGTAAGCCAAATTGCTGTCATTAATCGTGCCGGTGATGTTGACAGGTGCGCTAATTTCTGTATCATCTTCTAAACTGATATTGATAGTTGGCGCGTTGACATCGCTAGTATCAATTGCAGCCACAGCTTGAGTCGCAGTTCCCACATTTCCAGCCGCATCAGACGCGGTCGCAACTGCCGTAATACTGCCTAAATTATTTAACTTGACATTGGCTTGACCTTGTGCATCTAAAACAACAGGAGTGCCGTTAACAGTCAAACCCAAAGATTCAACTTTCACGTTATCTACAGCATTCACCGTAAAGGTGACAGAATCCCCAACATCGACGGTATTGTTACTAGCAATTAAACTTACTTTCGGCGCAACAGTATCCGCAACCACACTTAAATTGTAAGAAACAGTAACGCTTTCCCCAAAAGTATCAGTCACCTTAACCGAAACCGGATGATTGCCGATATTAGCAGCCGACGGCTGCCAACTAATCCGCCCAAATTCATCAACAGTCATGCCGCTGGGAGATTGAAGTAAAGCAAAAGTCAACAAATCTCCATTCGCATCAGTCGCCTTCAAATTGTAGCGATAACTTCCACCGGGCGAAACAGATTGAATCGGAATAGTTGGAATAACAGGTACTGAATTAGCCCTGGCAATTAACTCAAAACCTTGGGCCGCACCCGTACCGGAATTGTCAACAGCCCCGACTACCACTTGATGGTTTCCAGCAGTAGGATTGTCCCAAGCAATCGCACCAGTCGCTGAATTAATTGTCATGCCGGTTGGGGCTTGCAATAACTGGTACTGCGAGATAGTACCGTCGGCATCAGTACCAGTTACTTGGTAGGTATAAGGGCGTCCTGGTGATGCTGTAAATACAGGTGTCGAAGTAATTGCTGGGGGAAGGTTGATAGCAGTAGTTGCGGCATTGACAGTAAAAGTTTGAGTAGCAATTGCCCCTGAAGAGTCAGTCACGGCAACCTCTACAGAATGCTGCCCAATTTGACTAGCATTCGGCGTCCATTGAATAACACCGTTGTTGTCAATTGCCATCCCGGCTGGATACTTACTCAAACTGAAAGTAAGCGGGTCATTTTCCAAATCAGTCGCGACAACTGTATAAGCGTAAACTTGATTTACTGCTGCCTTTGATGGAGGAGTCGAAACCACAGCCGGAGGCGTGTTTATTCCTCTGACAACTAGAGTAAATTCTTGCACGGCATAGCCGCCATTGCCGTCAATTGTCCTTACAGAAATGGTATGTTCGCCAACCTGTTCAGCCGTTGGCTGCCAGCGTAAAGCGCCCGATAGCGGGTCAACAATCATACTAGAGGGGGCTTTATCCAAACTCCACAGCAACCTATCTCCATCTGCATCGCTGCCTGTCAAATTGTATTGATAAAGCTTGGCGAGATTGGTAATTTGTTCGGGAGTAGAATCGATACTGGGGGAGCGATTTAAAGCGACATTATCCGCAGTTAAGTTAAACGTTTGAGTGGCAATACCTCCCAAGCCATCGCTAACTCTGACGGTTATGGGATAAGTTCCCTGCTGCGAGGCTTCGGGAGTCCAACTAATCAGTCCTTCTTGAAATGCCTGACCGGCCGGCGTCGAAGCTGGCGTGGCGAATGCCATGCCCAGAGGCGGATTTAATAGAGTATATGTTAAGGGGTTGCCGTCTGGGTCTTGGGCTTCTACTTGATAGAAATATGTCTTGCCCAAACGGGTATTCGTCCGGGGAGTTGAGGTGATGGATGGTGCGCGGTTGGGGGCGGCTGGGCTGACGGTTAATTCGATTCTTTGGAATGCTTCTCCGCCTTTGTTGTCGGTGGCTTTAATTAAGATTTCCCAAGGTTCGACTTCGCCGGCGTAAGCCCAATTGAATGCACCTCCTTGCTGTGCGGTTGTAGGAGTCCAATTAATTACTCCGGTTGTGGGGTTGATTGTGGCGTTGGTTGGGGTAACTGGCTTGCTGAGATTGGGTACGATGGAGTAGGTAATTGTATCTCCGTCTAAATCTACAGCTTTTGCTTGATATTGGAATGGTTGGTTGACGGCAGGATTGATGTTTTCTGGCAGTTGAGAAGTAAAGACGGGGGCGTTGTTTCCCGGTAGAACTTCAATTTTAAATGACTGCAAATCCGTGCCGCCTCTGCCGTCAGAAACGCGGACAATTATGTCGTGAATTCCGACGGCATTGTGGGGGGGACGCCAAGAAATCGTGCCGTTGGGGGCTATTGCCATTCCCTGGGGTTTTAATACCAACTCAAATGTTAATTCGTCGTCGTTCAAGTCGGTGGCAGATGTCCTGTAAACTAATCTTTCTCCGGCTTTGATTTGTGTGGGGGGGGTACTGGTAAATTCCGGGTCTACATTGGGGCCTGCTAATTTGGAATTTGTGGCTGCAAAATCAACCCCAAATTTTATATTGTTAGCCGTAACTGTGACTTCTTGATAAATTGGGTTAGTTGGAGAAGTTTGCGTCCATCCCGGTTGCAATTGAGAGACGATGCGATAAGTTCCAGGGGCTAGGGTGAAGGAATAGTTGCCGCTGGCGTCGCTGTAAGTGTAGGGTTCGTTGGTATCTCGGATGCCGTCGAGGTCATTATCGACATAAACTAACCAATTTTCCATTCCCGGTTCGTTGTCTGTCGGTTTACCTAAACCTCGGACTACCATTAAGTTGTTAAAACCGCCCCAAGCGTTGAAGAGTAAGTCTCCGGTCACCGGGTCGGTTGTTGCGCCCCATGCACCCCCATAATTGGTAATAAAAGGCTCTCGAGTTAAACGATCGGGATTGCTCTCGCTATCTATATCGTAAGCGTAGATGCCACCACCACCCCATTCTGCCATCAGCAAACCAGGGCCTCTGTCAAAATTCGGTGCGGTGACTGGCATATAAACAAAGGCACCCGGACCGGCACCTGCGGTTGTTTCCAATTCAGGCAGATTAAAGGTGTAGCGGGGCGTACCGTCGGGGAAGTTGCCGTTGCGCGTGTAGGTGAGGGTGTAAAATACATTGCTGGGGTAGGCACCAGTAGCTTTGAGTTGCCCCTCTCCGGGAAAACCTTCGGGAACGAATGTCAAGCCTCCCAATCCCCCAGGATATCTCTCGTTGGGCGCGCCTCCGGGCTTGATAGAATGTATTCCGCCAGGATTCCATAAGTTGGCTAAGAGTACGTTGTCGGGGGTGTAGACCAAACCCGCGTCGCTGTAGGAAGAGTCGGCAAAGTAATTGGCACTGTAGGGAGTTTCTGCCTCGCCGTCATCGTCTAAGCCGATGATATGACCGTTTTCTCCCCGCACGACCTTAACTTCGTACAGGGCACCCCAAGAAAATGCTGCACCGCCACCTAAGAGCAAAGTATTCGGATCGACAGTACCGTCGGGGTTCCGTTTGAAGGTCATCGCCCCTAATATGCCCGGTATGCCGTCAGGTCGATTTATGTTGTAGGCGGTGTAGTTATCTGCAAAGCGCGGGGCCACTACTACTCGGTTGTCAGGAGTCATGTTACCCGGATTGGTAACGCGGCGGGTGCCAGTCCCGTCTGCATCCAGATACACGCTGCCCTTAACAGTGCCGGGGATGACGTTGCTGATGGAAAGGTCAAAACTTTGGATGTCCACCCCACCGCGACCGTCTTCGACTCGGACTCTCACTTTGTGAGTTCCGGCTTCAGGCGTACCCCAAATAATCCTGCCGGTTTCTGAATCAATAATTGCACCGCTGGGCGCTTCTTCCAGCAAGTAAGTGAGAGTATCCCCGTCAGCATCGCCGGCATCCGTGTCGTATACATAGCGCCCGCTTGTATAACCAGAAGAGACTGCTGGAGTGTTGAAAGTCGGAGAACTGTTTCCGGGTTCGGGTACCACCCGCACTTGGAAATCTTGCTGGGCAACCCCACCTTTGCCGTCAGCGGCTTCCAAGACGACGCGGTAAGTCCCCAATTCCTCACCAATAGCACCGCTAGTCTCGCCGTCTCCTGGAGTAACGACGGATGGTACGGACTTTCCAGACCGGGTTTGGAAACTGTAAGCAGAAGCTGTAGTAGAGTTGCCAATCACCGCCAAAACGTACTCTCCGTCAACAGGCAACAAAGCCTCGAAGTCAGTGCCGATATTCTTGCTGTCAATAGTCCTCGGCTGTGTCCCCGGCTGATGGCCTGGCTGGTAAAGTACCCAATTAGCACCGCTTCCAGATATCGAATCGAAAAAGACGCGCTGGTTCGCAGTTCCAGTAAATTTGTAGAGGTGAACGGGATTCCCTGGCTGCAAAGTTGTGCTGACGCGCTTGTTGAGTTCCAAGTCTTGGGCGTCTGCAAAATCCAGCATCCGGAAGCGGAAGTCCGCAGGAGAATCTTGTTCCCCAGTCAGTAACAAATTGTAAGTACCAGACTCACTTAAGGTATAAGGGCCGGCATCGCCAGTTGACGACGGGCGCCACCAACCATCGTTGAGGAATATCACATCACCGCTGGGGCTAACCAAGCGGGCCTTCACCGAGTCTGCCCCTCCCTCGGGAATCATGCCGTCGTAAAAGATTGTTTGGCCGGGCTTGCCCGTAAAACTGTAAACTTCAGCCGATCGCCCGGGGTCTAGAGTCTTGCTAACCGTCCCTCCCATTTGCAGGGAGTTCTCATTGCCGCGCGGGTCTGGAGTAACGGACGGCAACTCTAGAATGCGGTAGCGGTAGTCGCCGGTACTGGTGGCACTGGTCCCCTGCACGCGCACGGTGTAAGTGCCCGTTTGCAGCAGTTGATAGTGACCCCAGTCATTGCTGGCGTTAATGTTGATGATTTGACTGCCGTCAGGGTTGAACAGCTTGACATCAACTGGGTCGCTGTCGCTGTCTTGACTGTCAAGGTAAATGCGAGTGCCAGCACTAGCTGTGAACGTGTCAGCGAACACCTGTCCCGGTGCAATATTCCCGCTTTGCACGCTGCCAAGTCCAGTGGTGGCGACAGATGCTGGCGTAACATCGGTTGCCGTAAAACTGTAGTTAACGGGGGTACTGCTGCGGCCGCGAACGGCTAAAACGTACTCCCCGGTTGTCGGCAGCATCAAGTTGAAATTCTCACCCGTCCCGCTACTCGAAGGAAGTGGCTGATTGTTAGGACCGTAAAGTATCCAGTCCGCGCTATTTCCAAAAGGTACAGCCACATCAAAGTTCAGCTTTTGTCCCGCCGTTCCCGTAAATTTATACAGTTCCACCTCGTTGCCAGGGTCGAGAGTGCCGGGGGTAGGGGTTCCTACAACCAGAGAAGCTGCCGTCGCTATATCGCTCAAGCGGAAATTGTAGTTGCCCGTCGCGTTGTTGTCCCCATCAACAATCAAACGGTAAGTACCCGATTCGGTAAGAGTTGCAGGCGGCAAGTCAGTATTGGCTGCATTCCAGTTAGCATCGCCGTTGGCTGCGTTCCAAGTATTGTTGCTAAATTCTGCACCGCCGGGACTCACCAATTTGAAGCGAATACCGCTGCTGGCATCGAAGCTGTCGAAAAATACCCGCTGCCCCGGTTCTCCCGCGAAAGTATACTCTTTTCTTTCTCCTGCTTCCCCAATAGTCCCCGATACAGCGTCACCCAGTTGCAAAGCAATAGGGGTAGCAAGAGGAGGAGTAGCAACTTTAAAACTGTAGTTGGCGCTCGTTGCAGAATTGTTCTGAAGGGCAAGGACGTAAGTGCCGGGGACTGTCGGCGTTATTTCAAAATCAGAACCAGTCCACCCGGCAGTTGGGACAGGCTTGTTGTCCGGCCCGTAAAGCACCCAGCGAACTTCGCTGCCGGTACTGGCTGCTAAGTCGAAATAAAGCGGCTGCCCGAGTGCAGGTTTAAATTGGTAAAAATCTATCTCGGTTCCCGGCGCGAGGGTATTTGAAATATCGGTATCTAGATTTAAAAGCGGTACTGCTTGCGGGTCTTCCACATCCACCAAGCGGAAACTGTAATTGCCCGTCGTATTGTCAGTACCGTCGATGACTAAGTGGTAGTCGCCTGCCTCCTCCAGAAACATAGGGGCGGTCATGTCAGCATCCAAGCGACCGCTCCACCTCGGGTGAAGGCCCGACCACCAAGGATTTTGGTTGATGTTGGGGCTGTTGGGGTCGTTGAGTACCGTATCGGTAGGGTCGCTGGGCGAGAACAGCTTAACAGTGAAATTGCTGTCGCCTGCGATGCGGTCAAAGAAAAGCCGCTGACCGGGCTTGCCGTTAAATTTATAGATATCCCGCTCTCCAGGTTCGTCGATACTGCTCGTGACGGGCGAGCTCAAAGTTAAAGGGGATACAGTTGTGTCGGGTGTCACTACCTTAAATTGGTAACTCTCTGGAGTAGTAACGTTGGTGCTGCCACCAGTCACCAGAGTGTAAGTGCCGTTCCCCGGCAGCCTGACTTCTAAGTCCGGCGACCGCCCGCTGAGGGGCGCAGGTATCACTTGGTTGTCAGGTCCGTAAAGCGTCCAACCCGTACCATTATTCCCGTTCCAGCTTCCTGCTAGGTCAAAATACAGGTGTTGCCCTTCTGTTCCTTCAAACCGATAAACTTGTCGCTCTCGGGCATTAGCTAAAGTACCGGACAGGTTTTGCTCAAAGGGCAAGTCGAAGACGCTGGGATGGTTGGTACTATTCGTGTCGAGGAGGCGGAAACTGTAGTTGCCCGTGCCTCTCCAATCGCCATTAATTTCAACTCGATAAGCACCCGCCTCGAACAGGGTTATTGGTTTCAGTTCTGCTGTTGTTTGTTGGTTGTAAATTTCTTTGCCGCTAGGACTAAAAATTTTCGTCCGCAAATAAGGGTCACTAGCGACGAGGCTATCTACGACTAGCTGCTGACCTACCGTACCCGTGAAAGTGTAGGTGTCCAGTTCGCCCATTTTCTCAAGGGTACCCGTTACCGCGTTCCCGATTTCGATCGGGGCCGTGGTGCGATCGCTCGTGACAATTTGGAATGGGTAATTGGCGCTGTTGGGATTGGTCGCATTGTTGAGCGCTACGGTGTAAGTGCCGTCGCTCGGTAAGGTTAATTCTGCATCCCCTCCCCCATAATTTTTCAGGGTGTTATTGGTAGGTCCGGAAGAACCCCAGCTCATGCCGCTGTTCGAGGTGATGCCGCCGGGTCCGTAAAGCGTCCAGTTGCCGCCACCGTTGGCAAAGTAGAGGTTTTGCCCCGCCGTACCTGTAAACTGCAACAACCGCGTCTCGTTGGCTCCTACAGTCCAAGTTTGAGCGGGGGCGTTCAGTGCGATCGGTGCTGCTGCTCCTGCATCGAGGAAGCGGAAACTGTAAGCGCCTGTTTTGGTGGTATCCGGGATAGATGTTGCAGTAGGGGCATCGACTTCAACGCGGTAAGTACCAGTTTCCGACAGCGCGAACAAATCTCGGTCTTGAGAGGTAGGTACGCCGCTCAATATTTCCACTCCGCTGGGGCTTGTGAGCCGCAGGCTTTTGTTACCGCTATCTGCAATGCCGTCCAAGAACAGTCGCTGGCCTGCCGTTCCGTTAAAAGTGTAAATGTCCTTTTCCCCAGGCTCGCCGATCGTACTGCTGGCTGTAGTGTCCACCGGAAGAGGTGTGGTGGTCTCTGTCGGTGTCACGACCCGGAATTTGTAGCTAGCCGGATTGCCGTTGTATCCTTGCAAAGCTAACAGGTACTCACCATCACCAGGTAACGCTAGCTCAAAGTCGCTAAGTGCCTGCGTTCTGTTAACAACTGTCTGTCCCCCCGGTCCGTAGAGAGTCCACGTATTGGGCCACGAACCGTTTAAGGCGTCAAAGTACAAATACTGGCCGGCTTGCCCGTCAAAGCGGTACAAGTCGGTCTCAGAAGGGCTGGGGGCAAAGGTGTCTTGAAAATCTGTATCCAGATCCAAGGGGGTAGCGATCGCCCTGTTGAGGAGGCGGAAGCTAACGTTGGTGGCTGCTGTTGCTTGGTTGTTGGAAAGCAGCAGGTAATAAGTGCCACTTTCGGTTAAGGTGTCAAGCCTATCTGTTGCGTAGTTTGTCCAATATTCTGCTGTTGAAAAGTCAGCAATCTGACGCCCGCTGGGAGACATTAATTTAACCGAAACGCTTGGGTTACTTGTGAGTCCGTCGTAGTAAACCTTTTGACCGACTGAGCCATCAAACTTGTAAGCGGTTGTTCCCCAAGCTGGGATTGAGGGGATGCTGGTAGGGGCATTCAAAGTCAGGGGCCCGGATGTCCCCAAGTCGAGCAAGGAGTAGCGGTAGTCGCCAGTTCCCTGTACTCGCAAGGTGTAGGTTCCTGTTTGTTGCAATTGAATCGGCCTTGAGGAATCTGTGCTGGCGCTGGAGCCATTGAGGGCAGAGACAGGAGAGCCGTTGGGGTCGAGCAGGGTGACGGAGACAGCATCGCCATCCGTATCAAGGCTGTCAAAGTAAACTAACGTACCCGCGCTGGCGGTAAAAGTTTGGTTGAACGGAGTTCCCTGCAAAACTTGGCCGCTGGGTGCTATTTCTAAACCTGAGTTCGCCACTGGCTCTGAGGTGATATTGTTCGCGGAGATGTCGTAACTGACGTTGCTGCTGGATATGTTCTGCAACGCTAGGGTGTAAGTACCTGTAACGGGCAGCAACACTTCAAAATCGCTGTTTAGCCCAGAGCTGCCTATCTGTGACGAATAATTTGGAAAACCCGGAGCGTGCAGCGCCCAGCTTGCACCCGATGCTGTTGGCGACAAGCTGTCGAGTTTGATTCGCTCTCCTGCCGTTCCGCTTATTTGATACAGCACTGCTTCCTTTGGGGGCAAGCTGCCATCTGTTGCCGTTCCCGCAGACAGGGTTGGGGCTGCTGTGGCATCCCCCAAGCGGAAACTGTAGCTGCCGGAGGTATCATAATTGCCGTCAATTGTCAAGCGGTAAGTACCGGTTTCGGTGAGAATATTGGACAGGCCGTCAGAACTCGTGTAACCGCTGAAGATTTCCAGACCGCTGGGACTGGTGATTTTAGCTGTGATGTTGCCGTTGCCGAGTTGGGGGTCAAAGTACAGTCGCTGTCCGACGCTGCCGGTAAAGGTGTAAACGTCCTGTTCTCCGGGTTGGCTGATGCTGTCGCTGTTGACGGAACCCAAGGTGAGGGGGGTAGGGTTGGCAGTTGAGAAGAATGGCTGGATGCTGTAGTTGATAGGTGCGGCGGTGCCATTGCCGCCTGGGGCGGGAGCGCCTTCCCCGCGCAAGACTATGTAGTAGGTTCCGCTTCCCGGCAGCACTGTCTCTAGGTCGCTCGACAGGTAATTAGAGGTCACTAACTGGTTGCCAGGTCCATAGAGAGCCCAACCGCCGGGAGACGAGGAAGGAAGGGTGTCCAAATACAGGCGAGATCCCTCGGTACCTGTAAACTGGTAAACGTCCGTCTCCGACCCCGGACTCAAAGTACCGCTGGTAGGAGCATTCAGGTTCAATGTCGGTGCGGTTGTTAAAGAGACCAGCCGGAAGTTGTAATTTTCTGTGGATTCGACATTCCCGTCTACTATCAGCCGATAATTTCCTTCTTCAGGGAGAATATATGGGATTGTTCTCCCCCAGTCCCCGGATGCTGGGGTATTAAAGACTTCAATACCGCTGGGACTGATTAATCGAACGTAAGTGTTAGGTGTCTGTACCAAGGCGTCTAGCATCAGTCGCTGGTTGGCGCTGCCACTGAAGGTGTAGACATCCCTTTCTCCTTTTTCGCTGATGCTGCCAGAAACGCTGAAGTTGCCCCACTCATCTGGTGTAAGCGTTGGTGCTGATTGAGTTTGGGGGGTAATTACCCGGAATTTGTAATCAACAGCAGTGGCGTTGCGCCCCTGGACGGCCAGCAGGTAGCTGCCGGCTGATGGCAGCACAACCTCAAAATCGCCGCCCAAACCGCTGGGGTTGTACCCAGAGTAAGTGTTGGAGCCGCCAAAGGTTGTCTTGCTGTCCGTAGCGATCGCCTGATTCCCAGGCCCGTAAAGCGTCCAGTTTGCCCACCCCGAACTCTGGTCTGAATCGAGATAAAGGCGCTGACTAGCATCCCCAGTAAAGGAATAGAAGTGGGTTTCAAAACCGGGATTTAAGTTTCCGGTGACATCTGCATCTAAGTTAATGGGCGCGGCTTGACCCACATCCAGCAAGTTGAAGCTGTAGTTGCCCGTGCTTTCCCATTGACCGTCAATCTCTAAGCGGTAAGTACCCGTCTCGTTTATAGTAAATGGCTCTGTATCTGCGCCTAAGCCGATGTGGAAAGCGTTTACACCGCTGGGACTGACAAGCTTTACGGACGCATTTACTTGGGAAGTGCTCGACAAGTAGTCAAAGTAGAGGCGCTGTCCTTTCGTGCCACCAAAAGTATAGATATCTTGTTCGCCTTTTTCGGTAATGGCGGCACTGACGGTGTTGGGGTTGGCGTTGCTGCCCAACTGTAGCGGATAAGTAATCGTGTCGGGTGTAACAATCCGGAAGGTATAAGAGGTGCTGCCGAAGAAGGGCGCGCTGCCACGCAGTACCAAAGTATACTCGCTGTCGCTGGGCAAAACTATCTCGTTGTCCTGCCACGCAGTACCCCAAAAGTGTCCTTGTTTGCCGTCAACCCAGGAGCTTACCTGCCTCCCCTCCCCGTCATACAGTACCCAGTTCAGGTTGGAGTTGGTGCTGAGTTGGTCAAAGTACAGCCTTTGTCCCTTGAAGCCGCTGAAGCGATATGCGTCATCTTCTGAGCCGGGACTCAGCACGCCCGTGACGTTTCTGTCGAAAGGGGCAACGGGTGTTTGCTCCATGTCAATTAAGCTGAAGCCGTAGTCTCCCGCAGCACCGTCAATGACTAGGCGGTAGTTGCCCGTTTCAGTCAGGTTGATTGGAGGGCCTTGATAGTTTGTGCCTTGATAGCTTGTATTGCTATCGAGTACCAGCAAGCCGCTGGGGCTGTACAACTTTAATGTCTGTCCAGGAGTGCTCCTAAGAGAGTCGTAGTAAAGTCGCTGTCCTTCGAGAGCGCTGAAGGTATAGATATCTTGTTCGCCAAGAGAGCCAATTCGCCCCAGTACGGTGTCGCCAAATACCGTGGCGGATGGTGGAGTCCACTGGACGATTCCCGTTTCTGGGTTAACCTTCATTCCCTCTGGGCCGAGTACCAAGTTGTAGGTTAGGGTATCGGAGTCTGGGTCTGTGGCATCGGCATCGTAGCGGTAAGGGGTATTGACGGCCGCATCGACAACGGGCGTCGAAGTGAAAATCGGAGGTCGGTTCGGAGGCGGATTAATAGCTGAAAGCGTGTATTTCTGTTGGGCAACTCCGCCTTTTCCATCTGACGCTTCCACCGTCACCGCATGATTTCCAATATCTCCGGCAACCGGATTCCAACTAATAATGCCGGTTTCAGAATCTATCTCCATTCCTTGCGGTTTTTCTAACAAGGAATAAGTCAGCGCATCGCCATCGCCATCGACGGCAATTGCTGAATAAACGTAGTTTTTCCCTACCACAGCTTCCCTATCCGGTGTCGCCTTAAATTCGGGAACTTGATTTAACTGACTTAAAAATACTAAGTCGTAACTAAACTGAACTTCTTGAGGATTGTAAAACTTTAACGTGTCGGTTGATGTCAGTTCCCCCGGCTCTAAAATGCCACCGCTAACCAGTTTAGTAATGTCGTAATAAGGCATTCCTTCTGGCGTTATTCCGTCCGCATCCAGCATTCGCACCGTTGGGTCGCTGATGTTGTTTATCCCTACCAATAACGAACCCCGTACCGGATACTGTCCTGTATTTTTTACCGCTAAATCGGCGTAAAGAATTTTGCTCCCTGAATTGAAGGAAGTCTGCTTGTATTCTGCGAACAGAATGCTCGAAACGTCACGCAGGCTGGCAAAATTGACGGCTGCGTCGGTGGATGCACCCTCGTCCGGCGATACTGTTAATTGAGCTGTTGGATCCCCTGAAGGTTGGATGCCTATTGAGATGATGCCGACTCTGGTTGCTGTATCGCTGTCGTTGTTTACCAACCGCACTTGCAGTTGAGCTGCCGTACCGCCCGCTATTTGCGATAAGTTGACGCTGATATTAGAGCCGTTGAAAGTAACGCCCGGTGCTAGTTGGGGAGGCTGTCCCTCGGTGAAATTGAAGAAGCTGTTGTGTCCCGTTCCTACAGTGTGAACTAAAGAGCGACCGCTGGCATCGACTAAGGCTATTTCCAAAGCGTCGTTGATGGAGTCGGGGTCTGAAGCGTCGAAGGCCAGACCGGTGATGTTGACGCTAAGGGTTGACGGCCCTGCTGGAATTGTAATTGCTTGTTCTAACTTTTCTGTGAAGGATGTCCCTTCAGCCAGCCATACAATGTCAGAGTCAGCAATTTCGGTGCGGGTAAAAGTTCTGGTGGCGGTGCTGGAGTTGCCGGCCTTGTCTGTGGCAGTGGCGGTGAAACTGTTGCTGCCCATAGCTAGTGTTACTCCTGGAAACTCAAAGTGTCCCGTAGAGTCAGCAGTAGTTATAGCTTGTGTCTCAGCTAGGATGACGGTACTTCCCGGGTCGGTTTGCCCGGTTAAGGTGACGGTGGAGTCTAGAGTTTGCCCGTCCCCTATGGGAGGGGTATCGAACGCTGGGTTTAAGCCGAATGTTAGTTCTGGCGGTGTCGTGTCGAGGGTGAAGGGGAGTTCAAAGGTGCTGGTATTGCCGTGAGAGTCGGTTGCCAGCAGGTATAGGGTGTATATGCCGTCTGCTAAGGTGTTGCCGTTTAACGCCGAGAGTTCGTTGCGGGTGAGTGCAAAGCTGCCGTTAGAGGTTAGCAAGTCTTTAAGTTCAATGCCGGTAGACTCGCTCGAAAAGCTGGCGCGGAAGCTAGCAATGTCGCTGGCATCGGTAACTGTTCCGCTGACGGCGGGATTGTTGGTGATGCCGTCGCCACTGTTAGTACCGGTGTCGTCAACTAGCGCGGATGCTATTGCGGGGGGGGCTGTCTCCGGCGGCACTTGGCTGTTGGCGTATTCTATCAGTTGCTGTCCGAGGGGAGTGTTCCGCCATTCTTTAGCAGGATAGATAACTGCATCCAGCAGCGGTGCGTTTCCTTTTGCTCCGATTACTGTGAAGATTAGGTCGTTGTAATCTCCGTCCGAGTTCGCGGCCGACATATCTTCCATCGCGAAGGTGTTCCCCGTACCTGTTGCGTCGGCGATCGGCAGCACGTATGATGTATCGTTGGGATTGGCGCTCTTGATGGAGAACAAGGGACGCAGTTCGGGATACAAATCCCACAACCACGAGAATTGCAGCGATGACTGCACCGTACCGCTGGGTACTAACATGACGGCAAAGGTATCACCAGGAGTCATGTTGAAGGTTTTGATGCCCTGGTACGGGCCGCTGCCCCACGAACCTTCTGGCGGCATCCCACCAGTGAATTTGGCTCCTTCGATCTTGTCGCGGATAACGATGTGTCCTTCAGTGGAATTGGTGAGAACTCTCCTGGCAGCTTCGGCAATAAATTCTGGACTCCCTGGCGTCAGCGCGGACATTCCTGACAGGCTGAAAATGCCAAGCTCGCCTTCATAGTAGCCACCGTCAAATTGATAGTCAATTGTGACTTGTCCGTTGGCATTTTCTACAACAAAAGTGCCGGGTATGGGTGAATTCGCTGCTGTTATTGGCAGACTTGCTCGGGGATTAATGTTGCTTTGCGAGTTGTCGGCCCGCTGTGTTAAATAGGGCTGACTGTTTGCAACACCGTCAGGATTTTGACCTGATTCTTCTGTTGCGGCTATCTCTGCTGTACCTGCTGTTTGTGATGAATTTGAGTCAAGTGTCGGTATGGGAGAATCGGTTTGTACGCTTTGATTTGAGTCGGAAATTATCGGTTCAGGTTTGAGAGAATTAACAGCAATTGCGGGGGGGTTTTCAGTTTCTAATTCTGCTGCTGTAAACAGGACAGCGATGTTCGTATCACTTGTACCTGCTGTAAATTCTGCAACAGCCACAGTCTCGGTTGATACTGGCTGTTCTATTTCCGAATTGGATTCAGTACGGCTAACACTGGGTGTCTCTGGGGAAGAGGCTGTTTGTTCTGTTTGTTGCGATTCTTGACTCTCAGATTGGTCAACAATTGATGTTTCTGTTGGTTGCGATTCTTGGCTATTGGATTTGTCAACAATCGATGTTGATGTTGATGCCGATTCTTGACTGTCGGATTTGTCAACAATTGGTGGCGATTCTTGACTATCGGATTTGTCAACTGTTGATGTTGAGGTTGGCTCCGATTCTTGACTGTCGGATTTGCCAACAATTAGTTGCGATTCTTGACTATCAGATTTGTCAACTGTTGATGTTGAGGTTGGCTCCGATTCCTGACTATCAGATTGGTTGTCAACAATTAGTTGCGATTCTTGACTATCAGATTTGTCAACTGTTGATGTTGATGTTGATGCCGATTCTTGACTGTCGGATTTGTCAACAATCGATGTTGATGTTGATACCGATTCTTGACTGTCGGATTTGTCAACAAGTGGTGGCGATTCTTGACTATCAGAACTCTCAGATTTGTCAACAATCGATGTTTCTTTTGGTAGCGATTCTTGGCTGTCTGAGCTAGTAACTGTTGCTGCTGTTGAGTCAGGTTTTTGTTGCTCGTTATCAGCAGCTATTGATGATGTTTCTTCTTGGGATTTCTCAGCGGAATTGGTGATAATTGATTCTGGAGGAAATTTCGGCTCGGATTTATCCGGTTCACCCTTGAGTTTTTCAACTAACCCGGAGTGAATTGATGCAGAGTCGGAGCCCGCTAATTCGTCCAGGGGAACGATTTGCGATGTAGCACCGGTGACGCGGAAGGTGATATCATCGTAATCGCGATAGCTTCCTTGACTCAGGGCCATATCTTCCATGACGAAGAGTTGACCTTCACCTGTAATATCGGCAATTTGACCGATACTGAAGCCGTCGCTGGGATTTTCTGTAGCTATTGAAAATAGGGGTTTTTTGTCGCCGCCGATGGCGGGGTTGTCGTATACTTGCTGTACGGTGCCGTTGGGGACTAGCATGAAGAAGAATTTGTCCCCAGGCGTCATGGCAAATGTTTTTTTGCCGAGGTATTCCCCTGAGTTAAAGTTTTCATGGCTGTTAGGAGCGGTGTAATATGCTCCTTCTAAATCGTCAGAAATTGCGATGTAGCCGTTTGTCGAGTTGCTTAAAGCTCGACTGGCAGCTTCTTTTATAAATTCCTCTGAACCGGGAACGAATTTTTCCATTCCGACTAGGTTGACGATGGCTAGTTGTCCGGCATACCAGCCTCCGTCGGATGTGAATTCTATGCCGATTATTCCTTTTTCATCGACAGTGAATGCGTTTGAGTCAAAGTTGCTGCTGGTTGAGGGAGTTGAGGCTTCATCGGATTCTAGATTGGTGGCGGTTTCTAAGTTGTTGGCGGTAGAGGTGTCGGCCGGTGATGTGTTATTTGATTCTGATTTATCAGCCGTTGACGCAGTTGCCGGTGATGTTTTGTTTGGTTCTGACTCGCTTTTGAATGCAGTCTCTGATGATAAGGGTGTTTGGTGTTCTTCTGGTTCTGATGTCGTTTCAGCAGTTGTGACTGAGGTTGTGGAACTGGGAGCTTCTTCGCTCGTTGTGTCGGCAGTTACAACCAGTAAATTTTGGCTGTTTTCTCGTTCTGATTGGACAACGGCGCTTGCGGGTAATTGTGTGCTGTTTTCCGGTAATCCATCGCTGGCAGCGGTTGTATCTGCTGGGGTTTTATTTAGTTCTGAGTTGTTAATTGATGTGTCGATTGCCTGGATGCTTATAGCGGGTTTATCTAAATCAAAATTCGGGCTATTTGATCCAATTCGAGTGGGGTTAATTAGGGGGTCTTCTAAGTCTGAGTCTAGTTTACCAATTAGTGGGTCAATTTCTAAATTCTCTGAATTTTTGGGGGTGTTGTTAGTTATTATCGGGCTGGTGTTGGCAGAAGGTATGCTGCTAATATCGGAGGCTTTGTTAATAATAAAAGCATCAGCATGGGTTTGACTGAATTCTGATGCGGGTTCGCTTGCGGTTTCTATTAAGTTAAGTTGTTCTGAATTTTCAGATTCGCCCGGAGTTGGGTATAAAGTTTTGTTAGTTTTAATGTCCGGCAGAATAGAGTGCTGGGTCGGGGCAACTCCGGGAATTAAGGATTCTAGTTCTTCTATGGGAAGTTTTTCAAACGGGTCTGTTAAAGGCACTTTCGGCACTCCTGATTTTCGGGTTAAATAGTAGTTTTTGCAAGCTTTGATGCGGAATTTATTGCGGAAAAATAGTCATTGCAATTATGTTACTAGCTTTGGTCGATAGCCACTTTAAATAGGCTTATTAAGGTCGTGACGCACTCCTTAAATGACTGTTATTGGCTAAGCTATAAAGCTATTATTTTTCGCAAAGCTGTGCTCCGGGAAGCTATTTATTCTGTGATTCAACGAGTCAATTTTAATGCTATTTGTAGTGGTAAGGCTTTAGCGGCGCATCCTACAAGTAGGGTAATTGCGTCCAGGACTATTATTGATTGTGGTGCTTAATGCTAGAGCTGGAAAACTGTGTGTTGTAGGATTGGCGATCGAGGTAGGGGTTGCCAAATTTGTGCTTTTGCTACTTTTTTGGGGAAAAGGCAATAGGAACGGCTTTGTTAAAGTCATTACTGCACCCTTGATTTTTAATCTATTTGGTGTTTAGCGAATTCGAGGAGTTTTTACTTACGCTTGCTTATTTCTAAAACTGCGCTCAACTTGCTACTCATCATTATTCTTGCCTAGACTCGATGATAAATCTATTAGTGATAATACTGAATTTTATAGTCTTTGCTGGTACAGTTCAGGAAAATTTTATGTATATTTACTTAGAGCTGTTTAATTTATGTTACATCTTTTTATGAAATTAACTGTTTTTATGCGGAAAAATACTGTTTTCAGGCAGGAAAATACTTAAATTAACGAATCTACCGTCGCTTCTGAAAGCTCGTTTCCTCTCGCTCAGCAGCACGGCTTGGTTCGTTACTGCTCGGACAACCGACCGTCTTGGCGCAAACAGAGGCTGTTCTGCGGCGTCTTGAACCTAACCCTCAACTAGAGCCAATTTTCTACCCGGGAGCGCAAGCTCAAAGAGAGGCCTCCTCGGTTCGTGGAGAACGGGTTAGAAAGAATGCAGCATACACGCAAGCGTAAGACGATAGCGATACCTTGAATCCCGCTCTCGATCGCTGCTTTGATAGGATTGCTTGAAAAAACTGTAGCGTCAAACTTTACGATTATCAATTGCTAAGAGTTTGGGGAAAGTGGCTCTGGGAAATACCGTTGCTGTTGGTACACTTGCAGGCATTTTAGAATCAACTGATATGAAATAAAGATAGTTATCATCATTAAACTTTAAAGTTTTTAAGGTTAACAAAATATCTATAGGCGACCACCTGTTATTATAAATAACTTGTAACTATAATGTTCGTTGTCAATAAATAGCATGCAGGCGACTAGCGTCGCGCCCTCTGGGTAGGCTGTAACTGTCTTACCCACCTATGCAATTAATCACCCTCACTGATTTAAATTTTTTAGCCAATCCGACACAACTAACAGTTCCCATTGAATTGAAACAAGAGGAATTTCAACTAATAATGAAACAAACTTTCTTGAAACTCCCCACTGAACCCCTGCTACTTGCGGAGCCAAAAGTGGATAAGTGGATTATGGAAGTTAGTTTGCTATTTCCAGAGGTATTTGAATGGGAACCTCCTACATTCTTAGTCGATACTCAGTTTAGCGCTCAGCTTAATAAAGATATATGCGTACAAATCAACGCCAATGCAGCTTTTCTTGAACGTCAATCCGTCCATTTAATTGAATGGGCAATCCGCCATCCTGCATTAAATTGGTCTGACCGAGTAAAATTGTGGACAGCAGCCGAATCTCTCTCGCTGTCGCCAGAAAATATCAAGCTAACCGTGTTAGCACTGCACCCTGCCCATCCGGGGACGAGGCATGAAATCAGTTGGGACAGCCGGCAACACGCGCAGGCGAAAGACTGGCTCGCGTCCGCGCTGGCAGGACAGGCGAGATGGCCTGTTGCTGCTCGAAGAACATCACCGCCTGCTTGCGCGTCCCTCACTCATTTCGACATTGAGGGAATTCCAGAGGTAGAGATTTAGAGACTATTGTCGCAGCCGCTCAGAATCCGATCGCGGCTTTTGCTATCCGAATCGATCCCAACTTCCAGGTCTAGGCCAATGGAAAATTTTCCATTGGCTGCCACACTCCCGCTAGCGCTTGCCAATGCTGCCAGTGGCAAAAACCCGCCTGGGACGCCCAGTTTTACTGACAACTGAGTCTAGCGGGTCAGAGCCAAATTTCTTGCCTGAAGCTGGCGGCGTCGGCGATTGGGATGGAACGTTACCTCCGGCGTCTGGCAGAGGCAGCATCCGTTCTGCTTCCTCAATGCGATCGTACAAAGCGGCTGTAAGCTGGTCAAGGCTTGCAAGTTGCACCCGACTCTCCAGCCGGAACCTGACCTCTGTATCCCAGAGAGCCTCGCTCTCGTTTTGCCGCTGCAAGTCTGCTTTGGGAATGGGTATGGTCAGCGCGTAAGGAATTGACCCCTCGCCACCGGAACTGTAGCCGGGGTTCGTAATTACACACCGTCCCTGGGGGAACCGCAAAATTTCGTCCACCGAAAACAGCGGCATTTTTTGAAGCGACTCGTTCCAACTAATAGATTGATTGCTTTGAGATTGGCCGCCCATTGAACGGCTGGTGGACTTGCTTTTGAGCAAAACTTCTTTTTCTCCGTAGCGTTCGGAGTATTTTTTTGCAGTATCAGTGTTACCCGGATTGAATAAAATATGAGTGCTGCAAGCAGAGGCGATCGCCGCCCCCATTTTCTCTCCGTACCCTTCGTACAGTTGCTCCAAACTCTGAATTCCTAGAATGAAACAAGCTCCATTCGAGCGATATTCGTTAATCCACTGCGGCATCCGATCCAATCGAATGGAGGGAAATTCATCGAGTGAAATAACCAGTGGGTCTTTCCGAGGGCGACTTAAGTTGGACACAACGAGGAGGTGAATCGCGGCTGCTAGCAGAGGCCCCACGACAGAGCGCCGCTCGTCATCTAATTTGAAAATAATCATCTGTCGGCCTTCTATTTTCGTTGGGATGTCCGACTTTCCCAAAAATGCTCGCAACAGGTCAGCTTGGATAAAACTGCTGAACGTTCCGGCCGCCGTCGTCAGAATTCCAGAAATAGTTTTTTCTGCTTCCTTAGCGCTCAAAAATTGGTTGAAGCTGGTAGCGACCCACTCATCGATTCGACGGGATTGAACCGCATAGTCAATCCGCTTTACCAAATTTGGCAACCTCAAAATTGCATAGAGCATTGCCATGTCTGGATACCTAGAACCCTTGACTAATTGAAGGAGTGCTTTAGCCAATAAGTCTCCAGCTTTAGAGAAAAACTCATCACTTTTTCCATTGCCTGAACTCGCATTTCTATTAATAACCTGACCGATTTCCCCAGCCATGACCGAATCTTGAGGGGACTTCATAAAGTCGAGGGGATTAATGATGCCTGAATAAGGTTCTCCCGGTGCAAATACCGACACTTGGTAGCCATACCGCGCTGCCAGAGGTGCGTGGAGTTTGAGCTGAGCGCCTTTCTTATCGTATAGAATAATCGGAAATCCTTGTACCATTGCACTTTCTATCGCCCTATCAATTGTAGAAAAAGTTTTACCCGACCCAGGCGCTCCAATTACTAAAGTTGACCGTTCTGCATGAGGGAGCCAAACAGTGGGAGGAGAACCAAAAGCTGTCTGAATAGTGGTAACAAAACCTCTAAGTTTTTTCCCCTTCCACCAATAGCGAGGACTGCCACACCAGAGCGTGACTTTATTATGCTTGCGTTCCTTAATTTGTTTCAACGCAAGCTGAGTGGCTGCCATTTTTTCGGAAGTTCCGCACACCTTGCCAGTGGTAATTTTGCCCTTTCCATTTCCCAAAAACCGAGAGAGTAAGAGGAGGAATATCAGCGCTCCTATTGTTAGATATCCATCCGGCTTATTGTATTGTTGGAAGAAACCGCCTAAGTCAATTGATGATAGGGGTGTGGGTTCCTGGGTTCTCCTCTGGGCTTGAGCGAGAACTGGAGTAGAGTTAGCCTGTGCTATCAAAAATTTAATCTCAAAATTCATAAGTATCTATCTGAATTCAATATTTTGTCTATAGATCAATTAACTATGACCTCAGTTGTAGCTACAACTTAGTGTTTGCAGATAAGTAACCTTAAATCAAAATTACTCAGTGTTAGTTCAGTCTTGGGAACGAGCAATTACAGCCAACAGTTCTAACTTTCGGTAGAAAACAACCAGCACTTGATATTATCCCTGCTAACGCAGTCAACAGGATAGGAAGCAAAATTATTTAAAGATTTTTTTACCGTGAACAAGAAACAAAAAGAGTGGCTGTCAGAGCTTTTGAAGAGACACCCGGACTATGAAATTTTAAAACGCAACACCATCAAACTAGGAAGAGGGGACATTTCGCTAACTTTAGAACGTACAGAATGGATCTACATGGGAGCCGTTGAAGTAAAATATTCAGGAGCCTATCTACCTGGATTAAAGTGGCATTATCTTAACGCCAGACTATCCAGAACGGGCAAATTGCTTTCCGACTTAACCTACAACTCTAAAGTCGTGTCTTACCCTCACTGTCCGCTGGCGCCTGACTGGTTGACAAAATCTAACTTAGAAGAGGTGAAAATTCAGGAAGGAGAACAGATGAATCTCCCCTTTCACGAAGCTGTACTGATGGTAAGCCAGCCCCCATTATTGAAAGGGAGTTTTTACCGAGCCAAGCGGTGGCGTAGGCGCAAACCAGAACGATCGCCTGTAACAAACAGTCGCCCCACTCCAAAACCTTTCCAGCGCGAACTGCCTTTTTTGAAGCCAAAAGCCCTAGCTCCCGATACTAAATTTGTCCCCCTTGCTTGTATTGATGGCGGTTTCGTACAGGTTCCTGAATATCTAATAAAGTTGTTAGAAGAAGCCAATGCTAGTCTATCCGAACAAGCAGATGCAGCTTCTTTGTACGCGATCGCGGGTTTGAAAGCAGCTATCAACTTGGTAGAAGGACTGCCATTATTGCGAGCGAGAGCGGTAAACCCCAAAAGCCACACCAGATTTTAGTGAGATCGCGTCCGCGATCTCACTTTGAACTCATTCTAAACCTGATATGCGATCCTCTATCTAATGGAATACAATAAAATTTGGTGTTATAAAAGCGATATATGTATGACTGATGAAATGTCCAAACCAAACTTCGATGAAAACGATGCCCTGTTATCTGACTTGCTCAAAGAAGTTCAGAAATGGGAGGGAACTTTAGCTGGCGGGACAAAACTAGGGATAAATGCAGACAAAGTTGATAGCTTATTTCAAACTAAAGTCAACTTTGGCAATCCTAGAGATCGACTAATCCTGCTGAAAGAGAATATTTTTACAGATAGCGGTACTGAACTAGATAGCATCTATAAACAACAGATGCAACAACAGTTTGACTTCTATTATATGACCCTAACAGTCGCTCTAATTCCTGAACGTGGCGCTCGATTCTGGCGGTTAACCTGTGAATTAAATTTTAGTCCCAAAGGTAGCAGCGAGCCAATTATTACCAGCTTGTTTCCTGCTCAAAAGTGGCGCTCAGTAATGAACTTTGGAGTGGGCATGGACGTGGGATTAAATGGTAACTTAAACTGGGATGTAGGCGTGGATTCCTCCAAGTTAGCAGAACTATTGCACTTGATACCAGAAGATATCAAAGCCAATGTCACCAGCAAGAATAACTTTAAGGCATTTTCAGCCATGCCTGCCTATCAATATAATCTCGGTCATTCCGAAATTCTGACAAACGGTGAAGGAAATTCTACTTGCTACTGGCGAATTCAGGATCAAGAACTACAGAAAATTGGCACAGCGAAATTCGGAATCGTTTTTAAAGTTCCCAAAGGTACTGAATCAATTACATTGCAGGGCACAGTATGGGCTGAACCCGATCTTAATTGGCTGACGGCTGATATTCGAGATGTTTTTGCCAATTTGTCCGAAAATTTGAAACAACTACTTAAGCAGAAAAATGAAGCAGCTAGCCATTTTTCTCGTGGCGATGCTGAAAAATGGGAGCTAAATCTGCCGAAAGGGTGGTGACTAAGAAATTTTAGTGTTAAAGTAGGCTCAAAGGCAGAGGCGGAAACTTATGGCAAAAACATACTATACCTATCGCATTCGCGTTGCCAACCGCGATCGCGTCCAGGTAGAAAAGTGGGATGCTCAACATCAAGACAAGGGACAACCTAGCGGCGCTTTTCGATATCAGGAGAATCTAGCAGAGATTGCACCACTGCTCCAAACTGCTAGCAACAACGAGTTGAACGATTTTAGTTTAGTGCGATCGCTCGGAGAAGCCTTATTTGATGTCTTGTTTGATGACGTGCTGCGCCAAGATTTCGTCAACTTTTACTATCAGGTAGTGCAACAGGAAAAACAACTACTACGAGTTGAACTGGATATCGACGAACAGGGAATGCCTGAAATAGCTGCCCTGCCTTGGGAATTTATGTGCGTGCCTGCAAGAGCTAATCTAGGTACAATTTGGATGGGAACAGTACCGGATCTGGTTTTCTCTCGCAGGCGATCGCAGTGGATTGCAGCACAACCAATTCAGTTAGCACCCGATGAAAAGATCAGAATTGCTTTAATTATCTCTGCTCCACCTAATTTACCGCCCGTCGCCTACGAACCAGTTCAAGCAGCTTTAGAAAAACTAGCGATTGAGCAAGCAAAACGGGTGGAATTATTGCCAATTGTCAGTTCAGCTAACCCTGAAGCGATTGATACTATTCTGTCAAAAGACCCTCATATCTTTCACTTCATCGGTCACGGACGGATGAAGAATGAGGGCAATCAAGAAGTCGGTGAGATGGCTTTTGTCGATCCTGACTTTGATGAAGCAATGTGGGTCGATGCAGATTACTTCAGTGAATTGTTTAATCAACACCGCCCAGGTGTAGTAATATTACAAGCTTGTGAAGGCGGAATGCTGTCTTCATCCCAGGCATTTGTAGGAGTTGCATCCAAAGTTGTGCAACAGAATGTACCTGTAGTTGTAGCCATGCAATATGAAGTGACGAACAGCACTGCTAGTCGCTTTGCACTGCGCTTCTATCAACAGTTGGCAGCAGAAGATCCGGTTGATATTGCGGTTCAATATGCAAGACGTGCGATCGCTCTAGGTTCAATGCAATATCGTAAACGCGATTTCGCAACCCCTGTCATCTTCATGCGCGTGCGGGATGGTTATCTGTTTAAGCGCCAGAGTGCGTCCATTCAGTCTAACCAACAGCCGGATTCTTCACTGACGGGAATTCCTGAGAACTTACCTCGCAGTGGAGTGGTGCAGTTTGTCGGTCGGGAGCGAGAGCTGGAAATTCTGCACCAGCAGCTTCAAGAGAATGAACGGGTAGCGGTATCTGCGATCGCAGGCATGGGGGGCATCGGTAAAACGGAACTGGCACTGCAATATGCGCTAATATGCAAGCAAACCTATCAAGGTGGCATCTGCTGGTTACGGGCGAAAGGATTAAATGTAGGCACTCAGATTGTCCAGTTTGGGCGATCGCGTCTCCAACTTCAGCCCCCTGAAGACCTTGACTTAACGGGTCAGGTAGGATTTTGCTGGACGCATTGGGCAGCAGGTGAAGTGCTGGTGATATTGGATGATGTTACAGACTACGAAGTCATCAAACCGTACTTGCCCCCTGCTGAATCCCGGTTCAAAGTGTTAATAACCACCCGCCTGCGGTTGGGTAAATCAGTCAAACAGTTGGAAATTGACGTGCTACATGAGTCAGCAGCATTATCACTACTAGAATCGTTAGTAGGAGCAGAGCGCATTCAGCAACAACGGGATAATGCCCAAAAACTTTGTGCTTGGTTGGGATACTTACCTTTGGGATTAGAGCTAGTGGGGCGCTATTTTGACCGTAAACCTGACCTTTCTCTGGCTGAAATGCAGCAACGGTTGGAAAAGAAGAGATTGGATGAGCGATCGCTCTCTAAACCTGACGCAGACATGACTGCATCTTTGGGAGTTGCTGCTGCCTTTGAACTAAGTTGGGAGGTACTAGATGAGCCAACAAAACAGTTAGGTTGTTTACTGAGCTTGTTTGCCCTAGCTCCTATCCCTTGGTCGTTAGTCGAGCCGTGTCTGCCAGAGCAAGACCTGGACGACCTGGAAGAACTGCGGGATGATAACCTGCTCAACCTGAACCTGCTACAGCGCAAGGGAGCAGGCATTTATCAATTGCATCAACTTATTCGGGAATTCTTTCAGGCAAAACAAGTTAGCATAACCAACTCTGATGAACTCAAACGGCAGTTCTGTCAAGCAATGGTAGCTGTTGCTCGGACAATTCCAGAAACTCCAATTCGCGACTTGCTTCTAAAACTAGCACCTACTATGCCTCATATGGCTGAAGCTGCCACATTATTAAATTGCTACTTAACTGACACAGACTTACTCAAACCGTTTGAAGCTCTAGGTCGGTTTTACGAAGGACAGAGCTTCTACGAACAAGCCGCCGACTGCTACGACAGGTGTCGTAGCCTGAGCGAACAACGCTTTGGTAGCGAACATCTTGATGTTGCAACTAGCATTGACCATCTAGCATACATTTACAGGCTACAAGGCCGCTATTCAGAAGCCGAACTGCTGTGCAAACAGGTGTTGGAGATGAGACAACGTTTACTAGGCACAGAACATCCTCAAGTAACTGATAGTCTTCATAAACTAGCAATTATTTACAACTTTCAGGGAAATTACAATGAGGCAGAGGCTTTATACAAGCAAGCACTAGAGATGAGGCTACACTTGTTAGGATCTGAGCATTCTGATGTGGTAGATAGTTTCAATAGTCTTGCCTATCTCTATATCTTTCAGGGACGCTATTCTGAAGCAGAACCATTATTTGAAAAAGCAATTGCTTTCTATAAAGGTACAGGAAAAGAAATATATATCGCTATTAGTCTGAATAATCTAGCACGGGTTTACGATGCCCAAGGACGTTACAAAGAAGCAGAAACTTTGTACTTAGAAGCACTCCAACTTTTCAAACGTCTATTAGGAGAAGAGCATCCAGATGTAGCAACCTGCCTTAACAACCTAGCATTTATCTACGCCCAGCAAGGTCGTCAGGCAGAGGCAGAAACTATTTACCTTCAAGTATTGGAGAGCCGTCAAAAGCTTCTAGGAAACGAGCATCCTGACGTGGCAATTAGCCTCAACGACTTGGCAAAACTTTACACTTCTTTGGGGCGTTACGCCCAAGCAGAACAACTCTACCTGCGGGCGTTAGCCATCTCTAAAGAAAAACTTGGTAAAAAGCATCCATTTACAGTAAAAATTTGTCAAAATTTGTCTGAAATAAGAAATGTAACTAAGATAATGGGACAACAATAAGCTGGTATTTTATGCGTTTGTTACGAACTACTATCCTGTTTTTATTGTTAGGAGCTACCTTAACTGGTTTGCTGTTTTACATTTATCAGAACCGACTAGTTTCTGATAAGAAAAATTCAGGTCAGTTTCCAAATCCTACTAAAACGTCTATTTCTAATTCTCCTGCACAACCAAATCGCTGTATCAATAATAGCCCACAAGCTCAAAATTCCAGACCAATTACTATTCAAAAACCTGAACTTGTAAAAGCAGACGACTTTTTTCAAGAGGCAACCAGTCTGCATGAAAATTATCAATATGATGAGGCTTTAGATTATTTTAAAATGGCATTAAAGTTGTATGAACAAGATAAAAAGTTTGAACAACAGGCGGTTACTCTTGGCAGAATCGGAACAGTTTACTATCACAAGGCGAATTATAAAACAGCAATAGATTACCATGAAAAGCGTCTAAATATTGTTAGAGGAATCAGGAGACGCGCTATAGATAGCAAAAATAATGAGCTATTGGTAAAAATTAGTCAGGAAGAGGCTGCTGGTTGGAGTAGCTGGGGAGATGCTTATTATGCAATGGGAAATTACCCAAAAGCCCGTAGCTACTACAAAAGAAGTTTGAATGCTGCTCGGAGAATTAAAGACAAGCGAGCGGAGGCGATTGCTCTAGGGGGAGTGGGAAGTGTTTATCATAGTCTAGGTATTTATAACAAAGCAATTGAGTCTCATCAAAAGCGTTTAGCTCTTATTGATAAAGTTCTCAGTAATAATCAAAATTTGACTGAAGGAGAGCGAAAAGAGTTTTGTAAATTAAAAGGAGCTGCTTTAGGAAGTTTGGGGAATGTTTACCATATGCAAGAAAAATATCTAGAAGCAATGGAAAGATATAAAGAGCATTTAGAAATCTCCCAAAAAAATGAAGATAAGCAAGGAGAGGCGATTGCTTTAGGGGAAATGGGAAGTGCTTACCATAGTCGCTGGAAGCGTAATGGGTATAATCCAAATGATCCTGATTTAAAAAATGCAATAGATCATTATACTAATCGTTTAAACATAGCGAAAGAAACAAAAAACCTTCGTTTAGTAGCATCTACTTATGGAGGTCTAGGTTATATTTACCACTCGCAGAAAAACTATCATGACGCAATTTTAGCTACAGTAGAATTCTTGAAAGTTTCAGAAAAAATTGGAGATAAACCTGGTATAGCAAATGCTCTAGATTTATTAGGAGTCTCACGGTTTAAGCTTAGCAATATCATTAAAAATGAACCAAATTTGCCAAATCAAGCTGATAAAGCTGCTGAATCTCAAAAATACATTAGTGATGCTATACAAAACCTGAAAGATGCGATGAATGTACGGGAGTCTCTACGGGAGGGATTAACTGAAACAGAAAAAATATATATATTCGACACTCAACAGAACACTTACCTCAATTTGCAACAAGTGTACGTTAGTCAAGGTCAAAATGATCTGGCACTGGAAATTGCAGAAAGGGGAAGAGCGCGAGCCTTCGTTGATTTGCTAACAAGCAAAAAGGAGCGAAAGGTATCTAAGGCTATTAATCTTGAGAGGATTAAAAGAATTGCTCAAGAGCAACAAGCTACCTTAGTAATTTACTCACAGATAAAAAATTCTATTCTCGATCATGAACAACCACTTTATATTTGGGTAGTTAAACCCGGTCAAGAGAAAGTAGTTTTCGAGAAAGTGGATTTAAATAAGTGGACAAAGCAGTGGTCTCAATCAAGTTCTTATCTGCAAATAATTAAACAGGGTTTACAAAAAGATAGAGTGCCTAACGCTGCGTTAGTCTCAATTCCTCGGAATAGTATGCATAAAATCAAAAGCCGTAAAGGTAAAATTGATGTCGTAAATAATCAAGAAGAAATAATTAGTCAAAAAGATTTGTTAGCTATTCTTACAGAATACTATAAACTTTTAATAAAACCAAACGGACATCATTTGCTACCCAAAGAAAATGAAAAACTTATCTTTATTCCTCAAGGAGATTTATTCCAGATTCCCTTTGCTGCTCTATATGATTCCGAAGCTAAAAATTACCTAATCGAGAAACACCCGATTTTAACTGCCCCGTCAATTCAGGCATTAGATATAATCCGGCAACGACAACAAAACAGAAAGTCTAACCGCAAACCTCTAGAAAAAAAAGATTGGTTGATTTTGGGAGTGAAAAATGCAAAGCCAAATCAATTCTGTTCTGAATCGGAAAAGTTAGCTCTCGCTGAATTAGAAGGAGCAGAAGAAGAAGCAAAAAATATTTCTGTTCTTTTCGATATCTTTCCAACTGTGGCAGTGCAGGAGAAAACAGAAGCGGCGGTTAAGCAAAAGATGCGTCAAGCACGCATGATTCATCTGGCAACTCATGGCCTATTGGATAGTTGTCAAAAAGAGGTAAAAGAAGATGCAGAAGTTCCAGGAGCGATTGCTTTAGATGCCTCCGAAGGGAATGACGGTTGGCTTACTGCCACTGAAATTTCACAGATGGAACTACAAGCTGATTTAATTGTCCTAAGTGCGTGCGATACCGCACTAGGACGACTGACTGCGGATGGAGTAATTGGTCTATCTCGGTCTGCAATCAGCGCTGGAGCTTCCAGCGCGATTGTTTCCTTATGGAATGTAGAGGACTACTCAACAGCCTTCTTGATGACCGAGTTTTATAGACAACTGAAGGAGCAATCAAAGTCAGGAAAACTGGACAAAGCAGAAGCCTTGCGTCAGGCTATGTTGAACACAAAGAACTATGTAGACAAAGATACAAAAAAGAAGATTTACTCTGAGCCTTATCAGTGGTCTGCTTTTACCCTAGTTGGTGAGGCTACAACACAGTTAGAAAAACGTCAGCAATGACTTCTTACTCCCCAGTCAGATGCAATCATGTTCGGTAAATAACTTACGATTAAGATCCAATTTTAGTCCACCAACAAAAACTAGTTAACCCTTGAATCAAATCGGGCTGTTAAAGGAGAGATTGGTATCAGTGAAATAAAACCTCTTCAAAAATACAAATATTGCCAGGTTCCCCCCTCCAGGAGTTAAGGCTACCGCCTTTCTGAGTTGCTCTTTTTAGCAACTTTTAGAATGGTTAAAACCAATAGTAAAGCTAAAGCAAAAAGCTCAAATAACGCAGGAATGACTGAAGGCACAATCCCACATCAGTCAGAAGACCTTGATTTTGAAATTGACCCCGAACTCCTAGAACCCGGTCACAATCAAGTAAGGCGACCAATTCTGCCCTATGGCATCGTCATCAACGAACAAGTGGCGGGAATATTAATTCCAGAGGATCAGCTAGAAAAAGCCAATTGGTTTGTCATGCCAACAGAAGAGGAAATGACTACAATTGGACTAACAGAAGATGTTACAGGCCTGCTGTTCTCTAAATGCCGCTTATGCGTGCTGGGATTCGTCCCTGAATACATTCGTTACAAGAATGACGTTCCCGATCTAGGCGGTAGTGTTGTCGGGCTGTATGAAGAGTATAAAGCTCAACTCGATAAAAAGATAATGGATGTTGTTAGCGAACACGCCATTGTCTTCTTGGATGAAAACAATCGTCCCAGACACAGCACGCCTATTGTCGTCAGATTTAAGAATGTTGCGCTTTGGAGCTTTAAAGCAGCCAGAGACGAATTCTACCGTCTGTTGGAAAAAGCATTCGCCGACTATTTCCAAATTCCTTTCAGCGGGAAAACCGATAAATGGCGAAGCCTTGGTATCCTAGAGGTGGAATTCAAAGGAGTTAAAGAAGGTGAAGGCTCTAATAAGAGCTACTGTTGCAAAACTGTCAGCTATACTAAGCCAACTGCTGATAATTTCCCCTTTCTATATCTGGGACGCCCGCAGCATAAAAATGCGATTTGGGGGCTGCACGATATCATTGCCGGATTCACTCAAACTCCTGCATTACCAGGTACAGCCGAACCGCAAATTCAAGTGCTGCCACCCGCTGCTCGTAAAATAGAAAATGGAAAAAAGCAGACCGCCAATCATAAATCCCCTCGTAAAATTGCCGCTGAAGTAATAGAAGAAGAGGATGATTTCGACGATTTTGATGAAGAAGAGGAGTTCGACGATGATTTTGATGCGGAAGCAGATGACTAACAGCCTCGGTTAGTTACTTTTGAAGAAGTGCCTCATATCCAGTTAGGGAGCGAGGCATTTTTTTATTGGTGCGGAACAGGTGCTCGCTAACGAAGAGCCAAGCTCAAATACTTTAAAGTCGCTTATTTCATTTTATTGGGAAGCTCAATCAACGAACTGTTAGCTAACTGGTACTGGCGGCCGTTGAAGCAATAAAACAACTGCCGAATACCATTTTGTGACGGCTGCTGTACTTGCAAGCAAGGCAAATCAGAGGTTTCTGAGGGGTCACTTACTACTTGAAGTAACGGTTTATTAGGTGGCAAGTTTTCGTTTAAATAAGTAGCAAATACACGATGAGGAGGAACATTCTTTCTGAATAAATACCCAGCATATAAGCAACCTCCCGCCCCACAAACTCCAGGGCTGTTAAAATTAAAAATAACTAACCGGCCTGCTTGTCCGTTTACAGCCCAAGCCAACACATTTGATGCTGAATTTTGGGGGTTCAGGCCAGAATTTTCGGCAACTATGCCTTGAACAGTTTCAACAGGGATGAGTCTAGTAGCAGGTGTCCAAGAAATCGTTGTAGCACTCGCGGTGCAACCAGCAGTTCCTAACAACACCGATAACAGCAAGAACAAGACCACTCCAAAACGGAACCACCGCCCAATAAATAAAAACGATGATACTCTGGACTGAGAATTATTTACGGAATTAGAAGCGGGGTTTGGGAGTTCCTTATGAGAAGGTTGAGAAAACAGTAATAAATTTTTATTTGCAGCTATGATGGGTGGCTCCCCTATGTGTTTTGAACCTGAAGTTAGTTGTTGATTTTTGCTAAACATTGCTTTAACCTCCGTAAATTATTTCTATGTAGATGTCATACCAAATCGCTTAGGAAAAACACCCGGCATATTTACTAAATCTGGTTAGGAAAAACACCCGGCATATTTACTAAATTTGGTTAGGAAAAACACCCGGCATATTTACTAAATCTGGTTAGGAAAGACACCCAGCATATTTACTAAATCCGGTTAGAAAAGACAGCCGGCATATTTACTAAATCTGCTTTAAGCAAAAGTTTAATTTTTGCTTGTAGAAGTCTTAGTAAAGCGAACGAACATATCTCACTTATTTTTGCTGGTCTTACTAAGTGAAGGAACAGTAATCCCAACCTGCTTAAATGCCCAAAGCTCTTCTTCCGAAAACTGCCAAGTGGGTTTTCCCAAATTCGGCTGCAAGGTAGAGCGGAACTTATCAATACTCCCTGCCTTGTTGATGGAGTAACGCAATTCTCCCAGAGCGATTTGCCTTGCTATCGGCAGCTTGACAGTGTGGCTGTAAGGATAAAAATCGTTTGTCGGATTGGAATAAAGCAAGCTACACTGCTTCCCTTGGAGAGAAACCAATACAGAAAAAGGCACGGCATCTCCCTGCAAATAGGCATCGAACAAGCGATATTGAGTGCTGCCATCTGTTACTTCAGTTACAAACTCTGTCCTGAGAGTCCCTAGACCAACTGGAAGGCAAGCTGAAGGGAAATCAGCGTTCCGAGTCGGTTGGCTAAAAGCTGGGGGATGGGTGAATAAACTGCTCAACAAATAAACCAAAAAAGCTGTTAGCAAGCCCCAGGTAAATTTCAACATAATTGTCCGTTTTTTCAAGGAAATCATGGTGCAGAACATCTCCGTTTAATTCAAATTCCTTCTTGAGATGGGTTAACAGCCGTTCCATTAATGCGGGTTTCAAAGTGCAAGCGAGGGTCTGCCGTTGTCCCAGTGCTGCCTAGTCCGCCTATGACCTGACCTTGAGAAACACGATCGCCAACTTTGACTTTCACTGAACCTTCGCGCAGATGAGCATACCGAGTTGTGCGACCGTTGCCGTGCTCAATTTCGATCCAGTTGCCGTAGCCACCGCCGCAGTTCTTTAACCCTTCCTGGCAGTTAGACACCGCTGTCTTGACAACGCCGCCGCCAACAGCTTTTACCGGACTTCCCATTGAGCCGGCAATTCCAATGCCGTTATAGATTTTCCGCACGCCGGAAACTGGACGAGTCCGCATCCCAAAGCGGCTGGTTATTGGTCCATTCGCAGGCTTGATATACTGACTCGTGGATTGACCACCGCCGGGGGCAGCACTCGCAGAATTAGAGGATTGCGCCGCACTGGAAGTCGGAACGCAAGCAGCAGCATTCGACTCCGCGATCGCCCTACCTCCCTCTCGATAGCGCCTCAAAACATCCTGTCCGTAACTTGAGAGAGTTAAACGACCAAATGTATCGGTTGAAGAGCCGTCAACTTTGGAATAGTCGCCCCCGAAATGCTTTTGAGCTACTCGCTCAATCAGGCGATCGCCACTAAAAAAACTTCCAGTAGTAGGGTCTTTTTCTTGAGAGGTGGCATTCAGCTTAGAAGCGAGACTTTGAGCAAAAACAGCTTCTCGATCGGCAGGCGGAAAAAATTGAAAAAGTTCTGCTTGAGTGGGTTGATAACCGCGTCGCAGTTTGGCTAAAAATTGCGTACCCCCTGGTTTAGATGAAATTGAACTAGCAGCGTACTCGTCGTAGTTTATAAACTGGTACTTGCCCAACGGAACCCCGCAATTATTTCCGCCATCAACGCAAGCATTAACGCCGGCATTCTCGTAAGAACCGCTGCTTTCAATACTGGCGATCGCTTCCGACAAAGCGGGAACATTGACTCCTTGAACATTGCCAACTGACACTGGCGCTGGTGCAGTGCTACCCGGAGGACAAGGAACATTAATATTAGCTGCTGTAGCTACGCCTTTTGTAACAGGAGAAGATACTCCGCCGCGAACTGCCCCAGTTGGTACAGAGGAAGAGCCGCCAGAGGACGATTCCAGCGCCCCAACGAAAATGGGAGAATTAACCCGATAGGTGAAGAAAGGTACTGGGCCAATGAAATAAGGAGAGCAGCCGCAAGGCGAACAAAATCGGAAGAATAGAGCCGTATCAACGGTATCGGTTTGCTCGTCCGGTTCCATGACCACTACCTTAAAAGCACTGCCAAAAGGCAATCTTCCCGTCGGTTCCTTGCCGCCGTTGACACCTTTAAGACAGCCCGCTCCGCCCTCCACTTCCTGGTACTTACCGCTAATCCATTGCTTGCCTTCGAGCGAACCGCGAGCGTTCCGACCCGAATTCTCCAGATCGTCTAGTTCGATGTAAGCGCAATCATTTTCTTGGCAGTTAACTGAGAATCCCTGAACGTCGGAGCCTGATATCGTCTTAGTTCGCCGTCGCTCGGCGGGACCATAAACCGCATCAATTCTCATTACTAAATTGCCGAATTCTGCTATTGGATTGGGAAAGCTAGACAGAGGTAAAGCATTCAGCCCAGGTACGTCTTTAATTAAGGTCGTTTGCCAATCTGAAAACGCGCCAAGTTGAGCGCTGCTTAAGTTCGGAATCGAAGACATTGAATACTGAGACAGGTCAATTTCTCCCAGTTTCAACTGACCTAATTGTGGATGGGAACTGAGAACCCGATCTAGAGTGCGATCGGCTACATCAATGCCAGCAGCTTTTGTTGCTAGCAGTCCCGCCACCGGCGCAATCTCTGCGACTTTAAATTGACCGAGAATAGGGATAGCCTGAACTAACTGATTTAACGACTGCTTGGCAACTAAAGTAAATGCGCTTAAAGCTACGCTATCTAAATTCAGACCAGCTTGCTGTGTAACAAAACCAAAGGATAACAATTCTGGTTGCAAAGCTTGGCTGATATCGCCCAACATGATGTACTGGTCAGGAGTTTGCCCTGCTGTCCAACTTCGGCTCAAATCATAGCCAACTGCCTGCTTGTACTCTCCCGCTGAAAGGCTTCCCGATTGACTGATGGGTGGCATTTGAGAAAAAGAAATTTGTGTCCAATCTGGCAAGAGGGCGTTAACTGAAGTAGGATTTCCTTGCCTGTCCATCCCTGGGATTTCTAAAATTTTTGTTGGCATTTCAGTTGTATCAGCAGGAATTCGTGCCATAGCAAATATTGGTTGCTCAAACAAAATGGAAACTATTAAGGCTAAAGAGAATAACCATACTGATAATCGCCCGAATCTTGTTGATAATATTCTTCTCATGTTTGTGCAAAAAACTTTGGTTATTGGTTGAGGATACTGTACAAAAGTTAAGCAATTAAGTGGGAGAAAGGAACCCACCGAACTTGATGAGGCTGCAATTGCGCTTCTTAAAATAAATAAAGCAGTCAACCGAGGCTTTACATGGAGCAGCCTCGGCGTAAAGCACTGCAGCTCTAAGTCATCGTCGCCGAAATGAGAAGTTTCATACAGGCGATTTGTAGCCTGCCATCTGAAGCACTACAGCTCTAAGTCACCGCCGTAGAAATGAGAAGTAGCTGTTTGATTTTGATAGGGATTCGCGTCATTTACGCCTCCCTTAAAATAGGGGTTAGGGTTAGCAGCCGTCTCCGTCCACGGAGTATCTGCTAAATTTAAATCGCCTTCAAAAACGTTTTCTCGATAGCCATCAGCAAAGTAGTCTGGAACCCCGTATCCCTCTGTTTGCTGACTGCTATAACTGTTGCTTCGATATCCGTTAAGGGAGGATTCGCACGGGTTACTTTCACGGCCACTAACAGCATAACCATCAGCGCTGTAACCTGGTTCATTGCCACAGATATTGTTTGGATCGTTCATAAATTATGTAGCTACAAAGTCGTAAGAATCAACAATTAAGCGTAGCTAGGGATAACGAGTAGGGGTTTCATCCGATAGTCGTAATTAAACTACCGCCTATCGGCGGATAGGCTACGGCGGCGATCGACGCAGCCTATCTGCAAACAACCAAGACCTACTGCTATTGCACGAAACAAAATATAGCGCTGGAATTGCTTTTAATTTCGCCCGCCTTCCATCCAGCAAGGTGGGTAAAAATTACTCAGAAATATAGAGGCGCGTATCTCTGCCGAATTGTTTGCGCAACTGACGGCACAAATCCCTATAACTGAATTCGCTACGCGATTTTTCTGACCTTCATTCGTCACACAATTATCCTTCAAAAAGATATGACTCAGCTAAATCTGTTAACGCCCGAATTACTTGAAGAAATTACCACTCACCCTGTAAAACCTCAGTCCGGCATTTTGGAAAAGCTGAAGCTATTAGCCCAGATAGGTATGCACCGCGACTTAATAGCCGTGCTACTGGAATTGACCGGAATTCCCCTTCCCCTTTTACGTTACTATGCAGGTCCATTAGTTTTACACAAAACCCCCTGGTCAGAAAGCATACCTGACTGGTTGAAAACGGCTTGCTTATCCGATAGGCTCGATTTGATTCTAGAGGAGTACAGCAACAGAATTGTAGGGAATTACTGCACTTCCACAGAAGTCGTGGCGTATATGATGGGAGCCACATTTGAAGCTCCTCTGCACCACAGTTATTACAACGTCTATATGTGGGCAGCACAAGACGCCTTGACAAGACATAATCGGCTACCAAATGGTTACAATTTAGCCGAATTATCTGAATTTTCAGCGGTGAACTTTGACAGCATCAAAAATGATTATCACCATCTAGCTAGAGCAATTAGGAAAAGCGTTGTCCGCCATGCAGCATCCCAAGGCTGGGGCAAACGTAAATTGTCCCAAGAGAAAAACGCTGATGCAGACTTACCGAAAGACTCTGTAACAGCTAAGCCACCAACAAATAAGTCAAAAGTTGAAGGGCAATTGACTTTATTTTAACACGGAAAAAAAGGCAATGTTCGCGAATTATAGCCCGAATAGCAGCACAATTAAAATGAAAGATACTTCATCGCTTGCAGAAATGCTATATGAGCGAATCCGAGAAGATCCACCTTATTCTTGGTTCCCGTCTCCCCCAGAGCTAATTGAGCTTATGATTGAAGAAGCTCAAATCATTTCAGGAACCTACGCCTTAGAACCAACAGCAGGAGACGGCTTATTGGCGCAGGCTATGGTTAGAGCGGGTGCAATCGTTGATGTAATTGAAATAAACCCGCTGCTACAACAACTTCTGTTTCAAAAAGGGTTCAATCTAGTAGGAAGTGACTTTTTAACAACTGAACCGCAGAGGCGATATAGCATAATTTTGGCAAATCCCCCATTTTCTACGCCCCACATCAAAGGAGTTGATTTAGATATCATACAACGTGCCTATAACCTTTTTCTAGGCAATTCTGGACGCCTGGTAAGTGTTGTTAGCAATTCCATGAATGTCCGAGGCGATCCGCGATCGCAAGCATTTCGAGCCTTTCTTAAGCGCACGTCTGCCAAGTTAATCGAACTTCCCTTAGAAATCTTTTGGGGGAGCGATCGCCCGGTTACTGTTGAGAGCTACCTAGTCGTAATAGATAAAAAGTAGACGATTGCTTCCCCACTATACCGTTTTATTAGTGGGGACAGCACAACTTACCTTTCAACAAATCACTATTACTTTATTTCCAATAAACCTTAAGAATGTAACTTAGCCTTCTATACCAAATATCTGCCCAACTATCTCCGCTAGTTCTATCAATTTTACGACTAACAATATTACCTTAAAACCCCTGTACTCCCATGAATAATTCCCCACACTACGCCCCAAATCCTATTGTGGAATACGAGCTGATTACAAACTTTTCCAGACTAAACGATGTCCTCTCGCCTTTAATAAAAGCTCGTGTTATAGCCATAGACACAGAAACCACCGGGCTAGATCCACTTACGGAACGCATCCGACTTATCCAAATAGCTGTCCCCCACCGCCCAGTGATAATTGTCGATCTAGCTGCTTTTGCCGATCGCGAATTATTGCCTTTAAAAGCACTTCTAAACAGCCGTGCGCTCAAAATTTTTCAAAATGGTAAGTTCGACTGGCAGGTACTAGAAATAGCTGGACTTAGACCGTCTGGCCCATTTTTTGATGTCATGCTAGCGAGTCAGGTGTTGCGATCTGGACTCAAGAAAGACCACGATCTACAATCCCTTGCTCTTGAATTTTTAGGAATCAAACTTGACAAAAGCCTACAGTCGAGCAATTTCGGAGGTAAGTTATCAGCTTCTCAGTTAGAATACGCCGCTTTAGATGCTGCTGTCCTGCTAAAACTTAGAGCGCGACTCATCTCAAAACTTCAGAATGCTGGGTTACTCGAAACCGCCGAAATTGAATTTGAAGCGATGCCTGCTGTAGCCCAAATGGAACTAAATGGAATGTTACTGGATGCAAAACACTGGCATTTGGTGGCCGAGGAACTGAAAGCTCAAAAGCAGACTACGCTGGTGGAATTAGTAAAAGCCGGTCTTAAACCAGCCCCTAGCGCACAACTTTCGCTATTTCCAGATATGGTGGAAACCATAAACCCCCGTTCGTCTGTACAAGTTTTAAGCGCTCTCCATGCCCTAAACATTCCAATTAAGTCAACAAGTAAGAGCGAACTTATTCCTCTAGCTCGTCAATACCCGATTATCCAGTTGCTACTGAATTATCGGAAATTAGCATCTTTGTGTTCCAACTTTGCTGAGGCATTGCCCAAACACATTCACCCGATAACGGGGAGAATTCACCCCAGCTATCGGCAATGCGGCGCTCGTTCTGGACGCTTTAGTTGCAAGAAGCCAAACTTGCAAAACGTTCCCAGGAATTGTACGGCAAATGGGATGCGTGCGTGCTTCATTGCCGCTCCCGGATATCAAATTATTAAAGCAGATTACAGCCAAATCGAGCTAAGGATTGTCGCTGAAATATCTGGCGATCGCCGAATGCTGAATGCCTACGCTAAACGCGAAGATTTGCATACTTTAACGGCTTCTTTGATTACGGGAAAGCCGTTAGAGGAGGTAACGGCAGAGGATAGACGGATAGCTAAATCAGTTAATTTCGGATTAATTTATGGGATGGGTGCTGCCAAACTGCAAGCTTATGCTGAGGAAAAGTACGAGGTTTTTTTAACCTTGGACGAAGCTAAAGAATTCAGAAGACGATTTTTCCAAGCTTATTCTGGAGTCAGAAAATGGCACGACAGAATCAGGAAAACGGTGTACGTCAAAGACATCAAGCAAATCCGTACAATTGGCGGACGCAGAAGACGGTGGGCAAAGAAACCCCGACTTTCTGAGTTGCTAAATCACCCTGTTCAAGGAACTTCGGCTGATATGTTGAAAGTGGCGATCGCTCGTCTGTTTAAGCTCTTACCCAAGACTGGAGCGAAGTTGATTGGTGTAGTACATGACGAGATTCTGTTAGAGTGTCCGCAGACTACTTTAAAAAGAACCAGTCGCATTCTCAAAAAAGTGATGGTAGAATCTGGAGAGGTATATTTGCAGCTAGTTCATGTAGAAGTGGAAGTAAAAATTGCTTCTTCTTGGGCTTGAATTTAATTAGAATTTAGAAGTTTTACTCGACTTCATCTTCAAGCAAGATAGTGTTGAGAAGATTCAGTTCACTAGATGCCATAAAATAGCGATCGGCGAAAACGGTTTCTAATTGTGCAAATACTCGCCGACCTGCCACAGCCACCCAAGGGAATGATTCATATTGTGCTATTACAGGCATCACTAAACCTTGAGGTGTTAGGGAGCGTCCTAGTGAATTCCTCCAAATTTCCGCGTCTTCTAATACTTGTTCGCCAATCCCATCCTCTAACTGTTCGCTCCAAAAGTGGGGATAATCCAGTGGTAGACCAATTACCATCTTTTTTGTTTTGAAAGCCTGAATAGTTGAGTATTCAATGATGCTTTCCTGCTGTTCGCGAATCAATAATTTATGCAATTCTTTTGCCGGACGTTTGAGTTTTGGTGGAAACTTATTTCCCTCATAAATTTGTCGTAACAATCCTAAAAGATGATGGCTATTTTCCTGAATATCCGCTCGCCATCCCTCAAAGCTGAATCGTTCCTCGGTTTTGCGATAGCTCCAGTCTTCCATCCAAAACGGTCCGATACAAGTTAGGATCTCTGGAATCACCAACGCATCGTTTTCCAATGATGGCAACAACCGACTTGAAGGACGAGAAACAGTCTTGACCATCGCTTCTAGAGTTTGATAATCTACATAAGACTTAGCATTTTTATCCGGTGCTAAACCTTGCAATTTGAAACGAGCAAAAATTTTTCTCGTTAGCTGCATTGCCTTACTGAGAATTCCTTTAACATCTTTATGGGGACTGTCGTACATAAAAACTGTAGCCTCGTGTAAGAAACTACAAACATCTTCAGACATCAAGCTCAATAATTCTGTGTCCCCAACCGAACCAACTGGGACAAAGGCAATTCGCTGCCGCTTCAATCCGGCATCTCCTTTGATGCGCGTGTAAATTGTAGAACGCAGCATCACGAGCAAAGTCAATAAATCGCTTGCCTGACGCAACCAGACTCTTTGACGATCGATATCTTCTTCTACAACGATAACATCGTTGATGAGCATGACTAACCGTCGATTTTTGTCATCTCCAGAAACTTTCTCTCTAGTTTCTGGATTTATATACTCCCCCCGACCTCGATAAATCAGTTGTGCAATTTCCATCAAAGCGGCTTCAATATTGAAGCGGGGAATTGCCGCAATAATCCAATCGGTTTTAGGGAAAGAAATTCCTCTCGCCCCTGAAGAAGTCATGAGAAAAACTCGGATTTGATCGCGTCGTGGTTCCTGTATCAGTTCCAAGCGTTGATGCGGTGGCACGCTTTGATCCAAAACCGCTACCTGTTCGTTCTCGCATATAGCATCTGTTCCCATTGTCAATTTCTCACGCAACTGACGGAGAAATCTTTTATCTTGGGCAAAGAAGATTAGCTGCTCTGCTCCTTGTTTTAACCCGTTTTGAATTTCTTGATAAGCATTCATCAAAAATTTGTCTTGTAGTTGTTCTCTAATCGCTTGTCGGATTCCCTGCTTTCTGCCATCACTGATTAACTCTGGTGTGACAAGTGAAAGGCGAATACTATAGTCAATGTTCAGTTTTGAAGCTGGATAGCTATTTGTCATTACGTGCAGTGTCGGGTATTTTTTGGGACCGACTTTTGTATAAGTACCCGTCACCCGAAATGCAGCTTCACCCTGACTTGCACTAATTAGCACTTTGTCAGGAGCGCGATTCCCTGAATTAAGAAAGTTATTGAGAACAATTTCATTGCTCAACGAGGCATCGGCAACAATCAGAACAACCTTAAAGGGCGATTGAGTTCCTTCAAATGATTCAATAAATTGTTCGTGTAACCATTCGGCTAACTTATGAACAAAGGGCGCTCCTGCACCATCGCCAGCTAGTTCATCTACCATTACAATAATTGTAGGAATTTGCTTCGCAAAGGTCTGACGTTCATTTTTTCCCAAAGTCGTATGCGCTTTTTTTCTAAACAAATTGCTGAGGGCATCGACTGTGGTTTTTTGATCGAGCAAACGATAGCCTTGAATCGCAGCAGTCATAACCAGACGATTCACCTGCGGATTAGCTTCTAGCAATCGTCGCGCCGCGCCTGCTAGGGTGCGTAAGACACCCGGAGGTTGAGATGATGCCATACTGTCCTCTCGTTCGGAAAGAGAATGTTTATAGCGGGTAGAGGCGACAATATTACAATCAATTTCGTGTTCCTCTTCGGGGGTCAGGAAGATGGTACTGCAATCGGGATAATTGAGTTTTTCAATCCCATCAACAACAACAGCACCATCAATACGGCGATATTCCAATCCATGTTTCTCGATTTGTTGCTTGTACCATTTAGAAGCTGAAGCAATTAAATTAGCATTACTTGTTAGGGTCAATATACCAGTAGCATTACCGTTTTTTCTAGCGAGTTTTGCTGTTACATCTCGATTAATCACCACTCGCGGACTGACGTAAAGAAATAGGAATCCTTCAGACTGTTGAGTAAGAAAGTCTATAACAGCCGTAGTTTTGCCAATTCCCGGATTTCCCTCTAAAGCAATTACATTTATTCTCCCCGATTGGGCAGCATTTAAACCTGCAACGACTGCGGCAGCATGAACTTTGCGTAAGGGAATTTGTGCGTTTTGTTGACTCTGTATGTCAAGGGCAAGTGCAAACTGGGACTGAGGATTTTCACCAAAAAACTCCTTCAGTTCTGCTGTTTCCTCAATGGCGGCGATCGCATTCTCCCGTAAAATTTCCTGCATCGGGCTATAAAATCCCTCTACGTTCTCCTGAAACAGGAAGTGAATATCTCCTCCCAATTCAGGTAGTTGAGCAATTTGCTTCGCTTGCTGCTTGAAATTAGGAGGTAGCGATCGCACCAACTTATTGAACACTACACGAATTTCTTGCTCTAGTTCGCCGGGGATATCATCGCTCAGTTTGCGAACATTTCGATAGGCTTCCCCCAATGATTTCATCAATCTAGCTCTAGGGTCTGGTTCTGGCTCTCGATCGATGAAATGAGCTGCGAGGCTTTCAAACCCATTAGATGTTACTGCGATCGCTCTGGCACTACAAGTTCCCTTTAAGCGATCGCGCGATCGCAAAATGTGAATCAGGCGTTCAGTGTAAGATGATGCCTGACAGAGCTTAAACAAAGGTTTATCAGAACTGCTAAATGCCGATAAATGACTCGCCAATTTGGACGAAAGCGAAAACTCCTCACCTTCTACCTCAGCACAAACCTTAGAAAAAACTCCCCGTGCATCCATATAACGGGCATAGCGATTAATTTCTTGTTGGTGAGACGTTTCAGTTCTAAAGTCTGCCAATTTTGCAGGTGCGTTATACGAGAACTCCAGACAAAGAATAAAGTTGTCAAATTTCTGACGTTTGTTTTCCTTTGGGGTCAGAAATCTTGCATATTTACTCGTTAAATTACCTTCTGTCTTCTCCTCAGTTGATAACCATAAGAGAAAATCGGCTCTAGCAGGTTCTCCTGTGTAAAGTAAAGCCGGATCTGGTTTTCCAGGTAGATTGAAAGCCGTTTGGAATGCCTTAGCCGTCTTTTCTTTCTCTTCATCTCTGCCAGATAGTTGCCCTGGAAGTGCCAGAGGACACCAAATTGCTTCCAGCTTTGCTTTACGAACAGGATTGTGCTTGAGGCATTCCCGCATCGCCGTCCAGCCTAAACCATAGCCCATTACTAGCAGATGACGCACCATCGTCCCTGCCCATTCTTTGGCATTTGTATCTGTCAGTTGGAATGTTCTAACCAGTTGATTATAAATATCTGCATTCTTGACCACTTGCCAAGGTTGGAGAACCGGATGATTATCCTGAAGCAATCCTTGATGAATCAGATGCAGTAGCACCCCACGTTTGACGGCAATTTCAAACACCTGACCCCAAATAGATGCCTGACGAAGAAACGATAATTGCATTACTTCCTCCGGTGTAAAACTTGAGAAACATGACTGAGCAAAGCGGGGTAGCTGAGTAAGACTCGTCCTTTTCGACGAGTGTGCAAAACTTCCACTTCTCCAGCCGCTTCAGTAGTGGTAGGTGATATCCAGCTAAATGGGTCTAGTACCGGGATCAGTTGTCCATTTTGCACCCCTCGTTCGGCTTCAATAAAATGCAATCCTCGCAGCACTGAAATTAAACAGGGATGAACGCTAGACTGCTGTTCTGGATTAACTAAATGCTGACGGCTACGTTCAGTCCAGTCAATATTGCTAACCCGTTGGTCAGATACTAGGAAATAAACGCAGAAACCCGACTGAGGACGCTGAGCTTCTTGAATTGCAAAAAGTGTGGCAAATGTATAAACCGGAATCACATCGCGCACGCGAACTTTTTCAACAGACATCAAGAAACTCGTATGGTCTCCAGCCCGTAAAATTTCAAAGGCGGCTTCATTAGAGTTTCGCTTCCGCAATCTCGTAGCTGGAAATACATCCCGCTGCATTGTATAAATCGTCAAATCGGGGAAAGTTTGAAAGACTTCTTCCAGGAATTCTTTATGAGTTAAGGGAGAATTGTAATCTGCTGCCCGATTTATTCGACGACCGCCATAGGCATGAGACAATAAAATAATATGCTGGCATCCTTTGGCTTTTAGATAACCAATCTCTTCTTGCACCAGTCGTTGTTTTCTCAACCGTTCGGGAGAATCAACTACGTCGGACTGCATTCTATCCATCTTGAGTTCGTAACCTGAAAACGGTTGATTAATAGCTGTAGCAATATAACTTTGAGTTAGAAACAGATAGCCCTTTTCATCTTCACTCAAACAATTTATCTCATCGCAGGGACGGGTTGCATAGGAAATTAAACCAATTTTCGGAACTGTTGGGGGAGTCGGTGTACTGATGGCAATGGGAAATGCACTCAACAAAGCGTTAAAAATGCCCAATTTAATATATTTGGAATTTTTACTCTCAAGATTTTGAAGAACAACCCCTTGCATTCGGATAGGAGTGTTTTCACTCAAAATTGCTTCAAGAGCTTGGGCTGCTGCATAAACATAGGAATCACCATTTCCTTCATCACTCTGTTTACCTATTTCTTGTAATCGCAGCATCAAAGTTGTAAACTCAACTGGCTCTAAATCACCAGATTGTTTCAAGCGTTGGATAATCCGCCATAAGCAGCAGTAAACTAGCACTATAAATGCAGTAACTGCTGCTGCATGATACTGTTTACTTTCCTCAGATCCTTTTCGATCTGGTCGTCGCTTCAAAGTTTGAATATCGTATTCAACTTGGATGGCGGCTGGTAATACCCATCCTTTGATTGATTTTGCCGATTCCACAAATTTGTAAACCCATTTACCATCTTCTTGTTGAGAAGAACATGGAACCCAACAAATTTGAAGAATTTTCTTTGGTAATAACCGCTGTACCTGAATTGAATGGGGATTTCCTTTGATTGCTAAATTGTATTCAGAAAGTTGAGCATTCACCTTAACTGAGAATAGAAGCCCCTGCATTTCTGGTCGATCGCGAATTTCAATATATTTAAACCATTCCACCTGTTCGCGAGAACGTTGCTGGGGTCCCACAAGTAAATCTCGAACACCAGATTCCGCCCCTTCTAATCGCGACCACTCGATGATATCTCGGTTCACGCAGATGAATTGTTGGGAGGAACGATGCTGAACTTGAGAAATAATCTTTTGGCTTTTTGTGCGGAGTATGGAAATCAAAGCTGTTGCAATTAATTCCATTGATGAGGCGCGTTTCTCTAAATCCTGTAGCACCTGACTAACAGAAGCCACGCCGCCAGTTTTTAGCGTTTTAAGGAGTTGCTGTACTGAATCAGATAGTGATTCTTTACTTAGCGATGCTTCATCCTCTTTGGGAACAACGACTGCTAAAAATATAAGTTCAGCTAACCGACGACAAGGATGAGGTGCAACTTCATTATCGCCAATTAATTCTGCTCTGATTTGATCGAGTCGCCCCTCAAAAGCAGGTTTGCCCAATTCAGGATTTTGTCCGTTGACTCGAAAGCGATAGCTGACCTCCCGAATCACGCCATAACTGGAACTGGTTGCTGCTTGATTTCTAACTTTTTCCTCAAAAATTTGGGTTTTCCATTCAGCCCAAACCGGAAGACAGGAATAGAAGATTGCTTTGCTCAAGTAATCTAGCAAGTCGAATTCAGCAGCATTACCGAAATGAGCGGTTAGATCGACGGTGTAACTGGTTTCTTTGGCCGATTCAAACAGAGTAAGTACCCGATTGATGTATTCTGCTAATAGTTGATAGTCCGGTTTATTAAGCATCTGGGCATTTTCTGCGATCGCTTCCATAATCTGGAAGGTAATTGTTAGGCGAACGCGGGCTAATGCTTCATCATCTAAAAAGTTCAAAAAACGATTGATTTGGCTATCCTCTCTTTCCTGTTCCGCAGCTAGACTATCAAGAGCTGATTCAATGTCATCTTCATCACAGTCACGCTGAACAAGATGCTGGCTGACTGCCTTGCACATTTGTTCAAAATAATCAATAGCCTCAACTCGTTCAATTGCTGATATTACTTTGGCTACAGTTGTGGAAGAATTATCCGGCTTAACATCTGCGGATTGAAATTCTAGGGGGATAAGATTAGCTGTGTTGGCTTGATTTTTGAAAGCAGTACCCGCTGCTTGTGCCAGTTGATTGATTTGCTGAATGGGTTGCTCTAACAGCAGTGAAGATAAAGAGGCTTCTTGGGGTAAAGCAGTATCGATTGCCTGGTCTATCGCAGCGATTAATCGGTCAAGGGCAGCAGGCAACTTCGCTGCATTGCCTTCAGTCAAACAGCCTCCAATGCGAGAGCGAGTGCCGTATGCTGGCATGGGCAAGTTCTGAATAAACCCATCGCCTTTAGTTGGATTGAAAGCTTTTTTGAATTCCGGCTGTGAAAATAACCGGTGAAGAACGGCTGAAGTACAAAGTCTCAGGCGGTTGTCTTCTGGCTGGAAAATCAATGCTCCCTTGTATTTGGGGTCTTTCTTGTCAGCATTTTCCGTCAGGTTGTTTGGTGAAAGTGCTTTAGCAATTAGATCTACGAGCGTAGCCAGATCAATAGAAGACTTGGGCGATCGTGCCTGAATTTCGGCACCGCTTTCTTTTGAGTGCATATTAGTTTTGTCTTTATATACCAGTCTTTTGACTGCTTCACCTATTCGAGCTTTACAGTCCGAACCGATGGAACCTATTCACTTAATAACTTAAGAGTAGGCAATCTGTCAACCCAATTCACTCTCACGGCTGTAACGCTTCTCTGAAAAGGCTTTCGCCAGCATGGATGAAAGCGATTGCGGACACATTGTGGCTATCATAGGAAAGTCTTGCTTGCAGTAAGTGAGTTAGTTAAGAACTCTATTCCTCTTGGACACTAACCAAACAACTCCTGTAACGGAATAGAAAATCGCGATCGATCCGGCCCACTAGCCGATCTAGCATAACTCGCTTGATTGCGAATCGCTAGAATCTGTTCCTCATCGCGAAGCATCGACGGCGTAAACTGATAGCGCTGATGTCGCAAGTCCTGCAAAGTCACCTTCAATTCATCAGGCTGTTTCCCTTGTAGCCGATCGCGATAATATATCTCCTCAGCACATTTTCTCACGGCATTGCCTATTTCTGCTGGCGTACAAAGCCTGTAATCCCTCAATAAAATCCGCCACTCATCATCCGTCCAAGGCGAAATACAAGCATTGCGGAACTCAGGAAAATATTTTTTGAGATGAAGATTAAAAATTTCATACATGGCCCCTTCGTGAGGCAAATCCACAAAGAAAATATCATCAAAGCGACGAATTAATTCCGGCGGTAACATCCCCAAACGGTTAACTGTCGCCACGATATAAATTGGGTATTGATGCTCTTGCATCCACGTTAAAAGCTTCCCCGATAAGCGCCTAGAAACTCCGCCATCTGCATTGGAATCCCACCCTGCAAAACCTTTATCAAAATCATCCCAATAGAGAATTGTAGGACTTAAAGCCTGAGTCAGTTCCAGCAATTCGCGCAAAGCTAAATCTGGTCTGGAAGAACCGACAATCGAACCCCAATCAGCCGCCAACAGCGGTACTCCCATCTTCTTAGCCGCAAGTTTAGCACTCAGACTTTTGCCCGTACCCGGCGGCCCCCAGAGAATCATTCCCTTGGGAAATTTGAGTCCGTATTTCTCTGCTTCTGGACTCAACAGAGAAGCCACCTTTGAGAGCGACTCGTCTAGCAAGTCTAAACCACCTGCATCCGGCACATCTGCCTCGGCAATAAACTCTAGGCCTCGCCCCCGCAGCTTGTTAACCTTGTGGTCGAGCACCAACCGCGCCATTTCGTCCACAGTCGAAGCAAAAGCTAGCGATCGCTCCAAAATCAACTCGATCTCACCTTGTGGCAACCCCTGGCAAGCTCGAACCAAAGCAGTTTGCAACACCTCGTCACCTTTGTCGCCAAGCCAAGGATTGCGATCGCAAAACAACTCCACCACCTTTTGCGCTGCAACTCGGGACGGTAATGGAGTCGTCAGTACGGGAATCAGCGGCTGCAAGTTCACCGGCAGTTGTATGTAGTTTTCCAGCATCACCCAAAACTGAGGAACCGCAGACCAAGATGAGTGATAGTAAGCATTTGCCAGTTGAAACCCCAGACGCGAACTCACCTGACCGGATTCGTCAAAATCTAGCACTCCCTCAAGAATGTAAATTCCCTCTCTCTTACTCTCTAATAGAAACTCAAGCACGTCAGAATCTGGGTGCAAGTCAGTATTTTGCAAGATACACTGACCGTCCCGACTCACAATTTCCTGCAAGCAACTGTACCCAGAGTTCCAAAAGAAAACAGGCAAATGCAGCTCCTGCCCCCAATTGTGAAACTGTGCTAAAACTCTGATTCGGTCAGGCGTGTAATACTCCAGCCCGACAATCTTAATGCCTCTTTGGGCCAAAGCGAGCCAGTCATTGATGGTACGCATAAATTCAACGGTAAGAAATATTCAAAGGTACTCTTCTCATTGATATGCTACGGTCGAGCGTTGCCATCAGCCAATAGTTCTACAGCAGCCAAACCTCCTCTTAATTCTTAGGAATTATTTACCGAATTTCCTCAATATACATAATTATGTATTTCGGCTGCTTTCAAAAAAAAACACCGAATTATTACATAAATTTATTTCAAACTAACAAGTTTATAAATAATTTTTAGTAGCTATAAAAAAAACTAATTATAAATTTGATGAAATTTGAGAGCGCCTAACGGCGCTGTTAGCCGTGAAGTAGTTTAATTAAATCAAATTTCATGGCTACAACAACAGCTAAAAACCCTAACTCTCGCCCATCCAATGGAGCGGTGACTTTGAATGGCAAAAGCAATGGTGCTGCTAAGTCAAAGAGTCCAGCAACAGCTACCCAATCACAGGTCAGTCGCCGTTCGACACTCACTGTAGAAGAGCAAGCAGACGCACTTCTAGACCGCGTACGAACTACCATTCTGAAAAAGTTTGGAGTCAAAATTCAACTGCGCGAAAAACGCCTCCAAACTAAGGTAGGTCACGCTACCAAGGAAAAACTAGGTTTGGATATTGCTGCACAGTTGAAAAAACGCGGCAAAACGATGAACTGGCAGCGTTGGAATAACGAAGTGTTTCCAGCTCTATTTGGTCAACCCGATGCACTGCGCCACGATATGGAAGTCATTGCGCTTGTGATGGCAAAACTATACGACGTTTTCGAGCTTGACCCGCAAGAAGCAATTAAAGGTCTTGTCAAATTCAATCAAGAATCGCTTGCTAAACGCAATAGCTATAACAAGCAGGATGAATCCGATGATGAAGATGAAGATGATGATGTGGATGACTTAGAAGATGAACTTGATCCTGATGAAGATGAGGAAACAGATGAATCCGAAGAAGACTTGGATGAGGACAGCGAAGAAGACTTCGATACCGAGGACGAAGAAGATGAGGACGAAGAAGATGAAGACGAAGACTTAGAATAGTCTTTCGCCGTCACTCAATTTTATAGCTTTCCTTCACCATTACTTTTGTCTAATATGTAAAACTCTGCTCTGCCTAAAAAAGGCTGAACAGAGTTTTTATTTTTCTCATATTATTAGAGTAGGTTAACTAACTTTAACCATAATAATTAGTTTTTTAAATTTTTCAACTATTCTAATAAGACTGAATTATCAATACAGCTATTGCTGTTATTTTAAAAATTAAAAATTTTTAATTAACTAAAAAAGGCAGCTATTGCTGCTGTGGAAATGAACAAAATTGAATTCAGGAAAGCTGAAAAATGACAGTTACTGAAAAAGCTTACAAGACTAATGCAACCAATATCGCTAAAGCGAAAAAAACTCACACAAAAGCGCTAGACAAGTGTATTAGTTACAACGATAAACTTCGCCTAATGGTACTAGAAGTTTTGAGAGAAGAATCAGGTCGGGAACTGGCAAGCGTTGCTCGCTTTAACGGTGGCGAATTTGATTGGGAGACACATAATGCCCAATTTCGCGCTGACTACAGCGAGACACCTTTAAAAGAGTTGATGCGTGCTAGTCGCATCCTATACGGATTGACCGATATGGATGCAATCCGCGATCGCCGCGCCAAGCATCGGGGCATTCGCAATCAACGGCTCGCCCGTCAGAGCAGCCCTGTTGCTTCGAGTTCCCAAAGTGTGTACGAAGAAGTGGATGTTGCTGACGACGACATCGATGATTTGGATTAAGTCGCTTGAGCAACTAAGAATGTCAAAAATAGCCTGTTAAGGGCGGCTTCCCCACTCCTCATTTATTCTAAGAGTGGGGAAGCTTATTGCCACCCACCCACCCTTGGATGGAGAGCTATTTTACTTTGTAAAAGCCTTATTTGACCTGGATGCGGATTTTAGAGGGCTAAAAAAGGAGGAAAAAAGAGGAGAAAACAGCACATTTTTTACTCATTACACCTCCTATTTCCTACTTTTAGCCTCACAATCAGTATAAATGCTTATCAGTTTTTGTAAAGAATTGTTGCTTTTGGCGTGATTTTTTGTATGTTAGACCCTTCTAAATCCTCCTCAATCCTCCTAATTAGTACGGTAGTCGCATAGCAAGCCATGTCAAATGTACGTACAAGAGTCGAATTTGAGCACTTTTTACCAATTTAGGGTTTTTGCAAGACTGCGATGAGAACAGTTGGAAGTTGGAGTTAGCTCACGCACACTCTGGGCAGCCTTGGCTCGAAAGTTTGGCTCGCTCGCTGTTTGGACTTTGATAGAACTGTGCTTGACGCGAGCGTGAGTCGATATTGAAGCCAGGAGCGAGCCAGTTGGTGTACAAAACAGCCGCCTTTACGATGGAGCGTCGCCGGGCACGACGCATTCGAGTTGGTGCAGTTCGGCATTGGAGGCGGACGCCCAACGCGACGCGAGCACGCCCGCCGTCCTGTTTGCGATTTTGCAGCCGGCTGATGTCGATGATGGCGAGGGAATCGTTCGTTCGATAGCCAGCCCGGGCGCGATCGCCTTGACACCTAGGATTCCCCATTCATAAGGGTGCATTGTTTTTCTTTAAAAGTAATAAATAAAGCTTTGTACGGACAAAAACATTGCTTGCTAGCAAAACTAAACAGCCATAACCAGCCTCAACCAGCAAAGGCAGTCCTTGCACAAAAAAGTAGTAATTTGACCGAAAAATTCAGGCGTTTGCAGGATATTTTCCGGTAAATACAGGTAGAGTGCAGCCCCTGCAAAAACCTGGATCTCACTGATTTTATACTGTAAACGCCTGACTTTATACGGCCCTTGCCTGATTTTAGGGCACACAAAAATTAGCTAATTTTTTTGGTGGCGGCTTCGATCGACGGTGCGAGTCGCGAACAGATAAGTCTGCTGGAATTCGACAAATGTTTTCATGGGATTAACTCAAATTTTTTGGGGTGAATTTGCGGGTTTTGTGGCCATCCGCGCGCGGTATGCGGTTTACTCAGATTGTAAGTTCGTTCCAGATTGCAGCGCGATCGGCGTACCCGCGCTGGCAAACATCGGCTAGCACATTCTGAATGTCGATCGCTGTTCGTCGAAAGGCGCTGGCCTTCAGCCTCTCGGATGAAGGCGATGCACTCGTTATGAGTAGCCAGGTCTATGCTTATGCTTCCTCCGTTAAGCCCAATTTTCAGAATCAGGCGCGAATCTGTTTTCGGAATTTGAAGGTGGCTCAAAATCTGGTAGCAAATTAAGCTGATGGGATTGAGCGTCTACTGTTTCGGTTGGCGACGGAGGTTCCGGCGCTAACGCCGATGGGGCGATCGGCACCAATGACTGTTCTGGCGTCAGCGTCTGTATTGGCTCTGCTTTTGTCACTCCTGCTGTTGACTGTTCAAAGGAAAGTTTCGAGAGGGCTAAAGGCTCAGATGGAGTTTGTGGATCGACCTCGGACTCTGAGACTAAGTAACGCCCGTCAAGGTTGAATTGTTTTGTAGGTTTACCTCCAATGACTGAAATCTCGCGATCGAGAGCAATCCGACACATCCCATCGGGCCACACTTTAACTACGGTGGCCCGCTCGTTTATATATTCTTGAGCTCCGGGATACTGGACCGAAACTTTTACTCGATCGCCGGGGTTCCAATTCACCCTCGGTGCAATCAGCGGGGCTGTCTGTGCTGTTGGTTCTGCGGACGGTTCCTCCGGAGCGAGCGGAACTTGCGATCGATGGCTGAGCAATTCGTTTCGCCCCCCTTCGCGGAGATTAATGCCGAAAGCTTCGTCAAACCGCCGTTCGAGAGATTCGGTAATAAGTCCCACGCAAAGGGCTAAGGCTAAAGATAAACGAGTATTAATTTACAATTATGCTTTCGATATCAAGATTTTAAATTACTGTTGTCGGCTTTACACTTTGCTGATTTTTAAGTTTACAAAGCGCTCTGATTGTTTAATGGAATGGGTAGCGCAATGGGCTGGAAACAGGAGCTATTATCACAAAGATTATCGGTATGTTCCCCTCAATGGAAACCACCGAGTCTTAGGAGATTGCACGGCCGCTTTTGAGCTTATCAAACTAATGGTAGTGGATTCGGATCAAATCAATTGCCGCGTGCCGATTCCAGAGAAGAAGCTATGATATCCCAATCCATCGCATCATCAGGGAATAGGGATAATTGCCCCGGCGATACGTTGGACTGCCCCCGGTTGTGATAGGAAAGGTGACACGCCGTACAAAGGGCGATTAAGTTTTCTAGGCGGTTGTCCTCCGGTATCCGATTGCGATGATGCACCGTCAAAGTTAAGGCGCATCGTTCAGATTTGGTTAAGCCACTTGGTTTACCGGGTCGAAGGCATTGTTGATGGCACTTAGCACAATGCCACCCCGCGTTTTCTTTCACGGAGAGCGCAATTTCTCGCCAATTGTCGGGATACCTCTTGGGTTTAGGCATAGCGGTAAAAGCTCATCTTTCCAAAATATGGCGCTCGCTCTGTTAAGTAAATTCAATTCAAAATTATCAGCAGCTAATCAACTTCAACGCTGCCTTGATTCTCCCACAGAAATTCTGCCAATAAGCGAAGATCTTCAACGGTGGGCTTATACTCGCAAGCTACAAACCATGCTTCGGTTAAAGTAGCCCCTTGTTCGGAAGTCTCAGGTTTTTGGCGCAAAGCGGCGAGGAAATTGCTTGTGGTGCGGGCCCCGGCCGGGTCAATCCCCAGCCTGAGCAGTTGTAGTTCTAACGCGGGATAGATGCTGCTGGCGAGGATGTCGGCATAGTCGGTATCTAACAAATCCAGTTGTTCATGCAATGGGCAGGTCAGTCATTTGTCACGCTTCAACTTCTAGGGAGGGTTCCTCTATTCCACCACAACATCCACCACAACATCCACTCGAAGCGATCGCCTCTGGAATCAGAATTCTACTTCTCCATCAGATTTACCCTGCCCGAAATTCATGGAGTTTGTCCTTTGGTTATAAGGAGTGGCCGGAGGGTCTTCGGGGGCTGGTTTCTTCAGACTTCGCTCACCTGACTTTTGTCTATGGGATGTCTTGTCTTCGTTGGAGTTAGATTGCTGATTCTGTGCGTCAGACATTGAAAAACTCCAGCTTATAACATTGAAAGTACAGAAGCTAAGATAACACTACCTGTTGCACAAAAGGCGGCAACACATAACGTATGGATTGCCTGATCTGCCACCTTAGCTTTTTGATCTCGCAACATCTCAAGCTCCTTTAAGGCTTCTATCCAGGTTTTAGTAATAATTAATCGACAGTCCTCATCAGAATCGTAGTAGTTTTCTTTCATCAACAGGCCGGGTGGGGTCATGCCTCCCGCAGCTCTAGGTCGAAATCCAATAACGCTTAGATATATTGTTAGAGCTAGGAAAACGCATACTACAATCTTTAGCCACAAGCAGCAATAGCAGATATACTGATGACCTGGACTAGCTATAAATGCTTGGTTAGGTAGGTTGAGCGAAAAAATGATTGAGGTGGCGCTAAAAGCCAAAATAGAACTCAATTTTGTATTGAGTGCATTAATACTATCATTAGTAAGTTTAAGTCGATACTCGGTGTAGCTATATATTAAGCTAATATTTGTATGTTCGCTTTGTTCATTTTGTATTGGGAAATTATCCATGTCCGATCCTCAACAAGAACCACCTAAGCCACAACGACAGAAAAAAGGTGCTCCCGACAAGCCTCCTGCTACCCTTCCACAACACAAAACAGTTTCTAGGAAAGATGGTGCAGATCGTTAGGGAAGCTTCCCTAGTAAAGGGAAACGGCGCAGAGCGATCGCCACACCCTGACCCTCCTAAAACCCCAATTATCGCATTCAACCACCCCCCCCTGGGTTTTTTAGTGTGTGACTCTTGGGCTGACGGCCGTTGGTGAGGAAACTTGAAAAGCAACTGCCACACAACTTCTGTGCTGGCAAGGAAGGGGGTCTGGCCACCTTTGAAAAAGCCATTGATAACCCAGCAGGTGCTTTTATTGTCGCGGCCATTAAAGGTTGGCAGGAAGCTGAAGTCCAGTAAAAACATCACCAAGCACCAACCTCTCTGAGTTTTGCCTCAAAGCGCTCGTTTTCAGGAGTAGCAATCGCACTATTTCCCCAGAACTAGATGGCATTTGTGAGCGCTCGCGTCTTTCCTCGAAAGAAGGTCGAAAAACAATAGTGAGCGCTCGCACCCTACCACCAACTTCTCACACAATTGTGTCGGGCAATTGCCTGTACCCTACCATATCTGATAACCGGTTATCGATCGCGATTGGCGACTTCTCGAATGAAATAGCAAGCACTTCAAACCCTTATCGGGTAAGAATTTGAAGTGCTACCTTGCCCTTTGCGACAACTTCGCTATTTCGCTCGCCTGACTGGGAGTAGCGATGGGGTACGCATTTCTTTACATTGCGTCCTCGAACAGTCTGTATTTTGGCTTTACCTCTATTCACTTGTACACTAAGTTTTACGAGAAATATAAGTAGAAATCATCAAAAAGTTCTCTTTTAGAAAACTGCCTTTAACTACAGCTATGTTAATCACAAAATCCCAATATTTTAAATGCTTTAGCTTCCCAAGCTTCGTAGCACTCTGGACAAGTCAGGAGAATATGAGCTGCCCGATTGAGAAGATCTTCTAGCGAGACATCTAGCGGAATTTCATGAATTTGACCGTTGTCTGGTAACGAAACTTCATAACGATGGGAATTTGGTATAAAATTCTGAATATTATCAATAGCTACTTTTACTATACGATCTAATAAAACCTCTGAACAGATCAAGTTGAAACCATATTCTTGGGGATAAGCTTTTTTGTAGTTCTCCCAGGCGCGACGTATTGTAATTACACTCTGTTCGTTTTGTTGGTTAAGAGTCAGTGTTTTATAGCAAGCATATACTCGTACTGACAAAGGTGGATGTTCGTCCCCAAAATCAACATCGAATGGGTCATGACCAGACCGAAGCCCCATATCGACACATGAGATGTAGTGAGCGGATCCACAAGCGAAAGTGCCGAAAATGTCACAGAAAATTTCATTCAATCTCTTTGTATCCCAATATTCCACAGCTTTGTCTAATTGTTGATTACGTTCAATTTTTCGCTCTGGATTTATTGGTCCGGACTTCTGGCGTAACTCATTGAAATATAAGTAAATTGAGGTACCGAGATTCTCAGCAATTTCGTGAAATTTCTGGAAAACATCATGTCCTAGCTCATGATAAAGTCCAGGCATTTCCAACAGTGAAACTGCCAGTTTTGGTGGTGCAAAAATTAATGGGGCCTGCGGTGGATTGGGAAGAGTAGCAAGTTGTCCATTCAGATTTACAGCAATATCCTTGAGCCAAAAAAGACCGCATCGCTTTGCACTCAAGAGAAGAAGTTTTCTTAAAGCTAAATCAGCTTGATTTTCCTTCTGAAGCGTGGGTAAATAATAGTAGTTAAAGAGCAATATAGAGTATTCAATGTCATGAACAATCGGAAGTGCTCTAGCAAGCAGTCTAGAAGAACCAATTTTTACAATCGACTGAAGGTCTTTGTGAAGAGTTTGTGTAGTTTTTAGCTTCTGTTGGAGATAATTTATTAACCATTGATGTTCTACTTTTTTGCTTCCAAGAGCCTGGAGCTCTTTATCAATGCGACACAAGACGACTGCGTATTCAGCCGTCTTGGCTTTGAGATACTCCAAATTAGCCATAGTTTATCGGAAATAAAGGCGCTGGATACCTTCAACAAACTCGCTATCTAAAAGTGAGAGAATGTCTTCTAAAATTGGCATATCTGCATCTCTTATTTGCTCGGAAGTTTGTAATCTGTTAGCAAGTTTTTTGAGATCCTGTTGCCAGTCTTCCAGAGGCTTCTTGTGCTTCTTGATCCGATAGACAAGCACCTGAATATCTGTCGGGGTAGCTTTACTTTCTCCTAGTGCTGCTTCCAAACGACTGACAAAATTGTGAAGGATCTGTCGGCTACTCAATACATCTTCCTCTGAAAAACCTAAGTCCGCAGTTTTACCCAAAGCTTCAGCCTCTAGCGCCAGTAGAGCTGAGTTCAGTTCGCGGAGCAGTTGCTGCTCGCGATCGAGATGTCCAGATACGAACCCTAGTTTGCTCATAAGTTCGCTTCCTCCTTATTAAGGATTGTATCATCTAAATCATCAGATTCAATTTCTTGTAACTCTTCTTCATCTTCCTCCTCAATTTGCGGGCGGAACGTTTCGCGCAGAGCTTGATCCGTCCACCGGATGGTTACTGGAAGTGCAATCTCGATATTTGGCGCGTTCCAATTTAGGTGTGTAAGATAATACGCATCTTCTGCAATATCTTGGAGGTTAAAATTACCACTGGTTTCCACAACTTCCAAGAGTAAATTGCTGGCTGTTTTACCGCGTGAACTATCCCATGTTCCAGGTCTACCCGTAGTGGTTAGGATAATTCTTTGTGAATCTAAAATCAAGTAAGTCCCAAACAGCGTATTTTGCAGAAATTCTCGGCTATTTTCCTCTACCACAGTAAACAAACGTACAGGTAAGTGACTCTTACGAATTTCTACGACGGCACAGCGAAAATCTTCTGGTAGAATACCCTCCTTTTTCAGACGTGCTACTGTTTCTTGGAGCGCTAATCTTTCACTAGGCCACCACCGACCATCCCGATGAATAATAATGCTTTTAATTTGATGACCATCTTGAACGATAGACCGAATAGTTTCCTCAAGACGCTTGCGTAACTCTGGCTTCTTGATAGCTTCGTGCATTCGCCCTCTTACGGTAGAGTTCCCGAAGTGTTGCTGGATTAGCCTTCCACCTGTTCCGTAGAGAAAATGATATCCAACTTTGCCAAACAGCAAATCGATACCAATGTGCAAATCGTGATGTAACGGATCTGCTATAACCCAGGGTTGGATACCAGCTTCAGTTGATACCGCTAGAGCTAGATTCTGTAACTGACTCGCAGCCAGTTGAGAATTGTGTTTCCTTGCAATGTTGCAAACTACTTTTTCAGTCACGCATTGGGACAGAACGGGGCTGAGGGCTTCCTTCAATTCACCATGTACGGTTTCTAAGAACTTATCCCATAAAACAATAATTGCTAAAGATTTAGAATTGCTCGATCGTACCTCTGCCAACATACGAAGCAACGAGCTTCCCCTACGTTCGGAGCGCCCAACTTGATAGGAGCGTTGCAGGACAATCCGAGGAGATTGTCCTGTCTGTTGTTTAATTTCATGCTGTAAGTCTCCCACAAAAGTTTCGCGAGTGTCCCTCTCAAGTATGTGTGGATATAACAAAATTAAGTTAGGAATAGGCTCATTGTGGTATGCTCCATTCCTATAAAGTGTTGTTAGCTTACTTGATGCCCAACGCATAATCAGCTTATCGAAGAGCTGATTTGTCTTAGGATGAACTGAACCTTTAGGAAACGGCTTATGAATTTCACTCTTTCCAAATTCTAAGCGCGGAGGGATAAAAATGCTTCTTTCTTTTTTTAAGTAAGACTGCTGAATAGAAACTGATATATCTTCATATTTCACGTCAGACAGTTCGTTAAGGAAGGTTGAGATAGTATTTACTCGTTCGTCTGGAGCCATCTGAGAACGAATTGAGCATTGCCGAATTCCTTCATATTCTGTTGTAAAAATAGGAAAAAGACGCGAAATAGGTACTGCTATAGATGTTTCTTTTGCCCGATCTTGTACAAGAATTGCTGCTTCCTTGGGATGAACTGTGATATTTGGATAGCGGGAACAATAGTATTCGTATATAGTTTTTTCTGGTAAATCAAAAGTATACTCATTGATAGTTTTTTCTGTATTTCCTGTGTAACGACACGGAATTTTTACAGCATTATTGTCACGTAAAAAATAAGCCCTTTCATTAGCTCGAATGCTTAAATCCATGTGTTCGTGTAGGATATTCTGCTTTTCTTCCTCCGTATACTCCTGGAGAGATTTTTTGCTAACGTATCTTGTTCGTATATCAGCAGCCAAGTGAATCCCGCCATCTTGCAATAAAACAATACCAAATTTTAGTCCGCGGTAAGCATTGACAATATCTCTTTCTACTCCTTCGTTCTCAGGAACTTGACAAAAAAATAATTTCCAATTAGATCGCCAAAATTTATCTTCTAAAGCCAGAAATTTATCGGTAAAAGGTCTTTCCAACATTCGACAGACCAGCTCTCTCTCACTTCCAACAGCTTCTTCAATAGTTACTTCAAAGGTTTTATCTGTCACTTCAATATGATAAACCTTATCAGGCACATCTGTGATTTCCACAGTATGGCCTACAAGAGGGCTACTTCCATCAGGAATTAAAAATCCAGTTCCATCAAAACGTGTCGTAGGATAAACTGGGCAGCGCAATTCTTCACGCCATAATCTATCAGCCCACCGCTGGATTCTGATAGATTTTTTATTATCTTGTGGTACTTGCTCTAGCACTTTCAATAAACGAAAGCGGTAACGTGTCTTTTCAAGACCAAGTAAGGGATATAGTGTTGCTGCAATGTGTAGGGTTGGTTCTATTCTATTCATACTTCAAGCACTCTTTGGCAAAGTTTTTTAAATTTGCATTGCTGACAAATTCCAACAGAGCTAGCAAAATCAAAATCTTCTAAGCTAAAATTTAATCCATCATCATTATTGCTAAAGCGCTGAATGTAAGCAATACTACGACGGATCGAGGAAAGCGTATATTCCCGTTGTTCTAGATCCATTTTAAATGTCTTATGATTGACCGCATCGTTTCCCAAATAAACTACGTGAGCCTCAATACTTTCCAAAGGATACTCTAAAGTCAAGTGAGGCCAAAGTTGGTACACACTTATTTGGAATTCCGCTTGCGAATTTCTACCTGATAGTATTGATGAAGAATTCCCTGTTTTCCAATCGAAAATCGTGAATCTTTTATCGGGAGTAACCAAGGCAAGATCTACTTTAGCTATGACTTGGACATTATCAATTACAAAACCTGGTGCGTGAGAACCGTAGATATCAGGTTCAATCCAGATTTGTTTTGCACTTTGAACTTTTTTTATAAGATCGGTTTGTTCTACCCAAGTAGTAAATCGGTTAACTAATGCTTCAATAAACTGGAGTATTACCTGAGAGTTTTTACCTGAGAGTTCCAGGTCATATTCATGCTCAAACAGTGCTAATCCACCAGCCTTGTCAATTAACTGAGGAGTCTCGCGAAAACTTCTACTCTCAGAAAAGGCCCATTCCTTCTCTACCTTATTTTTTAAACTCCTAAGCCATGTCTTAGATAGCAAAGAGTCTCTCCGTTGAATACGCTTGAGGGAGTTAGCAACTACAGAATGGAAAATATTTCCCTGCCACATGGGGATATTTGTTAGCTTTTTTAAAAAGCCTATTTCCTTTAGCGTAGTATCTCGGCTGTTAATTCTAGCAGGTGCAAGATAGTCGAAGTAGTATTGTCGTTCACAAGTATTTAGAACTTGAGCGCGACTAACCGACCAGTTATTTTTCAATTTTTATACCCCCTTTTTTAATCAATAGCTCTTGTGTTAATGAATAGTACGGTTGTTTCCTATTCTTACTGTACACCGTTGCGACCATCGCCTCAAACCGCATCATTCATCCACCCGCAAGCCGAACAATCCCAATGCACCGCTGGCGTTTCATATTGGGGATAAGTCATTTCACACCGGGGACACCGGCCAGTAAATAGTGGACACGCCTTGCAGCTCTAACTGCTGCAAGGCGTGTCCACCGCTGCCGGGCGTTGCAGAATCAATTCGCCGTTGTAGTAGCTTGCACCTTCGGGTTCCCATAGTTCCTCCGGCGGGGCGTTGGGGTTTTCTTGAAAGTCGGGACAAGTGCCGGTGTCTAAGCCTGTGGGGTGGACTGCACAGACTAAGTAAGGATTGCGCGCTTACAAAAGGCAACGATCGCACTCATGGATTTTGGGCATGGCGGGTGTGTTGAGGTTCTGGTCTGGGTTTAGTTTCCCAAAAATTGAGGTGTTGGTGGCGATCACACTCGCGTCAAAACACCGTTGCTTTACCAATGAAGTTAGGAAAGCGAGCGCATCTGTTGGCTATCCAGGCGCTTGAAGACAGAAGTCAGAATATTACCCATTCCCAATTTCACAGTGCATATATGGATCATCTGACAGTCAAACTCCAAGGCATGAGTTGAGTCGATGGCCCCTTCTGCTGGTATCCAGCCCGTTTTTGCTGAAGTTGGACTAGACCCAAAAGCAGCTCAAATCTAAACACTGCAAGCACCAGGGAAAATTGTAGCGATGCTGGGAGATGGGATTAACGATGCTCCGGCTTGGGCAATAGCGGATGTGGGAATTGCGCCGCTGCTCACGTAAGGGTATAAATAAGCTTTCAGGTGTTTACATATCATTATTTGCTGATATGATGATACAAAAGAGCTTTGTATTGGAACTAAGCATATGATTGTCTCTGCTCAATCCCAGTCCACTCGTTTGAAAGCAAAACTCTTTCGTGGGTTTTCCGATCCATCACGATTGGCGATTTTGGACGTGCTGCGATCGCGTGCAATGACTGTGAGTGAAATTGTTGAAGCAACCGGGCTATCGCAATCTAACACCTCAAACCACTTGGGCTGTCTCCGTGATTGCGGTCTGGTAAACACCCTGCAGCAAGGACGGTACACAAGCTATCAACTCGCCGATGCACGAGTTGCTGAGATTTTGGAAATGGTTGAAGAGTTACTGGCTGATGTAGCAAAAGGAGTTTATGAATGTACCCGCTACAACTGCTCAAAGGACGAATAACAACAAGCTAATTAGGAGGCGCACGATGTCAGACTGTGGATGTCACATGGAAGCCAAGAACGCAGCCGAGCGTAAAACGCTGCGAATTCTGTTACTTATCAATGGCACAATGTTTGTCGTCGGAATTGTGGCAGGAGTTTTAGCGGATTCAACTGCCCTAGTGGCAGACTCATTAGATATGTTTGCAGATGCTTCGGTTTACACGATGTCGCTGTATGCAGTTGGCAAATCGGCGCATCACAAGAATCGTGCAGCGACTCTAAGTGGTATTTTTCAGATCACGTTAGCCGTGATGGTTGTCGTCGATGTGATTCGACGGTTTGTTTGGGGGAGTTCACCGGAATCAGGGTGGATGATGGCAATGGCTTTTTTGGCGCTGATTGCTAACAGTTATGGTTTGTACCTTCTCTCAAAGCATCGTAAGGGTGAGGTACATATGCGGGCAAGTTGGATATTTACGCAGAATGATGTAATTGCAAATTTCAGTGTGATCGTCGCAGGTTTCCTAGTCACTCTATTTAATTCTCGGTTTCCCGATTTAATTGTTGGATTTGGAATCGCAAGCCTAGTCGTTTGGGGTGGAATTAGTATTATTCGAGATGCACAACGCTACAGAACGAAGCAACAACGGTCATAGCAATATCGCTTAACAGGTTTTGCAGCAACGATTTGAACGTTTCTCGCTTCGTTTTAGTTTTCTCATCGCCGAAGTCGAGACATAGAAACAGTACCGAAGATAGCTATGAATAAAGTGTACTTCAGCAAATTTACCCTAAAACAATGGGAGTTGATTGAACCTTTAATCCCACCTGCGAAATCTAGGGATCGTCATCCCAAGGTTGAGGTGTGGAATGTCCTGAATGCTATCTTTTACTTGTTAACCCAAGGCTGTACTTGGCGTGACTTATCTGGAGACTTCCCACTTTGGCAGAGCGTGTATCGCTACTTCTGCACCTGGCGTAAAGACGGAACTTTGCTGAGACTACATGACCGACTTAGAGCCTGGGTTAAAGTTAGCCACAACCGAGCGGTGAGTCCGTCTGAAGCCATCGTGGATAGTCAAAGCATCAAAAACACAGCAATGGTAAACCAAGCAATGGGATGTGACGCAGGCAAGCAAATAATATGAGTCAATAATTTTTACTTAACCTGAGCAAAACGATAATAATTCTTACTCTCGATCGCAATTTGTGACCGCAAACTAGAACTAACTAGCAGCCCAACTTTTAACTCAATAATTTCCCAAAATTTGAGCTTTCGAGATATAGTATGAATATGTGTTCATAAGTTAATTATTTTTTTCAGCCTAGGAGACATCATGAACAAGCCAAAAGCATCGGATTCCGGCTGCTGTAGTTGCAGTCACGACGATCGCCCCGATCTCAGTCATGAGAATCATAACCATGACCACAGCCACGACCGCGGTCAAGGAGACTTCAACCTGAATCAAGAATTGATTCCTGTGATATTGGTTGTTGTACTATTTGTCGGCGGTTTAATTTTTGAAGAAAAACTCCACAACACGCCCTATTCTATAGGTGAATATCTGGTTTTCATCCCAGCCTATCTTTTAAGCGGATGGAATGTTTTAACCAGTGCGGGTCGCAACATTCTGCGAGGTCGATTTTTTGATGAAAATTTCTTAATGACTATAGCAACACTCGGGGCTGTAGCTATTCACAAACTCCCTGAAGCAGTCGGGGTGATGTTGTTTTTCAAAATCGGAGAACTTTTTCAAGAATTTGCCGTTGGGCGATCGCGTCAATCGATCCGATCGCTTTTAGAAATTCGCCCAGACAGCGCCAACCTCAAGGCAAATGGCGACATCAAAAAAGTTTCGCCAGAAACCGTAGCCGTCGGCGATATCATCCTTGTCAAACCGGGAGAAAAAATCCCCTTAGACGGTGAAATTATAGACGGCAACTCTCAGATTGACACATCTGCACTAACTGGAGAATCAGTACCTCGAACCGTGAAAGTTGGAGAAACAGTTTTAGCAGGAACAATTAACCAAACAGGAGTTCTCACCGTCAAAGTGACCAAACTCTTTGGTGAATCTTCAATCTCCCGAATTCTGGAATTAGTAGAAAATGCCAGAAGCAAAAAAGCTGAAACTGAGAAATTCATCACCAAATTTGCCAGTTACTACACGCCGTTTGTAGTATTTGCATCGCTAGCAGTAGCTTTAATTCCGCCTTTGTTCATTTCAGGAGCAACTAATGCAGACAGATTTTTGTGGGTTTACCGCGCCCTAGTCTTGTTAGTTATTTCCTGCCCTTGCGGATTGGTGATTAGCATTCCTCTGGGATACTTTGGGGGAATTGGCGGTGCAGCAAAGCGCGGTATTTTGGTTAAAGGCTCGACTTTTTTAGATACTCTCACAGCAGTCAAAACAGTTGTTTTGGACAAAACAGGAACTTTGACAAAAGGAGTTTTTAAAGTAGCAAAAATTGTGCCTGCAAATGGTTTTTCCAAAACAGAGTTGATGGCAATAGCGGCTAAAGTAGAATCTCAATCAAATCACCCAGTCGCAAAATCTATTATGGAAGCTTACGGCGGAAAGATAAATTCATCGGATGTGAAGGATTACGAAGAAATAGCGGGACACGGCATTCGAGCGAAAGTAAATAATCAAATTGTGCTTGCCGGAAATGACCGTTTGCTGCACCGAGAAAATATCCCTCACGATGTCTGCAATGCTGAAGGTACGGTCGTCCATTTAGCAGTAGACAACCGCTACGCTGGCTACATTTTAATTGCTGACGAGCTTAAGGAAGACGCAGTACAGGCTATTGGCGACCTCAAAAAATTAGGTGTTGAGCGAATCGTGATGCTAACAGGAGATAATCAAGCTGTAGCCGATAGTGTTGCGAGAAAGCTCGGTTTAGATTCCTACTTAGCCGAGTTATTACCCGAAGGAAAAGTAGAGGCGATCGAAAAACTGATCGATCAATCTAAAAAAGGCGATAAAATTGTCTTTGTGGGGGACGGAATTAATGATGCACCCGTTCTTGCGAGAGCTGATGTGGGCATAGCGATGGGGGGTTTGGGTTCGGATGCGGCGATCGAAACTGCCGATGTTGTGATTATGGCAGATGCACCGTCCAAAGTGGCTGAAGCTATTCAGATTGCCCGAAAAACTCACAATATTGTTTGGCAAAATATCATTTTTGCCATGTTAGTCAAAGGCATATTTATTGCTTTTGGTGCTTTTGGCTTAGCTACAATGTGGGAGGCCGTTTTTGCCGATGTTGGGGTGGCTTTAGCAGCTATTTTCAATGCGACTAGAGTTTTGAAATAGAGTGTTCGCAGGGCGGGCATTGCCCACCTTACCCCACAATTGAAACATACATTTTGAGGTCAAAAATACTATGCGTCGTCAACGTTCTCAGCCCTGGATTCACCGCTATTCTCGTCCCATCACGGCAGGAATTGCCTCGATAGGGGCTGCGATCACTGCTTATCTAACAGCGGTCAAGTTATCCAACGGCACGGCCGTTTGTCCGATCGAAGGCTGCGATATCGTGCTTTCGAGTCCCTATGCCTATGTCTTTGGTTTGCCTCTTTCTTTGTTCGGTTTTTTGGGCTATTTGAGCATGATAGTTTTTGCCGTAGCTCCCCTACTTGTTAATGCCGCAGAACAAAAGAGTCTCCGCTCTAAGTTAGAGTCTTGGACGGGACTATTTATGTTTGCTGGTAGCACAGCTATGACGATTTTCAGCGGCTATCTGATGTATGTACTGGCTGTTGATATCAAAGCAGCTTGTATCTACTGTATTGCGTCTGCTTTGTTTGCAATTAGCTTGTTTGTCTTAGCATTAATCGGTCGCGAATGGGATGATATTGGGCAACTATTTTTTATAGGAATTCTGGTGTCTATGTTAGTGCTGATTTCCTCTTTGGCTCTTTATGCCGATGTCAATAATCTCGGTACAGCTAAGGAGACTAGCATGAAGACTACAACATCTTCCGGTTCTTCCGAAATTGCTTTAGCGCAACATTTAAAAATAGTGGGAGCTAAAATGTACGGCTCTTTTACCTGCGATCGTTGTCAAGCGCAAAAAGAAAGTTTTGGCAAAGAAGCAGCTGGCATTATCAATTATATCGAGTGCAATCCTCAAGGGAAAAATGCTCGGCGCGATCTTTGCGAAGCTGCGAAGATTCAAGCGACTCCCACTTGGGAAATTAATGGTAAGTTTTACCGAGGGCAAAAATCGTTGCAGGAGTTAGCTGATTTATCAGGTTATCAGGGAACTCGCGAATTTAGAAACCTCTCAAATCAGGAACGTTGACAAGAGTGATTTTTGGTGATCGACCTCATCATAGTCGATCGCACGCATCTCGGTTTAAAGTATGAAAAAATACACAATTTCATATTTATTGCAACTTTGCCTAATTTCGATCAAACTGATGACATTCCGCGAACCGCCGCTTAATGGGAGAGTTGGTGAATCCATTTGGGCTGAAAGCGGTAGCTTGGTTAGTGGCTAGTATTATAGTAGGATTAAATAATAGTCTGCTATTGCAGACTATTTTCTAGTAATCTGCGATTGCGGCAAATAATACCAAACATTGACACGGCAATGCCGTTTCCCTACCCCAAAATAATCAATCTTCCTCAATGAAAGATGTAACGATCGCCGGATTAATTGTAGGGACTTAGGCCAAGCCGTGTCCTGACTGTGGGTCATATCAAGTCCGATCTATCGCGCATAATACATAGGTAGGGGCTGGTTTTTGAGATTGTCGATTTTTGGCAATTATGCTTGATGAAGAGAACCCCTACAGGAATCGCAGTCAATCGATCGGACTTGATATAACTGGATTATATTTTATCAGCCCTGACTAATGTTGCATCCCGCATTCCGCAGGTCCGATCGCCTCATCCAATATTTTTCAAAATATGGGATTTGAGAATCAAGAAAATGAGTTGAGTGATGTACGACCATTACCCTCAATAACAGTAGCTCAAGAGAGCAGGTAACCTCAATAACAGTAGCTCAAGAGAGCAGGTAATATTTGCGACAAGGCGCACCAAAGAATTGGAGAATCCACAATCTTTCTCGCGTAAGATTGGTAATTTGTTTGACCCCATTAACTGTCAACAAATGAATCGACATAAAACATTGAAACACCCATCGCAGCGTGGGTTTGGCTGTAGGCTTACCAACTTGATTTTCAATGGTTTGTTTGGCACGTTCCAAAGCTTGACGCAGCGAGCGTTGACCCAAACTATAAACTAACAAACACAAACCCATTAACATTGCCAGTGCAGCCACTCGTTGAGGGGTCTTGAGAAAGACACTTGAAGTAAAAAATAAAGGATCTTTGAGAAATCGAAAACCTCGTTCCGTCGATTGCTGCGCCTTGTATTCTTGTAGAACTTGGTCATCACTTAACACCTTCTCGTCTAACACATTGGTTGCCAACAAAAATAACCCAGCACGTTGCCGAACGGCCGCAATGACGCTATCTTTAGGGACAAGTACCGCACAGATTTGATAATGTTTCTGACCGACTGCATCCTTGCGGGGTCTGCCACGTTTTTTGTGTTCTATAATTTCGATCGCTTGCAACTCCTGTAATTGATGGTAGGGTAACTGTTGCGACAATGCAGCCGCCTCCGCTAGGGCATCTGGTGCACAGGCAAACTGTTGACCCTGTAATTGTTTGAGCGCACAAACGGCTTTTGCTTCTTGTTTTGCTAAGTGTTTCTCCAATTGTTTGAGGTCAGATACCAACCGTGCCTGACTTTTGACCACCAGCCATCGTTGTGGAATTTGAGCGTAGTTGTTCCCGCAAGCTGCTATCTGATAGCCTCTGAGGGAACTGGGTACTAATGCGTCGGGGTGGATGTGTTGCAACAAGTCCTTGGCACTGGTTAAGGTAGCGGGTACTCTCGATACCCATCTCAACTGTGCCATCTGTTGGAGGTTAGCAGCAGTGTAGAGGGCTGCATCAGCGACAAACAGTGCATCGACATCCCATTGCTGTTTGAATTCCAGAATCAGTTGAGCAAATATAGCCGAGTCGGTTTCATTGCCGTCTCCCACTCTCAGGTACAAAGGGATATCTCCATCCCCACTGCACATCAGGTCTACCATAAATTGCTTTAAATCTGGGCGGTGGTCTCTGGAATAGCCGTGGGTGATGTGAATTGTACCTGATTCTTCCGTATCGTCTCGATCTTTCAGGTAATCGCCATCAACGTGTAGCGAACTCGAATCTAAGTGCAGGCGCTCGCTGGTCTACACCATAGCATCGTGCCGCCGACAGTGCCACCGTCACGAAGAGTTCTGTGAGTCCAAAAGCATACAACTTGTCCAGGACACGCCCCAACCTGTCATCATTTAAGTGTTCTGGTCTGATGCCTTCTCCTAACAGATGTTCTGTGGCTTTACCCACAAAAAATTTTTCCAACAGGTACAGTGGGGCGCTGACAAACCCCAATCCATTGAGAATCATGGCTTTGACTGCTTGCCCTGGCGTGACAATTTCCATAGGGTGAGTCCCCAAGATTCGATCGAGCTTTTCGACTAATCCGATCTCATCACAGATGCCAGCAATTAGTCCACAGTGGTCAAGATCTTGTACTCTAATATCAGACGCTTCAATATTGCTCATCTTTTAAAAATACTCGATCGCGCGAGCGCACCTGCGGAATGTGGGTTGCATAGCTTTGGAGAATTAGTATTAGCCATACTCCCTATCCAAGCTCATTTCATATTAGGTAGGCACTTAGGTAGGCACAGTAAGCTGCGGCGAATCAGACTCAAAGAGATTGCCCATCCTCCAAACGCACAATCCGATCTGCCACATCCAAAATCCGGTTATCATGTGTCACCAGCAAAATCGTACACCCTTGCTCCCGTGCAAGACTTTGCATTAAATCTACCACTGCCCGACCAGATTTACTATCGAGTGCAGCTGTCGGTTCATCGGCTAAAACAAAACGTGGACCACTAACTAACGCCCGTGCGATTGCTACCCGTTGCTTTTGCCCCCCAGATAAATCATGCGGGTAATAATGAATATAATTGTCCAAACCTACATGCTGCAAAATCTCCGTAGCGCGTTGCCGCATCATTTCACGACTGTAATTTGGATGCACTTCTAGCCCCATCATCACGTTTTGCTGTGCTGTCAAACTATGATGCAGGTTGTGTGCCTGGAAAATATACCCATTATTGCGGCGAGCATGGACTAACTTTTTTGCGCTGATACCGCAGAGTTCCTCACCAAGAATTTTGAGACTGCCTTCTTGGGCAGCCCGCAAACCACCCACTAATGTCAGTAGTGTCGTTTTTCCCGATCCCGATGGACCAGTCAAAATCACGACTTCCCCCGTTTTGATTTGCAAATTAATGTTACACAATACCTGCTTTTTCAGATTACCGTGACCGAAGTAGTGATTGAGGTTATGAATATCAATTGCGTATTCCATGAGAAATTCAGGCTTAGAAAATATCAGCAGGATCGGCAGATTGAAGTTTGCGAGTAGCGATTACACCGGAAATCAAACACATAAAAATTGTAGTTATCAGTATCCCCATCGCACGGGCAACTGTTAGGTAGATCGGTAAACTCGTCGCCTGTCGGGTCAGATGATATAATATACTAGAAATAGCTACACCTGGGATAAATCCCAGCACCGCTAAGATGATTGCCTCCTCTAACACAATGCCCAATAAATAACGCTGGGTATATCCCATAGCGCGGAAGGTTGCATATTCCTGAATATGCGAATTTACATCCGTGGACAGCACTTGATACACTAAAATTACCCCTACAATAAAGCCCATAGCTACACCCAAGCGGAAGATGAACCCGATAGGGGTATTCATCGCCCAGTAATTTTTCTCGAACTCGATAAATTCTTCGAGGGTGTACACATTTACGTCATTCGGTAATTTTTGTCGCAATGCCTGGGCAATTTGGTGTGGGTCGCTGCCAGGGGTAATTTTGATAAGCCCAAAACTCACATTGCCAGCACCACGTTGAGGATGTAGTCGTAGAAAAGTTTCCGTACTCGTCACCAAACTACCATCTACACCAAAAGAGGAACCGATGGAAAATAAACCTCGAATCTGTTGTTTCTGCCCTTTGATTTCCGTAAGCACAGATTTATTTTGAGCAAAATCTGTCAGCGCTGCTTTATAGTCGCCTCGCGTCTTCTGGTCAAAGAGTAATGTGTCAGGGATTTTCAATTGATCGAGATTTTGATTAATATCCGACCGAGTAATGAATTTACGACTCGGATCAGCGCCCAAAAGCAACATCAGACCTTGTTTGTGCGTGGTTGGATGCTTCCAATTCGCCAGCACGGTATAGAGCGGATTGACCGATGCCACTCCCGGAACATCTAACGCCTGATACAACCGTCGTCGCGAAAATTCGCTGGAATATAACAGATTCCGTATCTGCGGGCTGGTCAGCACAATATCTGCTTCCAAGGTTTCATGAATTCGCACTGAACTTTGGAACAGCGCTCCCTGAAACCCTAATTGCATTAACATCAAAATATCTGCAAAGGCGACCCCCGAAATTGCTATAATGAACTGCCCCTTTTTATGCTTTAATTGTAGCCACCCCAAAGGAGTCCGACGTCGCAAGCGTTGCCAAAGGTTAAGCGTTTTTGGGGCAACGGATGGCACTTTTGGCATGGCAGATTTTGGTTTCTGGAAGACCTTCATTGAACTCCCTCCTCCCCAAGCTGTATCGACACGTCTACTTGCAAATTAGTCAGATTCATCACCTTCTGACTTGATTCTGAATCGAGCTGCACTCGCACCTCGACAATACGTGCATCGATATTTGCCGTAGGGTCTGTGTTGATCACATTTCGTCGCTGTACTATATGTCCAATTTCCGTAATCTTTCCTTGCAGCGTTTCATGAACTGAGGGAGCTTGAACCGTCACTCTCTGACCTACTCTAAGCTTCCCCACATCACTGTCGTAAACCTCAGCCACCGCAACCATCTGCTGCGTTTGCCCTAAATCCAGAATTCCGAGGATATCACCCATACTGCGTATAGTCTCCCCCGCACGCGTATGGATCTTCAGCACTTGTCCTGCTTGGGGGGCACGGATATTTGCCGTTTCCAACACCGCTTGGGCTTGGCGTAAATTCGCTTGTGCTTCGGCAATCTCCGCCTGAGCAATCTGTATATCTACTGGGCGCACTTCTGAAATTCTATCAAGGTTTGCCTGGGCGCTATTAATCTGTTTGGATTGTCCTGCTTGAATTCGCTCTAGTATTGCCTTCGCTTCTGCAATTTCTGCCCGCCGTGAAGTATGAATTTTGTTGAGCATGGCTTCGGCTTCTGCCCACTGCTGTTTTGCTGTTTCCGCTTTCAGCTTAGCACTTTCGTACTGTGATGCCGATATAGCACCACTGGTATAAAGCTGTTTAAACCGATTGCTATCCATATTGGCATTACGGTACTCTGCCGCCCACCGTTTCACCGTTGCTTGTTGTGCTGTTACTTCTCCCTGCAAATCGGCAAGGATACGATCAATTTTGGACTGCTGCGCCGTAATCTGGTTGGACCGCTCAATCCGCAACTGCTCGACCACGGCTGCTTGTGCCTGGATTTCTCCCTGCTTCGCACCCGCCCTCACTTTGGCTAGCTGAGCCTCCGCAATTCGCACCCGACTCTGGGCTTGCTCCACGGCTGCTTGATACTTCGCTTGCAGATCCAAAACCGCCAGTACCTGCCCTTCCCTCACTCGATCTCCCGTTGCAACCAGTAGTTTCTCCAAGCGTGCCCCAGCCGTCCCCGCTGGAGCCGCCACCTGCACAATTTCCCCTAATGGCTCCAACCGTCCCAGAGCACTGACCGTTAATGGTGGTGCAGGTGCTGTCGTTTTTACTTCGCTCGGAGCTGAACTTACCTGAAAATGTCGCACCGCCAGGATCGAACCCACCACTAACATCACTGTCACCAATCCTACCGAAATAGACAGCCAGCGTTGTGGTTTACCTGAACTTGGATTAGAAACCCCACTGCTTATACCTGAGATGTCTTTATATTTCATTTCATGCTAGTACAGACTGTTAGTGTGTTAGGTTCTTCACCAGATGCAACGCAGAAGCATCTTTAGCCCAGTTTAACCAAATAGCTTTTCCACTCGCTGGCGAACGGCTAGTAAAATACCAGGTATATCATTCTTGAGAAAGTGGTTGAATACTGGTGCTGGTATAATTGGCTTAGGCAAAACTATAAAGTCATAAATAAGTTCAACGCCAGTTTGATATTGCGATGAGCTTATTGTTTCTAAGCGCCAGTAACCAGAGAACTCCTTCAAATCTCCCTCAATCAGTTGATAGTGAATCTCATGAGGAAACCTTTCCTCTATATCGACAACAGAACGAGCAGATATCTTTATCCCCACCAAGCTCTTAGTCCGAATTTGTTCTAGGCGAATACCTCCGGAGGGATGCTCTAAACGTCGGCTCTCGGTCATGGTGGGCATAAACTCAGGGAAAGATTCATAGTTTGTGATGACTTCCCATACTTGCGCTGCCGAGTAGGGAATCTTGATGTTAGCAAGTATATGTCGTCTCTGTCCATCTAACGTATCTATTTTTATGCTCATGTCTGATTGCTGATTGAGAGTTTGTGTTTTGCTCATCTCGGGCTTTCTCCTCTGTTTACTTCTTTGTAGCAAGTTCTTCTGGAGTTATTGAGAAGTTAGGATCTGTTTTCAAATACTTCTCCACCGCAGAAATCACACACTCAGCATCTCTCGGAAGTCCCATCACTAACTCGGAAGCACGGCAACTCAACCATTTGCGTCCAAGAACAAATAGTCCAGGTTCGGGAGTTATGCCATACTCTTCTACAAAGCCCGCTTCATTAATGCAGTGGGGTAGTTGCAGCCAGTCAGTGTGATCATGATAACCAATCGCCCAAACGACAACATCAGCCTCAGAGGTTTCACCCTGCTCAAAAAAGACGGTCTGTTCTGAGCAGCTTTGTGCCCTGCCCACAATACGAACTCCCATTTTTTTGAGCGTTCGATTATTGAAGTTTCCGCAGGGTACTGGATTACGCTTCTGGAGAAATTTGGCTGCCACACTAGACTTATCAGCAAACAATATCCCTATCTTGTTGAGCCACCAGAACAGATCCTTACCAAGGACAACACCTGGAGGTAAACCGCGAGATGTGCCAGTTGATAACGTAACCTTGCACGCACTAGCAAGCCTGCCAGTGATCTGACGACCTGTCGCGCCATCACCCACGACAACTACTCTACTACCATCTGGAATCAGCGCCAGATTCTGGAGAGTACCATCAAACTGCAACACATTATTCGATAGATGAGAGCTGATCGACGGAATGTTAGGAACCTGATTTGAGCCTGTTGCATTGATTACCGCTCTGGCTGACAGGCGATCACCATCCTTCAAAGTCACGATAAACCGTCCCTGCTCTTTTGTAAGGCTTACAACCTCAGAATTTTCACGAGTAAATACTTCAAACTTATGAGCAAAGATCTTCAGATAATCGCCCATTTCAGTCGCGGTAGGGAAGCTATTGGAGTCACCAGGGAACGGTAAGCCAGGAAGGGCACAAAACTGCCGAGACGTAAATAATCTCATGCCTTCCCAGCGATTATGCCAGGCCTGTCCAATCCGATCTCGCTCTAGAACAATGTAAGAAATACCTCGTTTATTTAGCAAATGTGCAGCATATAAACCACTTTGCCCAGCACCAACAATTACACAATCATAATCAAACATTAACCTTGCTCCTTTACTTCAGTAGCTACTACAAAATTTGTCTGCAAATAATTAACCAAAGAGTTAATGGTTGGATAATCAAATGCTAATGCGGGATCAACTTTTATCTGAAGATAATCTTCTATCATACCTGTCATCTCTACATGGGAAACGGAATCAAGTCCTAAACTAGAGAATGAACTGTCAAGGTGTTCTATAGATGAAAACCCAGGTACTTTTGTAGAAAGATACTCACTCAATTTTTCAGCAAGAGTAACCTTGATTTCACCTACACACTCAGTCGTCATTGTAATTTCTCCTTTGTTATTCAAAAAATTTTATTGGTAGTAAAGGTCGCAAAGGACTACCAAAACTTTACAAGGCAAACATAACAGCCCATCGTCGAAGAATTTCCGAAAGCCTTATGCGGCCGGGTTTCACTCTTTCTAATTAAGCCCTAACAGAGCTAATCAGATTTCTACAAGCAGCTCGCTTTATCTTGCCACTGCTCGTTTTGGGAATAGTACCCGGTTTGACCAATACTAGGTAGTCAAACACAATATCGTGACAAGCCATCACAGCTTCTTGCAGATCTCTGCTCAATTCACCATGATCGCATCCCTGGAAAGGCTGGCGCTGTATTTCCACAACCGCCGCTAGTTTTGGTTCACGATCAACATTAATGGTAAAAACAGAAGCACCGTTATTTCCTGACGCATACCGATAATTATTACACGTATGCTCAATATCATACGGGTAAAGGTTACGTCCACGTATAATTAGCATCTCTTTTATCCGTCCTGTGACAAAGAGCATTTTTTCATGAATAAACCCCATATCCCCAGTCCTTAAGTAATATTTACCATCGGGTTGTTTCAATTGTGCATAAAAGCACTCTTCCGTCTTTTCTGCATTTTTCCAGTACCCCTGAGCTACTGACGCTCCTGACACCCAAATTTCACCAATCTCTCCCTGCTCACATACCTCAGTGCTGTCAGGATCAACTATGTGCACATTGAAATGAGAACTGATTAAACCACAGCTAACGAGAGTTTTCCCCCTATCCGCTTCTTTTACCTTACCACGTTCAAAAGACTCCTCCTCCAAGGTTAGAGTCTGTACACCCATGCCTGGGGCACTACCAGACACAAACAACGTAGACTCTGCTAAACCGTAGCAAGGTGAAAAAGCTTTTGAGTCAAAACCATACTGCTGAAATCTAGTCGAGAAAGCTTCCATAGTATCAAGATTGAGCGGCTCTGAACCATTCAACGCCACTTCCCAGCAACTCAGGTCTAAGTGTGAGAGATCTTCACTATCTTTGATGTACTTGACGCAATGCTTATAACCAAAGCTAGGAGATGCAGAACTATGAATACGATAGTGAGAAATGAGTTCGAGCCAGCGAAGGGGGCGCTGGACAAAGTTCATTGGTGGCATAAAAACATAAGTTCCACCCAGAAACAATGGTTGTAACATTAGACCAATTAGCCCCATATCATGGAACTGTGGTAACCACCCCCCTACAATCAGTCCTTCTTGATGATTATAGGCTTCCTGGATTGCTTTTTGATTGTCCACGATATTGGCATGACTGACCATTACCCCTTTAGGTAAGCTGGTTGAGCCAGACGTATACTGAATGAATGCTAGCTGGTTTGGGCTAAGGACAGGCAATGTGATATCCGTTAGTCCTGTTTGATATTCATCTATCCAGATCCAACTCCTCCCAGATAATTCTGGTATTTCATGCAGTTGCTGTTCTAGCTGAATTCTTGTAGCAGCAGTTGTAAGAATGGTTTCTACCCCAGCATCATCTAGAATTGCTACCGTGCGTTCCATCTGCTGAGCATTACGAGACAAGTTTAGCGGAATTGCAATGGCTCCAGAAGCAAGACACGCCAGAAAATTTACGACAAAATCAAGCCCATTGGGAAACAACAGAGCAATGGGTTGACCCGTATATCCCCGATGAATCAGAAGTTGAGCACGCTGGAATACAAGCTCGTGCAATTCCCGGTAAATTAGCTTCTTTGCAGTTTCAACTCCATAGGGTTGAAAGATACATGCTAGAGCCTCACCCTGCCGTCTAGCATGACTGAAAATCACATCCCACAACAGTTCGTGATTATTTTTCATATGCTCTATCATCTCAAAATCCTTCGCCATTATGCTACACAACTAATTTCCAAAAGCTTATCGGTGCAGGATTCCAGAGAGTGAACAAATCTTTGTATATCATCCAGCGTAGTGAAACGACCAACGCTCACACGAATGGAACCCTGAATATCTCTCTCACTCATCCCCATAGCTTCTAGTACGTGAGAGAGTTTTTTCGTTTTGTTGTTACTACATGCTGAACCAATAGACACAATAATTCCACACTTCCTTTCCATCAGAACAGCTAATGCTTCTGCTCTAATTCCAGGGATCAGTATGTTTAATGTATTGGAAATACTATTCTCGTAATCAGTCAATCCATTGAACCTTGAACTAATATGAGATTTCTTCAAAAGTTCCATCAGGTATCTTTTACAGTCCCAACAATGAGCATCCCATTGGTCAATATTGGCCTCAGCCTCTTCAGCAGCTTTAGACAAGCCAGCAATAGCGACCAAGTTCTCAGTCCCAGAGCGCAGGCTCATTTCTTGACCACCACCGTGAATGAGTGGAGAAAAACCCTCTATATCTCGTACATACAAACCACCGATGCCCTTTGGTCCATAGAATTTGTGTCCTGAGAAAGACAGATAGTCTATGCCCAGCTTCTCAACATCTACTTTACGTTTGCCAATCACCTGGACACCATCAACATGAAACTTAATATTACTTTCACGCAGGATTTGCGCCACAGCTTCCACTGGTTGAAGGACACCAGTTTCATTATTGGCATACATCATCGACACCAACTGGGTATTAGGTCGTATGACCCTAACAATGTCATCAATGGCTACAGCACCATTAGCTTGAGGGAAGACGAAGGTTACCTCAAATCCAAACTTCTCAGCATAATACTTCACAGTACTCAGGACTGATGGATGCTCAATAGCCGTAGTAATAATATGTCCAGGTGTCCTAAAGTGTTGAAACAACGTACTTTTAATCGCCCAGTTATTTGCTTCAGAGCCACCGGATGTAAAAAATATCTTTGTCGCCTCTGTTCCTAGTAGCTGCGCCACAGTTTCTCTAGAACGATTGAGCAAGTCTTTATTAGCGACTGAATATTTGTTGATACCAGAAGGGTTAGCAAATAGATCTATAGTCGTCTTCATCACTTGTGCTACGTTATCTGACACTGGAGTAGTAGCGTTATAATCGAAATACCCTGAAATCATTCGATTTTGCATTGTTTCAACTTTCCTTAATAACAATTAACCGGACTGACTGCCGCAGAGATCGTGACCCAAAAAAGCTGGATTTTTACTTCAATGCCAATCTGTTTGCACTCAATTTTCTAGATATGATGACCAACTACGCTGTCCCTAGACAACCTCCGAATCACTCTCTTTAAGCTTTTAAATGGCAAGCTACAGGTGAACTAATTCAATGGCCTCTGATGGAATGGTTTATTTCCGAATTAGGCTTGAACCTAATCTCCATTCAACTGCATCTTAACTAGGGAAATCTCCATCCCTATGGCATCATAGCTGCTTAATTTTGTCTGAGTTAGTAAGATTGGTTTTTAGCTGATCGTGAAGTTCGTGCAGAATATCGAGACAGTGATGCTGCGAGGGCTCTAATTTCCCCAACATTGTATCAAGCTCACTTCTAGGGCAATTTACTATTGTTTCAATCTCGTTGCCATTGATTAAAGAACAGAAAATATTAGCGGTAGCAACCGAAGTAGCACAGCCCCAAGCTCGAAACACTCCTTTGGTAATCCGATTGCCCTCGATTTCAATTTGAATCCGAATTCGATCACCACAAACAGAATTACCTACTTCCAACTCAAGATGCGGGTTCTGGATCTCACCGCTATGTTCTGGGTCTGAAAAGTTCGCAATAACAATGTCGTTGTACATAGCTGTGACTTGATAAGAACTAGGTGAAATTGATGCTTTACCCCCTAGAAGGTGGGTAAAGCGTACATACTAAACAGAAATTACAGGGCAAACGTTGTTATTGTTCGCTTTTTCAGGTTCTAGACCATCCAATTGTTTATCAAGATTGACAGCACAACATCCAAATTCGGTCGATTCAGGCAAGCGCATAATATACTGTAGCCGTTGACCACTTCGCCAAGAGTTACTGTCTTTCGGAAGAAGCCTTACCAAGTCTTCAGTCAGGATAAATCCCGGAGTAGAGATGGCAAGAGGATCTAAGATGGCCAATTGTCCGGTTTCGCCGATTGGAACTTCCTTATCCAATTGCTTGGGATCTCGTACAGAGAAATGAACAAATGGAGAAACATGCTTGACACCATGTTCATCATCGATCGCTACAACGTTCGATTCGACAAGCGCATACATATCTCGTATTTGACTTTTCTCAACGCCAAGGTATTCCATGCACTCATTGTTGAAATCTACTCTAGAAATCATCTGACCGCTAAAGCGTTTCCATCCCCCTAGAGTGATTACATAACTATTTTTGTCGAGTTGAACCTTTTGGTTAGTCGCCTTTAAGAAGCTGATGAAACGATGAATAATAAAAGGTGGTCCAATAACGTGGCGATCAAATTTGTTTGACCATTCATTCAACTGGGTTAAGGTCTCCTCTGGTACAAATCGATCCTTCGTAACCATAAAGCGATGAGTATCCAGCAACCCTGCAAGCATATTCAGGGCTTTAATCATACCCATCTCTGGAATCTCTTCTGTAGAAGGACATAAATATAATCCAGCCCCCTTAGAGATCTTGAAGAATTCGCGGTACATAGCATAGATGCCTAAGACAGTATAATCCACTGTATTTGAGCAACGACGGGCAACGCTTGGGATGCCAGAAGTCCCAGTGCTACGCATTTCCAGTTCAATCGATCTTAGGCTCACCGATAACAATTTGTGACTATTGGCAGACTTGAAAAAACTAATGGGAACCAGCGGAATTTTTACCATATCTTCAGGCGATTTAATGGAATCTGGTGTAATTCCTTTGTCATTGCAGGAAGCTTTAAAAAAGTCATTGTTAGCATAGTGAAAGGTAAACGCATCCTTTATCAAGGATGTCCTAAATGCGAGCAGTTTTGATTCTGGAAGCGCATACAGCTCACTAACAGAAGAAATGGCGACTTTAACTGGATTGAATCCTTCTTCTTTGAGTGTGGAAAATAAGTCATTCATACTTTTAGCTGCAACAGGAAAATGTTAAGGATAATGAAATAAGCGTATTCTGGAACGATATACTACCTCCCTAAAGCAGAGAGAAATTGGTAATGTGTCTCAAAAGTAGTGTGGTTAATAGTAACGAATTCAGCACAGCCATATGGCGATCTTCCTGACTTAGGCACTTTTTCATTGATTTTGGACAACCATGTTTGCAGACGTTGAACTATTAGGCTTCATATTAGGTTCCATGAGCAGATTTATTTTAGTGACTGTCAGGAAAATATTTTGTAAGCCACATTCCGCACCCTCAAGTGTCACACTACGATTTTTCTGGGTTTGGTGAAATTGAATTTGCGATCGCACGTCCAATTTCGCACTTTCGTGTATAAAGAGTGACCATTTGGGTTCACCAACTTTCGCAAAAACCGATTGTGATATTGGAGGTTGCGGAGGTAGTAGTGTATAGTAATGGTAAACTTGAGGTCAGAACCTTGAAGAATTTCACTCAAGTCGGCGAATTGTCCTAAGTGCCAATCAAGGCAAATCATCAAATACGGACACACCGACTACGATAAACCTCGATTCGCTATCTTGCATGTGGACGGCAGCTTGTGAAAAATGCTAATTGATGAGTCATAGATGAAAATGAAACAACTCGTAAGTTGATTGATAAAATGTCACTTTAACGGTAGCTCTACAATAGTTATACAAAACTTATCTGCCTTTAGCAAGATATTAAATATTTAATTTTATTAAGATTATGAGAGAAAGAACTAGAATCTTTTGACAACGACACTTCTAAAGGAGAATTCAAACGCTACAAAATTAAAGATTTGATGGCAGGCAAAAACACGCCCTCTAATTAACGAATAACTGAACTAAAGCGCGGTTTATCTACTGGTAAACCGTAAATAAACTATGGGTGATCGAGCTACCGTATCAAGCCAATCGCCCGCTGTGCAGGCAAAGTTATGGATTTTAGATTTTAGATTTAGATTTTAGATTTTGGATTGGGAATAATCTTGATCGAACCCAGTCCCAGAGTTGCTGGGGAGTTGCGGGTAATCAAACTTAAAAGTAAAAATAAGTCAAAATAAGCGCATTTCCCTACTGACTTACCGGGGATTAATCATGGCGATCAAGTTACCCATCAAGCCGATCGCATCTGATTAATCCGTGGTTTGCAAGGAAAAATCAAAGGGCTGAAATATGTATTTTCATGCGATTTTATGCGATTTTATGTGCTCGCTCCTGGTTGTCTCCGCAGTTTTTGCTGACAAGAGACAACCAGCGACAGAGCCAAGGGAAGCTAGTGGCTATAAGTTTTTATTAGTTTTTATCAGTTTAATACCCTTCCCGATATGACTTTTTGTGGGATAACACGAAAAGTCTAAGCTGCTGAAACTGGGCAAATTCGCTTCGTCGATGATGGTCCCCACATCGGCCGATGTAAGCTTTCCAGCGTCGATCGCATCACCCAAATCTCCATCAATGGCGGAAGCCACGGCGGAAGATTGCCAGCCTCGCACGTCCTTGATTTTCTTGGCGAAGTGGTGGGCGATCAGTGGTGGGGCAAGTTTGGCCCAGATGGCGGCTCGATCGGTGTAACCAGAATCGCAGACTTCTGCCAGTACATTTTTGATGTCCAGGGCGATTTGTCGATCGGCAGTAGCTATTGCCGATCAGATAAACACGACGCACTCGCTTTGGGTGTCAGGGTCGAGGCCGTAATTCATAATTTATCTTCTGCTAGAACACAAGTTTACTTTCTCCCTTCAAAGATTAATGAGTTTGATTAATGAGTCTTTTGAATTAATTAATACTTGTTCTTTTTTGCTTTTTTCTTTCTGAATAATTTCAACAATTTTAACGATCTCAAGAATCTCTCTATGCGTAATCAACTATCATCTAGCGCCCATATATTGAGTTACCTTAGTAGACGTATTCTCTATGTTTACTTATCTCAACATAGTTTGGTTTTTTCTCACCGACTTACTTAAAAATTGGGTTCTTATTTTTATTTTCCCAGAGTGACACAAGAGGGGTATTTCCAGGGATTCAGCCCCCTAAAGCACTTTGACTATCTGGTTCCGATCGCTCATAATCCCTACTCCTCGCCTCTCTCCGATCTAGCTCTTCTGCAACCACTGCCCAAAAATCAATATCTTCAGAGGAAATACCCTGAGCTAAAACCACATCTTCTCCGCGAACCTTGATTAACTCCCCTCGGACAGAAACAGTCAGAGAAGACACCGAAACCCCTTCCGACTCTCCCACGATAAGATCGTACAAATCTCCTACCCGAACGCGAGTGTACTCGTCAGTCTCTTCCACGCGATCGGGAGCATGATTAAGTAAATACTCAAAAGCTCTTTGAGCCGTTGGCAGGATAGACTCAGCCATTTTTACCTGCTGAATATCCATTGTCGGTGCTGGCGGTACTGAATCAGGATTCAAATCGCCTGCTGGCGGGTTCGGAATTATCGGCTCTAACCAATTCGAGAATATAGCCAAATCCTCTGAGTTTTCTTTAACAGTTGCACCCAATACCTCTGCATCGCCATAAGATAGAGCGCTTTGCACTTCACCCTCTAAAGTAATCCGTAGGACGATGTGGCTGTCTCGCTCTGAAATCACCCTGATTGTTTCACCCTCCTCTAAAAATGCTGTCCAATCTTCTATAACTTTGCGTTTCCCTAGCTTCAACTGTTGGCAGCCACCTAATAAAGTCCTAGATAGCAAATTCTCTAGCTTTAAACGCTCTTCTTCTGGCAGCTTTACTACCTCTTCTGTAAACTGTTCTCGTACTCTCTCTTCACTTTCATTCTGGTATTTCAAAATAGCCGGATTGCTTAAAGCAAGAGGTACGATTAGTTCGCTAGAATCAGAGCGATCGCTCTTTAAATCTTGCTCCTGTATTTCAGCTTCTAAAGTTCCTGTTTCTGTCGAGAGCAAAGTGGCTTCATCGCCCTCTCCTTCACTGCTCAAAGTCCCAACTTGATTGTCGCCATCGACTTGCGAGATCTCGACAATCAAATTTTGTTTTGGTTGCCTATCTTGCCTCTGTGAGGAGGATAAGCCTTTAAGCTCAAGAACTCGGCGTTCCCAATCTTTGTTTAATTCGATGAAATTGGCGGCATTAGTTTTTACCAGACTGATTTGAGCATAGGCATATTTCTCACCTGCCAAGGACAGAGCAAAATCAATCGCAGCGAGGCAGCCGTGATAGAAATCTTGAGTCTCGCCGATGCAGACACAATCTTCTATATCTCGTCCGCAATCGGTTTCTCTTCCAATTTGTCTGAGTTGAGAAATATATCTAACAGGCAACCTAGAAATGGATAGCTTACAGTCACCTTCTACTGAACTTGAACTTAAACTTTGTTGGGATAAGTTATCTTCTTCATCATTGATAAAAGTTGCTATTTTAGCTTCTAAAAGGCCAAGCGTTTGTACTCCGCTTTCTTCGTCTATTAATTTAACTGCCCCATCCAATCCCGCCAGCAATCCCTGGTAAAAATCTTGAGTTTCTCCAGCTATTGCTCGGTCAGTTGCTATTTTCTCAAAAAAAGCCAGCCCTATTTGTTTTAGCCTCAAGATATAGTCAGGGGAAAATCTCTGTATGGTGTCTAAAAACATAAGTGTTCCGCCATCTAAAAGCGCGTCCATCTTTTAGCAACCAACCTATCATGCGCTCTTGTCGCTCTCGGTACGCCTTCAGTTGTAACTAACTTTAGTTCTCAAGGCAGAGAACATTGAACCAGTAATTGTTTTATCAAAAAGTATTGTCTAGAAAAAACCCATTGAATAAATGCCTTGTGCCTATTGCTATAACTAACTGGAATTACAAGAAACAACAGCCACTCGGACGATATTTTTGCCTTTGGATCGCGTTTTAATAGTCCGCAAGATTAATTTTGCCGATGACTTTTGAGGTGGGAAATTAGGAGGGACGGCGGATTGAGTTTACAGCCTTTAACTTTTAGCTTTAAGCAATAACTTTACTGTTAATAGGAGAACAGCGTTCCCATGCATTTTGACTATCAATACAGCTCTCGACAGCCTGCACCCGCCGCCGATCCGCTGCGACACAGCAGGAGGCACATACTAGCATCCGTCCTATTGCTACTGGACAGCGATCGCGCTCTTGCCGACTGGTCTCTCCCCCAACTGCCCCACGTATCAGGGTTTACCTACAAAGGAAATCGCTTTTTGGTAGCAACTGACAAAGAGGCTGAGCAGATAGTTTGGAGGTGGATCGAGAATAATTTATGGGCAGTAACCAATACTGATGAAGATATTGAGTTGCTACTTCAGCACTTGCAAATTTCCCCCTCTCTAGTTGAAGCATTTAATGCACAAGATGCTATCCATTACCTTCGGACAGTTCATCCTAAAAAATTTTGCAAGCTTCTGTCTCCTGCCATAGCCAATCCCACCCAGTTTGTGCAAGCTCTGTTTGAGAACCGCAGCAGATCGCGACTCATTAAACGCGCCATTTGTGAATCAGCCCAGTTCTCGCCTCTGGCTTGGACAGAAGTGGAACGGGCTGGATATCTCATTTACTGCATTATTAATCAACCAGAGATACTTCCTGGCTCGCTCAAACTAACAATCAACTATCCTTATTCCTACAAATCAATGAAAGAGCGAGCTTAGAAGTATTTAGCGTCACCTGCTAGCATTCATGAACGCGACCGCATTGCCGTTGTCTTTCACAGCAACGGCATGGTCACTGTTGCCAATTTCCTTTGGGAGTGGGAAAAAATAAAAAAATTCCTAATGCACCTTCAGAGATATCGCCTTGATATGAGAGTATAACTATAGTTTTTCTACAAAACGGTCTGGGGATAGTGAGGGCTCATGCCTAAAGTGCAGACATTCCCAAACTTCAACAAAAATGCAAATATGCTTACAGTTTTAACCGCCACCTCCTTTTGCACTCCGTTTTGGAACTATGGTGGCACGCTACCGGAGGGCAATTCATGACAAAGATAATCTCGCTGTTCAACCAAGCCGGCGGTGTGGGGAAAACCACGATCGCGCTCAATCTCGGCTACCACCTCTCCTTACGAGGCCACAAGGTTCTTCTCATCGATATCGATCCTCAAGGTTCTCTAACGCTCTTCATGGGGGTTGACTCTCAGAATTTGGATAAAACTGTGTTTGATGCCATTGTCAATGAGGAACCTCTTTCCATCCACACGGGCATTCACGGTATGGATTTGGCTCCTACCAACATCAACCTCAGCGCGGCGGAAATTCAACTGGTTAACATGGATTTTCGGGAAGTTCGCCTCAGAGATGCGATCGCCCCCATTCAAGACAATTACGATTTCATCCTCATAGATTGCCCTCCCAGTTTAGGGTTGCTCAGCTACATCAGCCTGGTAGCTGCTACTCACGTCTTAGTCCCCGTTGAGACTCACTACAAAGCCTTTGAGGGCACCAACCTCCTGTTGCAAACAGTAGCGAGAATCAGAAAGAAAGGAAACCGCTCTTTGCAGATAGCTGGTTTTGTTCCCTCTCGCTATGCTGCTGCCAACTCTCAGGACAAGCGGACTCTCAAAGCCATAAACGAGCAGTTTACGACCTTTGGGCCCGTTTACACTCCCATCCCGCGCATAACTGCTTTCGCGGATGCTTCCGAGAAACAAGTCCCGCTTGCTGTTTACGAACCTAAAAATCCCGTCGTCAAAATATTAGACCAGCTATCCGCCAAGATGGAGAAACTCAATGTCAAGTAAGAACGACCAGCCCTATAAAGGTAAGGCCTCTTTGAGCGTTTTGTTTGGAGATGATGAAGTAGCAGAACCAACGGCAGAAAAACAGCTCTCAATAGAGTCGATCGAGCTTCCATCTTCTCAACCTCGCCGATACTTCGACTCCCAAGCTATGCAGGCTTTGGTTCAGTCAGTAAAAACTGATGGAATTCTCCAACCTCTGTTAGTCCGTCCTTTGGGAGAGGAAAAATACGAGCTAGTAGCAGGCGAAAGGCGGTATAGAGCTGCAAAGGAAGTGGGATTGACAGAAGTCCCTGTTATCATTCGGGACTTGACACAACAGCAAGCTCTGCGCGTTGCATTAGTTGAGAACCTCCAGCGGGAAGACCTCAACCCAGTCGAAGAAACGGAGGGGATATTGCAACTGCTCTCTCATCACCTTGAATACGATCTAGAAGAGGTGGTGCGGCTGCTCTACCGGATGCAAAATGACGTACAGAGGATGAATGATAACGTTATCATTCATCATGAAACGCAAATAGTCGTCAAGGTTTTTAGCGAATTGGGGCGGATGTCATGGGAGTCTTTCGTCAGCAATAGACTGGGACTGCTGAAGCTGCCGTCAGACATCCAAGAAGCCCTCCGCCGAGGTCAGATCGAGTATACTAAGGCGCGAGCGATCGCCAAAGTTAAAGACGAGCAGGCAAGAAAGTCGCTTCTGGAAGCGGCGATCGCTGAATGTCTATCTTTAACTCAGATTAAAGAACGCATCGCGGATTTAAAGGCAGGTACTTCGGAAGAAGAACCGGAAGAAAATCTGAAAACCAAAATAAAGGGAGCTTTAACAAAAGCGAACAAGTCAAAAGCTTGGAGCGATCCAAAAAAGCAGAAGCGCCTCCAAAAAATTCTAATAGAGCTAGAATCCCTTTTAGTAGATTAGAAAAAACGAGGGCAATGCCGCATTCTGCCTAATCCGTGCAACCGGATTCTAGAGAAGAAGTTCCGGCATTGAAGGGATGGTCGTACCCATTCAAAGACAGAAGCGCTCGGATACTTCTGAGGAATTAAATATGCGACTTCTAGGGGACGCCTTCATAAAGCAAACGGCAAGGCGGTTAGGAGTTTCCAAGTTCCTGAAACCATTGATTCTAGTTCGTTTTTTCCCTAGTCCCTAGTAAGATCTCCCCTAGTCCCTAGCTATACTTCGGGCGAGCGGCGCAATCGCGCGGAGTACAGGGCTTGATATTATTTCTGCCCTGGCTGTTGGGAGGCAAAGTTTAAGTTTTTGTCAAGGATGCTGTGTTAATCGAGAGAACATTCTTTTTTGGCGAGCGGTCTGATACAGGCGATCGCGCACGGGACGGCACAACTATTTCTGTAAAAAGAAAAGTCGCGCACGCTAACAATTTTAACCAAGAGTGGCAGTGAAGGAGAAATTATTAGCTTTGCGACAGTGAATGAGAAATCAGCTTTTAGGTAGAATTCGATCGAGCTTGGCAGTTGATAGGTTAGAGACATAGAGATGAAACCGAAAAAAGCAAACTCAAACCCTGTTTGGCTTATGTTGACAGTTATGCCACAAAGTCACACTCTTTCAAACCACAACCGACTTTCACTGGCGGCAAAGTATCAAACCCTGTTAGACTGTTTTTTGGCAGATTTTCAAAAGTCGCTAAATGCTTTAGCCCGCGCTTGGAACAAGTATCAGCCCAACGATTCGCTCTCAAACGACAGAAAACAAGACTTAGATTGGCTTGAAACGACGCTGCAAGAGTACAAGATTTCCATCCACACTTCAACTAGCAGCCAAGAGTTTTGGAAAGGTTGTAGGGATGGAAAAAAAAGCAGGAGAACAATTTCAGACGTTGGCTCGCCAAACGTCGCACAAACCTTACTCAACGCGACCGCGAATCCGAAAATCCCTCAAATCTACGATCTGGGGTTCCATGTTGGATGGCGGTACGCTCGCCTCAAAGACTACTTGTTGCGAATCAGAAAGCAGCGAAAGTTGGAAGAATCCAAGCAGCTTCAAGATTATCAACAGTTTTTAAGTTTTATCCGCCAAAAGGCTGAGTCAGAAGATATGGATTCGTTCGTAAGCTTTGGATGGAGGCGGGAGAGAAATCCAGGGCAATGAGAGATAAACGCAGTAAAATCTTGGCGGTTGATGATACGACTGACAACTTATTTATTATGCAGGCTATCCTCTCCGAAGAAGGCTACTGCGTCAGTACAAGTTCTAGCGGACTTGATGCTTTAGCTTTAGTTGAGGAGTCGCCCCCAGATTTACTCCTGTTGGATGTAATGATGCCAGAAGTAGACGGTTACGAAGTGACTTACAGAATTCGCTCAAATCCTCAACTTCCCTTTATCCCCATCCTGTTAATTGCGGCTGACAACTCAACAACCATAGCAGATGGACTCGACTTGGGGGCTGACGATTTCGTTTGCAAGCCCATCCAAGTAAATGAGTTGCTGGCTCGCGTCCGCAGCCTCCTCCGGCTCAAACATAGTATAGATGCGATGCAGGAAGTGACAAAGGCGCGAGAGGATTTTGTGGCTCGTCTTACCCACGACTTGCGGATTCCCCTAGTCGGCGCTGATAGAATGCTGACCCTACTCCAACGAGGGAAATTTGGTGAACTGCCCGTTCAAGCGGTAGAGGCGATCGCAACCATCGGCAGCAGTAACCAAAATTTGCTTTCGTTAGTCAACACTTTACTGGAAGTTCACCGATTTGAATCTGGTTGCAAAACTCTGGCGCGCGCCCCCTTTGACCTCAAAAAACTGGTCAAAGAAGTCGTTAAGGAACAGGAGGCTGTGGCTATTGATAAAGGACTTGTCCTAACTTTCGACGACTCTGACCCGCAACCACTACGGATTGAAGGCGATCGCCTCGAACTCCGCCGAGTCATCACCAACTTAGTGGGAAATGCGATTAAATTCACCGATTTTGGTTGTGTGAAAATCGTTGTTCGTCCAGATGCTAAGTGGGTAAATATTACCGTAGAAGACACCGGCCCCGGTATCAGAGCCTCAGAACAAGCTTCGCTGTTTGAACGATTCCGCCCCGGAAACCATGCTAGAGCAGGTTGCGGCCTGGGGCTGCACTTGTCTCACCGGATTGTAGAAGCCCATTCTGGCAGTATTGACGTGGCATCAATGGTGGGTCAAGGCAGCACATTTACTGTACGTCTCCCTATCTCGCTCTAAAAATCTTGTTTGGATACAAAAGAGCGCATACGTTCTATTTTGGGCACACTCGTGCCGCTGAATTACAATTGTCCTTTTTTTGAATAAACCAACCATGAATAAAATTAGCGTTGCCTTAATTGAAGACCACCACCTGACAAGGGCTGGAATCAAAGCAGCTTTAGAAGACTGCGAAGAACTCGAATTTATCGGAGAGGCAGCTAACGGTCTGCAAGGGATAACTTTGCTGGAGAAAACCCGGCCTGATGTAGCGATCGTTGATATCGGACTACCGGGGTTGGTAGATGGGATTGAATTGACAAAAAGATTCAAAGAATACGTACAAACTTCCAAAGCCCCAAGCGTAGATAACCAACCGAAAGTGTTGATTTTGACGATGCAGGATAACGAAGAATCCGTACTGGCAGCTTTTGCAGCGGGAGCCGACTCTTACTGCATGAAAGATGTCAGTTTTGAAAAGTTAGTGGAAGCTGTTGTTGAGACAAATGCTGGCGAAAACTGGATCGATTCTTCAATTGCCAGAATCGTTTTGGCTCGCATGAATAACCCTTTCAAGGAAGCTGTTAACAAAGCCCCCATTTCCACTGTGTCAATCAATGGAGTTGAGCCAGAGTACAGTCAGTTGTTAATGGCAAACCCTTTAACAGAACGAGAAAAAGAGGTTATAGAGTTGATTGTCGAAGGGTGCAGTAATGAGGAAATTTGCAAGCAGCTATACATTTCCCTCGGTACTGTGAAAACTCATGTGCGTAATATCCTTAATAAGCTGTCTTGCGACGATCGCACTCAAGCTGCTGTCAGAGCCCTTCGCGCGGGTTTAGTTGACTAAATCCGTTTCAAGAGCAACCGCTTGGTGGATAATACAACAGAGACGTTCCAGCAATCTAAGCTATTTAGGCGAGGGTCGCGATTAGAGGAGGTGCAGTGCCAGTTAATGCCGACAAACCACACTTGTGGAAACCCGATATTGCCCTGTCGGTAGACTTCTATAACAATTGGTTCATGCAGTTCGCTCCCCTCGCCTACCGCGACACTCGCATTGCTACAACTCAACAAGTTGAATCTGCCTCTTCTGAGACAGCCAATCTGACCAACATCACGTCCGTATTACTGCGACAGCATCCAGAGGTTTTGCCCATTTTACGCATGGCGGCAGCGCCGCCAATTGCGCGCGATCGCTTGGGAAATCCGATTAGAAGCGTACCTGAGTTATAAGTAAGAACTGAGAGAAATCGTGACGTAAAGCTAGGTCCGCAAAAGATATCTTTCATGTGGCTCGCGATCGCTATCTGATGTTTCATGTCGGGTGGCGTGGAGAAAGACGAATGTTTGGATATGTTATTAACATTGAGATGAGGATAATTGAGTTATCAAATTGAATACGCTGACGCTGCTATTGAGCATCTAAAATTTTTAACAACTCGGCAGCAGCGAACTGTATTAGATACTGTAGACGAACAACTAAAATATGAACCCCTAGTTGAGACAAGAAATCGCAAACCGATGGAATCTAACAGTTTGGCGACCTGGGAATTGCGGATTGGAAATTTACGGGTGTACTACGATGTAGAAGAAAACACAGTTTCTGTAGTCTACATTCAAGCAGTTGGAGTCAAGAACCGCAATCGAGTTCGGATCGGTCAGGAGGAAATTGAACTATGAAATCAGTAGAACTCGCACAAGCAACTGAATCGTTGGGTAAATACATTCAAGTTTTAGGGAAAGAACCATTGCTTGTTACCATCAAGGGAACTTCTGTAGCTGTACTAACACCAATCGCCGACTTAGAAAGTTTACCCTTAGCAACAAGTCCCGATTCGCTAATATTAATCAAAAAATCTTTGCAGCGACAACCGTCAGATTGTGCAGCACCATTAGCCGATTATGTCCGTAGTTTGGGAACAGAACCTGCGATCGCAGCATTTGAAAGTAAACCTGTCGCTCTTTTGGTAGCTATAGCTGATATTGAAAGGGTTTCTTTAAGTAGCAATCCTCAGTTTTTAGAGATTATTGATCGCTCTAGACAACAGCAAAAAGCAGGTAAAGTTGTGAGTAGTGAGGAGGTGCGAAAGAAATTAGGGTTAGGGTGAATAGAGAGGAGTGATCGCTTTCATTTTAGTAGTCAAGAAACGACGAGCGCAGATATTGAACTGTGGTAATCTACCAATGGTTACTCAATTTGAACTGTATTTCACTTTTATTGAACTGTGGTAATTTACCAATGGTTACTCAATTTGAACTGTATTTCACTTTTTTAATGGAAACATTACAAGAAATTCAAGACAGTAAAGGTAATCGTGAGCGTCTTTATCTGCTACTACAGGCCAATTTAGATAAAATAGATAGTTACTTAGCTCAGGTATTGCAACAATGGGCAACTGTAAGATTGCACTCTGTAAATCAAGAAACAGCAAGAAGTATTGCAGGTACTATCAGTATTTTTAGCAATTTGATTCAGGATTTTCCATTAGGTAATCCAAATAATAACTTGGAAATTGCTTTTACTGGTTATGAAGTTGTGTCTAGCGTTTTTAATCGCCAAGAGTGTCCGAAGGCATGGGCTGAAGTGCAAAGTAATCTTTGCAGAGCATATCAAAAGATAACTAATGGAAATTCAATAGATAATATAATAAAAGCGATTAACGCTGGTCAATCTGCGTTAGAAATCTATAGCCAAGAGCCTAATTCAGAAGAATGGGGTGCCACATATATCAATCTTGGCAATGCTTATTTTTTTCGAGTAGATGGCGATCTAGTAGAAAATTTACAACAATCTATTGAATGTTATGGAAAAGCATTATCAGTTTTTAATAAAGAAACTTTTCATGAACAGTGGGCCGTAGCCCAAAATTCTATTGGCACCGCTTATCTTTACAAACAAGACAATATAAAAGCTAATTTAGAGCAAGCAATTAAGGCTTATAAATTAGCTTTGAAAAGATGTAGTTTTCAAGTTTTTTCAAAACTTTGGGCAGATATTCAAAACAATATGTGCATTGCCTACAGTAATCGAATTATTGGTTGTCGTGTAAGAAATAAGGAGCTAGCTATTATTCATGCTAAGTTAGCCTTAAAAGTTCGGACTCGTAAAGCATTTCCTGCACTATGGGCTGATACTCAAAATAATCTGGGTAGTGCTTATTGTGAGAGAGTTAAGGGCAATCGGCTAGAAAATCTAGGTTTGGCAGTAGAAAGTTATAAAGCAGCTTTAAAAATTTACATTCGTACCGTATTTCCAGAGCGATGGGCAAGGACTCAAAATAATCTAGGCACTGCCTATAGTGAGATGTGGCAACCTACTTTAGCAATTGAGTGTTTTCGGTCAGCTTTAGAAATTTACGAGCCTGCTACCTTTCCCGTTAATTGTTTTGCTACAGGACGTAACTTTGGTTTCACAGCATATAAATTTGGGGATTGGGATAAAGCTATTGAAGGATACGGTACTGCTATTGAAGCTACAGAGCAAAGCCGGGACTGGGCTAGCAGAGACAGTCGTAAAGCAGAAATTTTATCAGTAGCCATAGATGTTTATACTGGAATAGTGCAAGCATACATTAATATTGACCAGCCAGATAAAGCTATAGAATACGCCGAACGTAGTAAAGCTCGCAATCTTGTCGAACTCCTAGCAAACAAAGATATCTTTCCCAAACGCGACTCTTACCCCAACTCAGAAGTTTACCAAACTCATTGCCACCAACTCGAACAACTACGACGGCAGATTCCAGCCAAACAGCGAGAATTACCAATACTCATCAGCAGTCCAGAATCTGAAGAAAAATATCGCGACGAGATAGAACTACGGCGGCAAGAATGGGAGCATCCCGGTTTTGTAAATATCCGAATAAGCGTAAAATAGTTAAAATCAAT
>JAUBOM010000274.1:0-3809 GCA_036700245.1 Microcoleus vaginatus BM001213989
TTTCACCCTCAACTCCCTATCTTGTCTGCTTTTCGCTTTTCTTCAGCAAGCCCTACATAATTATGTTTCCTCAATTTTACCAAAACCATCTAGAAAAACAACTCAAATCGGCAGAATACCATACGCTCAAGGCTCTGGTATATCTGTTGCAAAGCCATAAACAAGTTAGTATTGAATTATTGGCTTCTTTTTGGCCTTATCCGATTCAATTTGAGAGTCGCAGGCGTAGCCTACAAAGATTTCTGAAATTAGACTCCCTGAACATAGAAAGCCTGTGGTTTCCACTTGTTAAAGAAATTTTACAAGCTAAATTTAACAAATCTCAACCTTTGAAACTTGCGATCGATAGAACGCAGTGGCGAGCGCATAATGTATTTATGGTCAGCCTAATTTGGGAAAAACGAAGTATCCCCTTATACTGGCAATTGCTAGACAAAAGAGGATGTAGTAATATTGACGAACAAAAAGCTCTACTCACTCCTGTGTTAGAGTTGCTATCAGATTATGAAGTGATTGTGTTAGGCGCTCGGGAATTTGGTAGTGTCAAGCTCGCATCGTGGCTCTGTCAGAGACAAGTAAAGTTTATTTTTAGAGTCAAACAAGGGCGCTATATCCAAGAGGAGAACTCTGATTACATTCGCTTATCTGACATGGGTTTAGTGCCGGGAACTAGCTTTTATTTAGCAGATACAAAATTTACCAAACAAAAAGGTTTTGGGACTTTTGATATCGCTGGTTATTGGCGACGAAAATATAGAGGAAAACAGGAGGACGAAGGTTGGTATCTTTTGACTAATGTCGGCAGTTTAAAACAATCGATCGATACTTTCAAATGTCGCAGTGGGATTGAAGCGATGTTTAAAGATTGTAAAACTGGTGGTTATAATTTAGAGAAAAGTCACGCTAATAACCAACGATTAAGCAGTTTAATATTATTGATAGCGCTCGCCTACAGTTGTGCGATAATACAAGGTCAAAAAATCAAGAAAATGGGAGTGCAAAAATATGTAGGTAGGGTAACAGAGTACGGGCGCTCGATACGTCGTCATAGTAGTTTTTGGATAGGATTGTACGGTCAATCTTGGGTAATTGGCATGGAATTTTGTCAAGATATTATTACTGAATTAATAAGAATTAGGCGCAATAAACTACCGTTTATTCAGAGGGGTCTAAGGGCTATGTCCTTTATTTTATCAATGTTTTGACGGGGTTGTCACCCCGTCAACTTGACGACTTTATTGCGAGCTTCAGTCACTTTTGGCAGAGTTAGCGTTAGAATGCCATCTTTGCATTCAGCTTGCACAGAGTCGTTTTGAATGGGTGCGGGCAAGGAAAGCACCCGGTGGAATTTGCCATAGCGGAATTCAGAGCGGACGTATCCAGGTTTCTCGTCTGTGTTTTCGTAGCGGCGTTCGCCAGAGATAGAAATTGCTTCGCGAGTCACTTGAACGTCAATGTCTTTGGGATCAATTCCGGGCAGTTGCGCTTTTAATACGAAGTTGTCCCCAGCATCAGCCAATTCTAGAGCGGGCATCCAAGCGGCTTCTGAGTTATCTCTCGTTGTTGCCAGTTGGTCAAAAACTTTATCGAGTTGTTGGCGGATGGTTTCAATTTCCGTGAAGGGTTGCCAAGAGCGCATCAACATAATCTGTCACCTCAAAGATTGGTAATGCTTTATAAGGAAAGTTTGGGTTGAAGCTCATTGCTTACAGTTATTATGATGCCGCTTTCCAACTGAGAGCAACAGTCAGGAGAACCCCACTATGTTGGTCGTATTTGCCAGAATTAACGTGAAAGAATCAGGGGCAACTTATATTGAAGAAAACCGTACAAAGCTATTCCTAGAAACCGAAAAAGCTGTAGCAGCACCATGAGCTTACCTCGCCCGTTCTGCTGGCGTGTGAGCGTCGGGGGAAGGATCGTCGGTGTTGCCAACCGTACCAAAAACGTGGTGCGGGTAATGTGTAGCAGGATAACGATGTGCAGAGCGGGGATGAGCTGCTTTCCCATAGTCATCGCTCGCGCTCATGAGGGATCTCGCATAATCCCTTTCTTAAAAACGCGATCGCCCAAGAGGCTATGTGTCGTTAGTTCCACAAGTAGTAAGAGCCCAAAGCGTTTCTCTAAACTGTGTAAGAGTCAATGGCTATACTTGAGAGCGATGCCTACGCCCCTTTCCAACGCCCTTATCTAACCCGCTGCTCTCTCAATTTTGACTCACATCCTCGGACATCCCGATCGCCAATCGCATCCGACGAGGGCAGCCGACAGAACCTTGGGTTTCATCCCGTACAGATCCTTCAGAACAAGGTTGACCGAAAGGAAACACAAAATACTCCGTCAGTTTCCCAATGGGGCGATTGAAGAATTGGTATTGCTTCCAGTCTAGTAATTGAGACGGATTAATCAGCATTTTCATCAACTCCAAACAAGGCTATCAGAATCATCCACATATAAAGTTTCATTGGTCGCCATATCTTTAACAGTTATAACCTTTTCATAGAAAGAGCTATTTTCATAGAAGTTATAAGTATATCTACCTGCGAATGCCTCTTCGTCAACCCAAAAATTCCAATTTAGGAGAGTTTGGTATGCCTCTCCCTCAATCTTTAAAACTACTCCCTGTGGCTTTCTTATCACCAGCGGAGAATCCGTTGTATCTAAATCAACCAAACCCTGTAATTCTTGTCCCTGGAACAGACCTTGAAAAATATAGTTAAAATCTTTTCCCAACACTAAATTTACTTCATCATTGCCTACGCAAAATAGCATCGGAGTATAACAAAAACTACCATCCACTGCTCCCTGCAAATACTTTTGTTCTTCATCCGAGTAAGGGGTTTCTTCTTCCCACTTAGCAATGTGGCTGGTCGCATCTTCATCCATCATAAAAACAATCTGAGCTGGTGTTTTTTGGTAGTAAATAATTGAATTTTTGCACAAGTATGTTTTGTGTTTCGGGGTAAAAAGGTTCATAATTACCTAACTTTTTTAGCGATTGTTGCTTAATTAACACTTGTAACTGTACTGCAATCAATTATGTTTGTAAGTGCGAGCGCACTTATCTAACCCGCTGCTCTCTCGATTTTAACTCACATCCTCTTCCACACTGCCGCCGATCATCTCCACCTCAACATCACTCAGCATTTTGGGTTTCATCTCATACAAATCTTGCAGTACAGCCTTAACTTTCGGAAACGCAAAATATTCCGTCAGCTTGCCAATCCGGTAGTTAAAGGGTTGATATTTGTGTTTGAAGTACAGCTCCACATTCCCCCGGTGTTCCCACAATCCCAGCAAGCTGACGGCGACATCCGAATAATGCGCTCTCACATCCCGCTGCACTTCGGCGATGCGTTCCTCGATCGGTCGAGTTGTTACCCCAATTTTATAGAAGCAGTTCCCATCCGCTTTTACTTCAAGAAAATAAAGCGAGTTCACCAGAATCCGACGAAGCTGTGCTCGATAAATCAGCAAATCAGCCCGCCGCTCTTCCAAACAGGATAAACCCGCAGCTTCAGCAATCTCTACAGAGCCTTCCAATGAAGCCAGCTCCGACAGCAGCAGCGGTTCTTGGACTTGGTTGAACAACGCCAGGGGAAGCGCGCCGACGGGGATTTTACCCAAGTCGGTAAAGTGATAAGTGCGATCGCCCGACGACTCCACCAATCCTTTGAGCTCCCACCGAAAACTTACCAAGTCTTTGGGAATCGATCGCTTTTGGGCCCCGTACTCTTTCCACAGCACTTTCAATTGTTCTAATTCCTCACCCTTAAGCTGGATGTTAGAGTCGATAAGGGCATTGCTAC
>JAUBOM010000040.1:0-53119 GCA_036700245.1 Microcoleus vaginatus BM001213989
GGATTGATTCCACGGATAAATCCGGGGGCTTGTACCATCAAGAAATTCTTGGTCATTTGGGACTAATTCTTCGGGAGCCCATTTCACATCGCCATTCATGGAACCGCCGAGGAAAGTGCGATTGCATTCTGCGGTCAACTGCTCGAAATCCGAATTGGCCGCGCGGCCGGTTGCCTTGTCTGGCATAGCATCCAGCCATCCGGGAATCCGTGTTGGAACATCGCGCCAGCAGTTTTTGCAGTCATGCAGACATCGCCAGTACCGAAGAAATAATCGCCTTTGAGCAATTCTACAAATCGATCGCGCTGACTGAGGAATTGTTCGATCGACAAATCCGCAACCTGTAACCGCATCCCGCAGTTGATATCAGAACCGGTAGCCGCCGGAATCACCATTCCTGCTGTTTCGACGATCGAGGCGATCGCCACCCCCGCATCCCCCGGATGGAAGTCAGGAGTAGCGATCGCGCGGCAAACGCAGCCGCCTTGAGGGTGTCCAACATTCGCCAAATTTGCTAACTGTTTGAGCGCCTTTGCTTCCCCAGGAAAATCTTCTGGGAGCGAAACTTCTGCTGTTGGAGCATCGGCATCTTGCCAGTGTTCTTTCAGAGAACTATTGAGACAAATCGAATAGACTTTATTGTTGTAACTAACATCAAGACCTTCCCGAGACAAAGCTCGCAAAAGCCTGTTCAAGTTTTTTTGGCTGCTGAATAAATATTCTGTGGTGGGTTGCAGTACAACCCACACAAATTGAAGAGATGTTGTAGTTAGTAAAAGAATTTGGTTCAGCAGCCGCAATCTTTATAGAGAGAAGTTGAAGGCAACTTCTCGACTCACTACAAGTATGACACCTCATTTTTTCCGGGTAAATTTACCCACATTATCGGCGATGGCGAGGGAGCCAAGATTTGTGATACTCTTCCCTGTTTTGCTACTTTTCCGCGCTGTCAGCGCCGATCAAAGCTCGTTTCCTCCCTTTTATTGTTAAATATAAATTAGCTGACTAAGGGTTGGGTTCAGTTTCCCCAAGAACCAGACTTTTTTTCAATTCCCGCCAATAACGCCCAATTTTTGTTTCTCCCAAAGCCATGCGAATTTTCTTAATCCTGCTGCTTCTTACAGGTGGCTTTCCGTAGTAAAGAAATTGACTGATGTCTTTAGCAAGGCCCGCATTCATGAAAGCTTTAAGATCTTCGCGAGCCAAATATTTCTTCCGAACCTCCTGCAAATATTCATCTTGAGCATTCGTGTGAAATACCGTCCAGCTCGGGTCTTCAACCTTACACAAAGTATATTGGTTGTGAGCCTTCATATATTCGCTAAATGCTCGTTCCAGCAAAAACCTGCCAAACTGGTGTGTTCCTTCAAATCTTGAAGCAATATATTCACCCGCAAATTCTTGCATGACTGCAACGAAGGTACTGTGCTTCATCAAGGAAAAATTTATCGTGCAGGCTTGAATAAAGTACCACCCAGGCCAAGCGTCGAGATGTGGGTACGATCTGTTAAAAGCTCCGCCCACTGCAAAAATTTCATCTCGATCGAGATAATCGATCGCTTCCTCTAACCAACCGTCGTGGCCTTCTCTGTAAGGTAACGTGTCAATTTTGAACCACAATACATACGGCTTGCTAGCGATTGCGGCCACTGTATACTCCTGAATAAAACATCTCTCTTTGTCATTGTCTGGATGGTGCGGTGCAATGATTTGCAGCTTATCAATTAAACCTTCCTGATACAGTTCCCAATAAACTTTTTGAGTGTCGCTATCGCTGCCACCGTCCACAACAATAACTTCCCCGGGTTTGCCGCCTAAAAACTTAAACCAATCCAGGAGAATCTCCCTATAGGCTAACCCATTGCCAAAATTGGCTGATACCATCGACACTTGACTGAGTTTGCTTAATGGCTCGCTCATAATTTATTTATCCAAAGAATATAGCTTTTGCTTGTCTCTTACAACTTACTAAAATTTTAGAGAATTGTCAATTTTAAATAACATCATTACAGTAAAAATACTGAAAACTTTACTGTGTGTTTGATTGTATTTGTAGCAGCAACAGTCCTGGACGCACTCCGGCTCTGATAAACGGGGTTTTTTAACCTAGGACTAAAGCCAAAAAAACTGGTTTCTTCCGCACCGATGAGCTAGTCGGTGGACTTGTAGAGTTAATACCTCACTTACGCACCGAAACTTAAAAAACCGCGTTTTTTAACCGATATCCCTCGCGCTACACGGAGAATTGTGGGTTCAAAGAACTCGCTTTCTACGATAAATCTTAGGTTGAGCAACAAAACCTCCAGAAACAAACCGGGTTGCTGTGCAGTCCTCAATAAGTTTGTTTGACAGGCGAAAAATGGCAAACTTTTAACTAGAGATTGCTTAAAGATAATATCTAACCGTTGTTACAACCCGACTTTTTTTAGCCCGCAAAGCCGCTTTCAAAAAGAAAGCAGTTTGATTGTGCAGCAGTCCCTCCCACCAATTTCGCGTCACAAAAGCCGGAATGATCAGCGTTAAATAAACTCCCGGTCGCTGCTCTTCAAACAAAGTCAAAAAGTGCGTCAAAGCCTCACCAACAGAACGGTAAGGCGATTCCAGAATTTCCAAAGGAATATCTGACTGCAAATCTTTCCAAGCTAATTGTAATTTTTCTCGATCGGTCAAACCAATATCTACGTGAACTGCCACAACTTCATCAGCAATTAAACGAGCGTAATCAAGGGCTTGGAAAGTTCCCCGGTGCAACTGCCCGACTAACACCACTGCCGGATGTGTCACCGTCTTAACTTTAGGTCTGGGAAGATAAGACCTCGGTTCTATTCCCTGAATGCTCAAGCGAGCTGTTACATACCGATAGTGTCGGTGAATAGCTAAAAATAGACTGACTGCGATCGGAATAGTTACTACGACAACCCAAGCTCCCAAAAGGAATTTTGTAGCGAGAATTACAGCCAAAACTCCCGTTGTTGCCACTGCACCAACACCGTTCATCACAGCACTAACTTGCCAACCTTTACCTCGTTCCTTAAACCAGTGAATTACCATTCCCGATTGGGAGAGAGTAAAAGAAGTAAAAACTCCAACCGCATACAGGGGAAGCACCGCGCTCGTATTGCCTCGAAAGATGATAATTAAAAGAGCAGCGCAGAAGCTGAGCAGATTAATGCCATTAGAATAAACCAGTCGATCGCCCAACAGCGACAACTGCCTGGGCAAGAACCCGTCCCGCGCCAAAAAATAACAAAGTCGCGGAAAATCCGCATAACTCGTATTCGCCGCCAACAGCAAAATCAACAGAGTTGCGGCTTGCAAATAATAGTAAAATATGCCGAGTCCAAAAATTTGTTTCCCTAAGATAGAAAGGAGCGTTTCATGTTCGCTAGGAATCACGTGATAAATATTAGCCAAGTAACTAATTCCCACAAACATCACTCCCAGAATTACCCCCATATAGGTCAAAGTCAGGCTCGCATTTTTCCATTCAGGAGGCTTAAAAGCCAACACCCCGTCTGATATGGCTTCAATTCCTGTCAGAGCCGTACAGCCCGCTGCAAACGCGCGCGCCAGCAGAAATAATCCCAAAGGCTCAGACGCCGGAATATTTTCTAAAGTCGAGAAAACCTGACCTGTTGCCTGTTGATATAAACCCGTGCCAATCAAGATAAAAATTACAACGATAAACGCATAGGTAGGAACCATAAATATATTGCCAGATTCTCGCACGCCCCTGAGATTGGCAAACATGACTAAGACTATAAAAAATAAGCACACTTCCACTCTATACGGTTCCAGTCCGGGAAATGCTGAAGTCAAGGCCGCCACCCCAGCGGAAATACTGACTGTTACAGTTAAAATGTAATCAATCATCAGCGAAGCTGCTGCGATCAAACCGGGATAAATACCTAAATTTTCTCGGGCTACAATGTAAGCGCCGCCGCCGTTGGGGTACGCTTTAATTGTCTGTCGGTAAGACAGCGCCACGATCGCCAACAGTAAAACAATAATTCCAGAAATAGGCAGCGATAAATTCAAACTGCTACTCCCCGCTAGTAATAGCACGAGCAGAGTTTCTTGAGTAGCGTAGGCAACAGACGAAAGTGCATCGGAAGCCAGAACAGCTAGTCCAGCAGCGTTGCTTAGCCGTTCGTGAACAGATGCACTGGTGGGGAGAGATTCACCTAGTAAAAATCGCTTGAGCCGAGAATAAGTGTACATTGAAACTCAATATAGAGGCGTCCACAAATCATAATCTAGACGGGAACCGTTTCAAGTAATTTTTGGCTTACAATTTGTAATTCTTTCTTGCTTGTTGAGTCAGCTTCAGCTTGTGTTCGAGAGCTTGCCAATTTTCCGCTTCGATATCGCTGATGAACTCGTCGAGACAGTCGCGGTAAATAGAGAGCGATCGCAACAATTCCTCTCGATTGTACTTTGCCACCATCACTCCGAGCTCGGGATTGCCGCCCCCAACGCGGCTCGTGTCCCGAAAACCAGAACTCGCCAAATGTTGGGCTAAATTAACAATATCCCGATCGCCCTCAAGAGCTCCTGCAGCAACCAGCGTCGCGCTAGCCATCAGCGGCAAATGAGAAATCCAAGCCACAGCTCGATCGTGATCGAGAGGGGAACATCGGTAAACTGAGGCACCCAGCAACCGTGCAATTTCCTCAACCCCATCCACCGCAGCCGCCGGCGTCTGAGCCTGCGGCGTCAGCACGTAAGGTCGGCCCACAAACAAATCCGGCACCGCCGCCTCAATTCCGCTTTCAGCAGTCCCCGCCATCGGGTGTCCCCCCACAAAATTCGGCCACAGAGAAGACACAGCCTGCACTATGGGTGTTTTTACGGAACCGACATCCGTTACAATAGTATGAGGGGAAAGATAGGGTACCAAATCTCGGACGATCGGCTCGATCGACCCCAGAGGGGTGCAAATAAAAACCACATCGGCTGCTGCCATCAGAGACAGGTGTATGCTGGCTTCATTGACAACACCGCGAGCTTGCGCCCGATCGCAAGTCTGCTGGCGACTCGAAACCCCAAAAACATCAAACCCGCGCGATCGCAAATCCAGCCCGATCGAGCCACCAATTAAACCCAGTCCTACAATACCGATATTCATAGCAATAAAATGGGGATATTTGATACGGTACCGCCCCCATGACAGTCGAGGAACTCCTGAAAAAATATGCCGCCGGAGAAAGAAACTTTGCCGGAATCAACCTGACTGAGGCCAACCTCAGCGGCGTCAACTTGAGCGGAGCCAACCTCAAGGGTGCGAATCTGAGTGTAGCAAACCTGAGCGGAGCCAACCTCAGCAAAACCAACCTCACTGGTGCCAAACTCAACATCGCCAGACTCAGCGGCGCCCATCTCGGCGGCGCCAACCTCACCGACGCCGACCTCAACGTCGCCTACCTAGTGCGAGTTGACCTCAAAAGAGCCACACTCACAGGAGCCAAACTGATCAGAGCCGAGCTAATTCGAGCCGAGCTCAGCGGAGCAAACCTCTGCAGAGCCAACCTCAGCGGCGCCACGCTCACCGAAGCCACTCTCCGAGGAGCCAACCTCGCTCAAGCCAACCTTCGAGGCGCTCACCTCAGCGGCGCGTGCTTGACAGAAGCCAACCTCGAACAAGCCAACCTGCAAGGCGCCGACCTCAGCCGAGCCGACCTCAGCGGTGCCGACTTGCGAGGCACAGAACTGCGACAGGCCAACCTCACTCAAGCCGTACTCAGCGGTGCCGACCTCAGCGGCGTCAATTTGCGCTGGGCCATTCTCAGCGGCTGCAATCTCCGCTGGGCCGACCTCAGCGAAGCCAAATTAAGCGGTGCCGACCTCAGCCGAGCCGACCTCTGCCACGCCAACTTGTTGAAGGCCAGTTTAGTTCACGCCGACCTGTCAAATGCCTATCTGATCCGCGCCGACTGGATTGGAGCCGACTTAACCGGAGCCACCTTAACCGGAGCCAAACTCCACGGCGTTTCGCGGCTCGGCATCAAAACCGAAGGCATGACCTGCAAGTGGGTCGATCTGAGTCCCAACGGCGACCACAGCCAAATTTACTGGTTAAACTCCGGAGGAACCCACGAATTTTTTCACGAAACCTTGCCCACAGTTCGGATTGTGATTGACTCGCCCTTAGACCAAGGCGCTCATTTTGCCCTGGCTGCAACTTATTATCAAATTGCCCAACAATACCCGACTTTAAGTCAGCCGCCCACGATCGAAGTCAGCTCCCGGCGCACCGTACTCGCCTTTAAAATGGACAGCGACGATAAATTATTTGCCACCGCTTACGTTGCCATCATTCCTTTTAACGACGCCGCTACCACTCAAAAAAATCTGATCGCTTTGATGAAAATGATTCAATCTCACGATGCAGGCAAACTTAACGTCAAAGAATCCAAACACGTCCAGCTATGCAGCAAAGCTCTCAATCAAGCTATCAGCAAAGTAGACCAAATCAAAATTTCGAGTTCTTTTCCAAAAATCGGCGAAAGCATCAATTTTTTTCAAATTCCTACACAGATGATCTTAATTAATTCCCGCGAGCAAAGACTCAGCGTCTATCACCACCCAGCCTTCGGCAAGCGGCTGATTAAAAAATACGACCAGAGCAACTCAACCTCCAGCAAGTTAGCCGAAAGCACAAAATTGGCTCAAACTAATATCAGTACCTTTTTGGATTTTATAAAAGGCTTCCACAATATAGATGTCTAGGCATATTGCATCAAGTTACAAAAAATGCTTATTCTAGTTTAAAGGTTGGCACTACAAAGCTTTGTTCTAGCTAACACATCAGGGAAATTGAAAAGCATGGATGCCGAAGAACTCATCACCAAATATGTAGCAGGAGAAAGAGACTTTACTGCCATCCTCCTTTGCGAGGCAAATCTCAGCAGGATCGATCTCAGCGGGGCTAATTTCAGTGAGGCAATCTTGAGCCTCACGAACATGAGCGGCACCAATCTGTCAAACGCCAACATGAGAAAAGCCAAACTCAATGTTGCCAGACTCAGCGGTGCCAATCTCCACAAAGCAAACCTCAGCGGCGCTATCCTCAACGTGGCTAACTTGATTCGAGCCGACCTCCGCGAAGCCCAACTCGTTGAAGCTACAATGATCAGATCCGAACTTATCCGAGCCAACCTCAGCAGTGCAAACTTGAGCGGTGCAAACCTCAGCGAAGCAGATTTGAGAGAAGCAACCCTCAGAGAAGCCAATCTAGAGCAAGCCGACCTCAGCGGGGCTCACCTCAGAGGTGCTACCCTAACAGCGGCCAACTTGGAACGGGCCAACTTGCACAGAGCCGACCTCAGTAGGGCAGACTTGCGAGGAGTCAACCTCTGCAATGCCGAACTCAGACAAGCTAATCTGTCTCAAGCCAACCTCAGCGGCGCTGACTTGCGAGGCGCTAATCTCCGGTGGGCTGACCTCAGCGGGGCGAACCTGACCGGCGCTGACCTCGACGAAGCGAGATTGAGCGGGGCTAACTTGTACGGGGCAAATTTGAGCAATGTCAACCTGTTGAACGCTACTCTGGTACACGCGGATTTGACTCAAGCCAATTTGATTCACGCTGATTGGGTGGGGGCAGATTTGACGGGGGCGGCTCTGACGGGGGCAAAAATTTACGCGGTGTCCAGGTTTGGTGTGAAAGCAGATGACATTACCTGCGATTGGGTTGACCTCAGTCCTAACGGCGATCGCAGCCACATTCAGCGCTTTACGCCAGAAGAATCTCAAAGGTTTTTCAATGCTACACCGCCGACAGTTCAAATTATTGTCGATCGACCCCTAGACCCCGACGCTAACTTTATCCTCGCGGCTACCTACCGTCAAATTTCTCGTCAATACTCAGGTTTGAGCAATCCTCCCAGCATAGAAGTTAATTCGCGACGCACAATCATCTCATTTAGAATAGACCAAGACGAGCAACTATTTTCCACAGCTTTCGTTGCCATTATTCCCTTTAGCGACGCGGCATTTACTCAGAAAAATCTCATTACTCTGATCAAGATGATTCAACCCCAAAGTGGCAATAACCTGGGCGTCAGAGTCTCAAATATGGTAGTGCAATTGAACGTGACCCTGACCAAAACAATGAGAAAAATAGGGGAAATGAAAATTCAGCCGATTCGCCTCGATCGCGAACCAGTGTCAAGTTTTTTCCAATCGCCTACCCAAACTGTACTGGCTAACTCCAGCGCCGAAAGCTTGATGATTCACTATCACCCAGACTTTGGCAGAAACTTAACAAATTTGCCGGGAGTCAACAAAACCTCTATCAGTCCTGCAATTAAAGCCCAAAGATTCACAACCCCGCCGCTAAATACGGTCGTTGAGTTTGTCAAAAGCTTTTATCAGATCGGTGAGTAAATACTATAAATTCATTTGAGATAATTTCTATTCATGCCATATAAAAGTTAGGCAATTGCCCTTTCAGTTAGGTATAAAAATGGAAGCTGAAGAACTTCTAAAACGATTTGCACTCGTCAAAAGATACACAGAAGGCGACAGAGATTTCACAGGAATTAACCTGAATGAAGCTAATCTCAGCCGCATCAACCTCAGCCAATCTATTTTAAGGGGGGCTAGCTTATTTGTCACGAACATCAGCGGCGCTAACTTGAGCGAAGCTAACTTGAGCGAAGCTAACCTGAATGTGGCTAGACTCAGCAGCACCAATCTCTCGCGGGCAATCTTAAACGGGGCTACTCTCAACGTAGCAAACTTAGTGAGAGCAGATTTAAGTGCAGCTCAATTAATCGGAGCATCCCTAATTAGAAGCGAATTAGTCCGCTGCGAACTCAGCAAAGCTAACTTCAGCGGCGCCAACTTGACTGAAGCAGATTTAAGAGAGGTAAAACTGACGCAAGCTAACCTGTGCGGTGCTAATCTTTCCGGTGCAAATCTCAGAGGTGCTTCCGCTGCTTCATCTAACTTTCAAGCAGCTAACTTGCACGGCGCGGATTTGACGAAAGCAGAACTTAGCGGCGTCAATTTCAGCAAAGCCGATCTGAGACAAGCTTGTTTGCAGCAGGTGGATCTGTGCGGTGCCGATTTGAGCGGAGCTAATCTCAAATGGGCTGATTTGACGGGAGCTAACCTCAACGGTGCCGATCTGACCGATTCTAAATTCAGCGGAGCCAACCTCAACGGAGCAGATTTAAGAAATACCAATTTAGCAAATGCTAGTTTGGTTCACGCTGATTTGACAGAAACAAATTTGATTAATGCAGATTGGGTGGGCGCTGATTTGAGGGGAGCAACTTTAACAGGGGCAAAAGTGTATTTGGTTCCCCGGTTTGGCATCATCGCAGATGATATTACCTGCCAGTGGGTTGACATCAGCCCCGTCGGCGATGGCACTCAGATTCAAAAATTCAAGTCGTCGTCAGAAGCGAGAAAATTTTTAAATCACACGCCGGGGTTGGTGCGAATTGTGGTTGATGCAATTTTAGACCACTCATCCAACAGCGCTTTAGCAACCGCTTACAGCGAAATATCTCAGCATTACCGAGCACTGAGCTGTCCTCCCAATATTGAAGTCGGCTACCGCCGGACAACTCTCACTTTTAGATTTGATAGCGACGAGCATTTATTGCCAGCAGCTTTTTTAGTGATTCTTCCTTTTAAGGATGCTGTACCAACTCAGAAAAATATTATGGCGGTCAGCAAAAATATCGAAAGTCAAGATTTGGAAAAAAAACGAAGAGTGCAGTTGTCTAAAGCATTAAATGCAGCGATGGATAATTTAAATGAGTTGAAAAAAAACCTGCAATCCGCACTAAATGACTATCGGCAAACAAAGTTTTTTCATTCACCTACCCAAACTATTTTAATTAGTTCGGGGCAGGAGATTTTGACCGTGCAGTCTCACCCGAGTTTTGGTCAGCGAGGTGGAAATAATCACGAGAGTAAATTCAGTTTGCCTGTGGGTCAAAAAGTAGTTGATTTTATGGCCAGTTTTGATTATGTTGATTGAGGAATGTTAACTGTACAATCGATTGATTGAGGTAGAAGTCCACAACTCGCTGCTCCGTTTCCTGCGATCGAACTCCGAGCCGCACTGGCCCCACCATTTAACGATGGCGCGGCTCGTGGCGCGGGCTTTGCGCTTGGGGCGCAGCGCTCTGATCCAAACGGGGCTTCCCGCTGGAGCTTACCGACAGCGGTATCGAGTCAGCTATTTGATGCCGATTTTGATGTGGCCGCAGCCTGTGATTTTGGTGGCGCCTACACCGCTGCTGGAACATTTGCAGGCGGTGGAAATTCCGCGCTTGCAAGAGTGGCTGCAAACTGAGCGGCCGATCGAGACTTATTCGGATAATGCCACTGGACGAGGAGTGATGCTAGCAGATCCCGAGTCTTGGCTGGCGGCTCGCTTGGCTGCTGATTCGCCACTTCCGAGCAATATTCCGACAATTATCGACGGTGTGGATGACTTGGAAGTTTGGACGCGCCAGCAATTGACGGCGTGTTTGCAACCTGCTGACTGGAATGATTTAATGCAATCTGGGCCAATGCTGGCCGATGCAATCCTCGAAGGGCGGGTAATGCTAACGCGGGCTTTCTTTCAGCATCCGGCGAAACCTGACGAGTGCTATTTGCTGGAAACTGCAGAGCAAGATATTTTGAAGGGGCTGTTTGAAAGGATCGAGCCGAATTCGCTGATTCCGGCTGCTTGGAGCAATTTTTGGCAGCGGTGGGAAGCAAACGGAAAACTGCGGTGGGCGCAAATTCATCGGGAGGCTGGGTCATTTTCTCTGTTCTGCGCGCCGGTTCAGGTGGCTGAGGTTTTGAGCCAAATTTGGGATTGTCAGCCTGTGGTGTTGATTGGGGGGGCGGTGGATGTGGAACCGAAGGCTCCGATCTTCCGGCAAATGCTGGGACTGCCAGAATTGACTAGCGTTAAGTTTTCGCCCGATCGACAAAGCGAATTAATTCAACTGTACATTCCCAACTGGCTGCCGCTGCCAAATACGCCGGAATTTCAGGGTGTTTTAATGGAAGAAATTCGGACTTTGCTGTTGATGAGCGCGTCGGTGGCGGGTTTAACGGTGCTGATTGTTGGTGATGTACCGCTCAAGGCTCGGCTGGCGGCGATTTTAGCTTCTGAGTTCGGTTCTCGGGTGCAGGTTGAAAAGACTGATGTGGGCGAGAATGCGATTTTGGTGACGGGGTGGGAGTTTTGGCGACAACATCAGGGGGAATTTAGGGCGCCTCACTTGCTGGCGATGGCAACTTTGCCGCTACCTTCTTTGGAAAATCCTTTGGTGACGGCGCGTGTGGCTTATTATAAGGAGCAGCGCAGAGATTGGTTTCGGTTGTATTTGCTGCCGGCGGCGCTGAATGAGTTGCAACGGGCGATCGCGCCGGTGCGAGAACGTCAAGGGGTGGTGGCGATTTTCGACAGCAGGGTGATTCACCGCAGTTACGGACAGCAGGTTTTAGCGGCTTTGAGTCCTTTTGCGAGGATTGATTATTTGGATACGACGTGGCTGACCCAGGCTTGAGATGACCTGTTGGCCTATAATTTGGTTAGGTATTCAGTTGAAATCTAATTTAGTAGACAAAGATTATGGGTGAATCTAAGCGTCGCAAAGAGTCGATCGGCGACGAATACGGTAAAGAAGAACGCATCGTTGCCTGGCTGCCAATCACGAAAACCCAAAGCGAAGATTTTGTCAAGTGGACAAGTCGCGGAAGCTGGATCGGGATTAGCCTTTTGGTGGCTTGGTGGGTGGTAGTGCGATTTGTCGGCCCCGCGGCGGGTTGGTGGGTCGTTAACTGATGCCAGACTCGACAAATGCCTGTATTCTTGGCATTGTGTCGAGTTCAACTCGGAAACAAGCTGCTGATTTTTTAGGAAAATTTTAGTTGCGAATTTGGACTTGGTATGGTATCTTAATTATCTGCGGGCAATTAGCACAGTGGTAGCGCACTTCCTTCACACGGAAGGGGTCACAGGTTCAAATCCTGTATTGCCCATCGAATTTATTTTCTGATTCCTCTTATTTCTTAGTCCCCCTCTGCTGGGACGAAATTTTTTGTAGCCGCAGTTTCAACCGCCCTCAGCTTCTTAAGCTTCAACATATTCGCAAATAGAGACAGGTTCGGGAATCGGAAAAGCATCCTCTTGTAGTCCTTCAATATGGAAGGCGATCGCCTCTTTAATTAAATGCCTCACATCTTCTAAACTTTCAGCCACAGCTACACATCCAGGTAAATCGGGAACATAAGCACCGTAGCTAGTTTCACCTTTTTCAATTACAACAGCATAACGCATTAATCTTCCTCCTTTAGTTGAGCTTGCCGCAAAACACTTTTAAGCGTACCAATTGGCATATCAACGCCTAAATTACCTGACACAGTGAAACTTCCCGCCTTTTCTGGTGTTTAAATTAACGACGACTGCCCTTTGTTCTAGCTAAATACCCACCCTCATCTTCTAAGATTTTAATAACTTCTCTAACTTGCATTTTTTATCTCTAAAACTAATCAACTCCCGCACTTTTATTCCCATATCCTCTAACTTCAGCAATCTTTCCCTTGTAACCTGCGCCGCTGATAAAAAACCTCATCCTGCTTTGGGTTTGAGAGTCCCGACGATCGTAATCTCTCCCAAATTGGGTCAACAGGCGATCGCAGTTCGCGATCGGTTAGCATGGGTGACTTCTTTCCTCTTTTGCCATTATTTGACAGCCATTATAACCTTTTCTTGGCAAACCTCAATCAGACAATTGATGACACCAGTAGCAAGCAACTCTATAGTCTCTTGACTAAGTGAAGGCTTAGATGCTATGAAATTAAAAAGCATTTTATCTTTAAAAGTTGCAACTGCAACTGTAAAATTTTTGCCAAAAATAGCATCAGACGCAACAAAACTGATTTCTTCTATTTCCAACTCCCCATAAACTTCAGAAATATTAACTCTACCAATATTACTAACCCCACTTGTTATGAGAAACTCCTCAGGATTCTTAATATAATATTCAATAATTTTTCGGAAAAGCATTAAAGGCTTAAAAAAATCTTTTCTTTTTAAACCTAATTCAATATCTTTAGTAATATCTCTTGATAAATCCCAAAACGACATCTGAGGTTTTATCTGATGGAATGAAGTTAAAAATGAAGCTAAAACACTCATGTGTTTATGTTTAATAGGAGGTTCTATGCGCCTACGCAAATCTACATAAGAACGACATGAAACCTTAATCGTCCTTGGCTTTTTTCTGCGAATTTTATTAGCTACTGTAAGTAGCATTGCTGCACATAACGCCCCATGTACTGTGGTATTTTCTTGTCTACAAAGTTCAATTATTTTTTGGGTTAACTCTTTTTCTAAAAATCTATGACTCATGCCACAAGTACGAGACTCAAGGGGAACAGTGTCTTCAGACTCTAATTGTTCGGGTTTATGTAAAAGCATTTGTAATTTCATTTTCAGCAAAAACCATGTGCCATTGCTGATCCCTTTTTTTCCTTTCATCCATTTAGGTAATAATTCCTCTAAGGGTGGAATAGCAGACCCGCAATCTATATCAATGGAATTGCCAGAGGCAATTATTTGGTAACATTTCAAGATTTCTGATTGTAGACTTATACAAGATAATCCGTCAGATATGGCATGATGTACAGTTGTGATTAAATAGCTGGTGTTGATTTCGGATTGCTTGTAAAGAAGAATGCACCTTAGCAGAACATGACTGCTATCCATAGTTTTGTTCAATTCTTCTCTCACAACATCTTCCCAGTTGTCATTTATGCCCTGTGAAACTACAAATAAAGGAATTTTTCCTGTTCCTTTATTTGTAAATTCAAGATGATCCAGCGTTCCAACAATCCGAAAACTCAGTAAAGGATGAATGCTTTGAACTGCATCTAACGCCGACCTCAAAATTTCTTCCCTAATTTCCCCTTTTATCCGGCTGATTGTTACTATATTAAATGAGCTATGTTGGCGGTTCAATAGCTCCATCGCTTGTTCTATGACCGAAAGCGCTCTGTTGTTATTCATAAATTTAATAGCTCTTTTATCTGAAATTAATGATTAACTATTAAGCCACGAACTGCTAAGTCAACTCAATTAACTCATCCACCTGTTCCTCAGTAAACAACCTTTCCACTGCCTCCTCTCCAAACATATCCAACGCTTCCTCATACAACTCCGCCACTTCCAACCGCCGATTCTTCAAAAATACATTCTGCACAGCCCGTAACAACCGAATCTGATTGGCGTTAAACTGCTGTTGGGCGCTAAAATCCTCACAATTCCGCCTACCACTTCCTGATAATTCTGCAATACCTCAATCTCGAACTACTTTCGCAGAAACAATAATTAACTATTCACCTTCAGATTAAACGCCTTGCGAATATTTGACTCCGAAAAATGCACATTTCCCCCATGCAACTCTTGCCTCAGTGTACGCTCTAACGCCACCAGTTGCAAGTCCGTCACCGCTTCCCCATCGTCAATTGCTGGAATTGTCGGGTGAGTCTCGACAATTTCCAACACCTTTTCCTTAAGCCGCTGGCGGTGTTCCTCCTCGATCGTGGATTAGACAATGTTCAACAAGGCCCAATCCCCGTGAAGCGAAGCTATCCCGAAGGGAATCGCCCAAAACTTCCCTTTATACTACACGTATGCTACACTAACATTGTAGCTCGTGCCCCGCAGGAGGTTTCCTCATGGCAAATGCCAATCTTCCTCAAAATTTCAACTTAATCATCCCCGCAGGAACCCAAATTGTCACTAAAATCGAGGTCAAAAATCCTGCAACTAACGAATCTTGGAAACAGGGATTAGTAGGCGTCATTGTCCAGTCGCCTACAGACAATTCCCACGCATATTTAGTCAAACTTCCAGACGGAACAGAAGTTAGTCTGCGGCGTCACGAACTCAGCATCCGCAAGCAGTTTCAGAGCGAAGGATTGCATTCAGGAGGAGATTTTCTTGCAGAATACAACCTCTATGATTCTGTAATTTACCGCTGCATTGTTGGTTCTAGAGCCTACGGTCTTGATAACGAGCAATCCGATACAGACAGACGCGGGATTTACCTGCCGCCGGCAATACTTCATTGGTCGCTTTACGGCATCCCAGAACAATTGGAAAACAAGGAAAATCAGGAATGCTATTGGGAACTGCAAAAGTTTCTAGTTTTGGCACTAAAAGCTAATCCAAATGTGCTAGAATGTTTGTACACGCCTTTAGTAGAAACTGTTTCCCCTGTAGCACAAGAATTGCTCGAAATTCGGGAAATCTTTCTTTCTCAATTGGTTTATCAAACTTACAATAGCTACGTTTTGTCTCAATTTAAAAAAATGGAGCAAGACCTCCGCAATACCGGGGAAATTCGTTGGAAGCACGCGATGCACTTAATTCGCTTGTTGCTGTCAGGAATTACTGTCCTCAAGGAGGGGTTTGTACCCGTTCGCGTGCAGGATTATCGATCGCAACTTTTATCTATCCGCAACCAAGAAATATCCTGGGAAGAGGTGAATCGCTGGCGGTTGAGCTTGCACGGTGAGTTCGATCGCGCTTTTGCTGCAACTAAATTGCCAGAACGTCCTAATTACGAGAAAGCGAATCTGTTTTTGATTAAATCTCGTAGAGGTGCGATCGGCTAAAAGGGGCGGGTTTACGAGATCATTAATTTGAGACATATATGGTTGGTAAAACCCGCCCCTACAGGTATTTGCGGTTGTTTAACCGGAATTGAAATTAGCATTGATAAAATGTTGAAAAAATGACAGAATACATCTCGAATCTCGCCCCAATTATCTCCGTTCAACCTTATCCGCTACTGTTTGCGACTGTCAGCGGTTCGCACTTATACGGCTTTCCTTCCCCAGATTCTGACTTCGACTTGCGGGGAGTACACATTTTGCCGCTACCGAAAGTAATTGGACTAATTTGTGGAGAAGAAACAATCGAAGTTTCGGAAGTTCGGGAGGGAATGCAACTCGATTTAGTAACTCACGACATCAAGAAATTTTTTGAGTTGCTGTTGAAGCGCAACGGCTACGTGCTAGAACAACTGTATTCGCCACTCATAGTTTACAGTACAAAGGAACACGAGGAATTAAAGGCTATTGCCTCTGACTGCATTACCAAGCACCACAGCCACCACTATCTCGGTTTTGCTAAAACTCAATGGAAACTGTTTGAGAAAGAACGCCCGCGTCGGGTTAAGCCGCTGCTGTATGTTTACCGGGTGTTGCTGGCTGGGATTCACTTGATGCAAACGGGGGAAGTCGAGGCGAATTTGGTGAAACTTAACGAGAACTTCCAGTTGTCGTATATTCCTGATTTGATCGATCGCAAGCTGGCTGGGGAGGAAAAATCAGTGCTTGAAGATACAGATATAGAATTTTATCAGCAAGAGTGCGATCGGTTAATTAATATATTAGAAGATGCAAGTTTTACAAGTCATTTGCCGTCAAATCCTAATGCAAAGGTTGCTCTTAACGATTTTCTGGTAAAGGCGAGGATGTCATCTGTGAACTAAGCTGTTCCACCTCTAATTAGTCTTTTGGTGCAGCAAGCAGCCTATATATTAGTCCTTTTGTACACCGAAGACCGCAGAACCTCCAGTCCAGGACGCATCAGTACCAAAGAAACCGGGTTTTTTATCCCGATCGAAGACCATAATGCAGTATTTTCGTCGTCCATTAAACCCGGTTTTAAGTAATTCACCTTAATAGATTTGTCTTGGCTGGTTCGCTAAGGGCAGGTAGGCAGGTATTTTGATACTCGGTAACTTGTGTGTTTTTTCCTGATATGTAAATATTCCAACTTAAGCCACCTAAATATGTTTTGATATATGAAATCAATGCGTGGATAAATACAACGATGCCCAGCATTTCTAATGACTCTTCAAGGGTGATTACTATCACGTAGGATACATTCTTATGTCCCGTTGTATAAGCTACGTACCCCCCTAGCATTTCCACCCCGATTGCTCCTCCAATATAAAGAGCGGCTGCTGCAATAAACAATTTTTTTGTATAAACAGGAAGGTGGAACAGAAACTTAGTGTAGGATAAGAGAAATATTGCTACTAGAAAACCGAACGGCACAATCCAAGTAAAGTAAAGAAATCCTGTGGCATTTAGCAGCTTTCGCATCGGAACAATCAAATTTTCGTGCAATTGACCAATTTCGTCTAAAGATAAATATAAAAATATGAATGATAAAATTTTCCAGTGATTCTTGTAGCGATCGCTATCCAATTTTTTCACATGGGCGATCGCACCCAGCAACACAGAACTAAACAGCAATGCCAAAAATGAGTAGTAGGTTGGAATGTTCCCCTCGTAATCAACGTTGAGTTTGTCTACCAAGAAGTCTCTCAAGGGGTAATCCGGCAATAAGTACAAACTCATCTGAGTTGAGAAAGATAGTACAACTAGACAGACCACCACTCGAAGCAAAAATTGGGTTACAGCCCCAGGAGCTAGAGGAATTTGGAATTTCATGTTATCTTAACCCTTATCTTAAGCTTTGATTAAGGGAAGCTTATCAAAAGAAAAAAAAAACACGGTCTACCCAAAGACATAGAAGACTGCAGGTGAAGACCCTCTTTTTGTAACCGGAAGATTATCATATGGTTAAGGAATTTAACAAACCTCGATCGCCCTTAATTTTATTGTGGCTATATAAAAAACTTCTTGTTTCCTGAGATTTAAATTAGATATCTCCCAAAATGAAGCTGAAATCCTTACTACGGTTGAGTCGATCTCTAAATTCGATCGATATCTGCCAGAGAAACTCGGCTTCAGGAAGCCGAGATCCCTCAGTAACGAGGATTTTTGTACTCAAAGACGATTATTCATCAATCGAGAGTGACAACTATGAGATGAAATAACAGGCCGATCGCGATCGAGTGATTCGCCGCCATTTGTTAATCTAGACTTCCCCCAGCCAGATCAAAAAATCTCCTTGTCAAAGTCAATTAGCTTTCCGTCAATTGCTTCTTTCCGAAGTTTTCGCTGCTTTACTTATTTTTCGTACCTGCGCGGCGTGTAAACCCAGACATCTCCATATTTGCGGGGAATAATCCGAGTCTGACTCGAACCGACAATAACTAAAGTTCTCATGTCGGCGTCTTGCGGCTGGAATTCGCCGAGGGTGCAAACCCGCACAGATTGACCGGGCCGGCCCAGGTCTCGCCCCAGTATGACGGGGGTTTTAGGATCGCGACTTTGCAACAAAATATCAATCGCTTTTGGGAGTTGCCAAATCCGCTGTTTCGAGATGGGATTGTAAAATGCCATAACTAAATCAGCAGCAGCAGCAGCCGCAATCCGCTGTTCAATGACCTCCCAAGGCTTGAGAATATCCGAAAGCGAAATCACGCAAAAATCGTGTCCGAGAGGTGCTCCGATCGCAGCAGCGGCCGCCTGCATGGCTGAAATGCCCGGTGCCACCCGAATATCGATGCCTTGCCATTCGGGTTTGGCATCAAAGTCGATCGCCTCAAACACCGCCGCCGCCATCGCAAAAATACCCGGATCTCCCGAGGAAACGACGGCGACAGATTTTCCTGATGCTGCTAAATCTAGGGCAAAACGCGCGCGATCGATCTCTTCGCGGTTGTCGGAATCGTGCCGCTTTTGTCCTTCCCGCAGGGTGCCGGCTAAGTCGAGATAAAATTTGTAACCCACCCAATCCGTGGCTTCGCGCAGAATTTCCTTAACTTCCGGGGACATCCAGGGCGCACCTCCGGGGCCGGTACCGACGATCGCCAGTTTGCCGCGGCTAATTCCGATCGCCCTAGCATCAAAGGGTTGGGCGGCCAGGGCGATCGCGCAATTGAATGCGTTGGTGCGATCGGACTCGATTAAGTGACTGTTTGCACCTGCTGCTGTCAGGGCAATTTGTGCGGTCGTGACTTCAAAATTTTGATTATATTCTGTTAATTTAACCGACTCTAATTCCACAAGTTCGGAGAGATAAAAAAAGCGGACGGGGACTTTGAAAAAATTTGCTACTTCCTCAAGTGCCGGATTTCCCATCTCCTCTTTTAATGCAAAAAATCCCGCAACGGAAGCTGGCGCTAAACCTGCATTTTCCAAGACTTGCTGGACAAATGAAACCGCTATTTCTGGCTCAATATTCGATAGCTTTGTGAGTGCAACTGCCACAATTTGCGGATGGTAAACTAAACAATCGGGCGTTGGCGCACTTGCTTTTTCGGTGACGCGGATCGTCAATTTTGCGTCTGGGGCGATCCTCTTCGAGGGCTTCGCTAACGGCAAATTGCTCTCGGAAAGCCAGCTTGCAGCCCCTTCTAGGCGTACTTTTGCCCCGGCGAGCAAATTTGAAATAAAAGTCTTCGCGTCCTCTGGATTCGCCAAATAATAGCCTTGGGGAGGACTCAGCAGCGCGGTGCGAAACCGAATATCTCCGGTTGTGGTAATTGCAGGTTGTACGCCGAGGGCTGCTGCAATCTCTCTGGCCAAATCATTAACGCCGTGCAAACCGCCCAGCAGCGGTACGACGGCGCTTCCGTCTTCTGCGACGGCTAAAACTGGCGGTTCGGCGCGTTTGTCTGACAGCAGCGGGGCGAGGGTGCGGATGATAATTCCGGCGGCGCAGATGGCGATGATTGGGGTTTCTGTTGCAAATAATTCCCGCAATGTTTCGCCGAAGTTGCTAAAGTTGATGTCTGTGTCGTTGGTGCGATCGATTAAACCGTAAATCTGGGAACCGGGGAAATGTGCGGAGATTTTTTTGGCGATCGGCTGGCTGTTTTGACCTAAGATAACTATTGCGGGAGGAATTCGATTCACGGTTTTAATTATGTGTGTGTTTGGAGTGGTTTGATTATTTTAATCTTTTGTTACTTCCCGAATAAATATTTGACGAACCGCGAAGGCGCGAAGGGCGCGAAGGAAGAGTAAGAAGTGAAGCAAGAAGTTTTTCTGTTTTATTAGTGGCACAGGCATCTTGCCTGTGAATTTCTGGAATTAGTTTATCATTAAAAGAAGCAAATATTTCGAGGTTGGGCTGTGAAACGCATTGTCTTAATTGCAGGGTTTGAATCTTTTAATGCTGATTTGTACCGGAAAGCTGCCGAGTTGGCTGTTTCTGGGTGTCAGGGATTGGAAGTACGGGTTTTTAGCGATCGCGCCCTCGCAGACGAACCGGACGCTGTAGCGGCTGCCCTCTTGAATGCTGATGTGTTTTTCGGAAGTTTGCTGTTTGATTACGATGCGGTAATGTGGCTGCGTCCAAGGGTGGAAAGTATTCCGGTTCGCCTGGTTTTTGAGTCGGCTTTGGAATTGATGAGTCTTACTCAAATTGGCGCTTTTAAAATTGGAGACAAACCGAAGGGAATGCCGAAGCCTGTTAAGTTTATTCTGGATAAGTTCAGCAATGGGCGAGAAGAAGATAAGCTGGCTGGTTATATCAGCTTTTTGAAGGTTGGGCCGAAGTTATTAAAGTATGTGCCGGTGCAAAAAGTGCAAGATTTGCGTAACTGGCTGATTATTTATGGTTACTGGAATGCGGGCGGTGCGGATAATGTTGTCTCGATGTTTTGGATTATTTCCGAAAAGTATTTGGGGCTAAAGGTTGCAAAAATTCCGCCGCCTGTAGAAACTCCCAATATGGGTTTATTGCATCCCGATTATAATGGTTATTTTGAATCGCCTCGGCAATATTTGGATTGGTATCTCGGTAATCAAAGTGCTAGGGGCGGGCAAGAGGCCCGTCCAACAAAATTTGGACCCAATTGGTTCCAAAATTCATATCAAGTAAAATCCCCTGTTGTGGGCATCTTGCTTTACCGCAAACACGTTATCACCAAGCAGCCTTATATTCCTCAATTGATTCGCTATTTTGAAGATGCGGGAATTGTGCCTTTGCCGATTTTTATCAATGGCGTTGAAGGCCATGTGGCGGTGCGGGATTGGATGACGACTGCTAATGAAACTGCGCGGCGAAAACAAGGCAATATTGAAACTCTTTCGCTTTCTCAAGATGCTGTGGAAGTTGATGCAATTGTTTCTACTATTGGCTTTCCTTTGGTTGGCGGGCCTGCTGGTTCGATGGAGGGTGGAAGGCAGGTGGAAGTTGCTAAGGGCATTTTAACTGCTAAAAATGTACCTTATTTTGTGTCCGCACCTCTGCTGATTCAGGATATCCATTCTTGGACTCGTCAGGGGATTGGGGGTTTGCAAAGTGTGGTATTGTATGCTTTGCCTGAGTTGGATGGCGCGATCGATCCTGTTCCTCTGGGCGGTTTGGTGGGTGAGGATATTTATCTGGTGCCCGATCGCGCGAAACGCCTGACAAGTAGAATTAACAATTGGGTGAAACTACGTCAAACTCCGCCATCTGAAAGGAAAATTGCGATTATTCTCTACGGGTTTCCTCCCGGTTACGGTGCGGCGGGTACGGCTGCTTTATTAAATGTACCGAAATCGCTGCTAAATTTCCTGCACAAACTTCAAGCAGCAGGTTATACAGTTGGAGAAATTCCGGCTGACGGTGAGGAGTTAATTCGCAGGGTGAAAGAGGCGGATGATGCTGCAACCGCAGATGGGGGCGGATTAACGGGGATGAACGCAGATGGGAGGGGAGGGTTGGGCAATACTGTTAATGTTAAAAAGCTGGAGAAATGGCTGGGCTATTTGTCAACAAGTCGTATCGAAAAACAGTGGAAATCTCTGACTGGTACTGGTATTAAGACAGAGGGCGACGAGCTCCAAATCGGTGGCATTCAACTGGGGAATGTTTGGATAGGTTTGCAGCCGCCGCTGGGAATTTCGGGCGATCCGATGCGCTTAATGTTCGATCGCGATTTGACGCCTCACCCTCAATATGCTGCTTTTTACAAGTGGCTGCAAAATGATTTGCAAGCTGATGCTGTGGTTCACTTCGGAATGCACGGGACTGTTGAATGGTTGCCGGGATCTCCTCTGGGGAATACTGGCTATTCTTGGTCGGATATTCTGTTGGGAAGTTTGCCGAATCTTTATATATATGCTGCTAACAATCCCTCGGAATCGATGTTGGCAAAACGGCGCGGTTACGGTGTTTTGATTTCTCACAACGTGCCGCCCTACGGCCGCGCGGGCTTGTACAAGGAATTGATGGCTTTGCGGGATTTGATTGCGGAATATCGGGAAGATACGGCTAAGAATTATGTGCTGAAAGAGGCTATTTGCAATAAAATTTTAGATAGCGGTTTGGAGGCTGATTGTCCGTTTGATGAGGCTCGCAAGTTGGGGATTGCTTTTAGTTTTGAGACTGTGGGGATGTTCAGCCCTGATGCTTTTAACCGCTATTTGGTGAAGCTTTACGAGTATTTGCAGGTGGTGGAATGTCGCTTGTTTTCTTCTGGTTTGCACGTTCTCGGGGAACCGCCTAATTCTGAGGAAATGACCTCTTATCTTGAGGCTTATTTTGGGGAGAGGTTATCACAGGAACAGGTGCAAAAACTGGTTGTTGAAGAAAATGAACCGCAGAGGCGCAGAGCGGGCAGAGAGGAAGAAAAAGAGGGGTTTGGTGGGGTTTTTGAGGAGGGTTTGTTGGTGCGTGATTTGTTGTTGCAAACAACGGATGAGTTGACTAATCTTTTGCGGGGCTTGAATGGGGAATATATTCTGCCTGCACCGGGTGGGGATTTGTTGCGGGATGGGGCTGGGGTGTTGCCAACTGGTAGGAATATTCACGCTTTAGACCCTTATCGGATGCCTTCTCCGGCTGCTTATGAAAGGGGGCGCGAAATTGCTCGGAAAATTATTGAGAAGCACGTTGAGGAACATGGGAATTATCCTGAGACTGTGGCGGTGATGTTGTGGGGTTTGGATGCGATTAAAACGCGGGGCGAATCTATTGGAATCCTGCTAGAATTGGTGGGGGCTGAACCTATTAAAGAAGGTACTGGCCGCATTGTTCGCTATGAATTAAAGCCGTTAGCTGATGTCGGTCATCCCCGGATTGATGTGTTGGGAAATCTTTCGGGTATTTTCCGAGATAGCTTTGTGAATATTATTGAATTGTTGGATGATTTGTTCGTGCGGGCGGCCGATGCTGATGAACCGGAGTCGGAGAATTTTATTCGCAAACACGCTTTAATTTTGCAGGCAAAAGGTGTGCAGAATTATTCGGCAAGGTTGTTTTCTAATCCGGCTGGGGATTTTGGTTCTTTGGTTAACGATAGGGTTGTTGATGGTAGTTGGGAATCGGGGGATGAGTTGGGGAAAACTTGGGAAAGTCGCAATGTTTTTAGTTATGGGAGGAAGGATAAGGGGGAAGCGAGGCCGGAGGTTTTGACTCAGTTGTTGCAAGGGTGCGATCGCATAATTCAAGAAATTGATTCTGTGGAATACGGTTTGACTGATATTCAAGAGTATTATGCGAATACTGGCGGTTTGAAGAAAGCCGCAGAAAAGCAGCGCGGCAAAAAGGTTAATACGAGTTTTGTAGAAAGTTTTTCTCAGGATACCACTCCGCGCAATTTAGAAGATTTACTGCGCTTGGAATATCGAACTAAGTTGCTAAATCCTAAGTGGGCTAACGCGATGGCAAATCAAGGTTCTGGCGGTGCTTATGAAATTTCGCAGCGGATGACGGCGTTAATTGGTTGGGGCGGGACGGCTGATTTTACTGATGGTTGGGTTTACGATGGGGCGGCTGATACTTATGCTTTAGATCGGGAAATGGCGCAGAAGTTGCGCCAGGCCAATCCTGAAGCTTTTCGCAATATTGTCGGCAGAATGTTGGAGGCTAACGGGCGGGGTTTTTGGCTGCCGGATGCGGATAAGTTGCAGCAGTTGCGCGATTTGTACGAGTTGACTGATGAGAAGATTGAAGGGGTGACAGTGTAGAAGTAGTAACTGGTTCCCAGGCAGAGCCTAGGAACCGATATCCAGAGGCTCTGCCTCGCGCTTCCATGAAAATTGGAGGCTCTTCCTCCGGATCTGCGTTACCAGGCAGAGCCTAGTAACGAGTAAATAACGAGTAGATAACGAGTAGAATGGGAGATTAAATACCTCGATTGCCCTGCGGTTTTACTACAGGAGCTGACGGTTTATTGTTTGGAGAATTAAGAGCCTGATCGACCATATCTCCAAAGGGAACAAACTGCGGTGCAGACGATTGACCTCCGCCTCTGAGCGTTGTAACTGGCCCGCTGCCGTCTTGGGCAAAATTAATCAATCTCGTTAAAGCATCACCGGGATTTTTAGCATTGCGCTTGTCTAAGGTGAACAGCAGATTTTGAGAGTTGCAGCGCCCCCGTCCGTTCACGTAACAAACTACGGGCAAGTTATTAATAATTCCTGTTGTTAACTGCAAGTTGCTCAATCTTCCGCCATTCTGGGCAACAGCTTGTGTCAATCTATTGGAAACAATTTGACAGCGCTGCCAAGGTGTATATTCGCGGCCGAACTCGGTAGATTTCCAAACAATCATTGGATCTGTCGTGACATTTCCCCGCCGCGCAATTGTGGCAATATTACGACCGGAAGTAACGCACTGGAATGTTGTTTTAGTGTTATTCAAAGAGTTGCGGGCTGGAGCTGCTTGCACTTGGCTTGCAAAGGCGACAGTACCCGCGAAAACTAAAGTGGATGCTAATAAGGATGTAGTCAATTTCATAATCACTCCTGCCGCTAAGGCAGTTAAATTTATGTCGGATGTCATAGTTGTAGGGACAGGGCAGTGTCCTCTCCCTACCTATTAAGATTCTGCTGGTTGGCTGTCGCACCCGGATATTTTTCAAATATTAAATTAGGTTAGTTGCACCTCATATCTTTAGGTACAGGCCACTGCTGTGTCCTGGTTTCAAAACTTGGGAACGCGGCTGTAGAGACACGGCACTGTCCTTTCCTTGTTCCAAAACTTCGAGATCACTGCGGCACAAGCATCCTAGATAGTGTTTTTAGCTACATTCTTCAAAGCCAGAGCAGTCAACAATGGTAAGTAAAACTACAAAGCACAGCTCGGAAATCGGCTGGCAAATAATTTTTTATGAAACCTCGAATCATTGTTTGCGGGTTGGGCCACACGGGACACAAGATTTTTTGTTTGTTGAGACAGCAAGGAGCGATTGTGGTTGGTATTAGCGATCGCCCAATTCGCGGCGAAACTTCTGATGTGGTTGTCGGCAATTTGCAAGCAGCTTCTACCTTGTTGGCGGCAGGCATTCAAAACGCTCACACTTTAGTAATTGCAGGAGACGATGATGCTGTGAATTTGGCAATTTTGATGCAGGCGAGGATTCTCAATCCTCAGATTCGCATCATCAACAGATTGTTCAATACTAGCTTGGGCGACAGAATTGACCACACTTTGGCCGATCACACTTCCATGAGCGTTTCATCGTTGGCGGCTCCGGTTTTTGCCTTTGCGGCTCTCGGAAGTCAGGCGATCGGACAATTGCGCTTGTTCGATCGCACTTGGCCGATTCACGAAGAATATATCGATGAAACACATCCTTGGAAAAATCGAAAACTGAGCGATTTGTGGGAGGATCGATCGCGAATGTTGATTTATTATCTGCCTGCTGCTAACAAAACTGATTTAGTATCGGCGGTGCTTACGGAGCGGCAGTGTCAGCAGGGCGATCGGCTAATTGTTGCCACTCAGCCGACTCTCCACAGCCCCCAAAAAACTTTAACTCAAAAACTCCTCAAAACATTAACTAGGCTGCACAGGTTTCAGCAGCACAGCCAAGCAGCAGTAATTGTTGTACTGACGCTGCTGTCAATGATTGCCCTTGCTACTGCTACCTATCTTTGTGTTGACGAGCATATCTCAATTGTCGATTCTCTCTATTTTTCAGTAGGGATGATTACCGGAGCCGGAGGCCATGAAAAAGTAGCCGAACAAGCTCCCGAAAGCATTAAACTATTTACAGTTGTGATGATGTTAGTTGGAGCCGGAATCATCGGCATCTGCTACGCACTGCTCAACGATTATGTATTGGGAACTCGCTTTACCGAATATTGGGATGTGGCGCGAGTTCCGCAGCGCAATCATTACATTATCTGCGGACTCGGAGGAATGGGTATCCAAATTGCTAAAGAACTGCACACTAACGGTTACGATATTGTGGTGGTCGAGCAAGATCCGAACTGCCGGTTTCTGAGCACGGCTCGCTCAATGAAAATTCCGGTAATTCAGGGAAGTGCCAGTTTGGCCGCAACTCTGGAAGCTGCTAATGTTAAGCAAGCGGCAGCACTTTTGGCGGTTACTAGCAGCGATATGTCTAATGTCGAAATTGCCTTGAGCGCTAAAGGATTGGCACCAAAACTATCAGTTATTGTCCGAAATCAAGACCCACATTTTGCTTTAATGGTGCAGCAAGTTTTTGAGTTTGAAGGAGTTTTGAACCCGACGGAATTGGCGGCTCCTGCTTTCGCGGCGGCGGCGATTGGAGGCAGAATTTTGGGCAACGGAATGACTGCTGATAGTCTATGGGTTTGCTTAGCCACATTGATTACGCCAAAACATCCTTTCTGCGGCCACCGCATTCAAGATGCTGCTAAGTCTGCTGATTTTGTGCCTCTTTATGCGGAAACTAAGTGTCAAACTATTCACGGCTGGGATTTGCTGAATTGTTGTCTGAGTGCGGGGGATGTTTTGTATTTGACGATGCCGGCGAATCGGTTGGATCAACTGTGGAGAACGACCTCGGAATTAATTAAAACTTAATGGTTTTACGCGGGAATTTATGTGGCATATCGTTCAAATGCAACTACAAACCTGATAAAATGGGCCCTGTATAGTAAATAGGACTTACGGCTAATCCTCAGAAAGGCAGTTTATTCCCGGATTTCTCCCGGGTTTCTTAGCGCAAGTCCTAGTATAAATAACCAACAGGCTCTCAATTAGTTGCGATTTAGAATGAGAAAATTTTTAGGATTAGTTGTGTTTGGGATGATCGTGGCGATCGCCTCTGTAGCTGTCGCCGCTCAACCTTTGTTCGTCGCTTATCCTCCCGCCAACCACAAAACTACAACCGATCGCATCTTTCTAATCGGCACAGCGCCCCCACCGGGACAAGTGTTGGTAAATGGCAACCAAATTTCTCGCACCGCAGCCGGCCATTTCGCCCCGACTTTTCCCCTGCAACTCGGCGAAAATGTCTTTACCTTGCGTTACGAAAATCAAGAAGTCAAAATTAAGGTGACGCGCCAGTCGAATCAGCCGGAAGTCCCTGTAGGATTGGCTTTTGCTAAAGATTCTCTAACGCCAAAAGTCGATGTGGCGAGTTTGCCGGGAGAATATATTTGCTTTGGGGCGATCGCACCTGCGAATGCTCAAGTTTCGGTAAAATTGGCGGGCGTTACTATTCCTTTAAAAGCGCGATCGCAAGTCGAATTACCCGACAACAAATCTGTACTGTTAGGTGAAAACTCCCCGCTCAAAAAAGGCGGCAGCGAACAGTATCAAGGCTGCGGGAAAACCCCTGAAAGCTCCCTCTCATCTAAGGGAGAAAAAATTGATTTAGGCGTACCCTCGTTTGAGCTAACAATGAACGATCGAACTATCAGCCAACAAGGTACTGGCAAGATTTCTATTCTCTCTCCGGCAGATTTAGAAATAGCAGAAGTAACGGCAGATCCGGGTGTTGCCAGAACCGGGGCGAGTACGGATTTTTCTCGGATGACACCGCTGCCGAAGGGAACGCGAGCAACAATTATCGGGCGCGAGGGAGAATGGCTCAGACTCGATTACGGTGCTTGGATTAAAGCATCGGAAGTGCAAATTGTCAAGGATGCAGTGCCTCCGCGATCGATTATTCGCAGCGCGCGATCGCGTCAAGTTTCCGGCTGGACAGAGGTCTTATTTCCCTTAGAAACACCCGTCCCAGTCACCGTGCAGGAAGGAGAACGCACATTCACTTTAACCCTGTACAATACCACCGCTCAAACTGACATTATTCGCCTCGACGATGACCCCGTAATTTCGCGTTTGGCATGGCAACAAATATCGCCGCTGCAAGTACAATATACTTTTAATCTCAAATCTGCCCAGCAGTGGGGCTATAAATTGAGATACGACGGCACAACTTTAGTGCTGTCTTTAAAACACCCGCCTGCGAACACAAGCATGATGCCTGTGTCGCAAGCAAAGCCGCTGTCGGGAATTAAGATTCTCATCGATCCGGGACACGGCGGGCCGCAGGATTCAGGTGCTGTGAGTCCAGTGGGAATTAGGGAAAAAACAGTAGCTTTAACGGTGTCGAAATTGGTGCAAGAGGAATTGGTAAATCGCGGCGCGAATGTGGTAATGACGCGAGTAGAAGATGTCGATTTGGATTTGCCGCCGAGGGTGGAAATGATTCAAAAAGAAGAACCTGCGATCGCAATTTCAATTCACTACAATGCTTTGCCAGATAACGGCGACGCGATTAATACTAAAGGCGTCGGCGCTTTCTGGTTTCACCCGCAAGCGCACAGTTTGGCAATGTTTTTGCACAATTATTTAGTTGCCAAGTTGAACCGTCCGAGCTATGGTGTATTCTGGAACAACTTAGCCATGACTCGTCCTGCAGTTGCTCCATCTGTTTTAATGGAATTGGGATTTATGATCAATCCCGAAGAGTTTGAATGGATTGTGAATCCGACAGAACAGAAGAAGTTAGCCGAGGCGATCGCCCAAGGTGTTACCGAATGGTTTGCCTCTGTCAAATAACAGTTAGTAGTAAGGACTGAAGTCATTATCAAAAAGTTCATAGTCAGGACTTCAGTTCGGCCAATCCAAGGAAATGAAATAATGCTAATTTTTACTCAATTAAAAGCCTTTTTTATTGCAGCCGTCGTTGCAAGTTTTAGCTTCTCACTTTACAGCTATCCTGTTTTCGGCAAGCAGCAAAGTCTTAATCCCAAAAAAGCAGAAGCTTTAAAAAAGCAAACTCAGTGCTCGTTTATTACAGGTGAAGGTGGCGCTGTTAACATTCGCAAAGGCCCAGGCAATCAGTACCCGGTTGTTGCTAAATTGAAAAGGGGAGACGGAGTTAGGGCTGTCAGCAGACAAGGTAACTGGGTGAAAATTGCGGCCAGATTTTCGGGTAATCCTCCTAATGAAACTTTGACAATCCTTGACGGTTGGGTCAGCAATCAATTTATTAATGGCTGTTCCGAAGACCAATTTGACACCTGGCGGAAATAGGGAATTTCGTAGGGGCGGGTTTTACAGACAATATATAACGATTACAACAAATCTATATAAACCCGCCCCCACACCACCAATAGCCTACAGGAACCTTGATTTCGATCGCCGGAGAAAAACATATATGGGGATTTACCGTTGGGTGGGGGCGGGTTTACTATATTGTCGATTATTGACAATTATTGTCTGTGAAACCCGCCCCTACGATCGTCCGGCGGTTGAAACGGCAACTACACTTGCTTTGCGTCCGCGCAACGCGAGACTTTAAAAAAAAGGAAATTTAAAACCGTATGTGATGTAAAAAAAAGACGATCGCCCTGATTCATTGTTGCATTCTCAACCAGCTAAACACCTGTTCGGCGGTGATATTCAGGGGAATCATTTCGGGCACGGGAAGGACATCGCTACCTTCGCAGAATTGCGGTTGTTGGTTGGGCAAAAATGCTAAAATCGATCGATCGTCGGGATCGATTAGCCACCCCAACTGACAATCATGTTGAAGACAGTGAATAATTTTTCTAGTTACGCGATTTGAGCTTTGCTGTGGCGACAGGATTTCGATCGCCCAATACGGCGCAATTAGCACATCATCTACTGGTTCGCCACGGTCATCAAATTGAATCTATTCCCACAATAGTACCGCAATATCTGGAAAAATCGATCGACCGCCAAACGTACACCGCAACTCTGGAAAAGCATAAGCTATCTTTGGAGTCTCGGTCACCTGATTAATTTCATTGCAGGCTTTGGATTGCAATAGGCTGTGCTTTATTTTCGGCAGCGGTTTTTGGATAATCTCCCCCTCAATGTATTCGCTGGCCGGTTTAGTTTCTGGCAGTTTCAGAAATTCTTCCAGGGTGAGGCGCCCAGTTGCGAACGCCATAAATAAATTCCTCAATTCTACCTATCTTCAGTGTCAGTAAAAAAATATTTAGCTTGCATAAAATTTGTGTTACCTCGCCTAATTTTCCGGAACAATCTGCTGCTTAAACTCAAACAAATTAGGGTTTTCTGGGTCATAAAAAGCCCGCAACCAATACACGTTTGGAGAACCAAAAGTTTCAACTCTAGTAAAATTTTTCATTCTCGGTAATTGAGTCTCATCGGTAAAATAGGGTAAAGGTTTATCGATGCGGAAATAGTGAGTATCGCCGTGGACGAATACAACCTGCCCTGGGAAATTGCCTGTTTCTGTTTCCAGAGTTGCGATAAAATCGTTGTAGCCACTTCTTCTTTTGTCCGTCGGATCGAATTCAAATCCCGGATTGGCCTGTGCAACTAACATAATTCCTTTGCTGTTGCTGCGTTTGGCTAAAGCAAAACATTCTTTGATCCATGCTAAGTTAGCTGAATTGCGATCGGCATATTCTGCATCTGCTTCGGGAGTGCGGCCAAAATTGTTGTTGCTTCCCGGCATATTAATCGCGAAAAACACAACGCCATGATAAATCCAGCGAACATTTTCGCGGAATTTAGCAAAGTGCGGGTTTTCGCTTTGACGGGTGAGAGTTAAGGTGCGCTTTCCCAAACTTTGATTACCTCGGCTGAAGATTTCTCGCAGTTTAGCGAGTCTTTCTACTGGATCGTAACTGCCGTTTTTTGAACGGTGGCAATCTGTCCATTCATTATCGCCATAGGCAAGAATAAACGGCATCTCAAAATTGTCAAATAACTGCTTGCGGCTGACAAAAGTTGCATCATCGCAGACACTAGAACCGCTTTTTATGTCGCCGTCGTGGACTACAAACGCTGCGGGCGATCGATTGATATCTGCCATCAAACTAGGAAATTTTGCTTCCTGTTCGCCACTGTAGGGCAAATCGCCAATCAAGGCAAATTCAAAAGGTCGTGAAACAAAGCTATCCCGAAGAGAATCGCCCGAACTTTGAGCGTAAGTCAAAACACCAATACCCGTAATTGATACAAAAACAATAAAGGCAATAATTAGATATTTTTTAGTCATTTATTTAGTGGCAACTAATTTAGCGATCTGGACTTACGTAGAACCTATCAAAAATAGATGCTGCGATTGCTTCACTACCGTTTGCAATGACAGACTTATGTTATTGACTTAAGTTTTGGTCATGATACCATATAAGCCGACAAATCACTCTCAAAAATCATGAATTTTCGTCGGTTGCTCTCCCTAATTGCCATGCTTTCGATCGCAGGCTGCAATATCCAAACGCCAAAAACCAACACACAGCCTACAGAAAGTCGATCGCCAATAGCAACCCCTGTTCCCGCCAAACCAAAGTCTGAGATCGAAGAAGCAAAACTAATTGCTGTCGGCGACATCATGATGCACAGTACCCAAACGCGATCGGGCTACGACGCAAAAAAGAAAACATACAATTTTGACAGTTTCTTCGCACCAGTTAAAAGTATCCTATCAACAGGCGATTGGGTAACGGGAAATCTCGAAACACCTTTAGCGGGGGAAGATGCGGGCGGATATACGGGATATCCCCTATTTAACGCACCGGCTCAATTAGCGGATGCGGCTAAAAAAGCCGGATTTAATATCTTGACAACTGCGAACAATCATGCTTTAGATCGTGGAGAAAAAGGGGTAATTAGGACGATCGCCAATCTGAGCGATCGCAAAATTGCTTTCACAGGAACAGCCACATCAGCCGCCGAAGCTTCACGTACTTTAATCAGCACCAAAAACAACATTTCACTAGCCATGCTAGCCTACACCTACGGCACAAACGGCATTCCCATACCCAAAGGCAAAGATTACTTAGTTTCCCTAATAGACGAAAAAAAGATAGTCAAAGACATTGCCAAAGCCCGAAAACAAGGAGCAGATATTATCGCAATTTCCCTGCATTTTGGCAACGAATATCAGCGACAGCCAAACACCCAACAAAAACAATTAGTGGAAAACCTATTAAAAGCTGGTGCAGACATCATTCTCGGCAGCCATCCCCACGTCGTCCAACCTTACAAAATTTTTAATTTCCCCGGCAAAAATGGGAAAACTCGCAAAGCTGTAGCAATTTATTCAATGGGAAACTTCATTTCCGGTCAGAATAAAAATTATACAGACTTAGGCGTAATTTTGCAAGTAAGTATTCGCAAAACCTTTCCCGAAAAAACTACAGAAATTACCAGCATCAAAACCATTCCGACTTGGGTACACCGCTATACTCAGAACAATAAAACGAACTATCGCGTTTTGCCCTTAGAAACAACTGTCAGCCAGAAAAAAGATGCACTGCTAGCGACTTCACAGTATCCTGTTTTATCTAAATATTTGCAGGATATGAACAATCATCTTAACTCTTTGAATAGTCCGAAAAAATCCAAATAATTGGGCATTGAGAATTGGGCATTGGGCATTGGTGATGGGAATTGGAGGCCTAGCCGAGCGATTTGTATCTCCAGGCAGTGCCCATTGGTAAGGTAACAATTTAAGCTAGGGAAGCATTTGTCAATCAGCAATTATGCTCAGAATCTACTCAAATTTTGGGTAGAAAACTTAGATTTGGGCGATCGAACAATCAGTCCGAATCTTCAGCAAATAAATTTACCCAAGCTTGGATATCCTTTCCAATCAGTGCGAAATGGGCAGCAGAATAGCGCGTCATATCAACTCCGCTAGCATCGAATTGTAAAATCGAATCAACTGTCAATACTCAACTATCATTCAGTTTTTCGACTGACAGTTAACAGTCAACAGTCAACAGTCAACAGCCAACAGTCAACAGTCAACAGTCAACAATAATTCCGGTGCAACCGGAATTGAGCTCAATTGACCCCTGCTAAGCTTTGGAAGCAATCAGGTATCCAACGGCAGAGGGTGTAGTGGAGTAGAGCGACTTTTCTGTTTGTGATTATATTCTTCCGATACCCCAAGATAATCTGATGCTTCATATCTGCCGAATATCTCAGCGAAAATGTTAGGCAATTTTCGATAAGGAGAAACACCCAAATCTTTAAGCAGGATGTCAATATATTGTTGGAAGCGAGCGTTGGTCCCACAGGATCGCGAAGTTTCAAATGGAATATTTGCGCGTTTCCACTGGCGGATATATTCAATACTTTTTTCCATATTCTCGCTGGAAGGTAACTCAAGTTCACCACGCAAGTAAGCACACAGCCATTGTGCGGCGACCTCGACACCTGCCATGTGCATAAATCCATGATTGAATCCGGCAAAGGCAATGCCAGGAATGCGAGGATGAAGCAAGTGGCGATATAACTGCACGCCATCGGGTTCGGTTTCCAACATTTTTCGATATTTATCAGGCAAAAATGGAAAAATCGGCGTTTGCGAACCCAAAGATAGAACGACTAAATCGCATGGAATCTCGCAACCATTTTTCAACTTTACTGCTTCTGGCGAAAAACCAGATAATTCTGCACAGTGGGGCAAGATTTTTCCTTCTGCAATAAACGGATAGTAATCCTCAGGCGCAACCGGTGTGGCTGAACGTAAATCATGCAATAGTTTTTGGTCTGGTTGTACAGCTTTGATGCGATCCTGGGCGGCTTGGCTTTTTCCAGAAACATTTCGCTGAACTTGAAAGCGGAAGACGGATGCAACCAAATCCCAATAACGTGAAACAATGAAGGCAAGGCGATTGTGCAGGAAACGTTCAATGGCGGTTGGATGTGCCCAACTTGTCATCATCACTGTCCCAAAACGGCTGTATAATGCGTAGGTAAAATGTACGCCCAAAATCCATTTTGGCATAAGCCAATGCGCTGTACGAAATACATGATTTACTTGCGCGCCTTGTTTGGCTGCGAAAGTCGCCATGTCCAAGGCGCTCTTTCCGAAGCCAACGATTACAACTCGTTGATTATCGAATATATCAAGGGTGTGGACATCCCGTTCAGTGATGATTTTCCCGCCGAAATCTTCGATACCTGGAAATTCAGGTTTATACTTTCCTTCTGTATATTGCCCAACTGAGATAACGACGTATCCAAATAATTGTTCGTGAACGCCATCCTGGTTTTTATATCTTAATAGCCAGCCCTCTTCTGTTTCTTTTAGTTCGATAACTTCGTGATTTAACCGCACATCAAGCTTTAGATGGTTGACCGCTTGCTCCCAATAATTCAGGATTTGTTCTCCCGTGGGATGTAAATCAGGCGTGAATGGCCACGGAAAATCTGATAAATGATACTGTTCCCCGATATTTTGCAGGTGTATGTTTGCGTATGCAACTGCCCATACTCCGCCCATCTTTTCGGATTTTTCAAAAACAACTGCTTGGAAGCCATTTTTCTTGAGAATATGAGCTGTCGTAATACCAGATATTCCCGCGCCAATAATGGCAATTGGCATACCGTTTTTGTATTGCATATATTTGAGTCTCCTGATTGGGTATGGTTATTAGAGTAATTTTGCTGAGGCAGTGACAAAAAACCGGACAGCCTTGCACTGAGAAGGGTTTAAATCGATCGCTCTCAAAAAGACAGAGGCGTTGTCACCCCGTCAGATCCGCGACCTTAACCCCAACTGCTGATAGTAGCTTAGTTGGTTATAGACGCTTGGGGGAGAGGAATTCTTGCAGTCTGGCTGCTACAACCTCAGTTGAGGCCTGGCACAGTCCGATCGCGCCAAGGATGTAACTAATAACTAATAACTAATAACTGCTTAATTAACCAAGCGATCGCCCCTTCAACATCAGCAACCTGCTCAACTTCGGGAATCGGCGGCCGCTGCACCATCACAACCGGAATTCCCAGTTCCCTAGCCGCAACTATTTTCGCATAAGTAGCACCGCCCCCGCTGTTTTTGCTAACAATTGTATCAATCTGATATTTTAATAGTAGTTGGCGCTCGTCTTCCAAGGTAAAAGGCCCCCTTGCTAATAACAATTTACCGTTAGGTACAGGAGTATTTAGTGCAGGAGGATCGATCGCCCGCATCAAAAACCAAATAGCATCCAAACCCGCAAACTCCGCCAATTCCTGCCTACCAATGGTGAGAAACACCCGCTGAGACTGCCCTAATAAAGCCTTTGCAGCCTCCGAGTGGCTGGCAACTTCAATCCAGCGATCGCCCTCCACCCTCTCCCAAGCTGGACGCACCAGCATCAAATATGGCACATTACACTCAGCAGCAGCAACAGCAGCATTAGCTGAAATCTGAGCCGCAAACGGATGAGTAGCATCAATTAACAAGTCGATCGGGCGATCGAGCAAAAACGCAGCCAGCCCAGCCGCCCCACCAAACCCCCCAATTCGCACCGTACCCGTTTTTGGGGTAAAAGGCTGTTGAGTGCGTCCTGCTAGCGAAGATACCACCTCGATTTCAGCGATTTGAGACGCTCTTGCCGCCAATTCAGCAGCATCCCCCGTCCCGCCCAAAATTAGCAACCGTTTTTTCACCAAATTACCCCTAACTTATGCCATTTTAGATTTTAGATTTTAGATTTTAGATTAAAGGATTGTAAATGACTGATGAAATAAGGGTTTGGGGGTTGCCTACAGTCACATCCTTTTTTGAAACTGGTACTATCCAAGCAACGCCCGCAATTTCGGTTAATAATATGTTTAGTAAAGTTTAAACTGCCAACAACGATGATTCGTTCATTTTTCACATTTTTTACAGTATTAATTGTAACCGGGTTAGTTTGGTTGGGAAATATCGCGCCCGCTACCGCACAAGTACAACCAACAGATATCGCCGATCCCCAACAGGAATTGGGAGAACTCGTTCAAAAAGCTTTTGAAGCTACAAATGAAGGCAAATTTCCCGCCGCTGAAACTTTTTGGACTCAAATCATTGACAAATTTCCCTCACAAGCCCCCGCTTGGAGCAACCGAGGCAATTCTAGAGTCAGCCAAAACAAGCTACAAGCAGCAATTTCCGACTACGAAAGAGCGATCGAACTAGCTCCCGACGCCCCCGATCCCTACCTAAACCGCGGCACCGCCTTAGAAGGTTTAGGACGCTGGGAAGAAGCGATCGCCGATTACAATCACGTGCTAGAATTAGACCCCAAAGATCCAGCAGCTTACAACAACCGAGGCAACGCCGAAGCCGGTTTAGGAAAATGGGAACAAGCAATTGCCGACTACAGCAAAGCCTTTGAATTAGCCCCCGAATACGCCTTTGCCCGCGCCAACCACGCCCTCGCACTTTATCAAAACGGGCAAACAAAAGAAGCAATTCGCAACATGAAAAACATCGTCCGCAGATACCCCCAATTTGCCGACATGAGAGCCGCCCTCAGCGCCTGTCTTTGGGAAGCAGGAAAACGCGGCGAAGCTGAAAGCAATTGGGTAGCAGCAGTCGGCCTCGATTCCCGCTATAAAGACCTCGATTGGGTTGCCAATACCCGCCGCTGGCCGCCAGTTGCAGTCAGTGCATTAGAGAAATTCTTGCACTTGCAATAATCTCAAAGGGAAAGTTGGCGGTTGTTATTGGTTATTGGTTATTTCGATAACTGACAACTAACAACTGACAACTAATAACTGACAACTAACAATTGACTAATTCTCGAATCCGCGCAGCCGTCAACTCTTCGACATTCCTGAAAACCGCTGCTGCACCAGCAGTTTTCAGCGCTGCTGCATAAGCATCGCAGCGCACAGAATCATCCAAAACATGAGGTGGCAAAATTCCAGTCCCCAGCCAAACCCGATTTGGTTGCACTTCCCGCGCATTCACAACGGTGTAAATATCGGCAACCGTATCTCCCGCGTAAATCACGGGCAAATTTTTTTCTAAACCGTGCAGGTTTTCCAACTGTTCAATTGCGGAGAAAAGTCCAGCCGGATCGGGTTTTCCCGGTGCATCTTCCATCGCCACCAACACGGGGGAATTTAAACTCAGTTTCCCTGACAAAACATAAGCAGCTTCGTCCCGCATCGCCCCGCTAAAAAAGCCCCAAACAATGTCCCCAACTGTTAAATGTTCCAGATAAGCGGGACTTAACAGCAGCGGTTCGCCGCAAATGTAACCAGTCCAATTTTTATCGTCGGGTCCGCGATAGCGACTTTGGAAGAAAGCCACTAATTCGTCATAGTTGAGAGCGAGTTGGTTTCTCGATCGCCCAATTCCCTCAAAATAACGGCAAACTAACTCGAAAGATGCCTGCCAGTCATTATTCCACACTCCCTCAGACTTCAGAGAGTCGATATCGAGAGAATTTGGGCGAAAAGCACCCGCCGTGAAATGCTCCACCGCATCCGCGATCGCCCGCCGGTAGGAACCAGACACATCCCGCACCACACCGTCAATGTCGAAGACTACAATAACTCTGTTCACAACTTAACCATCCTTGTACCTAGGGCGCGTGAGAACCCAAATTTTATCTGTTCCCAGCCCCGCTCGCGGCGCTAAAACCAGCCGCGCCACAAAACTTTTAATCACTGATGACTCATTATTGAACAGAATGTGCTACGCTTAGCGATTGTAGAAATTTTTAACAAGTTCGATCGGAACCCTGGAGGTTTGCTTGTCCAAGTTCATCTTAAAAGTTCTCTGGCTAGAAGAGAATGTTGCCCTCGCCGTTGACCAAGTTGTCGGCAAAGGAACTAGCCCGCTGACATCCTACTTTTTCTGGCCTCGCAAAGATGCGTGGGAAGACCTCAAAAACGAACTCGAAGCCAAACACTGGATTGCTGATAACGATCGGGTCGAAATCCTCAACCAAGCCACAGAAGTAATCAACTACTGGCAAGAGGAAGGCAGACGGCGCCCGATGACTGAAGCTCAGTCAAAGTTCCCTCAAGTGACTTTTACCGGCAGCAACTAAGCCCAGCTTTAATTTGCTACCCATATAAATTGCCTGTTATGGCTGACGGGGGAAGGAGAGAGGGGAGAAGGCGAGAGGATTTGACGCTTTTTCCACCTCGCCGTGAAACATACAATTTAAATGCGCTACAGCTGATCTTGATACTAACTCCGATTTTGGGACCTACTCGCGTTTTGGGCTTGGTCGATTTGAGATTTGAGATTTGAGATTTATTTAAAATAAAGCTCTCAAATCGGATTTTCTACAATCTAAAAAGACTAAGCAACCAAACCAAATCAATCTAAAATCGGCTTTTTTATACTTTTAAATTGTACAGCTAGCTCTCAAAAGACTTCCCTATGACTAATGACTAATGACTACTGACTAATGACTAATGACTACTGACTACTGACTAATAACTAATGACTTCTTCGCGGATTTTATGGGCGCCGAAAGTACAATCAACCAGACCGAACAGCTACCGCTGGTAGTAAATCCCGACATTCTCCAGCAAGCTATCCTCTACAAAATTAATACTCGCATAATCGCTCGCGGAGAATTAGTTTTCCCCTGCGTCCCGGGAATGTTAAGCCACTATCTCAAGGCGATCGAACAGCTATTTCGCACTCTCGACAGACCCCTGCCAGAAGACCGCAGAGACGAACTCAGCAAGCTTTTAGTCAACAAGTTAGAACAAGGCTACCGCACCTCCACAGCATCGATGCTGATCCTGCAATACGAATCAGTACAGCCGCCGCAAACCGGTTTAGCTTGCAAAGTGATTGTTACTAGCTCAACAGTTGGAGAACAGTACAAAAGCTGGGTAGACACCAGAGAACCTCCACTTTTCGGCTCTCATCCAGACGCAAAATTGATGGCAACGGCTGCTAAATTGGGCACACCCGATCGAGTGCGGATTTTGGACGTGGGGGCTGGGACCGGCCGCAATACCTTGCCGCTGGCGAGATTGGGCTATTCTGTGGATGCGATCGAACTAGCTCCAGCTTTTGCAGAACAATTGAAAGCTGCAGTAACAGCCGAAAATCTTCCCGTGAGTGTTACTGAAGGCGATGTGCTCGACCCCTTAATGCGGATGAAACCGGCCCGCTACCAGTTGGCAGTTGCCGCCGAAGTCATTTCACATTTTCGAGACAGCGATCAAGTACGGCTTTTCCTGGCTAAAATGTGCGATTCCCTGTGTCCCGGAGGTCTGTTGCTGTTCAGCACGTTTTTAACTGTCGGCGACTACCAGCCTGATGCCCTGGTGCGACAAGTTGCCCAACTCTCTTGGTCTACTTTATTTACGCCCCAAGAACTCGCCACCGCAATGGAAGGGTTGCCCTTAGTCCAAATATCCGACGAATTGGTGTTTGAGTACGAACGCCACCACCTGCCGGAAGGAGCCTGGCCGCCGACGCCCTGGTTTCCCAGTTGGGCCACCGGTCGAGATGTCTTCCCGATGGCAAACGCACGCCCGCCAATGGAATTGCGCTGGATTTTGTGTCGCCGAAGTTAAAAAAAAATCGGTGATTTATAGACGGACACAGCAATCACACCCGTTGACAGGCGGTAACTGTTTCCTCATATCTTTTTCTTTCAACAGCTTAAAGCCGGCTCGTTGTTAATATTGTCCTGCCGGCACAGAAAAATTTACAAAAATATATATTAAAATGTAAACAGAGCGAAGTTCGATCGCCCCTGGGTGAGAAACCCAGTGCCTGATTAGATCCTTCGCTTGCCAACCTTTTATTTCTTGCGAAAAATTGGGTGGCTAAGGGCAATCGGGCTTAAATAAAATTCGATCGCCATCTCAATCGGTGCAACTAGAGTTAAGATGAATTAAACAAACCTATTCCTTCTGATAGATGACATTTTAGGGAATAGAACACACCAATAGATTAGCTCGCTAGTCAGCGATGCTCCTGAGAAACCAATATGCTTTTAACACGTCCACTACAAACGTTTGGAGCAATCTTCAGGCACCCACCTTCTACAAATAGATCGTCGATCGAACAAACAAGCAGCAATATTTTTTGGGAGGCAAATATTACTCCCGCTGTAAACGACCAAATTGACTGGTATATCCAAATGGAAAGGCTAATGAGTGACGCTAAATCTTCCTGCACCAATGAAGAGATTACTGCTTGGCTGCGCGGATTGCTGACTATTGCTTGGGCAGACGGCAACTTTGACGAATACGAGCAAAAAATGATTGCGAATCTAACTGAGGATGAACTACATCCGATATCTTTTGAGGCGGCTTTTGAACCGATTACCGCAGAGGAACTAGCCACTGCCTTAGGGGAAGACACCGCCAAAGGCGAGGATTTTTTGAGGACAGCAGTAATGGTAGCTTTGGCAGACGGTACATACTCGAGCAGCGAAGACGAGGTAATCTCCAATTTTTGCACAGCTTTGGGTCAGAACGTGGAGGCGATCGAAGCTTTGCGACACACCATCGAAGACAGCAAGTGCGATCCGCAGGGGCCCAGCAGCCAAATAGTCTTTGATGAGACTGTCGTCCCCCTCGTCGGAACACCGCTTTCATCTCGGCTACCTAAACCTCACCAAAAAAATGTCCTGCAACCAGTAAAAGACTGGCTCGACGGCTGGGAAATTCACGACCCCAGATTGGCACACTTTGTTTGTAAAGTTATTCCGCCGCAGTGTCCGTTTGAGCGAGATATCGTATTATTTGGTCGCAAAATTGTCCACATTCCGGCGATGTGCCAGATTAACCCGCTTTACGAACAGTTAGTGGGGATGCGCTTTCGAGCTCTCTGCTATTTGGCAGATGAATGTAAGGAAGATATATCGTCGTATTGTTAGTAGGAGAGGGTAATTGCGAGTCGCTAGTTCATTCCTGGGCGCAGAACCTCTATTTGTAGAATGCGCCCACAAGCACGTTAGGGCTATAATTCGCCGCTTAAATCAGTATTTGCCGAAGTCCTGTAATTAGCAATTGCTAATTTGCATTAGAGGATTGGCGAGGATTTAGAAACTTAATTTTTCCATAAAAAACATTTTTACAGCTATCCGCCTCATTACTATAAAAACCCGGCTTAAGCTGCTACGATCTAAATTGAATACAGAGACGGGCAGGATGCGCGTCCCACAAGAATTGTAGAAAGATTGACTGTCAAATTAGATGCACAACAGCTTATTCAGTTTTTCTGCGTGAGTCCTGCTAATATAAAATCTGCTTTGATAATACTAATTCAACAAAACTCTTAGTACAATCCTCAATCTTATACAAATTATTAAAAGTCGCAGATTTAGGAGCCGGAAACGGCAGTGCGGATTCCCTACAGATGCTCGCGTACAATCTCTCGCTCTGCACTACTTTTCAGAATTGATATAATTATATGGCAATCCTTGCAGGAGTCCTAAATTTTTTACCCCACCCCAACCCTCCCCGAACTCGAGGGGAGGGAGTAAGAAATTCAGAAATGATTTAGGATTGCTATATTTTTGTGGCAACTGTAAATCGCAAATAAACTTGGCTGTCGTCTGCAGACCCGGACTAAAGGAATAGGGGAAGACGGTACTTGTATCTGGTATAATAATAACTAATGACTATTGACTGCTGACTATTGACTACTGACTAAATTATGCAATTTATCGATCGAGCAGATATTCAAGTCGCAGCCGGCAAAGGCGGCGACGGTATGGTAGCTTTTCGCAGAGAAAAGTATGTTCCGGCGGGCGGACCGAGCGGCGGCACCGGCGGGCGGGGCGGTTCTGTGTTTATGGTGGCGGTGGAAAGCCTGCAAACGCTGCTAGATTTTCAGTACAACCGGATTTTTAAAGCGGAAGACGGGAAGCGCGGCGCGCCGAAGAATATGACGGGGGCTTCTGGGGACGATCGCACAATTGAAGTTCCCTGCGGTACTGTAGTTTACGACGCGGAAACTCAGGCAATCTTAGCAGATTTAGTAAGGCCGGGACAGACTTTTTGCGTTGCCCAAGGTGGCAAAGGCGGTTTGGGGAATAAGTGTTTTCTGACTAATTCTAACCGCGCTCCAGATTATGCGATGCCGGGAAAAGAAGGTGAACACAAATTTTTGCGTTTGGAATTGAAGCTATTAGCTGAAGTGGGTATTCTCGGGATGCCGAATGCTGGCAAATCAACCTTAATTTCAGCTTTGTCTGCGGCCCGCCCCAAGATAGCAGATTATCCGTTTACAACTTTGGTTCCGAATTTGGGCGTAGTCAGAAAACCGACTGGCGACGGTACGGTGTTTGCAGATATTCCGGGATTGATTGAGGGAGCTCACGAAGGTGCTGGTTTGGGTTACGAGTTTTTGCGGCACATCGAACGAACTCGGTTGTTGCTGCATTTGATCGATATTACGGATGAAGATCCGATCGCCAATTACGTCACTATTCAGGAAGAATTGAAATCTTACGGGCGGGGTTTGGCCCAGAAACCGCAGATTTTGGCTTTTAATAAGGTAGATGCGATCGACCTCGAAAGCGAAGAAATCGCTAATTTAACCAGCCGACTTAAAGAAATTAGCGGTGCTCCGATTTTGTTTATTTCCGCTGTGAGTCGAGTTGGGTTGGATGAATTGATGCAGCAAGTTTGGCAGAAACTCGACGAGATGAACGAGAAAGAGGCGGCGCAACTCGAAGTCGTGGCGAGTGTTTAATGGCTTTCTGGTTCCTGGAATTTCCGTGAATGGGTAGGTGTTTTTTTTGAGGGGGTCGATCGATTTTAGATTTTAGATTTTAGATTAAAGAATTGAAGCATTGACCCCACGGATAAATTCGGGGGGCAAGTTTCATCGGATACAGGTTTTTTATTTCTCCAAGGATGAATCCGGGGGCTTGTATCCTGGATGCTGTCGGTCAAATCTTTCGGCTGTATGGCTTGTAGGACAACGGTTTGAGCCTCTCTGGTCTCATAAAATATCTGGGAAATCTATCTACGAAATCACTTTTTACTAAGTAAATTTTTAATTTCTTCAATAGTAAATGGAGGATATTTCCTATGAATCATTGCATGACAGTTAGGACATAGTGGACGTAAATCTTGAATAGGATTAACTTCATATTCTTGATTAATTTCAGCTAAAGGTATTATATGGTGAACATGAATAAAACCTTTACCTATTTCTCCAAAAACTTTTTCAAAGTTAAAATTGCAAACATAACAATTTAGCCCATAATATTCAATACATTTTTTGCGAGCTGGATTATTTCGTTCATAAGCATTAACTTGTATTTGACGGATAGAACCTTCTTTAAAAGTTTTAGTTTCCTCTACTTCTCCGACTTCATCAGGAAATATTCGCGTATCATCGGATACACTAAAATAATCGAAAAGCTGTTCAAAATCAAGCTTGGGTGTGGTTAAAATTTTGCCAACTAAAACATAGAGTTCTTCTTCAGAATATTCTTTAAATCCTTCATAAATTTCTTTCTCAAAACGCCATAACTCTCTCTGCCACCAGCCTCTACGCCTATTTTCATGATAAGGATCAAAGGCATCTCTAAAATTTTTGATTGTATTAGCAGGAATTCCAAGTAGAGAGCCTATTTTTTCATGGGTATCAGTCATATTACCAAATCCCAATTTCTGATAAGCATCTCTATCAAATCTTGAAAGATAATAAGCTACTATATAAGCATACGGGGAATTACAATCACCCAATGAGTCTATAAGACTATTCCAGTTATAAGGTTTTTTCACAATTAAAATTATTCATTTGTTTTATAATACCACTTCTCTAAATCATTGCTACAATCGGCATCGTTAAGTTGATTTCATACAATCACCTACTGTTTATGTGGTTGGTTGGTGGGGTACTGGATATTCCCCAATACTGATAAGTTGCTCGCGTTCGAGGATGCGTTCTAGGAGGTTAAATTGCAGAATTTTAGCGGTTACGCGCCCTTCTGGTGTCCGTGGGACGATTGCTCCTCCTTCTAGCCGAAAATGGTCTGACCATTCCTGGAGACGGGGATTAAAAAAGGGAGTTAGCTGTCCTGTCTCAGGGTCGATGGAACCTAGGTCAGTTCCTTTGAAACGGTTGCAGCAAGGACAGGATAACGCTAGGTTTCCAGCTTCGGTGATTCCATCATGTTTTTCAGCAATGATGTGTTCCATTTCAAAGGCAAAGAGTGAAGCCGTTTGGGGAAATCGACAATACTCGCATTGCTCTCCGGCGCGTTGGGTCACGACGCGACGCAGAGTGGCTGGTACATAACTCATGCTTCTGTCTGTAAGCGTTTGTAGGCGTGAGCTTTGGCTAAACGCACCCAATGTTCTAACAGCAAATAGCGATCGAGTTCGACTTCCTCTCTGGCCGAAAGAGTGCCGGATTTATTGCGATCAAGCAGTTGGCTCATGCGGGCTTGCAACGCAGGTGTGGGGCGGATTGCGAGGATTTCTTCTGGGCTGGGTAGACTGGCTAGCAGTTCGACGATTTGGCGATCGTCTTGGTAGGAGATGGTTTCTGCGGGGGCGAGTTCCCGAAGTACGCGATCCAGGGCTTCCGGGAGACGATCGCCCAATTGTTGCAGTTTTTCGCCGAGGATCTCGGGAACTTCTAGGATAATTTGCATTAGTGCTGATGTGAGGATGGGAATTCCCTTGATTGTAACAAACGGAAAAAATGCCGTTAACTTAAATCCCGATCGGGGATTGAAACTGCATAGCCGGGTATACTGCGCTATTATCTGGGTGTTATATAAAAAATTCCGGTTGCACTCAAACACGATCGTAACTGAGGAGACGGCAATGCCGTTTCCCTACCCCAAAATAATCGTAGCACTGGCGATGGCTAAGAGCCATCGCTTGCACCAACAGATGTAACTATCGCCAGATTAATTTTCGGGAAACGGCACGGTGCGGTGTTCTGATGGTTCGACTGCGTACCCGCCTACCGCTGTGGGTAATATTAATTCCCATGCTACCAGCTTTGATATTATGTTTTTGCAAGCCGATGTACTTAGCTATTTGCACAGTTGTTCAAAATTGAGATAACTGGCGGATTCGCCCATTGTAATCAACTCTGATTCGGCCATCTTGAGAAACCGTAACAACCGATTCTACATTATAGACAGACATACCGGGTTTGTAGCCCTTAAAAGTAAAAGTCCAACTTCCATCGCCATTGTCAACAAACGGCGATTCCTTAGAAGTACCGTGCATAGAAGCTTCAGCGCGATAGTTACCTAAACCCCCATTGGCAGCTTCTGCTGCTTGACGGGCTAAGTTTTTTGCCCGATTGAGTTCGATATTGTTGTTAATCACTGTCACCCCGTCGGTCTGATATTCAGGAACAGGATTAGCATTACTCAAGGTGGGGGAGACTCCAACGGCTAAAGTTGAGAGCGCTACCAGACAAGCAACGCGGATGTTTAGTTTCATCATACAAACTGATTTATAGTTTGATAAACTCTACAACACTTGCCCGAAAAAACCCGGTTGAATTTTCAATTTTTAATTTTCACTTGTGAATCTGCAGGCGTTTCCCCACCGTTCAAATAGCGGTAACTCATCCGAGAAATATCCCGAATTAATGTTTGAGCTGGCTTCTCCGTTTCCGGCGGATGCTTCACCATCACTGCCACCAAATAACGCTTACCGTTCGGCAAATCCACCATCCCCGCATCCGCAAGCATTGTATTAATATTTCCCGTTTTGTGAGCAATAACTGAACCTTCGCCCAAACCTCTCGGCAGCAAAGAATCGTTTTTAGTTTGGCGCATGATTTGCAAAATGCGATCGCGCGATTTCACCGATACCAAATTTCCCCGATCGATCTGGGCAATGATATTAATCAAATCCTGCGGACTGGTAGTATTAGTTCCCTCCAAATCCGGCAAATTATTGCGGATAGCCGTCGCCCTCAAACCCCAATTTGTAAACTGCTGATTCAACACCTCAGCACCTCCCAACAACTCAATCATCATATTTGTCGCCGTATTGTCGCTAACAACAATCATCTTTTTGGCAACTTCCAAAGCCGAATACTTCTTACCGGGTGCGTCGTCTTGCATCTCCCCAGAACCGCCCACAATGTGTTCTGACTTCAGCGTCAGCGTCTGATCTAACTGCACTTTCCCATCTTCTACTGCTTGGAAAAAAGCTACTAAAATGGGTACTTTAATCGTGCTAGCTGAAGCAAAAGCAGTATCGCCGTTAAAATTTAGGTAGCTTCCAGTATCTAAATCGACTAGAAATATTCCCGCTGTCAAAGTAGGATTTTCTGTTGCTAAAACCTGAACTTGCGTTTTCAAAGCCCCTAATTCTTGATTCAGTTGCAGCGCTTCCGGGGCGGCCGCTGCTGCAGATGCGCTATCGGCTGGGTTTTTCTGCCCTGCGGTGGTTTCTTCTTCTGCAGCTACAGTCGATGCTCGAGTCACACCATTCACCACAGACAGCATGGTGCCGCAAATCACCGCAATCCCAACTCCCAAAATCAGCAAGCGAGTAGCATACACCAACGGCGGCACGGTCCGAGGTGCAGAGCGTTTGCCGGGTCTCTGGCTCGCTTGGGGACGCGGTTTCGACACGGGGGCTTTCTTGGTATTTGGGCGCGATCGCGTGTCTGGAATGCGCGCAGAAGGCTGCAGGGGAGTTGCAGTCGAAAGCTCGCTGGTGGGATTGCTGGCGATCGAACTCACATTTTCCCGATTCGGGTTCGGAAAATCGAACAAATCCACAGCAGCGAGGCTTTGTTTGCTTGGTTGGCGACTCTTTGACAGGGGAATTTTGCTGGTTCGGGGTTGTCTGGGGTTAATGGCAGATCTAGGATCGGATAAAAAGTCTTGTGCAGTCAATTCTTCCGAAGGTTCCAGAGAATTCGCTCTAATTCTGCTGCTGCTGCTGCGGCCCTGTTGCGGTGCCAAAGTCGGAGGTTGTGGCGATCGAATTTCTGAATTGCCGTTTTGCGGCCCGGCCCGGCGGCGGCCCGAGTTGCCAGACTGACTTGCTTTGCCGGACTTAGGCTGCTTTGAGCCGGAGTTGGGAGAGGATATCGAGGATATCACCGATAATATCGATCCTTTGGGAAACCGCTCTGCCACGTCTTACTCCTTCATCACTACTGTAAAGTTCAAGTTTAAGATTTTTGTGCTTGCCAGCCAATCGATTTTAGATTTTAGATTTTAGATTTTAGATTTGCCCCAGACGCTGCATGGTATCAGCAACCGGGTTTATTGCTCGCAAATTATCGCAAAGCTTAGGTTTTTAGTCAAGAAACCCGGTTATGAAGGTGATAAGTGGGTGCAGGACTTTTCTCTGTGAAAAAAATCCTCAATTTGACATCCCCAATAATCAGCATTTCTCCTAGCTATCCCTTGGATTTTCTGGCAACGCCCCATCCAGAGTATCAGAAACTGTCTCTCGCGCGTAAGTTTTCATTGCCCATTCTGTTTGCCGGAGGACGCCCCGCAGCATGGCGACTTCCTCAATTGTCGGATAGGCCCTGTTGTACAAGCGCCGAAATTTTTCCATCCGACTGGCTGCTGTGTGCGGCTGCAAATATCCTATTTTGAGTAGCAGCGTTTCTAGTTGCTGGTAATATCCCTCTAAATTTTCCAAGGGCGCACTGGTGAGGGGAGGTGAGGGATTTTCTGTCTGGCTGGTTGCAAGTTGTTCTTGGTAACAAGTTGATAAATTATCTGTTGCATCTATTGAAGAGGCAGAGCCTCTGGGTATGCGTTCCCAGGCTGAGCCTGGGAAAGAGGCATCTTCTGGTTCCAGCTTCTGTCTTCCTTTTTCCCTCTTCCTTCTTCCTTCTTCCCGATACAGTTCGTAGCAGCAGATAGCGACTGCTTGGGCGAGATTTAGGGAAGTGTAGGCATCGCTGCTGGGAATGCGGATCAGGCGCTGAGCGCGGTTTAATTGGGCATTGGTCAAGCCGCAGTCTTCTGGCCCGAAAATTAGGGCGCTGGGGGCTTCTAGGAGCCAAGGCAAGGCGTCTGCGGGATCTTCTAGCTGTGTTGGTAACGATCGACCATCGTCTCCTGTAGTCGCGATCGCTCTGACACACCCCACCAAAGCAGCCGGCAAACTCTCGACTACTTTGGCAGTTTCCAATATCTCGGCGGCGCGAACTGCCATCAGTCGGGCTTCTTCCCCTAAATGATCGCAGTGGGGATTTACCAAAACTAATTGGTGCAAACCCATATTTTTCATGACGCGGGCCACAGAACCGACATTCAATGGGCCTGCGGGTTCTACTAAGACTATTCGGATGTTGGCGTCGGCCGTTGAGAGCATTTTTATTTGGGGAGGTGCTAGGCAGAAATTGGTTGTTTTGTTTGTTTTGATTAAACTTTAATCAGTAATATAATGTCCAAATTAGCATGGCCAAGCAGCGATCGAAATCTGATTTACCGACAAAAATGTGCCCGGTGTGCGATCGACCTTTTACTTGGCGCAAAAAATGGGCGGACTGCTGGGATGAGGTCAAATACTGTTCCGAACGCTGTCGTCGCCGCCGTTTGGCGGCTCAAGATTAAGAATTTAGGGGAAGTTGCTCGATCGAGGCTAAGATTGCAAAGGAAAAATTTTAGTTACTTTCTTTATTAGGTTATAAATTATGGCATCGCAACAAGTGCAACCAAAGCTAGTTATTCACGGCGGTGCGGGCAGTTCTCTACACAGTAAAGGCGGAATTGAGGCGGTGCGGAAATCGCTTTACGATGTTTTGCAGGAAGTTTATCCGCTGCTGAAAAACGGTGCAAGTGCCGTAGATGCAGTGGTGCGGGGCTGCCAATTGCTGGAAGATGACCCGCGATTCAATGCCGGTACTGGTTCTGTGGTGCAGTCGGACGGTCAAATTCGGATGAGTGCTTCGCTGATGGACGGCTTGATGCAGCGTTTTAGCGGGGCGATTAATGTTTCTCGCGTTCAAAATCCGATCGAACTTGCTAAATTTTTGCAGAGTTCGGACGATCGGGTTCTCTCTGATTTTGGTTCGGCGGAATTGCTGCGAGAACTTCACTTGCCGATTTACGATCCGATGACGGATTTGCGCTTGCACGAGTGGATGCAGGAACGCCAAGGCAATTTTAGCAAAGCAATGGCTGACGTGGTGGCCGAACCGGCCGGTATGGGTACGATCGGAGTCGTAGCTTTGGATGATCGTGGGCGCTTGGCTGCTGGGACTTCGACTGGCGGCAAGGGTTTTGAGCGGATTGGCCGGGTTAGCGACTCGGCGATGCCTGCGGGAAATTACGCCGCTGGAAGTGCAGCGGTAAGCTGTACGGGGATTGGCGAGCACATTATGGACGAGTGTTTGGCGGCGCGAATTGTGATTCGGGTAACGGACGGTTTGAGTTTGAAAGCTGCTTTTGAGCGTTCTTTTACTGAAGCTGACGAACGTCAACGGGATTTTGGCGCAATTGGAATTGATTCTAGCGGTGCAATCGCTTTCGGCAAAACTAGCGAGGTGATTTTGGGTGCTTTTCACAACGGTATGCAAATGGGCGATACTTTGGAAATGAGCAAGGGAACGTTGATTTTTGTTGCTTAAAAAGGATCTCGAAATTGTCAGTCTGCGATCGAGATACCCGACTTGTTCAAAAAGTCGGGTATCTCGATCGGCCTTAGTTTTATATCAAATCCGACAGTCATTAGTCATTAGTCATTAGTCATCAGTCAACAGTCATCAGTCATCAGTCAACAGTCAACACTCAACACTCAACAGTCAACACTCAACAAGCACGGACGGTGCAACGGGAATCGATATTCTTAAATCCGCAGTTGCCAAATTTTAACAGTACCATTCTCCCCGCCGCTGACGAGAGTTTCGCCCAAAAGCCCGATCGCCACCGCAGAAACCGGGCTAGAATGTGCATCTAAAGTGTGTAGCAATTCGCCGCGAAGATTCCAAAGTCTAACAGTACCGTCAAAACAGCCCACTGCAAAGTATTTCCCGTCGGGGCAAATTGCGGCGGCGGAAGTGATGCGAATTGCTGTTTGCAGGGAATGCAATAATTCCCCTGTTTGCAAATTCCACAGTGCGATCGTTTTGTTGCCGTGACTGACGAGAATTTTGCTATCAGGAGTAATTGCCACATAATTTTCGCTGCCAAATGTTCGCCTCACTTCTCCCCCCGGCAGTTCCCACAAAGTGACTGTTGCCCGACAGAAACCGCTGACTGCGTTGAGTCCGCTGGCTACTAGCATTTTGCCGTTGCGACTCAGGGCGATCGCACTTATGTCATCCCCTTGATAGCCTTCCAAAACTTGCAGCAGTTGGCCGCTGTTGAGGTGCTGAAGCTTGACAGTGCCGCGGGTGGTGCCGATCGCCAAAATTTGCCAGTCGGGGCTCACGGCGACGGATTCGTGGCGGTGTACGTCTGCCAAATGCTTCAGCAGTTGGCCGTTTTGTAGGTTCCAGAGTTTGACTGTCCCCGCGCGCGATCGCGTCAGCAGCGTTTTGCTGGCGGGGCTGAAAGCAACTAGCAACACGGCTGTTGAATGTCCAAAAATCGTCTGCAGCAGTTCACCGCTGTGCAAACTCCAAATTTTCACTGTACTGTCGTCAGATCCCGTTGCGAGGAATTGTCCGTCGGGACTGATAGCTGCAGATAAAATCCTGTCTGAATGGTGGAGAGTGGCTTTTAAGATGGCGCCGGTTGAGGTTTTTGGCTGCGTTTTATACCCGGCTATTTCCAGCCAGTCGATCGCGTCTCTCCAGTTGCTGAGGGCGTTTCTGGGCCGGTTGGTCAATAATTCTATGTATCGGTACAAAGTTTTTGACAAATCAACTTCTACACCTTTGATTTGTTTGTTGAGAAAAACGGCTATTTCGGCGGGGCTGTAACCGCAAAGCAAGCCACACAAGTGCCGCTTTTGGACGGGTGTCAGCCCTCTTCTGGTGTGGGGGGCGAATTGTTTTTTGGCCTTTGACAAGTCAGTGTAAAGCTTTTCGATGTCCCAGCCGTTGCTGGCCCGTGCAAATGGTTCTTCTGGCGGATCGGGGGTAGAGGGTATCATTTGCGGCAGTCGCGATCGAGTTCCTAGTCCAATTCCTAACCAAAATCCTAACATTCGCTGTGCGCGATCGAACTGTTTTTACCGCTAATCTATTTTTAATACAGCAAACAGGGAAAAGAGTTTCCGGCTGAAAGTTCGCCTAACTCCTTACCTTTACAGTTTGCCAAACAACCATACATCAATTTGATGAAACTCTTGTGGGGTGGGCAGGAGAACCCGCCATCAAAATATGATTATGACTTTTATGAACTTAATTAATGAATTTATGAATTGACCTTAAAAGAAATTTGTTGAAGAATCGTAGTTAAGAGCTTTTCTGTACCTTTACAGTTTGCCAAACAACCATACATCAACCGGAGAAATAGAAAATGTCTGGAATTGCGATCGGCTTATTTTTCCTCCTGGGTTTTGTTTTAAGTTTTGCTGGTTATATCTGGGGATTAGTTCTAGCTTTCCAACAGGAAACTGTTTGGGGGTTGCTTTACTTTTTTATCCCGGGTGCCGCCTTAGTTTTTCATGTAAAATACTGGAGCAATCTCAAAATCAGAAAAGCATTTTTAGTTCAATGTGGTGGTTTGCTCATGTTTCTATTAGGAGGCTTTACTACTTACGTATTTCACGCCAAAGATTTCAAGCCAAGCTCTCAGGCTGGGGTTAATGGACAGCAGGGAGCTAACGAGCAATCGCCCTCTTCTTTTCCTTCCGATTTCAACACTTCTCCATCACCAATTCAAGAGCCATCTCCTGCTGCCGATGCAACACCAGGTGCTGAGCCTAATTTTGGTACTGTTGGCGGTCAACAATATGACTTCAATAAATCGCTCCAGCTTGGGAAATTAGCCTACCAGAAGGGAGACTATCAAACAGCTTTAATCAATTTTAACAGAGCTGTACGAGCAAATCCCGGCGATGCTGAGGCTCTCAAGGGTGTTGAGGATACCAAAAAGGCGATCGCCCAAGCAAACACAAAATAATCCACAGCTTAAAAAAATACGGTTTTTTATCAGTCTAAGTCTGCCTGGGCAGACTTAAACGATTATCCTTGAACATTCACTTGAAATTGATTAAACATAAAATCATGAAACAGACATCTGACAAGCTCGAATTCCAAGAGATGTTCGGATTTTGGATACAGCTATTAGTGGGGGGGAGTTTTTTAGTAATCGGTTTGTTCTTTGGTTGGTATTCAGGCGATTTATTTGCTTATTTATTTGCTGTCCTTGGTTTCCTTTTGGTGATATTTGTAGAGATTGACACCATTACATTTGATAAAAATCTAGGTCATATAGCAATCCTAAATCATTATCAAGACTATGATACAATTATATGCAATACTTGATTGTGACAATAAAAAATGAATAACTTACAACTGCAACAAAAAGATAGAGAAAAAGAAATAGCCCAATTAGAATCTTTCATTAAAAGCGATATCGATGCCAGAGAACTAAAACGAGCAATAGCTGTAAGGATGGCGCTCTCAGGTAATATTTACCATGAAATCAGCAAAATTTTAGGTGTAAGTAATTTTTTTATTGGTTATTGGAAAAAACAATTTAAAACCAAAGGCATCGCCGGAATCAAACTAGGACATAAAGGGTCAAAAGGGTATTTAACAGCTCTACAAAATACTGAAGTAATCGAGTGGTTAAAGAATAAAGAATATTGGAATTTAGATGAGTTGGTTACTTATTTAGAGCGAGAATTTGGTGTGACATATAAATCAAAACAGAGTTACTATGAACTTTTCGATCGGGCGAAAATCAGTTGGAAAAAAACTCAAAAAACCAATCCTAAATTTGATAAAGAACTGGTAAAAAAAAAGACGGAAGAAATTAACGATATTTTATTTAAAAACAAGGCTGGTATAGAGTCTGGGGAAATAATAGTATTGTTTTTAGATGAATGTCATCTACTTCATGGTGATTTAACTGGTTATATTTGGGGTCAATCAAAAATCAGAATTGAAGTCCCAATTACCAATGAAAAAGATAGACAAACTTATTTTGGCGCCCTCAATTATCAAAGCAAAGGATTCCATATTCAGAGCCATCCATCTGGTGATGGAAAATCAACAGTTGAATTCATAAAATACTTACAAAATAAATATAAAGATCGCAAAATTATCTTGATTTGGGATGGAGCTAGTTATCATAAATATGGAGAATTTAGAGACTTTTTATTTGAACTAAATGGTGACAAAGAACCTGATAATTGGTCAATTACTTGTATTTTATTTGCTCCCAATGCTCCCCAACAGAATCCCGTTGAAGATATTTGGTTACAAGCTAAAAACTT
>JAUBOM010000041.1:0-51229 GCA_036700245.1 Microcoleus vaginatus BM001213989
TCTCCCCCCACCCCTTCCCTCTCCTAAAAAAAATTTATGCCTCTCAAATAGCTGCAATTGGCAAAAAAACTGCTAGATTGCCCTACAGAAAACATTGAACCGCGTTCATTGGGCCCCAGCAACACCATGTCCGAATTCAGAACCGCCAGCCAAATAGACATCGGCAACGTCAACATCGGGAACTTCCAAGTCGGCAGCATCAGCGGCACCAAATACAACGACCTCAACGCCAACGGCCGCCCCGATCCTGGAGAATTCCCAATTGCCAACTGGCAAATCTACCTCGACCTCAACAACAACAGCCAGCCAGAGTTTAACGAACCTTCCACCCTCACCAACCCGCAAGGCAACTACATCTTCGCCAACCTGCCGCCGGGCACTTACCAAGTTAGGGAAGTCCAGCAGCCGAACTTTCGCCAAACTACCCCAAATCCCTCACCCATCACGATTACCAGCGGGACAAACGTTGGCGATATCAATTTTGGCAACAACTTCAACGCAGGGACGATCGCAGGCACAAAATTCAACGACATCAACAACAACAGCAGCCCCGATCCCGGGGAACCAGGGCTAGCTAACTGGCAAATTTACCTCGACCTCAACCGCAACAACAGGCTCGACGGCGACGAACCTTTTACTTTTACAAACGTTCAAGGCAATTACGCTTTTGTCAATATTCCCGCAAATACATATTTGGTGAGAGAAGTCCAGCAACCGGGTTTTCGCCAAACCACGCCTGACCCCGGTCCGGTTAACGTTACTTCCAACGCCACGGTCAACAACATCAATTTTGGCAATGTCTTTTTTGTGGGCAGCATCAGCGGCTTCAAGTTCAACGACCTCAATGCCAACAGCGCCCGAGACGCAACAGACCCACCTCTGGCCAACTGGCCAATTTACATCGACCTCAACGGCAACGGCAGCGTTGACCCTGGCGAACCCAACACCATCACAAACCTGCAAGGCGACTACACTTTCGCGAATGTTTCCGCGGGCAGATATTTGGTGAGGGAAGTCCAGCAACCGGGATGGGTACAGACTACGCCGAATCCAGGCCCGATCGACATAACCGGCAATACCAACGCTGTCGGCGTCAATTTCGGCAACAATTTTCCCACCGGCAGCATCAGCGGCTTCAAGTTCAACGACCTCAACGCTAACGGTATCAACGAACCGACGGAACCGATAGTTGCCAACTGGCCGATTTACCTTGACCTCAACAACAACGGCGCCCCAGATCCCAACGAACCTTCGACTTTAACAAACCCCCAAGGTAATTTCTCTTTTATCAATTTGCCTCAAGGCACATATTTGGTCAGGGAAGTCCCGCAGCCCGGTTTTCGACAAACCACGCCAAATCCGACTCCCATCACCGTGGGCAACGGCACAAATGCCACTAATCTCAGCTTTGGCAATGTATTGGTAACGGGAACGATCAGCGGTGTCAAATTTAACGATCTTAACGCCAACGGCCGCCTAGATCCCGGGGAACCGCCGATCGCCAACTCTGCTATTTACATCGACCTCAACAACAACAGCAGTTTAGATCCGGGTGAAGCGAGTACCTTAAGCGATGTTCAAGGCAATTACAGTTTCCGCAACGTTCCGGTAGGTAGTTATGTTGTCCGCGAAGTTCCGCCGCCGGGTTTCATTCTAACGACTCCGCCTACGGTGGTTGTTGTGTCGGCAGACATTCGGGCTAGCAGCATCGATTTGGTGATGCCAGATGCTGAGGATTGGTCGGCTACATTCTTGAAGGGCGACCTGCTGACGGATGCCAGCAACTATGCCGGACCCGAACCTGCATGTAAGATTGGGGCCGATAGCTTGCTTTTGAGCGAGGGTCATGATAGTTATCCAATTAGTGATTCTTTGGTCGATCGACCTGTTGCCAATTTAGGCAATCTTCCTAACTTTGGGCCACAGAATGTCGGTCTGGATACTAATTCACAAATCGGTGAATTTGTCAAGAAAAATGAATTAGTTAAAGGGGCGATCGGGAACTCGGTCAGCACTGTGGGCGCGAGAGATTTCTCGGTTATTTAGGGTGACACAAAGCTCGGTCGCCCAGAATCCCAAACAGCAGATCAAAATCAGGAAGAGGTGAAAGGGCGATCGCGTGATACCCTATTGTTGGCAACCTCCAACACTCAAGCCTAAGTTCCGGCAACTCCGAAGCTGGCTTGTATATTGGGTGCAATATTCAGAGGCAGTAGCATCTCTGTAAGTGAGAAACTATCAGGCAATTCCCCCAACCCCGATCGGCGTATGGACAGGCTTAGCCAAGTCAGATCGAGTTCGGTAGCTCGATCGGTGTTGCCTTACGCTGTGCTGGGCGATCGCAGCCTCGCTCGATCGCCCAGCACAGCTTTCCCAGGACAAACAAGAACGAGGTCGGACTCGATCGGAGGGGGAAGTCAGTCTTAGGCTTTTTAAAGCTCGAAACAGCAAGTATCTACGGACAGAGAAGGCGTGCAAATCTTGAAGATGTTGCCCTCAAATTGCCAGGGTTCTTCAAAACCTGATATACTTGCCAGCGACAAAGCTTGAGGCATTGTTGTGTGAGATGGGGAACATTACCTCAAGTGCAGACGTATGTAAAATCGAGTAGCGGTTGTCAGCTATTAGTAAAAACTACTCAGCAACTTACAACCCATACAGTAGTCTGTAATTTACGTGGATTTAGGTGTGAAGGAGAGAAATCATGACTTCAAATAATGAAGAGCAGCGCAGTGCCCAGCAAGTACAGCCAGTTGTGGTTGGGAATGCTGGCCCGGCAATTTTAGGAATCAAGTTCCGTGACGTGAACGGGGATGGCATCAGACAGCCAAATGAAACAGGTCTGGCAAACATCCCCTTTCTCCTCGAACCAGCAACAATCGCCAACGGTGTATTTAATGCTGGTACTGGGGAAGTCTTAACCACGACGGACGCTAACGGCGCGTTCTCATTCATAAATCTTGTCCCAGGTAACTACCTAATCACGGAAACCCCAGTACCTGCAAATTTCCGTACTACTACTCCCAACCCCCTCGCAGTCACTCTGGGAAACACAAACGCCAACGTTTTCTTTGGCAACTTCCCAGTTGAACAACCTCTAGGCAGCCGGATCGTTGGATGCAAATACCTAGACCTCGATGGGGACGGCTTTCGAGATGGCGATGAACCGGGGATTAAAAATGTCAGGATATATATTGATTCAAATGGCAACGGCCAACGCGATGCAGGGGAACAGAACACCCTAACAGACAAAAATGGTGCGTGGTCGTTTAATGTAGCACCAGGCACGTACAGGATTCGGGAAGAACGAATCAACGGTATCAACGGAGAACCCCTAGAAAGAAATTTCCCCCAAAGCACCCCACCCAACAACATTCCCGTACTGGACGTGACGGTAGCCCCGGGTCAAACCTTTGCCTGCGCTCAAGTTGGCGACACTCCGCTTTATCAAATTGAAGTTAACAAATTTCGGGATATAGACCGCAGCGGCACGCGAAATCTGGTCAATGGAGTTTTGGAACCCCCCATTGCTAACGTACCTTTCATTTTAGATTTGAACGGGAACGGTGGTTGGGATCAAGGCTCCGAACCGATCGCAATTACCGATGCAAACGGAGTAGTCCTCTTTCGGGATTTGCGAGCTGGCAACTATGCAGTGTTGGAAATTTTTCCATCTGTACTGCCTGCTGCAGTAGGTGGCGGCGCCCCAGGCAACCTCAATGCTCCAGTACCAACCACTCCCAACCCCGCTCTGGTTTCAGCGCCAGGGCCGCAGGCACGCTTCCAGGGTACGATCAGCAGAGAGCAACCACTCTTAGTAACAGACACAACCTATACACTGAAACCAAACGACCCTAAATTCGTAGATACCAACCGCGACGGCATCCAACAAGCAGGAGAAGCTTCTATTGCAGCAACGGGTGTACGACCGATTTTTGCAAACACTCCTTTGCCTTTCCCAGCCACTAACCCGTCACCAGCACTTACCTTTACTCCTGTGCCAGCTAATAATACATCTGGAGGGAATGCTGGTGTGGGAAACACTAGACCTAACATCACTGTATTCAAATACAATGACCTGAACGCAAACGGTCGCTACGAGCCAACTCAGGGTGAAGCACCCCTTAGCGGTGTTTCTGTCTTCCTCGACACCAACAATAATGGGGCTGCGGACGCCGAAGAACCACAACTACAGACTAATGCCCAAGGGAGAGGAGCTTTTACCAACTTGGAGCCGGGCAATTACACGGTGCGGGAAGTAGTACCGGCTGGTTTCTCGCCTTCTACATCTGCTGTCGTTCCGTTGACTCTCAACACTCAGGACGCTAACGTTACTTTTGCCAATACGCCGAACAGCAACATAACTGGTTGCAAATTCGAGGACTTTAACCTCAACGGCTATCGAGACGGAAATGAACCGGCTATTAGTGGCGTTACTGTCTATCTCGATACCAATAACAACGGCGCCCTCGATGCAGGGGAAGCCAGTACCACTAGCGATCAGTTTGGTATCTTTGCGTTCAACAATTTGGCTCCCGGTACTTATAACCTTCGAGAGGTAGTTCCTCCTGGTTACTTCCAGACGACTCAACCGCTAAATATCGTTCTGGGCCCCAATCAAACTTTTACTTGCGCTTTGATTGGCGACTCTCGGCGCTATGATTTGGTAGTTCCAAAATTCCGAGACGACAACCGCAACGGCATACAAGATGCAGGCGAACCGCCTCTTGCCAATATCCCATTTACTTTGGATTTGAACCGGAACAATCGCTACGATGCTGCAACTGAACCTCTGGTCAGAACGGACGCTAATGGGATTGCTCTGTTTCCAAATTTGGTACCCGGGACTTACTCGGTTTTGGAAGTCTTCGATGCGAGTGTTAACAACCCGTTCCCGATCCCAACTGGGCCTAATCCTGTTAACTTTGACGTGCCGGGCCCCGCTACAATAGCGACGCCAGTACCGTCGCCAGTACCTGTGGCGACGCCAATCCTCAGTGCTTCTGGCATCGATAGCGTTACTGGGGGTACGGGTACACCGACTCCTAGTACCGATCCGTTGACAAACCCCGGCAGTTCGCTCGATCCTACGGTTAAAGCCAGCAGCGCCGATAGCTTGCTCGCATCTCAGAGTGCAGGTGTTAGCAGCTTTGTTAGCTCCAACACCCAACGCGAGGCGAGTGCGCTGATTCTATCGTTTTTAGAAGAGAACGGTATCCAGAACAAGGACTCTAAATTACTGGTGGGCGCTCCTCCTTCGACTACCGGGTTTTAATGTTAGGTTGGGTTTCTAGTTCGAGACTCAGCAATTAGCAACTAGCTTGTTTAAACTGCACGTCAAATCATGTTTTGGCGTGCTTTTTGCTGTTTTGACAATAATTAGAGGCTCGCGCGGCGGGTTTATCGATTTCTTTAATTACCGGAAATATTTTTCGTGAAACCCGCCTCTACAACAATATATCCCGATGCTCGTAGGGGCCGGTTTTACCGACAATCTTTGAGGAAAACTCACAATTTATATAAACCAGCCCGCCACAATCATGGGTTCGGAAGGGGGGTTTATTTATGTCTTTAATTACTGTCTTTAGTGGTAGAGCGCGATCGGCAAAAAGAATGATTCGCTACCCCAAGAAAACCTTTATTTATAGAGTATAGAACTTAGAGAAATATTTTATGCCAACTCAACAACAGACGACTCCTGCTCAACATCAAGAACAGCAACCCGGTATTGAATCCGAGATGACCCCGCAACCTCAATCCTTTATGGAAGGATATCGCGGTACCGACAAATTGCGGGACAAAGTAGCCTTAATTACTGGCGGAGACAGCGGTATCGGGCGCGCCGTCGCGATCGCTTTTGCCAAAGAAGGCGCAGACGTAGTCATCAGCTATCTCAACGAAGATGAAGATGCTAACAAAACCAAAGAGGCGATCGAACAACAAGGCCGCCGCTGCATTGCGATCGCCGGCGACATAGGCCAAGAAAGCGTGTGTCAAAACCTTGTAGAACAAACAGTTAAAGAATTCGGCCACCTCGACATCCTCGTCAACAACGCCGCCGAACAGCATCCCCAAGAAAGCATCGAAGACATCACCGCCGAACAATTAGAGCGCACCTTCCGCACGAACATTTTCTCAATGTTTTTCCTAACAAAAGCGGCTCTAAAACACCTACAAGAAGGAAGTGCAATTATCAACACTACCTCTGTCACCGCTTACAAAGGCAGTCAACAATTGCTAGATTACTCCTCGACAAAAGGAGCCATTGTTGCTTTTACCCGCTCTTTGTCTCAAAGTTTAGCTGAGAAAGGAATTCGCGTCAACGGAGTAGCTCCCGGTCCGATTTGGACGCCTCTAATTCCCTCGACTTTCCCCGAAGAAAAAGTTGAAAAATTTGGCGCAGACACCCCCTTGGGACGCGCAGGCCAACCCGATGAAGTTGCCCCCAGTTACGTGTTTTTAGCTTCAAAAGATTCGTCTTACATGACTGGTCAAGTTTTGCATCCCAACGGCGGTTCTGTTGTTAACGCATAGAAAGGACTTGCCGAGAAATAAAGTACCAGTCAAATAGGGATAATCGTGAACTCCCATTCCGTAAGGTTCCTGAACGTTGCCACTCCGGTAGATACTGTTGTAATTGTTTTGGTAAGTAGGTCATTGCAAAAAACAATAGTATCTTCTAGGGGTGGGTTTTGCTAACAATCACTCCTATAGCGCCTCTGAATGATTTGTGTAATAAGAAAAGTGGTCAGCTCAAATTCAAGAAAAAAAGGGGGTAGACAAGTAGTTATTGCCAGCAGCCGGCGCTCCGAGTCGCGACAGCAGGCGATCGAATACCGAATCTGCGGGTGCCCGTGAGGGCCCGCAGTCGCGACTCGGAGCAAAAAAAAGACAAAAAAATGTTAAACGAGTCAAAAAAAAATAGGACAGAGAACTAGAAGAGTTGCCAAACTTTATTTGTCCTACCAAAAATATCCCGGAGTGGAATATATCACAGGCTGTTAAGCTGAGATTAAAAGCATTTAGTTATCGAAAGATACAAAAACGATTTGAATTTTCACCAAGTTTTATTGCACCAACTCACAGAAAATATTTAGCCGGGGAGTCCCTGCATTAAAGTTAAAATATCCCGGTTTAAAAAGCTATTTAACTAAGGAACAGCTATCGGCAACTATTCAGTGGCTATCTCAACCCGAAAACCGGAATATATCAGAACTAAAAAGATACTCAATATCAAATTATTATGTAATATTTAAATCGCGGTAAAGTTAGTATCGAATATTGAGATTTGGTCTATTAAACTGGCAGAAAGTTATTGTAGGACAATCGAGTAAACAGCCAGAAATTATTCCATAACAAACGCTATGATTGCCCAGATTTTATATCAAAGCACAAGCCAGAAATAGCAGGAGAACTGGTAGTGTATGCCTGAGATGAGTGTCACTTACAAGGTGATGATATCTTTAACTACTTATGGGCGATCGTCTAGAAAGAAGGGTAGTCAAGCTGGACAATCAACGAGATAGGCGAACTCCGGCATGGTGCATTAAATTTAGTCAGTGAGCAAATAATTTATTGTGAAGCCATATAAAGCGGGAAATCAATAAAATACAGGGAAATTTGTTGAAGAACTCAAGCAAATGAATCGACCTCAAAAAATGTTGTTAATCTGGGATGGTGCTAGCTACCATAGAGATGAAAAAATGCACCAGCCATTAATGAGGGGAGGGAAAACGACGGTAAATCATATCAATTCCGGTTGTATCGGAATGATTAAACCACAGAGCGCACAGAGGACACAGAGAAAGAGAGGAGAGAGATGCATAATTCCGATGTCAACGGATTAGATATCACCGTCAGTATGTTCAATAAGTTGTTGTTTATTTTGCCATTATGGTTCCGAATAAAATCCAGTAGAAAGTATTTGGCTACACGCTAAATACTTTCTTAGACGTTTTTAGGCTCTCTGTAAAACTTTTAGCAGGGTTAAGAAACTATTTCAATTTTTATTAAAGTTTAAAATTTTCACTCCTCCTAAATTAAAAAAATATGATGCTTTTGCACAAATGATTTAGGCTTGCTCTACATAAGCTCATGAATACAAAAGCACTAATGCCAAGCTTTAAAAGACATAAAAATCTCTAGCAAGTCAGAGCAAGGTTTTGTTTCAAAGGTCGGTAACATCGATAAGTTCGGGTTTCTGAATCGGTGTTACTGGCAGAGGTGTTGTAAATGATGAAATGTCTAGTTGTGAGAACTGCTGGACTTGCCAGTGAACGCTTTCAACTCAAGGGCGTCGTGACTACAGAAGAGGCGCACGCTCTTACTTCGATCGACTGATAATGCGCGTAGCCGGTCTTGATTGAGCAACCTAGCCTTGCGGTCTACCTCCATCATCCACTGGTAGGCGCGTAGTCCGGGCGTGCAGCGTCGTTTGGAGGAACCCATCTCGTCTCGGTAAAAGTAGGCATCGCCTGCGTGTAGGAGCCAACCCTCTGGGGTGTCGATCGCGACGCCCGCATGACCCCGCGTGTGACCCCTAAGCGGGATGAGCAGAATCTCTGGTGGTAGCCCGTCAAGATCGCGGACTGCCTCAAAACCGAACCAAGGTTCGCCCCCCGCCGAATAGTATTTCCAGCGTTTGACTTCATCCCACTGCCCTGGACGATAGCGCCTTTTTGTGATGAAACCGTGCCGATCGTGCACAGCATCGATTTCCGACTGCATAACGTGTACCGTTGCTTCAGGAAAATCCTCTAGACCACCGGCATGATCGAAATCGAGGTGGGTCAGAACAATATGGCGCACATCGCTTGCAGAAAATCCAAGCTGCTCGATTTGAGCGATCGCCGTGTACTTGGGATCGAACTGGATGTTATTAAAGTAGATAAAGAATGCGCTCAGCCGGGAATAAGGCGACTTGATATCCCGCAGTCCGAAGCCGGTATCAATGAGAACAAGTCCCTGATTCGTTTCAACGAGCAGACAGTGGCAGACGAGGTTCGCCGTCAGCCCCCGACTGAATCCATCGAAGAGCGGCCCGCCAATCGGGCACATACAGCCACAATTGAGATGGTGAATTTTCATAAAAATCCTCTGTGACGATGCCTCCGAGGAGCCATCCTAAATGTGTAAGTTCCGACCTAGTTGAGAAGAGTGTCAACTGAGCATATTCGATCGATCTGTAGGCGCAGATTACTTATTACCCGACCCGGGTTCAGTAAGTTGACGGTGCCCTTCGGCATTAGCGGTATCAGGCAAGACCTTGCTCGCAGTGCCCAGAAGCTTCGTCTTGAGCGATCCTGCAACAATGCTGTCCTTGTCTGCCATCAGCGCCTCGAAACCTTGCTTAGCAACCATAGCCGGGTCATCTTTCCGATCGGCGCCCGCCTTAGTATCATCCATTTGGGCCCGATGGAAGAAGTTGGTATCGGTTGGCCCGGGCATCAGTGAGGTGACGGTAACGCCCGTATCCTTCAACTCGTTACGCAGCGCCTCCGAGAACGAGTGCAAAAACGCTTTGGACGCCGCGTAGACTGCCTCGAACGGCCCCGGCATCAGGGCGGCGATCGACGAAGTGAAGAGGATGCGACCCTGGTCGCGATCGACCATATCCTTGAGTACCCGTTTGGCGAGATGTACGGAGGAGACGACGTTTAGGTTGATCAGATTGAGTTCGTCCTTCAGGTCAGTTTCGCGGGCAAAGTCGCCACCGACACCGACACCTGCGTTAATCGCGATCGCATCCACCGATCGACCAGTCGCCTTAATCTTGCTGTAGAGCGTTTCAACACCGTCGTAGGTAGCGAGGTCTGTCTGCACCGTCTCGACTTGGGCACCGAGCTTCTCGAAGGCAATAGCTGCTTCATTGATACTTGGGCCGGTGGAGGTGACTAGAAGATCGAAGCCGTTTTGAGCGAACTGTTTGGCGAGTTCGTAGCCGATGCCGTTAGAGGCACCCGTCACGACAGCCAAGGGGCGGGTCAAGGAACTGTTCATAACCGTCCAAACTCCTGTGTAACTGCTCCGTACTCGTTTGTCCGGGCTTGCTTCTGTTTCTACCAGACAACCTGTGTGGACTGTGGTTTTTCAACTGTTACAATCCTAGGAAGGCAGCAGTGCGATCGCATCTTTCCAAGGACGTATCGCTATTGTGTTTTAGATATCTCGAATAACTCCCAAAGTCTATCCCCGCTTCAGCTTGTTTTCTGCCTGCCTGCCGGACTGATCCTGCCAGCCAGAAACCAACGCTTAAATCTGAGTTTGAACTTTTTTTAATTAATAATATTGTCCTAATCAGGGATTGAAACTAAAACTTCAAACTCGGGGTTTTCAGGATATGCTTCGGCACGGCTGCAGGTACTATTTGGCGGCCAATGGGATAGAGTAAGATACTTTGCCAATTCTGGAATTTCTCCAGCGGGCTGCCTGTCAGATTTTCCCCGTCTAACTTTTGTGCGATCGGTAATTTTCTGAACTTCCCAGAGTTGCAATTTGCTAGATGACCCCTCGGCTTTACCCGATCGAAACACGTACCAGTCAGAAACTTCGGGCGCTGCTTGGAAGGCAGGTTTCACCCGCGGCTATACTGGGGTTGGAGTTGGTGAGGTGGAATTCTGCGATTGCGTTTCTTGCTTGGCCGTCCGTCGCTGACACGCCCAAAGCTCCTATTGATAGAGGTAGGCGGTGCCCACAGGCAAGCAGGAGAGGGCGATAGTTAGTTTTTACATTGAATACTCTCGATCGGATGGTGCAGTAATAATAAGTGCACCAGAGTGGTAAAATTTTTTTGGCAAGTAGAGGTCTTTACCATGAATCTCTTTCAAAAACTAACTTCTCTGACACGTCGAGCAGTAATTGTATTGGCTCTTGTTGGTATGCTTGGTATCAGCTTTAGTGCTCCAGCATACGCGGCTACACCTGCTAGATTTGCCTTTGATGTCCCACCCTACTCTAATCAACTTGAAACCCCACCCTCCTCCGATCAATTCGTTATTGAACTCACTGATGAGAGTAAGATCCAAGAAGCCCGGAATATACTCAATGGAACCCAGAAAGATAAAACCCATGTAGTCGGAAGAATCATAAAAAGACCTGCTCCCTATAATCCAAAATGGAGCTATCAATTAGATCCAGCGTCTATCAGCTTCTTTAGCATGGCGATCGAAGTTTGTGATGCTAATATTGGCTACGTCGAAGACCACCTTGATGAAGCGGGTGGAGCATTTTTACCAGGTTTTTACTGGTGTCCTTGGAATTCACGGCTAGTCAAGGAAATTCAGTAACCCGAAAACTTTCATTCAAAAAGCGATCGCATTTTTCTGGAGTTAACACCTTTTGTCGAAGAGCCGGGTTTTGCTGATGTAGGTCGGCGATCGCTTTTTGTGCCGCATTCAGTTCCTCTTTAAGTCGAGAAACTTCTTCCTTCAGTTGTGCTACTTCAGAATTTTGGAAGGATGTAGGTATCTTCTCAACAGCCGGGTTGTATTTGTTTGACACTCACCGCTCCTTGAGGAGCGGTGATTCTTCCTTCACAGAACAATGCCTCACAAAAGCAGTGACTTTGCTTGATCTTACTCGTTCTCCAGAAGCTACCGAGGTATGCCCTACCTCTAACATTCGTAAAGCTTCATCTCGGATATTTTTAGCGACATTGATATCTCGGTCGTGCAAAGTTCCGCATTTAGGACATTGCCAACTGCGAATATCCAATGGCATTTCGCTAGTTCGATGCAAACAGTGATTACAAGTTTTGGAACTAGGGAAAAATCTATCTACTTCTATGTAGATTTTTCCTTCCCATTCTGCTTTATATTTCAGCATGGTACAAAATTGTCCCCGATGCTTCTTCTTGAAATTGGGATACTTCGCCCTCTTTTCAAAGAAATTGAGAAAAGCACTCGACAAATTATCGGCTACTTGTTGCAAAACTTGGGAAGGTGGCTCTGTTAACCAACCATTCATGCTATTTCTTGAGTTGTGAGAGCAGTTTGATTATTTCCTTTCTGCTTAATCCCTTCCCAGTCTTTTTGTAAGTTTCGGTTGTTAAGTTAAGGCTGTAATTGTAGAACCAACGGCAACAACCAAAATACTTAACCAGTAAGTCTCTTTGCTCGGTTGTTGGGTAGATTCTATACTTAAAAGGACGGGGTTTCAACCCTCCGCTACGCTCAGCCAAAATTTCTGATAAAAAACAATAATCCCGCCACCAGGTTGGTAGCGGGATTGATAGGTTGCAGTTTAGCTATTCTCTAGTTTTGCTAGAGTTAAAATTAGCCGACTGCGGAATTAGCTCTTAGCCATTTCTTGCTGGAGGGTGCTTTTGGCTTCTTTGAATTGAGTAGCCATTTGTTCCATTTGTGCTTCGCTCAGGTGGCGGCGAATTTGAGGGAACATATCGTTTTCTTCTTGTCGAACGTGATCCTGAACCGCTGTTTGGAGCTGTTTGACTTGGGCTTTGAAATCAGAAGAAGTGGGGTTGAGAGCCTTAATTTGGGCAAGCATCTGCTTCATTTGTGCTTGCTCGTCGAACAGTTCTTGAGTATTGCCGTAGTAGCTGCTAACTGCGGGATAAACAACTTGTTCTTCTGCTTCGGCGTGAACGCTGAGGTCTTTGTAAAGTTGACCGAAGAATTCTTGCAGTTTTTGAGGATCGTCGGTGCTGGCGATTTCCATAAACAGGGTATCGGTTTTCCGGTGATCCATTGAGATGATTTCGGTGATGTTCATCTCCTCTTTGGTGCGGGTAACTGCACCGCCGATGATGCCGGTCATTGCTGCCATTGCATCTTGCACGCGCGCCCAAACGCCTTGGTCGGGGTCTTTGCCGGTCAGTTCGCGCACGCCTAAAATTTCGAGAACTCCTTTGAGTTGTTCTTGGTGAGCGCGGTTCTCAAAGTTAACTGTGTTGAGCGGGGTAATGGCTGCTTCGATGTCGGCGCCGACTACTTGAGCGGCTTTGTGAATTAACAAACCGGCCATTGTTTGTTTGTGTTTGAGCAGTTCGTGCTGCGTGACTTTTTCAAACAATGTGAGATCAGAACCTTGCATGAGTTTCTGAACTTCTTCAAGCATTTTTGTGTTGGTTTCTTTGGGCTCGGCTTGAATACCGTATTGTACGATCGTGGTTTCTAATACGCCCAAATTTTTGCGATCGTCCTCGAGCATATCCCGGAAGCGCTGGGCTAGTTCGGAGTCGTTGCAGGAATTGATGAACAATTGCTCGTTGGCGATCAAAAGATTTTGCAGCGCTTTCATGTCTGCTAATTTAGTTGCGATCGCTTGGCGCTTGGTATCTTCTAAGGTAGCTACCATCTGTCGTTTCTCCTCTCAAGGTCTTTAGTGTTCTTACACCTTTTAATTTATTGAAATATTCTGATAACACCCTCTTTCTCCCGACTGATTCATTAATATCCCGCAGAAGCTATTGACTTTTGAGCGAAAAAATGGTAAGTATTTGAGACTGCTTGAAAAAAAGCAAAAAGCAAAAAATAACTGATGAGTAAGGATTAATGGCAGAAGACTCGGCCCAAAAACGGATACCGTGCCACGTACTCCTGTCGCGATCGGCTCAAAATTTTAGACTCTTGTTCAAGCCCCCAGATTCATCTGTGCAGTAAATCTAAAATCTAAAATCTAAAATCTAAAATCGACTGAGTGATGATTTCTGTATCAATTAATCCCGATCGCAGAGCTGTAAAGCGCTACCATAGTTGCAGCCGAAGTTAACTAAAGTTTAAGAATAACTAGCTTGTCTCAACTGCTCACTGCTTTAGAGTTCCCAGCCAATGTCTGGAAGCTCAACAACGGGTTAACGGTCATTCACCAGCGGATTTCGGCCACACCCGTGGTCGCCCTAGACGTGTGGGTGAGGGCTGGCGCTACGCTGGAGCCGGATTCTTGGTCGGGAATGGCTCATTTTCTAGAACACATGATATTTAAAGGGACGGATTCGATCCCCCCTGGAGAATTTGACCAAGTAATAGAAAATCGCGGCGGTGTCGCGAATGCAGCTACAAGTCACGACTACGCCCATTTTTTCGTCAACGCTGCTGCCAATTATTTAGCAGAAACTGCCCAGCCACTGGCAGAATTGCTGCTGCGCGCTTCGATTCCCGATCGGGAATTCGATCGCGAGCGAGATGTGGTGCTAGAAGAAATCCGCCAAGCTCAAGACAATCCCGATTGGCTGGGTTTCCAAGCCATGATGGAAACAGTTTACCAGCGACATCCCTACAGGCGATCGGTACTCGGCACGGAAGAGCTGCTGATGTCGCGAACTCCCCACGAAATGCGCTGTTTCCACAGATCGCACTATCAGCCGGAAAATATGACTGTGGTGGTAGTCGGGGGAATTGACGAACAACAGGCCAGAGATGTTACGGAGAAAGCATTCGAGCAGTTTTCGGATCGGTGGGATTGTCCCAAATTAACCGCAGAGGCGGAACCGCCACTGATAGAAATTCGCCGTCAGGAACTCTGTCTCCCCCGATTGGAACAAGCGCGGCTGATGATGGCCTGGACGGGCCCGGGAGTTGAACACTTGCAAAGTGCTTGCGGCTTGGATTTGCTGTCGGTGTTGCTTGCAGATGGGCGGACTTCGCGTTTAGTCAGGGAACTGCGGGAAGAATTACAATTGGTACAGGCGATCGAGAGCACTTTCTCGCTGCAACGGGAATCGAGTTTATTTACTATCAGTGCAGTCTTGGACGCGAAGGATGTCGAACAGGTGGAGTCTCGGATTTGCGATCGACTTTGGCAATTGCAGTCTGAGCCTGTTTCCGAGGTAGAATTGCTTCGCTGTAAGCGTTTGCTGTGCAACGATTTTGCTTTCTCGATCGAAACGCCGGGACAGCTAGCGGGTCTTTACGGATATTACAATACGATCGCCACTGCGGAATTAGCGCTCAGCTATCCCACCAGGATTAAAGCATTTGGGCCCTTAGACCTCCAGCGCCTAGCTCAACAATATCTCTCTCCCCGACGCTATACGGCCGTGGTACTCAAACCAATCTAATTGGTAAACGGGTGAAAATAAATATCTTTTATACCGGATAGAGGTTCGGCGTTTGTCCGGGGTTCTCTTTGCTGGTGGCGCATCCTACCGGATAGAGGTTCGGCCTTTGTCCAGGGTTCTCTGTGCTTCTGGCGCACCTTACAGCATAGATCTTGTTACATTTAGATGTTGTGCCTCAGGCGCTGCCCGGTATGACATCATAACAATATGCAAATGGAAAATAGAAAAATGGCAATCAAGTAATTACCAATTACCAATTACCAATACTTCGGCTAGGCGAGCGTACTTCCAACTAAATTAACCATGAAAAATGAAATCCAGCGCACGGTTTTAGACAACGGTATTGTTGTCTTGGCAGCAGAAAATCCAGCAGCAGATATTATTGCAGCTAGGATATTCCTCCGGGCCGGCAGTCGCTACGTGCAGCCGGAACAAGCAGGGTTGTGTCACTTGCTGTCGGCGGTAATGACTAAGGGAACCGATCGGCTGTCTTCGCTGGAAATTGCCGAGCGTGTAGAATCGGTGGGAGCGAGGTTGAGTGCCGACTCTACTACAGACTATTTTTTAGTGAGTTTGAAGACGGTTTCTGCGGATTTTGAGGAGATTTTGGAGTTGGCGGCGCAATTGACGCGATCGCCCACTTTCCCGGAAGCTGAAGTCGAACTCGAACGCCGCATTGCCATATCGGCAATTCGATCGCAGCAAGAACAGCCATTTGCGATCGCCTTCGAGCAATTGCGGCACGCCATGTACCAGGAACACCCCTATGCTTTCTCTCCCTTGGGAACGGAAGCTACTATGTCAAAGCTCACCAGAAACGAGCTCGAACAGTTCCACAAAACCTATTTCCGTCCCGACAATGTAGTTATTGCTGTAGCCGGCAGAATATCGACCGAAGATGCGATCGCCCTGATCGATAGAACTTTTGGCTCCTGGAAAGCGCCTTTAACACCCTTACCAACTTTAACCATCCCCCCCCTGTCACCTTCCCCTGAATCGGTCGTTACGGCGCAAGATACGCAGCAATCAGTGATTATGCTGGGCTACCTCGCACCCTCTGTCAAAAATCCCGACTACGCAGCGATTAAGTTGCTGAATACTTATTTGGGTAACGGTTTGTCGAGCCGATTGTTTGTGGAATTGCGGGAAAAGCGGGGCTTGGCTTACGACGTTTCCGCGGTCTATGCGACGCGCTTGGACACGGCTCAATTTGTGGCGTACATGGGTACGGCGCCGGAAAATACGGCGACTGCTTTTGAAGGATTGCGCGCCGAAGTCGATCGACTCACCAGCATCCAACTAAGCGAGGAAGAATTGCAAGCTTGCAAGAATAAAATGCTCGGTCAATATGCTTTAGGAAAACAAACTAATTCGCAAATTGCCCAAGTTTTAGGCTGGTACGAAATTTTGGGATTGGGAATTCAATTTGACCAGCAATTTCAAGAAGAAATTGCACAGGTGACAGCTTCACAAGCGCGGGATGCTGCTAAGAAATACTTCATCGAACCGTATATTTCTTTGGTGGGTCCGGAGGCGGCGATTACAGAGTTGGGTGTAGCGGCTGTTTGTTGAGTAGGAAATTGGCGATCAAACTTTTCACAAGTTCGAGCGATGCGATTGCAGATAAAAAGACTTTTCGCTGTTGGTATAACGATTGCGTTCAACAGCGGCAAACGTTATTAATTAAAGTTTTATACTGTTCTCCTTGAGCCTGAAACCGCTGCTTCACATCTGGATCGAGCTGAGCTAAGTTGTGGGTTCGATCGGCTGGCATACGTAAAGTCGATCGTTCAAAAAATTCACCCGTCAGCGGTGGAATATCTGAGTAGTCGATATTCTCTTCTGACCTTGACTCTAAGGCTGCCGAGTTAGTACCAGAGGTACTGTTCAAATCTTTTCTGCTCATGACGGTTGGCTCTTCGCGCTGAAATGATTCGGATTACATTGTTTTGACCTTCTGTCCCGACTACTAGCGCTATTCCAGAACCGAGAAAACCTATTGCAAACCAGCGATCTTCGCGATAATCAAAACGATCGTCTAGATCGATCAGCATTTCACCATCAAACATCGCGGGAACATCGGCAAAATCAATCTGATGTTTACGGATGTTTTCAAGGTTTTTCGCTTCGTCCCACTCAAATTGCCTGAAGGATTAGGGTATGCCAGATTAAACTATCTTCATTCATTATCACGCATTTGGTCCAACAGGTTTTATGCTGCACTGGAGATCGATGTTGGGATCTAAACTCGATCGCCCGCAAGCATTAAACACCGGAAAAAACTTAGTGCGACTTCTCTTGAACCTTTTCGGTTCCCGATCGGTCTAAATTCAAGACAGACCCATCAGGTCTAATTGATATGTACTTCGTAAAGCACTTTCAGATAAAAAAAGAGCTGACTCCCTGGCTCAGCGGACTCCTCGCCGCTTCCCTGCTTGCAGGAGTAAGCTACACAGCTTACAGCCAACTCACAGTCAGATCCAGCCGCGAAACCAGGCGCAAGGAAAAAACCGTTGCTGTCGAAAGGGTGAACCTGCCGATTACAATTTCGGCAAACGGCACAATTGTGCCCGAACGTTCCGTTAACGTCAGCCCCAAAACTTCAGGAATGCTCAAAAGTTTGCTGGTCAAGGAAGGAGATAAAGTTGAAAAAGGGCAGATTCTCGCCTACATGGACGACTCCAATCTCCAAGGGCAACTTACCCAAACTCGCGGACAACTCGCAGCCGCGGAAGCAAACCTGCAAAAATTGCTCAACGGCACTCGATCGCAGGACATTGCTGTGGCTAAGGCAGTGTTAGCAGAACAACAGGCAAGTCTGGAAAAATTGCTCAACGGCAATCGAAGCCAAGACATTGCTGTAGCCCAGGCACAAGTGGCTGAACAACAGGCAACTTTGCAAAAATTGCTCAACGGCAATCGAAGCCAGGATATTGCCGTAGCCGAGGCACAACTAGCTGAACAACAGGCAAATTTACAAAAATTGCTTAAGGGCAATCGGCCTGAAGACATCGCCCAAGCAATCGCCAAACTCAGAGATGCCGAATACGCGAAAAACCAAGCTGAGGAAGACTTTCAGAGAAATCAGGAACTCTATAATGCCGGAGCCCTTGCTTTGCAAGCTGTCAACAACTCCCGCACCGCGCGCGATCGAGCTCAAACGCAAGTCAGGCAAGCCGAACAAGCTGTAGCTTTGCTGCGATCGGGTACTCGCCCTGAAGAAATCGCTGCGGCGCGGGCTGCTGTCGAGCAAAAACGGCAAGCTTTGACCCTGGCGCGATCGGGCGCACGCCCGGAAGACATCGCTGCAGGGCGGGCTGCTGTGGAGCAAAAACGGCAAGCTTTGGCCCTGGCGCGATCGGGCGCACGCGCGGAAGACATCGCTGCAGCCCAGGCCGCCGTCGAGCAAAAACAGCAAGCTTTGGCGCTGCTAGAAGCTGGTTCCCGCCCGGAAGACATCGCCCAAGCCCGGGCCCAAGTTCTCGCCGCTAGAGGCAGCCTGCAAAGCGTTCAAGCGCTGATCGACGACACTGTGCTGCGGGCTCCTTTCACCGGCACTGTTACCCGCAAGTACGCCGATCCGGGCGCTTTTGTGACTCCCACGACGGCAGGTAGTGCGGTTTCTTCGGCGACTTCTTCTTCGATTTTGTCCTTAGCTTCCAAAAATCAAGTAGTAGCAAACGTAGCAGAAACTAATATTTCTCAGATTCAGATGGGCCAGGCTGCGTCTATTCAAGCCGATGCTTTTGCGGGAAAGACTTTTGCAGGTAAAATCACTCAAATTTCGCCTCAGTCGATCGTCCAGCAAAATGTGACAAGTTTTGAGGTAAAAGCGGCAATTATTAATGGTGATAAACAAATGCTGCGATCGGGCATGAATGTGAATGTGGAGTTTAAGGCCGGTGAACTCAAAAATGTTTTGGTAGTTCCGACCGCGGCAATTGTCCGCCAACAAAGGGAAACGGGGGTTTATGTTCCCGGTCCAGAAGATGGTAAACCTGCTTTTATGCCGATTAAGACTGGTGTGACGGTGGATGACAAGACGGAAGTGCGATCGGGTTTGAAAGGAAATGAAAAAGTGCTGATTAGTTTACCCTCCGGATTGCGGCCTAGATCCGAAAATCCATCGTCTGGCCCGATTCCGGGATTGCAACCGGGTGGGGGAAGGCGCTTGCGTTAGGGTTTTGATTTTTTTATTGAACCGCGAAGGCGCGTTAGCGAAGCGGCGCGAAGGAGGAAAAGGAAGAAGGAATAAGGAATAAGGTTTTAATTGCCTATGCTTTTCGGCTCACTGCCCAATACCCAATGCCCAATCAATAATAACATGAAATTACAGACTCGCCCCCGTACCAACAAAATCTCTAATGTTCAAATCGCGTTCATGGCGACAGAGGCGCTGTGGAATAATAAGTTGCGTACCAGTTTAACTATGCTGGGCGTAATTATTGGGATATCTTCGGTAATTGCTATTACTTCGGTGGGACAGGGAGTACAAAAATCAACTGAAGAACAGTTCAAGGCTTTGGGTACAAATGTGCTGTTAGTTTTATCCGGCGCTTCGCGATCGGGCGGTGTCAGTCAGGGAAGCGGTTCTGCTACTACTCTTACTTGGGATGACGCTAAGGCGATCGGCAAACAAGCTCCCGCAGTTAAGGCGATTTCGGCTTATTTGCAGCGTCAAGTGCAAGTGGTTTACGGCGGACAAAATTCATTTACTTCGATTTTGGGGACGGATTTAAACTATCCCGATGTGAAGAACATTCAACCCCAAGAAGGACGGTTTTTTAACGAGGATGAATTGAATGCTGCTGAGCCAGTAGTTGTCCTCGGTTCTAAGGTGCGGGACGAACTTTTTGGAGCCGGAGCTAATGCGCTATCCTCCGATATTCGCATTCAGGGAAACCGCTACAAGGTCATTGGAGTGATGGAAAGCAAGGGGTCTGTAGGGGGTACAGATCAGGACGATCGAGTGTATATTCCCCTCAAAAATATGTCTTCGCGGATTGTGGGGAGAAATTCTTTAGCGGGGATTGCGATCTCGGGTTTTTGGTTGGAAACTGCCGGCGAAGCGGATTTAGCGGATGCTCAATTTCAAGTGGAAAATATCATGCGCTTGCGCCACAATATTTATCCGCCACAACCGGATGATTTTCGAGTTGTAAATCAAACTGAGATCGTTAATACTTTCAGCAATGTGATAGGTTTATTTACGGTTATGGTGGGTGCGATCGCCGGAATTTCTTTGGTGGTTGGCGGCATCGGTATTGCTAATATTATGTTGGTGTCTGTTGTGGAACGCACTAAGGAAATCGGGATTCGCAAAGCGGTAGGCGCTACTAACGCAGCAATTCTAATTCAATTTATGGCGGAATCTATTTTAGTTTCCACGGTGGGGGGAACGGCGGGTATTGGGTTGGGAGTTGCGATCGCCTTTGGGGCCTCGACAGCGTTCAAATTTCCGTTTGTGGTTTCTGTATGGTCGATCGCGGCGGGTTTTGGGCTATCTTTTACTGTAGGCTTATTGGCTGGAGTGCTACCGGCTCGGAATGCGGCTCGCTTAGATCCGATCGCAGCCTTGCGGAATGATTGAAGTTAGTGACGTTCGCCCCCGTAAAATTGAACAGTCCTGAACCCACGAGTGGTCTGAAACCGGGTTCGATCGACGATCGGACTTCTTTGTAGGTCACAGATTCGCTAACGGGACTCAGCCAAAAATCACGTCAGCAATGGCTGCAAACGGGTACAGGTAAAGGGTTTGAGCTTGAATTAAGATCGATCCAGAACTGACAAGGGTTTCACCTCTGATATCAAAGCCGCGCTTCATCGCCGGGCGTAAAATCGAGTCAACACTCAACACTCAACTATCATTCAGTTTTTCGACTGACAGTCAACAGCCAACAGTCAACAGCCAACTATTCCGGAGGAGTGCAACCGGAATTGATATGACGGAGCATCAAACTCTTTCCCTTACCTAGACTGCGTTTCAGGTCTTTTAGGGGCTAGAAAATGTCTGACTCCCATTAGAAATAATATACGTTAATTCAAATATAATAACAAAAACCCCTTATCCAACACGCTATTTCCATGTTAGAAGGATTGGTATTGGCAACAGTATTTTGCGGATTTTTTGGTATCATCTTCAAAAAGAACCTGATCATGAAAATCGTCTGTATGGATGTCATGAGTACAGGGGTTATAGCCTATTACGTGGTGGTGGCATCGCGCGAAGGCTTGCTGACACCAATTATTTCAAAGGGGAAAAATGTCGCTTACGCCGATCCGGTTCCCCAGGCGGTGATCTTAACGGCGATCGTGATCGGCTTTTCGATTCAGGCTTTAATGCTGGTCAGTGTGATGAAGCTGGCACGAGATAATCCGACATTAGAAAGTAACGAAATCGAGATGAATAATACCCCATGAATACCCTGACGCTAGCCTGGATTGGACTCCCGTTTTTTGTCGGGTTTAGTATTTATTTGATTCCGAAGTTTGACAAGTATCTGGCAATATTCGGAGCGATCGCGTCCGCTGCCTATGCGTTCCAGCTTTTTGTTATGCCGTCAGCGGTGACGCTGGAGTTACTGGATAATTTCAGTGTCACGTTGTTAGTCGATCGCTTGAGCGGGTATTTCATCTTAACCAATGCCTTAGTCACAGCAGCGGTGATTATCTACTGTTGGCCCACAGATAAGACGGCATTTTTTTATGCACAGATTCTGATGGTACACGGCAGCCTGAATGCGGCCTTTGCCTCTACGGACTTTATCAGTTTATATGTAGGGTTAGAGGTCAGCGGCATTGCGGCGTTTCTCTTGATTGCCTATCCTCGCACCGATCGATCGATTTGGGTGGCTTTGCGCTATCTATTTATTAGCAACACGGCAATGCTGTTTTATCTAGTCGGTGCCGTGCTGGTTTATAAGGCAAGTAATTCGTTTAGTTTTGCCGGCTTGGGTGCAGCGCCCCCAGAGGCGATCGCTCTGATCTTTATGGGACTCTTGGTTAAGGGAGGTGTGTTTGTATCGGGGTTATGGCTACCGTTAACTCACTCGGAAGCAGAAACGCCTGTGTCGGCTTTGCTGTCAGGGATTGTGGTGAAAGCGGGGGTATATCCCCTCGTGCGCTGTGCGCTGATGGTGGAGGAGGTGGCACCCATCGTCCAAATCTTTGGCGTCGGGACGGCGCTGCTGGGCGTGTTCTGTGCCGTTTTAGAAAAAGATAGCAAACGGATGTTGGCTTTTCACACGGTTTCGCAGTTGGGCTTTATCCTCGCTGCACCGGAAGTTGGTGGGTTTTATACGCTGGCCCACGGTTTGGTCAAATCGTCGCTGTTTCTAATTGCAGGATCGTTACCGAGTCGTAATCTGAAAGAATTGACACAGAAGCCGATCGATACCAACATCTGGATTGCCTTAGTCATAGCTAGCTTATCAATCTCTGGCTTTCCCTTGTTCGTTGGCTTTGGGGCAAAGGTGTTGACGGTGAAGAATTTGGGTTCCTGGCAAGCGATCGCGATGAATGTCGCAGCAGTCGGAACAGCAATCTCTTTTGCTAAATTCATCTTTCTACCCCGTGGCGGACAAACAGCAGCCAAACCCGGTTTTTGGCCTGCGGTGTTGCTGTTACTAGGTGGGCTGATTGCAGCAAATGCCTTTTATGTTGAGGCCTATACGCTGGACAATATCCTTAAGGCGATCGCCACCATCGGTCTTGGTTGGTTAACCTATTTTCTGATTTTTAAACGCATGGTAATCAAACTGCCACTTGTGCTTGAAGAATTCGATCATTTGGTTGGTTTTATGAGCTTGATTTCGCTCCTACTATTCTGGATGGCATTACCAACATGATTGGACAGCTAATATTAAGACTGACCATCTGGTTTCTACTCACTGCCGATTTTAGTTTGGCAAATATTGCGATCGGCATCATCATTGCTGCCCTGTTGCCGCGCAGCTACGCACCCCCGGAACCTTTGAGGGAATGGCTGGGGGTGTTGGGTAAAATCTTCATGGCGATTCCGATAGCTTATCTGGAAGCTTTTGAACTCATCTTCCGCCCCCATAGACACGAAGATGTGATCATGGAAAAAGTGCCAAACCATCGATCGCCCCTGCTGATATTCCTAGATGTCTTGCTGATCACTTTTACTCCTAAGACGATTGTCGTGAAATATCACGAAGAGGGTTTTTACGAAGTACACCGAGTGCGACGGACATCAAACACCTAGCTCAAGTTTCTTTCTGAATGATTTAACCGCTATTGACGCAGAGTCAGAGAAGAGAAGAGAGAAATGAATAATTCCGATTTAGCTAAGTAAAAAAAATCAGGAGTGCACACAATTGAACAACTTAAACAACTTGATTTTAATTGCCATGATTTTGGCTCTGCTCATACCCATGTACGAGGTATGGAAAGATCATGATATCTGGCAAACAATGTTGGCGTTTGCCAGTATTTCGACCAAGGCGGCAATCATCGCTCTCGTCATATCCGTCTGGCGCGATGATTGGATGATCGGTGTGGTGGCGGCGATTATCCTCAGTGTGGGTAATGCTGGATTGATGTTGTTGGCACAAATAATCAAACGTATCACTGAAGCATGATCGTAATAGATGTATTGAGCTATACCTGCATCGGTATAGGGATTTTTTTCTGGTTTTGGGGTACTTCTTTCCTACTTGGGAAGCGATCGGTTTTATATAAACTGCACAGTCTTTCGGTAGCAGATACGCTGGGTTCGATGGCGATCGTCGTTGGATTGCTGCTGAAAATACCCAATAAATGGCCCCTGCTGATTCTGGCGATCATTTGCTTAGCAATCTGGAACACAATGCTGGGATATGTGTTGGCTTATTGTTCCCAAACAGGGAGTGACTATGAACGATAATAGCTACATTTATGTCCTCGTCGCTCTGCTACCGTTAGCTGCTGGTATGGTGGTATTTCAGGTCAATCCATACCACGCATTGCTACTGCGGGGGGTATTGGGAGCGATCGCCGCCTTGGTGTATACAATTTTAGGCGCGGGGGATGTGGGCTTGACCGAAGCCTTGATGGGCACTCTACTCGCGATTACACTTTATGCAGTGACAGTGCGTTCATCCCTCGTGCTGCGTCTGGGTGTAATCGAAGAGGGGACAGAGGGCGATGCTATACCAAACGACAAAACCGCAGGTCATTTTAAGCAACTGATAGATGACATCCGCACAGTTTTTGAGAAACGCCATATGCGCCTGGAACTCGTCCCCTATGCGAGTGCACAGGCATTGCAGCGGGCGCTGATGGAAAAAGAAGTTCATGCAGCTTGTTCCCCAGAAGACCAACTAGAACACAGCGGCGAAGCGCAACTTTATAACACCGCAATCAGAGTTCGGCGTGTCTACGACATCATGCAAACCGAACTTTCATCACCGGGGACAACCCTAACCTATGTAAATACACCAGACGCAGAGGACAAGCATTGATGAAGTGGGTTTACTTTTTATCAGGGATAGCGCTGTTTGTCAAAATGCTGCTAATCGCCAATCCAATAATGGACTCATCGCTGCAAAGTTCGATCGTCGAATTGGTTGTTCAAGATAGTGGAGTACCCAATGCGGTTTCCGGTATCATTTTGCGAAATCGGCTGTACGACACGATCTTTGAAGTTGTGGTATTTACGATCGCCATCTTGGGTGCAAGTTTTATGCTAGCCAATGAAAAGCCGTCCTGCGCCATATATCAGTTTACCGATCAACCATCGATTATTTTGGCACGATTGGGAGCGACGATTGCCGCCTTGGTGGGTATCGAACTAGCAATTCGCGGGCATTTAAGTCCAGGCGGTGGTTTTGCAGCGGGTGTAGCGGGGGGAACTGCGATCGGCTTGGTGGCGATTACCTCATCACCGCAGTGGATGCAAGAAATCTACCAGCGCTGGCACGCCGCGACTTTGGAGAAAGTTTCGGTACTTGTTTTCATTGTATTGTCGGTTATCACTCTGTCAGGATATGAGTTACCGCACGGAGAGTTAGGCACACTTTTCAGCGGTGGCATTCTCCCCTTGCTCAATATCTTGGTTGCAGTCAAAGTCGCATTAGGATCGTGGGCGGTGATGTTGGTGTTTATTCGCTATCGCGGATTGCTATGACAAATGTTCCGATCTCAAATCCATTGACATCGACATTATTCATCTCTCTCATTCTCTGACTCTGTGTCCTCTGTGTTCTCTGCGGTTTAATCATTCAGCAACAACCGTAAACTATATTTTACGTTTATAAGGCTTATGCACGAGTAGTCAGAAACCGGGTTTTTTGCGAGGTCAAAAACCCGGTTTCTTTGCTTTTGATAAGAAATTCCTGTGTACTCATCTGCGTTTATCTGCGTGCATCAGCGGTTAAATATTCCCAATCTGCAAGATATCAGCTTACACTAAACCAGCTCCAAAAATCTGATTTGCGGTGAGGTTCAAATCAGGAAAAGTTTGCGACACAATGCGATCGTTCTCTCGAAACTTGAGGACTTGATATTCACCATCAACCAAATTACACACAGAAATTGTCGGTTGTTTGGGATTGCCAATAAAATTGCGTCCACCCAACGCAGCATAATCCACAATCCAATATTCAGGGATACCCATCTCCTCATAATCAGCATATTTCAAATAGTAATCATCGCGCCAATTGGTTGACACAACCTCAATTACCAACGGTATCGATGCACCCAAACTGAGGACAGATTGTTTTTGCCACAAAGTTTCGTTCACCAGATTTGCACGATTCAGCACCAACACATCAGGGAAATAACCAGAATCTTTTTCAGGAGGTCTGACTATCGCTTGGCTGGGGATACCGTATGGCAATCCCAGACGATCGATTGCAACAGAAACTTTGATTGTAAGAAAGCCTTTAACTTCCTCATGTTCGCCTACGGGTTGTGCCCTCTCAACAATATCTCCATTATGCAGTTCGTAGCGTACCGCCGAATTTTCAGGCAGCCACTCCACAAATTCCTCGAAGTTTACGAGTTTGGGTAAAGCTTGAGTCATAGGTTTTCAGAAATACCGATAATATAAATTATATCTCTATCTATCTGCGTTTATCTGCGTGCATCTGCGGTTACAAATTCCAAATCTGCCAGTAGTGCTAGATCCAGACAATTTAAAACACTAGATTTAATCGGGCGCTTTTCATCCCAAAATACGATCGCTGAATAAAAGTTAATTGCCGCCGGTGAATTCAAAAGCTCAAAAGTTTGACGTGCAACTCTCTCGCTGTCAAAGCTGAGAAAGTAAACAGTATCATCGAAGATTGCAGGTTTATTCGCTATTTCACCAATTAACCTAAAAACCAATTTTTTATAAAGCCCGCAAATCGCAATTTTCCAAGGTTGGAAGCTATAATCGCCTACTCCAAAAATCGAAAAGCGAGGGTTATTTTGATAAATTTTGCTTTTGCGATTATCTAGATATTGCCCGCAATTCTCTAGATAACGTCCGGTTTTAGGAGCTAGAGTTTTGATATTTTCGGTTGATTCACCGATGAATCTTTGAGTAACTAGGATATATCGATCCGTAGCATTAATGCGATTTTGAGCAACATCAGATCCTTTAAATAGCGGAAATAGATAAGTTTCCTCAAGCTCGACAGCTTCCCCAAATCCATTGACAAACAAATTATCAATTTTCCGAAACTCCATAACGCCAGAACAGTCGTGCTTTACACCCGATCGCCATTTCGTTTCTGAATTTACAGCATATAAATTACTCAATTTATTGAAAGAATCTATATCTTTAACCAGGAGATCGTTGTGATATCCGATTCGATGACCGTCAGAATTTTCTAAACTGCTAAATACATCGCAGAAGTAGTTTTGTGAACTCAAGTCAAACTTGCAGAATAACAGACAGGCATCAACATTTGCATCAAAATACTTTTTAGCATCTATTTTGTAAGTTGCACAGCTAGCGAGGTTAAGTTTTTTTGAATGAATGTAACTCAATAACTTTCTGGCCACGGAAGTCTTGCAAAGCATGGCCAGAGTGGCATCACGATTTTGCAACCATTGGATCGCATTGATCAGCATCCATTCTGAGATATCGAAGTTACTTTTACCTGTTAGTGCGTCTAAGCCAGTGTGCTTTTGAAAATTACTTTTTTTAGGCAAGTTTTTACTGCCAATAGTTCCTTGTTGTGAGTTTGTTACCCAAGGAAAGTTGCCAAGTACCAGCACTCTATGATTAAATTGGTTGATTAATGATGTCCAGTCAAACTCAAAAAAATCTCCGTGCTTAACCTCACATCTTTCATCCTGTAACAATTCATGCTTAGCTCTTAATTCTCTTAAATAACTTTGATTGATTTCAATCCCGATAATCTTGCTGGCGGATGGAAACGAATTTGCAGCAGCTTTTATGAAATTACCTATCCCGCAAGTTGGCTCAATGATGACTTTGGGGTTAACATCAAGTTCTATCAATTTCCGACACACCATCTCGGCTAATTCCAGCGGTGTCTGAAAATCTCCGTATTGTATTTTGGCTTGGCGATCGTTGGAACTCATCGGTTAGATTGATAAACTGCGATAACGCCTTCCTGTTGTCCGGCACGCTCAATCACTCTTCCATACTGAAGTCGCCATTGCAACGCATTAGAAATGGTCAAAAAACCTTGCAAGGGTGGGTTTCTCAGTATTTCGTCGGCAATGTTAGCTGCTTCAATTTCGTCAACAGGTAAATTTTTGTCAAACATGAAAGCAAGCAAATCATCTTTATTGCCTTCGTTGTCTAAAATATTGCGAATTCCACGGGTCATTTGAAAATCTGCTGTTCTTTCGGCACTCACGTAAATTGTATGCAAAATATTCAGGGTTGCAATTCGGAGCGTACTGTTGTCTGTCTTTTCGTAAACAAAGATAATCAGTGAATATCCCAGCCCAAAAATCTTTTGCCTTGCAGATTTGAAAGGACATGACGACTGCGGTTGCCTAACGCTTGTTACCTTCACGTCAACCAATATCCCTGGGAAATCGATGCCGCTTGCTGAATTGCCATCTATAAATTCATATTTTTGCTTGAGATAGAGTCTGAACTTTTGCTCCAAATATGTCCCAACAGCCTTTCCGTCTGTGATGCCGTAAAGCAGAGGTTCCGGGTGTTGAGACTCGGCTGCTGAAAATATTGCCGCCTCAGAACAAAGAATTTCTACGGTCAGAGTCGTCATTTTGATGAACCACCAGATTATTTAATTTGCTGACCCATTAAACGGTATCATTAAAGATCGCAGGTTTATTAGCTATTTCACTTATCAACCTGAAATCCAATTTTTTATAAAGTCCGCAAGTTGTTGGGCTGCTTATGCTGTAACCATTTCGGGTTTGATATCAGGTGATGCTGCCTCAAAATACAACACCATGATTTGCTCTGGATACAGCCCAACAGATTCATAAGTGCGTCCGTTGCGATCGCTAAATTCAACCTCAAACGCTGCACCATCAGCCAACAGTTCAACCACTGTCCCAACTTGTCCGCGCCACAGATTGTATTCAGGAATGTCAACGGTCAATGCAACGACATCTAGTAATTTAATTGTATTCTTTGCCACTCTTATTACCTCCACGCACTACAGAGGATAGCAGGTTGTTAATCTCGGAATCTCGGAATCATGCTCAATAATCCAGCCACTCCGAAGGGTTGCACTTCTATTTTGCCATTCAATCGTGAAATCTAAGATGTAGCGTTGCCCGAACCCATCCCGCCTCCCTAACTGAGCTTCATGACTTTGAATGACTTTAAGCAAAATTTGGCGCAATTCCTCAGCATTGTCAGCCGTCATCCCAAGAATTGACCAAAAAATTCGTGCTTTATGTTTGCCATCGTCGTGTTCTGGATTGAGGCAGTATTCACGAAGTTTACGAATATCAACAACTGCATTCTTTGCATTTGGAATGAGCATAGAAAAGCTGATACGAATAAGCAGCCCTCAGCTTATCTCGAAATTTGTGATGCAGGCTGACTTTCTGGAAATTGAACTTTCGGTGTCTGAAAATCCCCGTATTCTAGTAATGAAACATCTGTTATACTCGGGTGAATTGTGATTGAGGTTTGGGATGGAAGTTCGGTTGGCGCACATGGATGATTTGGATGAGGTGACGCGGTTGTTCGATCGCTATCGCATCTTTTACGGTCAGGTTTCGGATCTTGATGCAGCCCGTCAGTTTATCCAAATGCGTTTCCAACAGGGTGACTCAACAATATTGATTGCGTTGGATGAAGTTCGGGGTGTGGGTTTTACTCAGCTTTATCCGAGTTTTTCGTCAGTTTCAATGAAACGAGTTTGGATTTTGAATGATTTGTTTGTTGAAGAAACGGCTCGTCGGCAAGGTGTTGGGGCACAATTAATGCAAGCGGCGGAAAGCTTTGCACGTCAAACGCGTGCCGTGAGAATTGCATTATCTACGCAAATGACCAATCAAAGCGCGCAATCACTTTACGAATCTCGTGGGTATGTCAAAGATGAGGTGTTCTATCATTACTCACTCCCGTTGTAATTCATGTATATTGCTAAATCCGTGGGATCGCTCATATCATCAGTGCGATCGCTCAGAGCATCCGTGTATCCGTGTCAAAATTCGTGTCGTGCTCTTCCAATTTTTACCAGCGAGGCAGAGCCTCTGGACATCGGTTGCCAGGCAGAGCCTAGGAAGCAGTTAATAAAAAAAACAGAGGGCGGGTTTTGCATAAAACTCAACTTTAAAAGTCCAATTTTATGCTCTAAACCCGCCCTCGCAAAACTCTATTAATAAGCGTCTTGCAGTTCGTAGAAATCAGGGGAAATGTAATCTTTCCGCAGCGGCCAGCCTACCCAATCTTCGTTCATCAAAATCCGTTTCAGGTTCGGATGTCCTTCATAGACTATGCCGTACATATCGTAGGATTCCCGCTCTTGAAAGTCGGCTGCTTTCCAAATCCAGTAGACAGATGGCACTCTGGGATCTTCGCGGGGTACGAATACTTTGACGCGGACTTCTTCAGGCTTGGAAGCATTATCTGTCAGCTTAACCAAGTGGTAGACGCTGACTAAATCTTGTCCCGGCCCTTGGTCGTAGGCGCACTGGCACTGCATATAATTAAACCCGTAGGCATACAGTGCTGTTGACATCGGAATTAAAAATTCTCGATCGACCTTTAATATCTCCACGCCCAAATGATCGGCCGCTAAAGCTTCGTGTTCAAAGCCATTTTGAGTCAACCACTGGGAAACCTTCCCGGCTTCAACAATTGCAGATTCTGTCTCAGCCACGGTTTACCTCCTGTTTTTGTCCTGCAAGCAGGGCCGGCGGTACTGGCATTCCCATTGCTTCCGTCAATTCCTTCGGCGGCGCTATCCGGCCTGGAACTGACAAGTATCTGCCGTCCAAAATGTCGTCTACTACTTTCATTTTGTGGGGTCTGGTGTAGTAGCGGTGGGTGGGCAGCAATCTGGCCCGTTCTTGCATGGAATCGTTGGCGATTTTTTTCCGCAGTTTGATAATTGCGTCAATAATCGCTTCTGGGCGGGGGGGACAGCCGGGGATGTACACGTCTACGGGAAGCAGTTTGTCAACGCCTCTGACTGCTGTGGGGGAGTCCATGCTGAACATTCCGCCGGTGATCGTGCAAGCGCCCATCGCGATCACGTATTTGGGTTCCGGCATTTGTTCGTACAGCCGCACCAAGATGGGGGCGTACTTCATGTTAATTGTGCCGGCGGTGATGATCAAATCGGCTTGCCGGGGGCTCGATCGCGGTACTAAGCCGAATCTGTCGAAGTCAAAGCGCGATCCGATCAAAGCTGCAAATTCAATGAAGCAGCAGGCTGTGCCGAAAAGCAGCGGCCACAGGCTCGAAAGTCTCGCCCAATTGTAGAGGTCATCCACTGTTGTCAGGATGACGTTCTCTGAGAGTTGGGATGTGACTTCGGGGCGCTCGACAGGGTTGATCAGCGCTTTTTGTGATTTGTCAGAACTTAAGACCATTCCAAGGCTCCTTTGCGCCATGCATAGACAAGAGCAATAACGAGGATCGTGATAAAAAACAAGGCTTCGATAAAAGCCAACAGTCCTAGCTGGTTGAAAGCAACCGCCCAAGGATAGAGGAAGACGGTCTCTACGTCGAAGATGACGAAGACCAAAGCGAACATATAATATCGGATGTTGAACTGAATCCAGGCTCCGCCGATCGGCTCTACGCCGGATTCGTAGGTAGTGCGTCGGTCGTAGGGACGACTTTTCGGGCGCAGTACCTTAGACGCCGTGAGGGCGAGGATAGGGACTAGGCTGGAAATTAACAGGAAGCCTAAGAAATACTCGTAGCCGCTAAGTGCAAACACGGTGAATAAATACTGCCTCGGTGAAAGGGTTCTGTAACTTGTCTTTACATTATATAGATTTTGTGTAGCTGAAATTACGAGTTGGTTGAGATTAATCGTCCATCTTCTGCAATAATTTTTAATGTATATTTTAAGATTAGCTGACCTACTCTTTTTGAGCTATGAGCGATCGAGCCACTGAGACTAAGACCCTCGATCGGCACGAGTGCCGCGCCTGCGGCTACGTCTACGATCCGAAAAAGGGCGATCCTAAAATTAACATTGCCCCGGGGACGGCTTTTGAAGATTTGCCCCAAACTTGGGTCTGTCCCGTTTGTGCAGCGCGCAAGTCGGCGTTTCAAAATCTCGGTCAGATGGAAGGGGTATCGGGATTTAAGGCAAATCAGCGTTACGGTGTCGGTGTCAACGGCATGACCGAAGGTCAGAAAAGTTTGCTGATTTTTGGCGGCTTGGTCGTTGGTTTCTTGTTGTTACTTAGTATGTATGGTTTGCAGTAAGACGATTGTGAGATTTTGGCAACGAATTGTAATGTTATTGGCCGCTGCGCTCATCTGTACGAGTTGCAGCACCATCGGTTCTGTGAGTTACAACCCCTGGCAAGTGATTTCCTTGCCGACGCAAGCTAATTTGCAGGATATTGCCTTTACGGGCAATTCTCAGCACGGCTGGGTTGTGGGTTCTGAGGCCACTCTGCTCGAAACGCTTGACGGTGGCACTAGCTGGAAGTCTGTAGCACTCGATATCGACGATTCGAGGTCGCGTTTTGCGTCGGTGAGTTTTTCGGGTTCCGAAGGCTGGATTGTCGGCCAGCCTTCAGTTTTGCTCCACACCAACGATGAGGGCAAGTCTTGGACGCGGATTGCTTTGAGCAATCAGTTGCCTGGTTCTCCGAGTACGATCGCGGCTTTGGGCCCGAATTCCGCCGAGATGACGACCGATGTCGGGGCGATTTACCGGACTTCCGACGGCGGCAAAAATTGGAAAGCTGTTGTGCTGGATTCTTTTGGGGTAGTTCGCAATATCAACCGTTCAGAAGACGGGCAGTATGTTGCGGTTTCCTCAAAGGGCAATTTCTACTCGGTGTGGAAACCCGGACAAGAAGCTTGGGAACCTCACAACCGCAATAGTTCTCGCCGCCTGCAAAATATGGGCTTTACCAAGGACGGGCGTTTGTGGATGCTCGCCCGTGGTGGTCAGATTCAGTTTAGCGATCCCTCCAATCCTGAAGGTTGGGGAAAACCGTTTTTTCCCGATCGCAAGGCGAGTTGGGGTTTGCTGGACATGGCTTACCGGACTGATAATGAAATTTGGGTAGCCGGCGGCGGCGGCAATTTGCTCTGCAGTTTGGACGGCGGGAAAACTTGGCAAAAAGACCGCGAAGTTGAAGATGTTCCCGCTAATTTTTACAGGATTGTCTTTATGGGCCCCGATCGCGGATTTGTGATCGGCGCGAGCGGTACTCTACTTAAATATCAAGGTTCAGCGCAAGCTGCTTGATAGTAGAATAGTAATAGAGATTGTCTGTCGATTTGTTGTTGAAAGGAGGATTCTAAATGGCTGGTACAACTGGAGAACGTCCGTTTGGTGACATTATTACAAGTATCCGTTATTGGGTAATTCACAGCATCACCATTCCGGCTTTGTTTATTGCTGGATGGCTGTTTGTGCAAACGGGTTTGGCTTACGATGCTTTCGGAACTCCTCGCCCTAACCAATATTTCACACCGCAGCGGGAAGAAGTGCCCATTATCTCGGATCGCTTTGAAGCTAAGAAACAAGTAGATCAGTTCATTGCCAAGTAATTTAACAAGGATTTGGAAAAATGACGAGCAGAACCCCAAACAATGAGCCAATTTCGTATCCGATTTTTACGGTGCGCTGGTTGGCCGTTCATACTTTAGGTGTCCCAACAATTTTCTTTTTGGGCGCGATCGCAGCAATGCAATTTATTCAACGATAGGAGTTTACAATGCCTGAGCGCGTTCCTAATCCCAATGAACAGCCTGTTGAGTTAAACCGGACTTCTCTTTATTTGGGTCTGTTGTTAATTTTTACTCTGGGTATTTTGTTTTCCAGTTATTTCTTTAATTAACTGGTGTCTGAGTTGGCTTTCAATAGTTCGATCGAATGTGTTTAGCTGTGAATTAGTGAGGTGATGGCTATGTTTAGTGAAAGTGGCAGAATTCCTTTGTGGCTGGTAGCTACTGTCGCAGGTCTCGGTGTTCTAACCATTGTGAGCCTTTTCTTCTACGGTGCTTATGCCGGTTTGGGTTCTTCGATGTAAGGAAAATCAAGCAGATTTTAGCATTAAAACCCCCCGGTCAAAAGGGGGGTTTTAATTATGCGAAGTTTGTTGCTAAACCAGGGATAAATGTTATCGAAAGTGTGGATATTTTGACAAGTTTATGAGAATTTAATCCGGCGTTGTCAGATGGGGATTTTTTGTGGTTGGGTGCAGATTTGCTCAATAAACGGCTGGCGGCAGCGGGTTCACCAATAGCCCCAAAATCGAGCGCCACTAGCCGACGCTCGCTAAGAGAGTGTGGGCAGATCCGGAAATTAGCCAAAAGTTGCGAGTAGAATGGTGCAAGAGCCGATCGCTCGATCGTAGTGCACAGCGAAATATGACCCCACCGCAGCCGCCCCGCAAACCTCAAACCGTCTTGGGTGCGATTACCCAAGCAGTCCAGACTATTGCTAAGGTTAATTTTAACCAGCTAGCGCTGAAACCGAATGCCAAAGTACCCGAACTGTGGGTACAGGATGCCGGTGCAGCTAAAGCTGAGGTGTATCCGCTGTTGGGCGATCGATATTTGTTAGGTCGATCGTCAAAATCTTCAGATATTGTAGTTCGCAATCCCGTTGTCAGTCACGTGCACTTATCCCTGTCGCGGGATACTCGGCGGCGGACTCCTTTTGTCATCAAAGATGAAGACTCCACCAACGGCATTTACAGCGGCAAAAGGCGAATTAAAAGTATGTCTCTGCGTCACGGAGACGTGTTCACTTTAGGGCCGCCGGAACTAGCCGCCGCTGTCAGAATTCAGTTCGTATATCCGCCGCCTTGGTATTTGCAACTTGTGCGTTACAGCTTTTACGGCGTCAGCGGAATCACCGCTTTGATTGCGGTGTTCGTAGGTATAGAATCGACAAAGTTTAAAGTGCGGCCTCTGCCGAGAAGTATCAATGGCCCCGTGATTGTTTACGCCCGCGATGGGCAAACTCCCCTGCGTCCTCCTCAGAATAACGCTCACTTAGAATTAAAGCAATTGCAGGATTTTTCGCCTTATTTATCCAAGGCGGTACTTGCTTCGGAAGACAGCCGCTACAATTGGCATTTGGGCGTAGATCCGATCGGAGTTTTGCGGGCGCTGTTGACCAATGTTCGCGGGGGAGGAATTCGCGAAGGCGGCAGCACAGTGACGCAGCAGTTAGCGAGGAGTTTGTTTCGAGATTATGTGGGAACTCAAGATTCAGCAGGACGCAAGTTCCGGGAAGCTGTAGTTGCCTTAAAACTGGAGAATTATTACAGCAAAGACGAGTTGTTGCTGACTTATTTAAATCGCGTGTTTTTGGGAATTGACCTTTACGGTTTTGAGGATGCGGCTCGGTTTTATTTTGGCAAGTCGGCGAAGAATTTAACCTTGTCAGAGGCAGCAACTTTGGCGGGCATTTTGCCTGCGCCAAACAGTTTTAATCCGATTCAAAATTATCAGTTGGCGGTACAGTACCGCGATCGAGTGATCGAACGGATGCGCGCAATGGGGACGATTTCTCAGGAAGAAGCCGATCGCGCGAGGCGATCGCGAATTGATATCAATCCAAAAGCTCGCGAATTTCTGCAAAGTACGATCGCTCCTTATTTCTACAGTTATGTATTTGACGAATTGGAGTTTTTGCTAGGGGAGCAGTTAGCCAGAGAAGGCAATTTTATTGTAGAAACAGGTTTGAATCCCCGCCTGCAAAAGGTGGCTGAAGCTTCCCTCAAAAATGCTGTAGAAAATGTCGGAACCAGTGCAGGTTTTTCTCAAGGAGCCGTGGTAACTCTCAATACTACAACCGGGGAAGTCTTAGCTTTAGTTGGGGGCGTAGATTATTTGAAAAGCCAGTTTAATCGGGCTACCCAAGCTTTGAGACAGCCCGGTTCTACATTTAAGATTTTCAGCTATGCAGCCGCCTTAGAACGCGGAATACCAGCCAGCAAAACTTATTCTTGCGAGCCGCTTTCCTGGGGCGGACAAAGTTACAGCGGCTGCGAAAGAACCAGCGGCAGTGCTGATATGTATCGGGGTTTAGCACAGTCGGAAAATGCAATTGCGTTGAGAGTAGCACAAGATGTCGGTTTAGACAATGTAGTGGGAATGGCCAGACGTTTGGGGATTACATCTCCACTGCGTTCTGCCCCTGGTTTAGTATTAGGTGAAAGTGAAGTTAACGTATTGGAATTAACTGGTGCCTTCGGCGTTTTGGCGAACCGGGGTTTGGGCAATCGCGCCCACGTAATCAAGCGAATTATTGACAGCAGCGATTGCAAAGATCGAAATAATTTTAACAGTTGCCGGGTGATTTATGACTATCAAAAAGATGGCGTTGCCAATCGGCAGTTAGTTTCTGAAGCCGTAGCGGATACGATGACAGATATGCTGCAAGGTGTGGTGCGGGGAGGTACGGGCAGCAGTGCTGCTTTGGGGTTAGGAGAAGCTGGAAAAACAGGCACGACTAATGATAATAAAGATTTGTGGTTTGTCGGTTATATTCCGAGTCAGCAAATGGTGACAGGAGTTTGGTTGGGAAATGATGATAATTCTGCGACTGGGGGAGGTAGTGCAAATGCCGCTCAGTTGTGGGGGGAGTATATGCGGCAGGTGGCGCGTTGAAATTGCCGAAACCATTGCTTTTACTTCTTTTAGAATTTTAGATCCCCGACGAAGCAGAAGTTGTCGGAGATCTGCGTATTGGTGGGCTTATTTATAGCAGTCACCTTGGTTGTTAAGACTTTTATTGGTAGGGGTAAGGTAGCCATAAGCACCCTACAGATAGAGTAGGTGCGTAAGTTTTGAGTTTTTTTACCAGTCGCAGCAATCTCTGTAAAATAAGTGACACTCAAACGAGCTACCACAAACGAGTGTCACTAGAAAAAGTGACTGGTAAAGCGTTTCCGTTAGCAGTTACACCTAAGAAATAAATGCAAACAAGGGGTCACGTAATGCTAGACCCAGAAACAATGCCACACGAATTCGCGATCGCCAATTCGAGGGTGAAAGAAATTACGAGTACCAAGGCCTGAAACTCGCATTGTATCCGGGGCGCTCTAAAACTGTCCCGAGTATTGATTTAGGTGTATGTAGACTAACCCACTTTAGGAGTTTCCCATGAAATCTAGTTTTCTGTCCCTGACGATCGGCTGTTCGAGTCTAATTGCTCTGGGGCTATCGCAATCCCCCTCAATCGCTGCAACTGTAACCGTGCACTTTCCTCGGATGCCGAAGAGCGGCCAAAACTTCCAGCACACCCACACTGTCAGACGTTCTACCAGCAATCCTCTGCCGGATGTGGGTGCTCTCCAGAACTTATTTCAGGGGCCAACCCGTACCGAAATTGCTAATGCACCGGGTTTAGAGAAGGCGCTACCGCTGATCCCGAGCAATGCCTGCAAGGGTCAACCTCTACCTCCTGGAGCCATCAATGCAGGTCGCTTTCTCATCAAACGCCAAATCAGAGGCAGTAACATTGCCTACAAAATTCGCATCTGCGAACCTTATCTTAGCGGTGGAGTTGGAAGTACTGCGATTCTGCAAACCGCTATTGAAAAGACTCTTTGGGCAAATCTCAAGTACGTCTCCCGCGTGAAAAACATTACCAAAATCGATATCGCTCAACCTAATAATCAGTGCTTTGGTGGTAATGGAGGTACCTGCTGGCCGTAACATCTGCGCTCAAACCAAATTCATTTATCTAAATTAAGGAACATACTATGAAACCGATCGTTTCTATTTTAGGCGCGATTGCTGCGATCGCCCTTTTCCCCCACATTGCCCAAGCCAGCGCCTACAAAACCAGCAATCGCAACACCTCTATTCATATTAGTGAACTTCCTGGTCGCAGTGGCTCTGCTATTGGCACTGGCTACTACTCTACATCCATAGGCGGCAGGGACTGGGGAGGGAACTTCCAGGCCACTAGCGTCACCAGCAGCGGTGGCATCAGAACCTATACTGGAACCTTCACCGACGCGCGTTTCGGGCCCGGTGCAACGCAACAATGTAAGGGCAAACTGAAACTACAACGTCCCGTTTCTAACTCCGGCCCTGCGCGCCTGACAGCCACTTGGACGATTACTGGTGGGGTCAACTGTCCCTCTTCCGTGGGTTCAATCTTAAAGCTCAATCTGACCGAAGCCGTCCCAGTCGCCAATAGCAGCGGCAATTTCCTGGCCAGCAATGCCAATACCATTCAGTCTGAAACCGCAGGCGACGCCACTTGGCCTCTTTGGGTTGTAACCGACCCAACGAGGCTCAATTGTCGCGCCACTGCCCCTAGTGGCACTGTCGTTACGACCTTGCCCAAAGGCAGCACCCTTGATGTCGGTTATCTGGGTCTCAACAGCTTCATCACCGCTGGGGGCGCTTCCTGGCTGCGGGTGCCCAGCAAAAACTGCTTCATCCGCGCCAACAGCCAATACATAAAGCCCAAACTGATGCCCTTCTAACGAACATCTAGCCGCTTATTTTATTCTCTAATTTTTGCTTGGCTAAAGAGGGTGTAGGGGTAAACAAGGGCGATCGATCGCCCTTGTTTGCCCCTATTTTTTCGCTTATTTTACAGTTTGATAAACAGGCCGACATCCAGACAATAAGCCGTGCAAATTGACGGCATTTCCGATGACCGCGATCGCAGGTGCTGCAAATCCGGCCGCCTCAACTTGCTCTACAATTGTACCCAAAGTCCCGATCGATTCTTCTGCGGCCGCGTTCCAGGGCGCACTAATCCTATGGGCGTTTCTGCACTTAATTGGGCTTAGGAAGTTCTGATTATTCCGCTTCCCGAGATTTATTCCCTGTTTCGAGTTTGGAACATTACCGATCGCTTGCCAGGGCGCTTCAAATCTGTGCCATACCGCCATCTACAAACAGCTCGATGCCGTTGACAAAGCTGCTGTCGTCACAAGCGAGAAAGACAACGGCTTTGGCAATCTCATCGGTCGTGCCGACTCTTCCCAGAGGGATGATGCTGGCTTGGCTATCCACGAATTCCTGCACCTGCTCATCACTTCCCAGAACTTTGTAAGCAGGAGTAGGAACAATGCCTGGACTAATGGCGTTAACCCGAATTTTGCGCTCTTTGAGATCGAGAATCCAATTACGGGCAAACGATCGCACGGCGGCTTTGGTAGCGCCGTAAACACTGAAGGCTGGGTTGCCTACCGTAGTACTCTGAGAGGCGTTCAGGATGATGGAAGCCCCCTCTGGTAACAGAGGCAGTGCCTTCTGCACGGTGAACACCAGACCTTTGACGTTAGTGTTGAACAGTTTGTCAAAGTGTTCTTCGGTAATTGCTCCGAGTGGGGCGAAGTTTGCACCGCCAGCATTGGCAAAGACGACATCGAGATGTCCTTGCTCTTGCTCGATCGTGGCGAATAGCCGATCGAGGTCTGCCAGATTAGAGACATCGCTCTGAACACCCGTGACGTTTTCACCAATCTCTTTCACGGCAGCATCCAGTTCTGTTTGACGACGACCCGTGATGAAGACATAGGCACCTTCGGCGACAAAGCGCTTAGCAGTCGCAAGACCGATGCCGCTGCTGCCGCCAGTGACAAGAGCGACTTTTCCTTCTAGTTTTTTCATTTTGGATGATGATCCCTGTGGTTGTTGAGTTTGAAAGAGCCGTCGGAAACTGCTCCTGGAAAATTGGATTTGCCCCGGTAGCAACTAGATAGATTGTAGAACGTTCAAATGCTTGGATAGAAAGCTGTAGGAGTTTGGTCAAAAACGAATTCGAGAACTCTGGGCCTGGCCACTGCAAAACTTAATGTGTGTTTCACCCGACTGATGTTCACTCGTGTGGTTTATTCCTCCCTCAGTGAGTGGTTTGAGTTGAGTCAAAAGTGAACAATACACAGCCAGTTTGAAACATTACCGATGATCGCTGGCGAGGGCGCTTCAAATCTGTGCCATACCGCCATCTACAAACAGCTCGATGCCATTGACAAAGCTGCTGTCGTCACAAGCGAGAAAGACAACGGCTTTGGCAATCTCATCGGGGGTGCCGACTCTTCCCATAGGGGTGGCGCTGACACAGCCGGTCATGTATTCCTGCAGCTGCTCATCATTCAGTCCCAGGAGATTGTAAAGAGGAGTAGGAACCACGCCAGGACTAATGACGTTAACCCGGATTTTGCGCTCTTTGAGATCGAGAATCCAATTACGAGCAAACGAGCGCACGGCGGCTTTGGTAGCGCCGTAAACACTGAAGGCTGGGATGGCTATCGTAGTAGCCCCAGAGGCGTTCAGGATTATGGAAGCGCCCTGGGGCAACAGAGGCAGTGCCTTCTGCACGGTGAACAGCAGACCTTTGACGTTAGTGTTGAACGTTGTGTCAAAGTGTTCTTCGGTGATTGCTCCGAGTGGGGCGAAGTCTGCAACGCCAGCATTGGCAAAGACGACATCGAGGTGTCCTTGCTCTTGAAAGATAGTGGCGAATAGCCGATCGAGCTCTGCCAGATTAGAGACATCACCCTGAACACCCGTGACATTTTCACCAATCTCTTTCACGGCGGCATCGAGTTCAGTTTGACGACGACCCGTGATGAAGACATAGGCACCTTCGGCGACAAACCGCTTAGCAGTCGCAAGACCGATGCCGCTGCTGCCGCCGGTGACAAGAGCGACTTTTCCTTCTAGTTTTTTCATTTTGGATGATGATCCCTGTGGTTGTTGAGTTTGAAAGAGCCGTCGGAAACTGCTCCTGGAAAATTGGATTTGCCCCGGTAGCAACTAGATGGATTCTAGAAGGTTCAAATGCTTGGATAGAAAGCTGTAGGAGTTTGCTCAAAAACGAATTCGAGAACTCTGGGCCTGGCCACTGCAAAACTTAATGTGTCTTTCACCCGACTGATGTTCACTCGTATTAGCGCATGAATAGATCCCAAATAAGTGCTATGGAACCCATGAGAGATTTTTTTAGCGAGCTCGGTTGAGCAGCAGATCCTCCCCAAAACCTCTTTTTGGGAGTGTTCAATTTAAACCCACTCGATTGCAGCAGTGCGATCGCCGTCTGGCATTAATCTTATCAAACAAGCTCAATCGGTAAGACAAGAACCAACAAGAGCCTTGTTCTGGACCGTGCGGTGAAGGGGACAAAGCTCAAAACCCAAGCACTCATCCCACTCGATAGGTATCCGTCATGACTGTGACAACTTCAAATTGCTGAATATAGGCTGGACTGACGATGGTGGATATGGGGGTGTTACTCGGCGATCGCAATCATCAAGGCAAAATTTATGCCGTGTCTCGCCGGTGCTTGTTTGCCCTCACCCATCAATCGACCAAACTTTACCCCGCCTTTTTCACCCCGGACACCCCCCCAAAGGGTTCTGGACCTGTTACCGCGGATTCGGAGGGAGGTGCAGATCGCAGTGGTGCAAGCCTACGACTGGCGATCGATAATTAAGCATCGGGCGATCGCACCCCGAAATCTTCAGATACGGAAATCAATAATTATTAACTTCGATAAAGTTATCGACATACAGTAGTATACTGCCCATAAAGTTACTCTCAATCTTTTCTTGTGGGCCTCTATGTTGATTAAGCTCGCCTCAACTCAGATATTAGGCATTTTGAGCTACTGCCATCAAACTGTCCTTTCTCAGAGAACCCGCAGTCTTTCCCTATTATTTGCAACCGGACTCGGTTTGAGTTTGGTAGTGGCAGCTTGTTCTCCTACTGCTACCACACAAGAAACGTCCACTACGAACACTTACGCACCTCCAAAAAGCGTTACAGTTAGCATCGGCTACCAAAAATCTGCTACCGTTCTCAGCGCCCTCAAAACCAAAGGTGACTTAGAAAAAGCCTTAGCAGCCTCCAAATCTTCTGTAAAATTTCTAGAATTTCCTGCTGGGCCTCCTCTATTAGAAGGAATGAACGCAGGCAGTATTGACTTTGGCTACACAGGAGAAGGGCCGCCAGTTTTTGCTCAAGCTGCTGGAACCCCATTAGTTTATGTTGCTTACGAAACAGCAAATCCTAAATCTGAAGGTATCGTAGTTCCCAAGGATTCACCTATAAAAACTGTTGCCGATCTTAAAGGCAAAAAAGTAGCTTTTGTCAAAGGTTCTAACACACATTACCTCCTAGTTAAAGCCTTAGAAGCCGCTGGACTTCAATATAGCGACATCAACCCAGCTTTCCTCAAACCAGCAGAAGCCCGCGCCGCTTTTGAAGGGGGAAGTGTGGATGCTTGGGCAACTTGGGACCCGTACTTAGCCGCAGCCGAAAAATCCGCAGGCGGCAGACTTATAACAGATGGAACAGGAATCGCTGCCAATCGAGGTTACTATCTTGCCCGCAAGGGTTTTGTGGACGAACATCCTGAGATTTTGAAACTCATTTTAGATGAAGTCAAAAAGGTAGATCGATGGGCGGCGGGCAATCCCGTAGAAGTGGCTAAATTTCTGGAGAAGCAATTAGGGATAGAAGCCTCCGTGTTAGAAGTGTCTGAAAAGCGACGCAACTATGGCGTTTTTCCCCTCAGCGATGAAGAGATTGCCGGACAGCAGCAAATTGCTGATACCTTCCAAAAAATCCAACTTATTCCTAAGCCCGTCCAAATTAAAGAAATCGTCTTGAGAGATGGTAAGTAGGGTCATTAGCCAGGAGAAATTAACGTGAATACTCAATGGATAAAAACTGATGTGCTTGTAATTGGTGGCGGTACGGCTGGCACGATGGCTGGTATCAAAGCTAAACAGGCAAATCCTGACAGCGAAGTGCTGATTTTAGAAAAGGCAAATATTCGCAGAAGTGGCGCGATCGCCATGGGAATGGACGGTGTAAACACTGCCGTCATTCCCGGCCATTCTACACCAGAACAGTACGTTCGCGAAATTACCCTTGCTAATGACGGCATCCTCAACCAAAAAGCCGTTTATCAAACTGGAAAATTAGGCTATGAAGTCATCCAAGAGTTAGAAAGTTGGGGAGTAAAATTTCAGAAAGATGCCCAAGGTAACTACGACTTAAAACAAGTTCATCGCGTCGGCAAATATGTGTTGCCAATGCCCGAAGGCAAAGACCTCAAACAAATTTTAACCAGACAGGTAAAACGCCACAAAGTTAAAGTTACCAATCGAGTGATGGCAACCCGCGTTTTAGTGCAAGCAGGACGCGCTACTGGAGCCGTTGGCTTTGACGTGCGAAGTGGCGATTTTGTAGTAATTCAAGCGAAAGCTGTCATTCTTTCTACAGGTGCTTGCGGTCGTTTAGGACTACCCGATTCCGGCTATCTTTATGGCACCTATGAAAATCCGACTAATGCCGGAGATGGCTATTCAATGGCTTACCACGCTGGAGCAGAACTCACTAACATTGAGTGTTTTCAAGTCAACCCGCTAATTAAAGATTATAACGGCCCTGCTTGCGCTTATGTCGCCGGCCCCTTCGGTGCTCATACTGCTAATGCCGAAGGTCATCGCTTCATTAGTTGCGATTATTGGAGCGGTCAAATGATGCTGGAAATCTGGAATGAATTAAACTCTGGTAAAGGCCCAATTCAATTAAAAATGACTCATCTCGATGAAGATACTATCGCTGAAATTGAGTCAATTCTTTGGTCAAATGAGCGGCCGAGTCGAGGTAGATTTCACGAGGGGAGAGGGGAAAATTATCGCGATCACGGCGTTGAAATGCACATTTCTGAAATTGGGCTATGCAGCGGCCACAGCGCCTCTGGTGTTTGGGTGAATGAAAAGGCAGAAACAACTGTGTCCGGACTCTACGCAGCGGGAGATATGGCAAGCGTTCCTCATAATTATATGATCGGGGCTTTTGTGTTCGGTAGAATAGCAGGAACTAATGCCATTGACTACATCCAAAGTTTAGATTATGTCGAGCCTGATGCGGATTTTCTGGAAGCAGAAAAAGCGCGGGTTTATGCACCTTTAAACCTGCCCAATGGAATCCCTCACACGCAAGTAGAATATAAGTTACGGCGCTTAGTGAATGATTATTTACAACCACCCAAAGTAGGAAACAAAATGGAGATTGGGCTGAAAAACTTTGTCCGTTATCACGAAACTCTACAGGAAATGGGCGCTCGCGATCCTCATGAGTTAATGCGCTGCATGGAGGTTCACTTTATTCGAGACTGTGCAGAGATGGCGGCGAGGGCTTCTTTGTATCGCTGTGAGACTCGTTGGGGGCTTTATCATTATCGGCTAGATTACCCTAATAAAAATAATGAAGAGTGGTTTTGCCATGTTAATTTGAAAAAAGGGGAATCTGGAGAAATGACATTGTTTAAGCGTCCAGTTGAACCTTATATTGTGGATGTTGACTTACAAAAAGAGGATTATAATGTTGTAGCGCGTTGACTTATAGTAATATTAGATTGTTTGTCCCAGTCATTTGGACAAATAAAACTAAGATTACTATACATTCAAGTGGGATGTGAGATATTGTCTAGTTAATTGATTTGTAGAGCGAGAAGATATTGTAGAGTGCGTAACTTCTAAATAATTTGTGAGTTATAAAAAACTTTGGCTCTAACGCACCTGACCCCTATAATCAGTTGTATAAATGCTATACAGCTTATTGTAGAGATGAGTTCTCGTCAATATCTTTGATTTCTCTTTTTCAGATCCATAAACCCACTCCATCCCACTTGACAATCGGATAACTCTATTCACCATTAACCATCGCACCTAACTATGGCTTTAATTACACAACGAGTTGATGTTCCAGTCACCGTAGATGAGTCTAAGTGTTTGGAGAAGTGCCAGGTATGCATTGATGTTTGTCCTTTGGATGTACTGGCAAAAAATCCCGAAACAGGGAAAGCTTACATGAAATACGATGAATGTTGGTTTTGTTTGCCTTGTGAAAAAGAATGTCCAACCAATGCCATAACGGTTAAAATTCCCTTTTTGTTGCGCTAAGTTTTTCTTGTTTGTATAAAGTGTAAAAAATCATGATTACTGAGAATGATAGTGAATTAAATGAATGGCTAGAAATGCTGCGATCGCCCGAACTAAGCGATCGCCTTGTTGCCGTTAAAAATTTACAATATTTGGGTGATGAAGAAGCTACAAATGCCCTACTTCTCGCCCTGTCAGATGAGAGTATTGCCGTTCAAAAGATTGCCATATCTGCCCTTTGGGAAATTGGCAATCCTGTGGCTATTCCTGCTTTTATTGACTGTCTAGGTTCCGGCGATGCCGATATTCGCCAAGAAGCATTATCTGCATTAAATGAGTTAGTTTCACCAACAGATTTACGGCAACTACTAGATGCACTCCACCGCGACAATGTTAATATTCAACTCAATATCTTAACCTTGTTGCGGAAGATTCACGATGCTCAGTGTTTACCCGATATTTTACCATTTTTTGCATCCGATGTTCCTGAATTGAGAGCAACAGCAGTAACCACTCTCAGCTATCTCAATCAGGTGGAAAAATGTCCCCAAGCTTTGGCTTTAATATCTGATACAGATTTAAATGTTCGCCGTGCTACGGCTTTAAGTTTAGGACATTTAACAGATCCAGAAGTCATCTCAATTTTGTGTCAAGCACTCAAAAGCGATACTGACTGGCAAGTGCGACGAAATGCAGCTAAATCTTTGGCAATTCATGCCGATGGTGCGGCAATTTTGGCGCTGGAAACAGCGGTAAGTGACGAACACTGGCAAGTTCGCAAATTCGCGCTACAAGCGTTGCAAAAAATTCCCGATGAACGAGTCATGCCTGCTTTGATTAGAGCCTTGGCTGATGAATATTCAGATGTGCGGAAAGAAGCTGCGATCGCCCTCGGTAATCTCAGCAATCCTGCCGCGATGCCTGCGCTGCAACAATCTCTGGACGATCCCGATAAAGAGGTGACTATTTTCTCTCAAAAAGCGATTCAGAAAATTCAAACATTACTCCAAAATTCCCAAAATGGTTGATTCTTCCTCTTTACCAGAAACCAACTCACATCTCCCCTCAGAAAATCCCAATTCTGTGGAAAAATTACGACAGCAAGAAGTTCTCAGCTATCTCAAACAAGTCATCGAACCCACACTCAAAAATGATATCATCAGTTTGGGAATGGTGCGAAATTTGCGAATAGTTGAAAATTACATTTATTTGCGCCTTTATATTGGATCGCATCAGCAAGAGTTGCAAAAAATAATTGAATCTGTTTTATCGCCTGTAAGCTGGTGCAAAAAAACTTATATTCAAACTTGCACGATAGCCAACGTGCGAACTACCTTGGCTATTTCTAGCGGCAAAGGTGGGGTGGGAAAATCTACAACGGCTGTGAATTTAGCAACAGCGTTAAAATTACAGGGAGCCAAGGTAGGCTTGCTAGATGCTGATGTTTACGGCCCCAATATTCCTCAAATGTTAGGCTTAGGACAAGCCGATGTAGAGACAATTAATACTCCTAAAGGTGAGAAATTTTTACCCTTGGAAGCACAGGGAATTAAAGTGATGTCAGTGGGTTTATTAGCCGAGCCAGAACGTCCTTTAGCATGGCGAGGTCCAGTTCTCCACAAAATTATTACGCAGTTTATTCAAGATGTAGAATGGGGCGAATTAGATTATTTACTCATTGATTTACCCCCCGGTACCGGAGATGCTCAAATTACCATTGTGCAAGAAAGTCCTATTTGTGGAGTGATTCTCGTTACTACGCCGCAACAAATATCTATTTCCGATGTCCGTCGCAATATTTATATGTTTCGCCAAGTAGGGGTTCCCGTGCTTGGGATTATTGAAAATATGAGTTATTTAATCTGCGATCGCAATGAAGAACCGATACAAATTTTTGGTAGTGGTGGGGGTAAACAGTTAGCAGAAGAACTTCAAGCGCCCCTCCTTGCCCAAATTCCTATAGATCCGCGCATCTGTACGGGCGGTGATACAGGAAAACCCCTAACAATTGCTGATCAGAACTCGGAGGTATCTCAGATTTTTATGCAGATAGCAGCAGCGCTAGATGCTACTTTTTCTCCGGCGCGTGCAACTGATACATTACCGCTGAATATTAATCATTTAAGTAACTAGATCAGTCAAACAAGCAAAAATTCGCACAATGTGCTTGCATTTTTGAAGTCCTTTGTGGAATAATAGGAGCTTATTAGCGTAAAATACGGTATATCGGTCGGGTTATTGTAGCTTGCTCCTCAATAATGATTAGCTCAGCTTTTACATAGCTATTGCGTTTTTTTGTTTTCAATACTTGAAACTTAGGAAGGAACAGTGTTAACCCGATTAAGAGAGAGCCAATTTTTAGCTAAATTTAGGCATTTTGGGAGCAAACTCAAACCTAGTTCAATCAAGACCTTTGCTTTGCTTTTTGCAGTTGGTTTCAGTTTGAGTTTGACCGTTTCTGCCTGTACTCCTACTCAGCAAACAAATACAACTACTGCCCCAACTTCTGCAGCCACATCGGTGGCTAGTTCTAAATTACAAGAGAGGAATGTAATTCGGATCGGCTATCAAAAATATGGCACTCTAACTCTGCTAAAATCACGGGGGGATTTAGAAAAGCGTTTGGCATCCCAAAACACTTCTGTACAGTGGGTTCAGTTTCCCGCTGGCCCTCAATTACTGGAAGCTTTGAATGCAGGCAGTATTGACTTTGGCCATACAGGAGAAGCGCCGCCTATTTTCGCACAACCCGCTGGCGCACCATTGGTATATGTTGCTAACAAACCTCCTAATCCTAAAGGCGAAGCTATCTTAGTACCGAAAGATTCTCGCATTCAAGATGTTGCTGGGTTAAAAGGCAAAAAAGTTGTATTTAATAAGGGTTCTAATGTGCAATACCTAGTGGTAGAAGCATTAACAGCAGCCGGATTAAAATATAGCGACATTCAGCCTATTTATCGGCCGCCAGCAGATAGGCAGGCAGCTTTTGAGCAAGGTAGCGTTGATGCTTGGGCGATTTGGGACCCGTTTTTTACAGTAGCGAAACGAGCTACAGGTGCTCGTATTCTTAAGGATGGAGAAGGGCTTGTAGCTAATCGGGGATTCTATCTAGCTGCCAAACCTTTTAACGATCAATATCCTGATCGGATTAAGGCAATTTTAGAGGAACTTCAAAAAGTAGATGAATGGGCAGCCACTCAACCAACTGAGGTGGCAAACTTGCTGTCTCCTGAGCTTGGTATTGATGTTCCAGCTTTAGAGGAAATCTCGCGAATACGGCCTTACGGTATGCAGCAGATTACGGATGAAGTGGTTACTTATCAGCAAAAACTTGCTGATACTTTCTTGGATTTAAAATTTCTTCCCAAACCAATTAAAATTAGCGAAGTGGCTCAGGTAACTAAACAATAAATAGTGATAGAGACTAATAAAAATGGAATTATTTTGGTTTATCCCAACTCACGGAGACGGACGCTATTTAGCTACAGGAATTGGAGGGCGCTCTTGCAGTTTTTCCTACTTGAAGCAAATCGCTCAAGCCGTCGATCGTTTAGGATTTACGGGCGCTCTGCTTCCGACTGGGCGTTCTTGCGAAGACGCATGGGTAGTGGCTTCATCCCTAATGGCTGTTACAGAACAAATGAGTTTTTTAGTCGCAATTCGTCCTGGATTAATGTCTCCTGGGGTAGCAGCACGGATGGCAGCAACATTTGACAGGTTATCTAACGGACGCTTGCTGATTAATGTGGTTACGGGCGGCGATCCGGTTGAATTGGCGGGGGATGGAGTGCATCTGGGTCACGACGCACGTTATGAACTGACGGATGAATTCTTGACAGTTTGGAGAGCGATGCTTGAAGCTAGCAACTTGATTAACGGGCGAGAGCAAGAAGTCAATTTTAGCGGTGAATACCTTCAAATAAAGGGCGGAAAACTTTTATTTCCCCCTGTACAAACTCCTTACCCTCCGTTATGGTTGGGCGGTTCTTCGCCAATAGCACAACAAATTGCCGCTAAACATATTGATGTTTATCTTACTTGGGGAGAACCGCCACAACAAGTAGCCCAAAAAATTGAAGCTGTGAAAAAATTAGCAGCAGAACAGGGTAGAACTGTGCGTTTTGGAATTCGCCTTCATGTCATTGTACGCGAAACTGAAAGCGAAGCTTGGGAGGATGCCAATCGATTGATTCAATATGTCGATGAAGATGCGATCGCAGCCGCCCAAAAAGCTTATGCTAGGATGGATTCTGAAGGGCAGCGGCGCATGACTGAACTGCACACGGGCAGCCGCGAAGCTCTGGAAATTAGCCCTAATTTGTGGGCGGGAATTGGCTTAGTAAGAGGCGGTGCCGGTACTGCTTTAGTGGGAGATCCCGATACCGTTGTCGCGCGAATGTTGGAATATTCCGAATTGGGAATTGAAACTTTCATTTTTTCTGGTTATCCCCACTTAGAAGAAGCGTATCGAGTGGCTGAATTGCTATTCCCCCGCTTGCCGCTAAAAAACCAACCGACTGTGCATCAACCGCAAATGTTTAGTCCTTTTGGCGAAATTGTTGCCAACGAAAAGTTTCTCCAACAAAAACAAGTTATTCCTACGAGCGCCTTATGAATAAAAAATGGCTCAAAAACCCCTATTTTCAGCAGGTAATCCCCTGGATTGTACCAATGCTGCTGATTGTTAGCTGGCAATTATTGGTGCAGGTGGGTTGGCTTTCCACAAGAGTTTTACCAGCACCAACAACTGTTTTAAGTGCAGGAATTAGATTGGCAATTAGCGGAGAACTGTTTCACCATATCGCAATTAGTGCTTGGCGTGCCCTGGTTGGTTTCATCATAGGCGGAGGAATTGGTTTGACTCTAGGTTTCCTCAATGGTCTTTTTCCAATCGCCGAAAAGCTGCTAGATACTTCTCTACAAATGGTTCGTAATATTCCACACCTCGCCTTAATCCCTCTAGTAATTTTGTGGTTTGGAATTGACGATCGAGCTCGATTATTTTTGGTAGCTTTGGGTGTGTTTTTTCCAATATATATCAATACATTTCACGGCATCCGCAGCGTAGATGCCGGATTGATTGAAATGGGAAAAGTTTATGGCTTGAGTGCCAGGTCTCTTTTGTGGAAAATTATTTTGCCTGGGGCCTTGCCTTCAATTTTGGTGGGCCTGCGATATTCCTTGGGGATTATGTGGCTGACGCTGATTGTCGCAGAAACAATTGCGGCGGACTCTGGTATTGGTTACATGGCAATGAATGCTCGGGAGTTCTTGCAAACTGATGTAGTTGTGGTGAGCATTATCATGTATGCTTTGTTGGGTAAGTTGGCAGATGCGATCGCCAGGAAGTTAGAAGAAAAATGGCTTGCTTGGCATCCCAATTATCAGCAGCCAGCTTAGCTAGAAAAAACCAGCAATCAGAAAGAAACATGAGAGTCTCCCCTTTTTCTTTCTTAGTTCCTCTAGGAATGCTGTCCTTCATGAATTGCTCGGGGGTTTCAAATTCCATGATTGATTCTTTCAATATCCGAGAACTATTGACAAACAGCCGGCAAACCGCTTTAATTGACGAAAACGGTTGGCGAGATGTTGGGCAGGGTTCGGGTTCGACGGAAGGTGAATTTGTCGATTGGTTAACGTTCAAGGATTTGGCAGAAAGTGTCTTGGTGGATGTTAAACGAATTCGCAACCATCCCCTCGCTGCCCTCAACCATTCCGATTTATTGCTTTATCTACGATGTGAAAACAGGGCAATTGATTGAAGTCCCCAGCGCCACTGAAGTCGGTAGGGCAACAGTTCCAGCTATCGCGTCATCGTAATGGACGATCGCAAAAATGCAGAATGCTTTGCGGTTTTCTCAACTATAAATTAGTGCTTTTCACCATCTCACCATTATTGCAACTATGAGCCATTTGATTGAATACGAAGACGCAAATGATGAAGTACGCGCAGTGTATGACGACTGGGGGGGTGACGACCCGCCCCAAACCCATAGTTAGTAAGGATTGAGCCAATTTGTGGTAAAAAAAGATAGGCAGCAGAGTTGTTACACGCTTGCCTATCCAAAAAAATAATGATACTAAGATTCTACCAGAGTCATTTACAAAAATACCTGACACCATCTCAGTTTTTGGTGATGACAATTTTGCTATCCTTGATGCAATCAGAAAAACAAGTGAGATTAGAGAGGCTCTCCCGAGTATTTCCCTGTCTAATTACAGCCGAAAGTCGGCGACGTAAATTACAAAGGTTTTTAGATTTACCGAACTTAACGATTGAATTAATTTGGTTCCCATTAATTACTTATTGGTTGACAACTTATTGCCGTGTTGGTACTCGCTTATCAATTGCAATAGATCGCAGCCAATGGGGCTGTATTAATTTGTTCATGGTTAGCTTAATCTGGGAGCGAAGAGCAATTCCATTATACTGGTCATTGTTACCAAAATTGGGCAGCAGCAACTTCGAGTCACAAACGACAAATCTACAGCAAGTTTTACCATTATTTTCAGAATATAAAGTCATCGTTTTAGGAGACCGTGAATTTTGTTCGGTAGATTTGGGAAACTGGCTTAAGCAAAAGGGTGTGTCTTTTTGCTTAAGACTGAAGAAGAATCATTGTATCGAAACAGAGCATTTAGTTTGGCAGCGATTAGATGAATTAGGAATAGTGCCGGGAACCTCTTTATATTTTCAAGGTAAAAGAGTGAGAAAAACTCAGCCTGCTACTG
>JAUBOM010000042.1:0-51137 GCA_036700245.1 Microcoleus vaginatus BM001213989
GAGGGTTTTAATTTCTTTGCCAGTGCGGGTATCCCACAGTTTCACGGTCTTGTCACCGCTGCCAGTGGCCAGCAGCTTGCCATCAGGGCTGAAACTGACGGCATAAACCCAGTTTGTATGTCCGGTGAGGGTTTTAATTTCTTTGCCAGTGCGGGTATCCCACAGTTTCACGGTCTTGTCACCACTGCTAGTGGTCAGCAGCTTGCCATTGGGGCTGAAACTGACCGCCCTAACCGAGTTTGTATGTCCGCTGAGGGTTACAATTTCTTTGCCAGTGGAGGTATCCCACAGTTTCACGGTGTTGTCAGCACTGCCAGTGGCCAGCAGCTTGCCATTAGGGCTGAAACTGACCGCATAAATCCAGTTTGTATGTCCGGTGAGGGTTTCAATTTCTTTGCCAGTGGAGGTATCCCACAGTTTCACGGTGTTGTCAGCACTGCCAGTGGCCAGCAGCTTGCCATCGGGGCTGACACTTACCGCATAAACCGAGTTTGTATGTCCGGTGAGGGTTTTAATTTCTTTGCCAGTGGAGGTATCCCACAGTTTCACGGTGTTGTCAGCACTGCCAGTGGCCAGCAGCTTGCCATTGGGGCTGAAACTGACACGATAAACCGGCTTTGTATGCCCGGTGAGGGTTTTAATTTCTTTGCCAGTGGAAGTATCCCACAGTTTCACGGTGTTGTCAGAACTGCCAGTTGCCAGCAGCTTGCCATTGGGGCTGAAACTGACACCATTAACCAGCTTTGTATGCCCGCCCAAAGTGTTTGGTGCTGCCACATAGGAAACTGTATTTAATAATGACAGTTCTACTTGGGTGCGCGTATTGGCATCTACCCAGGGTGTACGCCGCATTTGCACAACCGCTTTTAAACTTGCCTTCACAGCTTTTGACCCATCTAAATTTAAAAGCGCATCAGAATTTTGAACCAGAGAATTAATTTGATTAATAGCAGCATTCCCCCAACCAACACCCGCTAGTCCTGCTAAACCCAAAGCTATCACCGAAAAGCCACTTAGCCCGATAACTGTCAGTTGCCGCCTGCGTTCCCGTTCCTGTCTCTCTCTATCCGTTTCTTTAACGCTAACCTGAATAAAATCTCGTTCCTCCTGCGTCATTTCATCTGCGCGTTTACGCAACCAATCTTCCGCCACAGTCAACGGCACACCGCGCAACAACGCCCCAGAGTCATGGTTATCATTTTTCCACTCCCGCAGGGCCACTTTCAGCCGTTCTTGCCAAGTCCGAAACTGACGGTTAGCATTCATCCACTCGCGCAGAGTTCCCCATTCTCGAATCAGCGCTTCATGCACTACTTCTACCGTATCTTCCTGTTCTTGGCGTCCCGTCACCACCAAACGAGCTTGATATCCGGCTAAATAACTGACCAAATTCCAGTTATCTTCCCCCACTTCCGCACGGGTAGCAATGCGCCTGGTATCCTCCGTTCCTTCCCCCGGACGCACTAATTGCACGAAAATTCGCTGCGCCTGCTTTTTCTCTATTTCACTCAGTTGTTGATAAACCTGTTCGGCATGATTGGCAATTGCTTTTTTCACCCCGCCAATCTCTTCATAAGCTTGGTGAGTCAACTCTCGGTTGATTTGCTTTTCCCACAAGCGAGTTAGGGCAAATTCTAATAATGGCAAATTCCCCGGTTCTTCTCCGACATCATCGAGAATGCGTTGGGTTAATTGCGGTTCTAACTGTACTTCCAATTTTTGAGCAGGTAATTCAATAGCTGCCTGTAATTCTTCCCGCTTCATGGAACTGAGTAATTGCGGTGTATACTCTTGCAACGCATCCCGCAACGGACGATAGGAAAGCACATAACCGTAAAAATCAGCCCGTAACGTCAAAACTAAGGTAATATTTTCTTGAGCGATCGCCATTAGCAACCCATCAGCAAAGCGTTCCTGTTCTTCCTTCACCTGACAAAGGGTGTACAGTTCCTCAAATTGGTCTGCAACCAACAACAACCGTTTACCTGAGTTGCGCTCTAAAATCCGAGATACCACTTGCTGCAAAGTGATTCTACCTTGCTGCAGATCACCTGCTAATCCCACCGCTTCCCGCAGTTGTTGAGTTTCACCTGCTTTTGGTTCTAATTGCCGCACCAAGGCAGACGCTAACGGCAAAAACGGTTCTTTCCCCGGACGGAAAATTTCAATTAACCAGTTTCCCTCTTTTCGCAATTTGGGAATTAATCCCGCAAATACCACAGAAGACTTACCGCTTCCACTTGGCCCAACCACCGCCACCAATGGTTGTTTGTGCGTTACTTCCGCTAAATTATTCACAAATTTTTCTTGCCCAAAAAAGAAGTCTGCATCTTCTTCTCCAAAGGCAGCTAATCCTTGGTAAGGGTTAGGCGGAATAACTTCTTCAAAATTAATTGCAATATCATCAATCGCGGAATTAAGGATTTTTTTTGTCTTGAGAACAGGAATTTCGTTTTCCCGAAAGCTCATCATCTGAGAACGACCTAACTCGTAGGCTTCTTCCACCGCATACTCAGCAGCAATAGCATCATAAAACGCTACCGCAAAAGCAACTGCTGCTTTATCTCCCACGGCTCTATTCATGCCAACTACATAATTAACGTATTGGCTAATTGCCTCTGCCTGTACTTCCGAATAACAAGCATTGAGAATTACGCAGTCTACACCTTTTTTGGCAAACAATTTAAACATACTAGCGAGGGCATTTGTCTGCACCAGCGCCATTTTTCCGGTATCATCTTCTAGGACAATTCCCTCTTCTCCCGCACCATGTCCGCAAAAGTGAACAATGTGCGGTTGATAATCTAAGATAGCCCGGTAAAAGTCACGGGAACGCACGGCCCATTTTTGTTCTAATTTATACTGTTCTCGTTTATTTGCCCGCCGCAATCCTTCGTCAATTTCCCGGATTTCTTGATCCAATCGCAAGGGAGCCGTATTTTTGGGATTAGCTGCCAGAATCAGAATTGTTTTGACGCGGGCGTTGTTACTCATAAGACAAACGAATTAGAGGAGAATTTTTCAACAGGCTAGACGGCTTTCCGGAGTTTTAGGTGATTATAAAAATAAAGCTTCCCGTGGTACAGACCCGAAAGCCTGCGTGAGCGAGACGCTCACACTACAGTTTCCACTACAAATCCAGAATAGCCCTTCATCCAAATTAAATGTATACTTGTATTGATTTTTTACATACCACAAAAACTTTTGATTGTGGGGTGAAAAGAACTTGCTGCCCGCAACTCCCCCGCCGTAGTTCCCGACAACTTCTTGAATCAGATAAAAAGGCACTTTGTCCCAAAGCAGGTAGGAAATCGGAATTGCTTTTGCCCGATCGCGAATTGGCAAATAACCTAAATTCAGCCCAAACGCTCCTCGATCGATCGTTACCCGGTAAACCTCTGCTATGCACTGCTCGCACCAGTTGAAATACTCATCTAACACCAAGGATTTTTCGTACTCTTTGTTATAAATTAGGCAATTAGGAGCTTGGAAGTACGGTTTACCTAAAATATTCGCGATATCAGTCAAGCTCAGGCAATATTATAGAAATATTTTATTGACAAAGTACAATATTTATAGTAAGTGAACTCAAAAATCTGGTCAAACTCGTCTGGACTGGGAATCGCCCTGTCGGAAACAAAAGGTTACAATCACAAATACATTCTATTTCCATAACATTACTGTTTATAGCTTGAACTCCTCAGTGACACATAACAACACCTCAACTCAATCCTTTCAATTTGACTCAATTGACAGCGCCCTCGTAGACCTCAAAGCAGGTCGCCCCCTGGTAGTAGTCGATGACGAAAATCGCGAAAACGAAGGCGACGTGATTTGTGCCGCCCAATTCGCCACCCCCGACAACATCAATTTTATGGCCGTGAACGCCCGGGGTTTGATTTGTCTGGCATTGAGTGGCGAAAGGCTCGATCGCCTGGAACTGCCCCTCATGGTCACCAAAAACACCGACAACAACCAAACAGCCTTCACCGTCAGCATCGATGCAGTCAACGGCGTCAGTACCGGCATCTCCGCCGAAGACCGGGCGCGCACCATCCAAGTAGCCATCCACCCGGACACCAAACCTCAAGACTTGCGCCGTCCCGGTCACATTTTTCCCCTGCGGGCGATAGACGGTGGCGTCCTCAAACGCGCCGGTCACACCGAGGCCTCGGTTGACCTCGCCAGACTCGCCGGCCTCTATCCCAGCGGCGTGATCTGCGAAATTCAAAACCCCGACGGTTCGATGGCGAGGTTGCCCGAATTAATCGACTACGCCAAAACCCACAACCTTAAAATAATCAGTATTGCTGACTTAATTAGCTACCGGCTCAAGCACGATCGATTCGTCCGCCGCGAAACCGTCGCCCAATTGCCCACTCAATTCGGCGAGTTTATGATTTACGCCTACCGCGACACCCAAGACAATTCAGAACACGTTGCTATTGTCAAGGGCGACCCGGCAGAATTTAAAGAAAAACCCGTGATGGTGCGGGTGCATTCCGAATGCTTGACCGGCGATGCTTTGGGTTCCCTGCGCTGCGACTGCCGGATGCAACTGCAAGCGGCACTGAAAATGATCGAAAATGTGGGTTCTGGCGTCATAGTTTACTTGCGTCAAGAAGGTCGGGGCATTGGATTGGTAAATAAACTAAAAGCTTACTCGCTGCAAGATTTGGGATTCGATACCGTAGAAGCCAACGAGCGGTTGGGATTTCCCGCCGACTTGCGGAACTACGGCGTCGGAGCGCAAATGCTCAACGATTTGGGAGTTAAAAAAATTCGGTTGATTACCAACAACCCCCGCAAAATTGCAGGTTTGAAAGGTTACGGAATTGAAGTAGCCGATCGCGTCCCCTTACTGATTGAAGCCACAGATTACAACTCGATCTATCTGGCAACAAAAGCCGAAAAACTCGGTCATATGCTGCTGCAAACTTATTTAGTAACAGTGGCGATTCAGTGGAACGAAACGAAGGAAGAAGCCAGAAGCCAGAAAGCAGAAGGAAAAGAGGAAGATTCTGCAATCCAAAATCGGTACCAACACCTGGAGAAACTGCGGCATTTGGCCGCTAGCCAGGACTTGCTGCTGCAAGAAGAAGCGCGGCCGGTGGGAATAGCCCTTTTCGGAGAAGGCTCCCTCATCGTTCACCTTGGCTTCGATCAAGCCGGACTCGCAGCCCCCGACTGGTACTCTGAGGTAAACCATCCTTACGTCAAGGCGATCCGCCACATTCTGGCCGATCTCAGCACCGAGCCGAATTTGCAAACATTAGAATTGATGGTTTCCTCCGGTGCAGATCCGCTCAAAACCCTGCAAGTCCAGCTCGATCGCGAGACATTCCCTTTGTCGGAATTAGTCGGAATTTGCGATCGGCTCGAACCTCAAAAAATCTACAGTTTTGCCCCTATTCCCTGAACGCAGAAGGTAAAAGCCTTCTCCCCTATCCCAGCAGGGGGGAAGGCCCGGACCCAGAAAAATAGTGAATTTCAAAACAATACTTGTTGATACCAACATCTTCCTTTCGTCAGAAAGCAGCAGCCCACAAAAACAGTGAATAACAATGTTGATTGCAGTCTAACAAGTCGAGACAGCGAACACTTGAGAGAATATCGTAGATGCACATTTATATTTTTAACAAGTATTAATACTCATTAAATCATTCAAGAGGAATTTTACTTAATGTTAATTTTCTTAGATATTGATGGTGTACTTATTCCTGACAGAAGACATGAAAGATATGGCTCACTAGCAGATATAATGAAATTCAATTCAGCTTGCCTTAATCACTTTGAAAATGTCCTCCGTTCCTACCCTAATGCGCGAGTAGTAATTTCATCATCTTGGCGTGAAATATTCCCCTTCGAGGTAATCCTTCCATTGTTTTCACCAGATATCGCTAGCCGTATTATCGGATTCACCCCTTTCCTCGATCCCAAAAATATTCACAAACACAAATATCTACGACACCAGGAAGTTCTTGAGTATCTTCGACAAAATCAAGCAGAAAATTTACCTTGGGTAGCCATTGACGATATTCCAGAACACTATCCGCCAGATTCGCCAGTTGTGGCTATTGATGATTACAATGGTTTTGACGAGAACTCAGCAAAGGTACTTTCAGAATATCTAACTTGATTTCAAATGTTAGGAAAAAAGTATCGGAATAGAGAGGGCGAATAGATATGGAAATGAACGCTGGTGACTTACTGCACCGGCTCGACCTCAGGGGACAAGCGCTTAAAGGCGCCAACCTCGGAGGTGCCGAACTCCGGGGAGCCAACCTCAGAGGCACTGACCTCCGAGAAACCAACCTCAGCAACGCTCTTCTCAGGTATGCAGACCTGATCGAAGCCGACCTCACCGGCGCCAATCTCAGCGGGGCGGATTTAGCTGAATCATTTCTCAATTTAGCTAACCTCACTAGAGCCGATTTGAGCCGTGCTGTCCTCCGAGAAGCTACTCTCGTAGGAGCCGAACTCATGGGCGCCAACCTCAAAGGTGCAAGTTTGATCAAGGCTAATTTAGTTGGAGCAAATCTCCACGAAGCCAACTTAACCAGAGCCAACCTCAGCGGAGCCGATTTCCGCGGTTCTCAGTTGAGCGGCGCCATTTTAGACAAGGCCGTGTACAACAACCGAACTATCTTTCCCGACGATATTGACCCGGGTGCAATGGGAGCATTTTTGCTAGCTCCCAATGCTTCGCTCCCCGGCTTAAATCTGGCTATGGTAGATTTGACCGAAGCCGATTTAAAAGGAGCCGATTTGCGGCGGACAAATTTATACAAAGCTATTTTATTTGGCGCAAAACTCGATCGGGCAAACTTAGCAGGAGCCAACATCAGCGGAGCAGACTTGAGGGAAGCCAGTTTGAACGCCACGATTTTAGAAAAATCTGTTTATAGCAACAAGACTTTGTTTTCAGAAGGTATCGACCCCAGTCAGGGCGGAGCTTATTTGATTGCTCCCAATGTATCGCTGCAAGGGGTAAACTTAACCGGAGCCGACTTAAACGGGTCAGATTTAAGTGGAGCTAATTTGAGCGGTTCTAACTTAAGTTCGGTCAATCTCAGAAATGTAGACCTCAGCAGAGCTAGCTTAAAAAAAGCTGACCTCAAAGGTGCAAACTTGGAGGGAACAGATTTGAGAGGAGCCGATTTAAGCGGCGCAATCTTAAAGGAAGTAAACTTGAGTTCTGCTGACCTCCGGGGTGTAGACTTAACAAGGGCAGACCTCAGTGGCGCTAATTTAAGCGATGCCGATTTGAGGGAGACAGATTTCACCGGAGCTACTTTGCTGTTCGCTAACTTGAGCGGGGCAGACTTAAGAGGTGTAGACTTGACAAAAGCTGACCTCAGCGGCGCGAAGTTAAACGAAGCTGACCTTAGAAAAGCAGATTTGATGAGAGTAAATTTGGAGGGAGCAGATTTAACTGAGGTAGACTTAAGCGATGCTCATTTATTCCGGGTTAATCTCAGAGGTGCTAACCTCAAAGGTGCTAACCTCAAAGGCGCAAGTTTAAAAGGGGTATTTTTGACCGACGCTTATTTGAGCGAAACGGATTTGACCGATATAGATCTGAACCCGAGTTTTTTTGAAGTGCCAGTAGAATCGGAATGGTAATTCGTTGACTGTTAACAATCGAAAATCAAAAACAAAAAGCTCCCAGCAAAAATTGCTCGATTATTAACAATCTAAAATCTAAAATCTAAAATCTAAAATGGATCGACCGTTAGGCTCTGTTATTCAAGGTTCCCTCAGCAAGGGATTAGAAGTGCGACTGCACGCCGATGTTTCGGTGGAAGATATGAGGGTGGGGAAATTTTTAGTAGTGCGGGGGGTGCGATCGCACTTTTTCTGTATGCTCACCGACGTGTCTCTCGGAACTTCCAGCGCTCGCATTTTATCGAATCCTCCCAATCCCAACGACGATTTCCTTCTAGCAGTGCTAGCCGGTAGCAGCACCTACGGTACGATAGAACTCTCGCCGATGTTGATGTTGACTGCAGAACGAGAAAAACAGCAGGCAATTTTCGACCCGAAAGGCGGCGGAGTCCGCGAGAACAAATTGGCATTAGGAAATTTGGCTTCTTTTGAGTCACAAACGGGTGCGGATATTGAGTTGCTGCCGGTCAAAACTATTCCCAGCCACTTTTCCCAAGTTTTTGATGCCAAAGAAACCGATTTTCGGGCAGTTTTTGGCTGGGAAGATGACCCGTACCGCCGCAATTTTGCGATCGGCAAACCGATTGACATGGACGTTGCTGTGTGCTTGGATTTAGACAGGTTTGTGGAACGCAGCAACGGAGTTTTTGGCAAGTCGGGAACGGGAAAATCTTTTCTGACTCGCTTGCTGCTATCGGGAATTATTCGCAAGCAAGCTGCTGTTAATTTAATTTTCGATATGCACTCGGAGTACGGGTGGGAAGCTGTTTCGGAAGGAAAACAGTTCAGCACAGTTAAAGGTTTGCGGCAGTTGTTTCCCGATAAAATGCAGATTTATACCCTCGATCCAGAATCGACCAAACGCCGGGGAGTCCGCGACGCTCAAGAGTTGTTTTTGAGTTTCGATCAAATTGAAGTGGAAGACATCGCCCTAGTGCAGCGCGAGTTAAATTTGTCGGAAGCTAGTATCGAAAATGCGATTATTTTGCGAAATGAGTTGGGAAGTAGTTGGATCAACACGTTGCTGGAAATGACCAACGAAGATATCCAAATGTTTTGCGAAGAAAAGCGGGGAAATAAGTCTTCGATTATGGCTTTGCAGCGCAAATTAGAGCGACTCAATGATTTGAAATACATTCGGAAACGCTGTCCGAAAAATTATGTAACTGAAGTTTTGCAGTGTTTAGATGGTGGAAAAAATGTAGTAATTGAGTTCGGTTCGCACTCGGATTTGCTGTCCTATATGTTGGCGGCAAACGTAATTACTCGCCGCATTCACGGATCTTACGTGCGGAAAGCTGAGAAGTTTTTGCAGAGTAAAAATCCGTGCGATCGCCCGCAGCCGTTGGTGATTACCATAGAGGAAGCTCACCGCTTTCTCGATCCGGCGATCGTGCGATCGACTATTTTCGGTACAATTGCCAGAGAAATGCGAAAATACTTCGTAACCCTGCTGATTGTAGACCAGCGTCCCTCCGGCATTGACGCCGAAGTCATGTCGCAAGTCGGCACCCGGATCACAGCTTTGCTAAACGACGATAAAGACATCGATGCTATTTTTACCGGCGTTTCAGGAGGGCAGAGTTTGCGTTCAGTTTTGGCAAAACTCGACTCCAAACAGCAAGCATTAGTTTTGGGCCACGCCGTACCGATGCCCGTAGTCGTGCAGACTCGTCCTTACGACGAGCAATTCTACAGGGAAATCGGGGATATAGACTGGCAAGAAATGCCCGACGAACAAGTATTTGCCGAGGCAGAATCTGCCAAAATGGATTTAGGATTTTAACAACAGATTAAACCATTATAAAATCCCTCTTTATCAGCGTTAATCTGCGTGCATCTGCGGTAAAAAAATCTAATTGCTATGTTTTAATAATTAACTCAACACGGCGGTTTTTCTCCCTGCCCACCGGGTTGTCTGAGCCGTCTAAATTATTATTAGGAGAAATCGGTTTAGTTTTGCCGTACCCTTTGGTTTGCATTCGGGTATTCTGAACCTTAAAAACGTTAATAAAATAATATTTTATCGCTGCGGCTCGCTTCTGGGAAAGTTCGAGATTATAGGCATTTTCTCCTTGGTTGTCGGTGTGTCCGTTGATAAAAATCTGGGCGTTTTTGTAATGTCTCAGCAGCACATTTATCTTGGTGAGAGTGGGTTTAGCTTGGGCGCGGACGTTATATTTGTCAAAATCAAATAAAATAGTTTCTGGCACATTAATCCTGATGCCTTCAGGTACTTTTTCGGCGTTCAACTCTGTTTCAATGTTTTTGACAGTCTCGGTTGTTATTTGAGTTGGTAGCTGCTCCTCTGTCGCAGTTTGATTAGCGGTGATATTCTCAATCTTTACTGTAGTCTGAGCAATAATTTCAAGTTTTACTGTAGTAGGAGTAATTGGTATTACTTCTAAGGTTGTAACTGCTGTTGATTCTGATTCAACACTATCGATTTTTGCGGATTTGCTGGCAGCCAAATCAGAGGATGAGGTCGCGAAAAGCAATGATGAGATTATCGTAGTATTAATCAGTCTAATTAGCTTGGCCATTTCTCAATTACCTGTTAATGGGAATATTATCGAATAGGGTAATAGAGTTACTCGCATAATTGATACTGGAAGATATCCGCAAATTATTTCCTTTCGGTTGTAACCAACCTACGAATACAAACTGCCCTTTGAGCGTAGTGCCTGGTTTAATCATAATTTGGGTATTATTCGAGGGAGGTAACAAATTATATCGTTGCCCATAGTTGTCGGAGAGATACATACTATTTTCACCATTAAGTATTACAACTTCCTTGCTACCATTTGTAATCGCCATAGTCACTATAATGCTATCTTCACCAAAGGTGATTTTTGTCAGCCGTCGCCATAGTTGGTTAGTGATAACCCGGAGGTCGTAAGTTTGTGCAGGTGGCAGAGAGTTTGTAGGTTTCTGTGCAACCTCTAAACTCGTTTGAGTCGGACTTGGTTTTGGAGATTGAGTCTGAATTGGCGTAGGAGTTGGAGTATTGGGTGCGGGCGATGCGGCGGGTTCTTGTGCTATTGGTGTTGGAACGGGAGGTGAAATTGATAGAGTTTGAATTGGCGTAGGAGTTGGGGTATTGGGTGCGGACGACGCGGCGGGTGCTTGTGCCAATGGGTTTTGCACACAGGCGACACACACCAGCGATAGTAATGCTAATTGTGGGAAATTTTTAGCTTTCATTGCTGCACCCGATCGAGCTTTTGTGCTAATCTTAATATAGAGGGGTAGGTTTTGTTGCGGGTTTAATCTAGCCTTGAGAATTAGATGAGCTACAAAGTGCGTGAAGCGTAGCTATCCCGTAGGGAATCGCCCTTAAAATCTCTTTAACTTGAAATTACGATCGAACGTCCAAAAAATTAGACCCCAGCTTTCAGTCAGAAGCTTTTCCCCTTTCAGCCCCTTACCCCTCATCCCCAGCTTCACAAAATTTGCCTAAGCTTAAATATGGTTGAGCTTCGCGGCACAATTCAACTCAAACAGCCCAACAGCCAGCTTTGATACACCTTTACCTCATCGCAGCCGAATTTTAGTACCATATTCCCAGAAAAATGTCAATAAATATTTTAAAGAGTTAAGTGGCAGCGAATACGGCGATCTAGTTCGGTTATCTCGCATCGCAGCATCTAGGCAGCGAGAAAATTTCGAGCGATGATGGAACAGAGAGGAAAACAAAGCCCTGGAATTGCATGAGTCTGTTTGCATGAGTATTGTGAAGTTGAGTGAGGGTTAAAACGACCAGGGAATTTAAAAGCTTAAGGAAAAATGTAGAATCTTGACCTTAAGACAGAGGTTTTTACCCTTTACGATCCTCAAAATTTGGAATAATATTGAAAAAAGTAAAGTCTTACTTCACTTCGCCTTGAACTAGCCGTTAAAGCTAGCGTGTTATCCAAAATCGACGGGGATTACTGGGAAATCAAGCACAAAAGTAATCCCAAACAACAAGCTTCTACCGATCGTCACCGATAAACAGGAGGGGAAACATCCCCCTTGTCGCAGTCTTTATCCCACTTGCAAAAGTGGGACAGAGTATCACCAACTTTTTATCTGTTGTTACAAGGAGTGCAAAACTCACCCATGTCCACCACCACCACCCCCAAAAACAAAACAGCGAAAGCCGATCGCATGGGCAGCCGGCCATACTCCTCAACGGATACGGTTCGTGCCTATCTGCATGAGATCGGTCGCGTACCCCTGCTAACCCGAGAAGAAGAAATTGTTTTCGGGAAGCAAGTGCAGCAAATGATGAAATTAATCGAAGCAAAACAAGCACTTGCTAAAGAATGGCAGCGGGATCTGACAAATCAAGAGTGGGCTGCCGAAATGGAGTTGACCGAACCTGAACTGAACCGGATATTGCAGTTAGGGCGGCGCGCCAAGCAAAAGATGATTGAAGCGAATTTGCGGCTAGTAGTGGCGATCGCCAAAAAATACCAGAAACGCAATATGGAATTCTTGGATTTAATTCAAGAAGGTACTCTCGGTTTAGAACGAGGAGTCGAAAAATTTGACCCGATGCGGGGATACAAATTTTCCACATACGCCTACTGGTGGATTCGGCAAGCAATTACCCGCGCGATCGCCCAACACGCCCGCACCATTCGATTGCCCATTCACATCACCGAAAAGCTCAACAAAATCAAAAAAGTGCAGCGGGAACTCACCCAGCAGTTGGGCCGGTCTCCCTCCCCAGCGGAAATTGCCACCGCCCTCGAACTGCACCCTTCCCAAATTCGGGAATACCTGCTGATGGCAAGACATCCAGTTTCTTTGGACTTGCGGGTAGGAGATAACCAAGATACCGAACTGCAAGAACTCTTAGAAGACGAAACAGCATCTCCAGACAACTACATTACCTCGGAATTGCTGCGGCAAGACCTCGATACTTTGATATCAGAACTTACCCCCCAGCAGCGAGATGTAATAATTCTGCGCTTTGGTTTGGAAGACGGCACCGAAATGTCTCTGGCCAAAGTCGGAGAACGGCTCAATCTCAGCCGAGAACGGGTGCGGCAGCTAGAACATCAAGCCCTCGCCCACCTGCGGCGCCGCCAAGCTCAAGTCCGAGAATACTTGGCTAGTTAGTCAGTAAAAGAGTTGAGATTTTTCCCAAAATCTCAGCTCTTTTTTTCGTCTTGGCGTTGCTGGGAAAAATACTTTTATACCAGTTAAAAAAAAGCAACTGTAGGCCCGTTCTCCAAACCCTTATGGAATAGGTCACGCCAAATTATTCAATTCTTTAATCTAAAATGTCAAATCTCAAATGGTATTATATCGGAAAGATGAGGTATTCACCAATTAATTAACAATTCCCCCATCCCCCAATCCCGACTCCCCCAATCTAAAATCTAAAATCTAAAATCTAAAATCTAAACTTGTACCTCATCTATATGAGAAAGGCTATATTTGAGGGGTCGATCGCGCGATCGGGGCGGACGCAAAATTTGTCAAAACTAATCTTAGATTTAACTTCAGCAAGCGGGCGATCGTTCATTCAAGTTAATACCCAGCGTTAAGCGGTTGAACAGGAAGCGGTAAATCAGTTTAAATCTGTGTATAATTGTGCATATTAGTAAATTACTTAGATTAAGGAAAGCCAGGAAATATGGCAGGTTCCAAGAAACAACAGAAAACTGAAGAAGTTTACACCCCGGTGATACCTGTTGTCTCTTGTGCCGATCAAACTCAGGTTGACCGGATCGTGGAACTGTGCAGAATCCCCAGAGCTTTAACTTACAACAAATTAGGTTCTTTAAAGAAATGGGGACTCGACGGCCTGAAGGCAGACCCCATTGTTAGTACAATTCTCAAAGCCACAGATATCAACTTGCCGTCAAAGTTATGGGAACGGTCAATTAGCGACACAATGAAAGCGAGGGTTGCCCCACAAAAAGCCGCGAAGGTTTACGTTGTCCGTGAGATTGGGCGCAAATATCCTTTAAGCCCAGTAGAAAAAGAACCCACAAATTGGTTGAAAACAGCCAAATCCACCAAAAATGATGCACTATTAAAGTTTCCGAAAGCGGAAACGGAGATATGGCAAGACAATCTATTAGATTTACTGCACAACGACCCAACAGCAAATCCTTGGCTACATCGTATTTTTAGAAAGCAATACCAACGCGGTCACACATTTGTTAAAAATCAAATAGTCGATCGAGGGGGCGGCTACTCTTGCAAACGGTTGACTCGTAATACCGTTACGTTAGAAGTGGCCGGATTGTCTAAGGGTAAAAGGATTGCTTTGAAAGTTAAAGGTCGCCACGTCTCTGGACAGATTCGCCTAATTACAAATCAACAATGGGGATTAGAGATTCTTTGCGTCCGCCAAAGACTTCTAACTGTCCCCACAGAAACGATCGCTAAAGAGATTGGTGTTGCTCAAAATTACACAGAAGGATTCTACACCTCTTATGGTGAGGAGATTGCCGCGGGTTTAGGTAAGTTGATGACTGCTAAATCTAAGCGGATTGTCAGCACCGATCGCAATAGATACCGACTGCGTTCTTATATTAAAGACCTTGACGATCCAATCAAAGTTAAAAATATATGGGAAAACAATCAGGGTCACAAGGTTAAATCCAGAAAACTTCAGCGCGATCGGGCAACCATACAGAATTTTATTCGCAGAGATGTGAAGAAACTCATCACTTCACCGACTCGAATCTTGGCCGAAGGCCTCACTCAACCCATCACTGGCAAGCAACAATCTCAAGCGATAAATCGCCAGCTTAATCAGTGGACGAAAGGTGAATTGCAAGCTTCATGGGAGAAAATCTCTAGGGAGACAGGATCTACTTTATCAGTGGTAAATCCTGCTTACACTTCGCAAATGTGTTCTCAAACCGGGACGTTATTGGGTAAACGGGATGGGGATGTTTTTACCGCTTATACCGGAGTAGTGATTCAATTTGATAAAAATGCCGCGCTGAACATTCTGTATCCTAGCTCTGAGAGCGAAATAAATCCCTGGATGAAGTATGCGGAAGTCCGCAAGGTTTTACTCTTGCCGACAGTTCGATATTTGACTTCGATTGGAAAATCTGTTACCGAAGCTTGGGGCTTAGGATGGATCGATCCTAAGTTTAAAGCAGAAGTGCTCAGGTTGGAAGATGAGTATCACCGACAGGGGTAGTCGGTACGGTTCGCAATTGGTTGATGGGAGAGTATCCAGGCTCGACAATCCTCCTAACAGGAACCATCGACAATTGAAAACCAGCAATTGAGACACTTCTAGTCGATCGGCATAGATTTACGTAGATTTAGTTTACCCGAGATACGCGGTTTCTTTAGGAGCTTTTTGAAACGGGTCCAAGAGGTGCTTCGAGGCAGCTATTTTAAATTTTGGGGTCTGGAGTGGTTTTGACTTATTTGATATTGACAGGAAGTTTAGAAGCGATCGCGATCGTGCTTGCTCTCTCGCCCGGTAACTTCAGCATCGCATTCCCCGCACCCCGGGCACAGGATGAGGACATCACATCCGGGGTTTTCAGGTCGCAATCTCCCCCCAATCCTGCGCCAGATACAGCTAGCACAGGTTTAGCAGATGGCATTTACCTCTACGGCCAGTCGAGCAAGCCAGATGAAATTAAACAAGAATATTTTGTATTTGAAATGCGGCAGAGTAAGGTTGTAGGCGCTTTTTACCTCCCTCAATCTGCTTTTTACTGTTTTTACGGCACAAGCGATCGAACTCAGTTAAATTTAATAGTGGTGGACAGTTACGACGGCAGTCGCTCACCCTACTCCGTAAACCTGCAACAGTATTACCAAATTTCCGCCGTCAGCGACAACGATCGTCGCATCTTGGGTATTTGCAAGGAAGCTCACCAACAGCAGGCGTGGGAAAAGTAGCCGACAGGCGCAGCCCCAGCATTAAGGGTTCAGAGAAGATCAGTAAAATTGCTCCTGAGTTGAGAATTTCGGACGGACACCACACACACGGCAAGATGAAACTGCGTCGGAAAACACTATCTATCGTTGGCATTACCATCGCTGGACTGACTGGCATTCTGTATGCCGCCTCCTCAAGCATCCTCTTAGGCAGCCTGATCAAAGCAGAGGAACAAGAAGCCACACAGGTGGTCAAGGGAGTGCTCAGCGTGTTCGGGCAAACTGCCGACGACTTCAACTCGCGCTTTGCCGACTGGTCGTCCTGGGACGACACCTACGCTTTCGTCCAAAACCGCAACTCAGAATTCATTGCCTCCAATTTAGTTCCAGAAGGGCTGGCTAATTTGAGAGTTAATATAGCCGTATTTGTCAATAGTTCTGGCAAAATAGTTTACGGTACGGGTTTAGACAGCGAAAAGCTGAAACTAACGCCTGTTCCAGAAGCATTAAAACGGCACATTTCTCTCAGTGACCCGCTGTTGCAGCACCCCAACCCCACCAGCAGCCTCGCTGGTATCATGCTGCTGCCGTCTGGACCGATACTGATTACTTCTCGGCCAATTATCACGACTAAAAGCACCGGCCCGATCCGGGGCACGCTGGTATTCGGGCGCAATTTGGATGCTGCGGTCATTGCGAAGCTTTCTAAAATTACTCGCTTGCCGCTGATAGTACACAGCGTTAATGAGCCTCGGTTGCCTGCAGACTTTCAGAAAGCGCGGGAGAAACTGTCGGAAAAAAAACCGATTTGGGTGTGTCCTTTAAGCGAAGAGTCGATCGCGGGTTACGCTCTGATCGACGATATTTACAACCAACCTGCGCTGCTATTGCGGGTGGATATCCCCAGAGAAATATACCGGCAAGGTGAGATCAGTTTGCTGTACCTGCTGGTGTCTGTAGTGTTAGCGGGAATTGGGTTGGTCGGCTGCACTCTGCTGCTGCTAGAGGGTCTGGTGCTATCTCCGTTGAGCGGTTTGGCGAAAGCAGTGAACTACATCAGCAGCAGCCAAGACCTGTCGGTGCGACTGCAGGTGACGGGCGAAGACGAGTTGTCCGACCTTGCCCATACTATCAACGGAATGCTTTCGGCGATCGCGATCGCCGAAAGCGAACAACTTGAGGAAAAAGCCCGCTACCAAGCCGTAGTCGAGCAAGCTACAGATTGCATTTTCCTGTGGGACGCTCAAACCAAACGCCTTTTGGAAGCCAATACAGCGTTTAGAAACTTGCTCGATTACACTCTTGATGCGATTTCGCAACTGACTATTTACGATATCATCGCTTACTCTAAAGGCCTAATAGACAACAATATCGAGTTGCTGGTGAGGGACAAACAATTCAGAATTGGCGAAGTTCTCTACCGCCGCCGAGACGGTTCCTGCGTGGATGTGGAAGTCAGCGGGAGCGTGATTTCCTACGGCGGCCGCGAGATTATTTGCACTGTTGTCCGCGACATTACCGAGCGCAAGCAAGCCGAAGCCGAACTGCGAGCCTCGGAAGAACGCTACAGACTTTTGTTTAGAAATAACCCCCATCCGATGTGGGTTTACGATTTAGAAACTCTCGAATTTATAGCCGTCAATCAGGCTGCTGTCGAACACTACGGCTACACTCGCGACGAATTTCTCAACATGACGATTGCGGACATTCGTCCCCCCCAAGATCTGCCGAAATTGCTAGAAAATATATCCCAACAAGTAGATGTCGGTAGTGAGTTTGCAGGTCTGTGGCAGCACCTGAAAAAAGACGGCACAATTATTGATGTAGAAATTACTTCTTATGCCTTGATATTTGATAGCAAAAATGCTAAATTAGTCCTGGCTCACAACGTGACCGACCGTTTGCGAGCCGAGGCAGAAATGTACAAGGCAAAGGAAGCTGCAGAAGCAGCTAGTTTGGCTAAAAGTCAATTTTTGGCTAACATGAGCCACGAACTGCGAACTCCTCTGAATGCGATTATCGGTTACAGCGAGCTTCTGCAAGAAGATGCTTTAGATTTGGGCGAAGAACATTTTGTGTCGGATTTAGAGAGAATTCACAATGCAGGCAAGCTTTTACTAACCTTAATTAATGATATTCTCGACTTGTCGAAGATTGAAGCCGGTCGCGCGGAACTTGAATTAGAAACTTTTGACGTGTCCGAGGTAGTTCAAAATGTAGCGAGAACTGTTGAACCGCTATTTGTGCCAAACACCAATCGCCTGAATGTTGAGTGTCCTAATAATATTGGCAAATTGTATTCCGATCAAATTAAGTTAACTCAAATTTTGTTTAATTTGCTCAGCAATGCAGCTAAGTTTACTGAGAAAGGGACAATTACACTCAGCGTTGAAAGAATTAAAAATAACGAGAATAGTGGGGATTCTGAACAGTTAATTTTTAAGTGTACTGATACGGGAATTGGGATTACTTCTGAACAGCTACAAAAGTTATTTCAACCTTTTACGCAAGCGGATGCTTCGACTACCCGCAAGTACGGAGGTACGGGTTTGGGTTTGGCAATAGCGCAGAAATACTCTCAGATGCTGGGGGGAGAAATTACGGTGAATAGCGAGTTGGGCAAGGGGTCAACTTTTACTTTAAAATTGCCAGCATAGATCTATTTTAAATTTAAGATTTTAGATTGGGGAAAAACTCCTGACTACCAACAATATGAATACGGGTTTGTAGTGAGCACTTCAGTCCTCTCCCAATCGACTTTAAGCCAATTCGGGCGGTATAATCCCATTTTTGCAAATATATCCTACAAAATTGGGATGCACCCATTCGGGTTCTTCGTCGTGAATAAAATAGTCCTGGACGGGAGGCTCCGAAACCGGGTTTGATTGACCAAAATACGCGTTGTGACCTGCCGATTCGGTAAAAAACCTGGTTTCTTTGTCGGAGTGCGTCAGTTTTGTAAAAACAACATTAATACTCAATACCTGGCTGAGCTTTAATGCCTTGTTCTCGGAATGGATGCTTAACTAATGTCATTTCTGTCACCAAGTCTGCCCGTTCAATTAGCGCTGGCGGGGCGCCTCTGCCTGTTAAAATAATGTGGGTTTCTTCTGGTTTTTGTTCTAAGCCGGAGAGCACTTGCTCGACTTGCAAATAACCCAGTTTTAATGCTATATTGACTTCATCTAGCAGCACTAATTTAAATTCGGGATTGCAGATAAAAGTTACAGCTTTATCCCAGGCTTTTTGAGCTGTTTCAATATCTCGATCGCGGTCTTGCGTGTCCCAGGTAAAGCCTTCTCCCATTGCGTGAAATTCTAGCTGTTTTTCCCAGAGTTGAAAAACGGCTTTCTCTGCCGGTTCCCAGGCGCCTTTGATAAATTGTACTATGGCGACGCGGTATCCGTGACCGAGCGATCGCACAACCATTCCCAAAGCGGCTGTAGTTTTGCCTTTCCCGTTACCGGTATTGACTATAATTAAACCTTTTTCTTTTGAGGAGTTAGCGATTCGCTGCGCCTGTACTTCTTGGCGGCGCTGCATTTTCTGTTTGTGCTGTTCGGCTGTTAGGGAAGTGGTTTCTTTAGTTTCCATTAGATTTTTTTTAACCGCAGATGAACGCCAATAGACGCTGATGGATGCAGACTTTTTAGTTATTGCCAGACTAGCTGCAAGTTTAGCACGAAACCGGGCAAAACATCTTCTCCTGAAAGTTCTGCAGGAGATTCCAGTATTTCTACTTCTTGTCCTTGGCGATAGATTTCGACTCGGCGGGTTTTGCGGTTGATTAACCAACCTAGTTTTACTTGGTTGTTCATGTATTCTTGCATTTTGTCTTGGGTATCTTTTAAACTATCGGTGGGCGACATTAATTCCAAGACAAAATCTGGGGCGATGGGAGGGAATTTTTGTTTTTGTTCGGGAGTAAGTGCGTCCCATCTTTCCTTTTTTATCCAAGAGACATCGGGAGAACGATTTGCACCGCTGGGCAGTTTGAAGCAAGTTGAAGAATCGAAACAAATTCCCAGTTTGGTTTGTCGATTCCAAATTCCCAAATCAGTAGCTATTTCAAAATTGTAATTTCCTGTTTCTCCTCCGGTAGGTGGCATGATGATTATTTCTCCTTTGGCGTTGCGTTCAAATTTGACATCTGGGTTTTCGCGACACAGTTGATAAAATTGGTCGTCGGTTAGTTTAACTATGGAGTTGAAGTTGATGGTAACTGCTATCATGGTATTTTATCAGGATGCGTTGGGATTTTTAAGCCACATAATGTATATGAATGCGGATAAATGCCGAGCGAGGTAGATGCTGTAAATATTATTGATGTGGGAAGCAGGATTTGAGTGGTTTTTTTTGGGACGCACTTGTGATATCATTATATCATCTAATTATAACTAGCTCTCAATATTTTTATAAAAAGCTTTTTGCAGGAAACACTTACAGACATACCAATAATAAAACGCAATGTTGATTTCGCTAAACAATTTAGGTACTCCCTCTAGTAAACTGGAAAATATTTTGTTTTTTAAATGCTGGGAATCCACGCCGATCGCAAAAAACAACAAGCCCAAACCAGCTAACAATATTTGGTAGGGAGTACACTGTAGTTCTCGCCGAAAAAACCAGCCGTAGGAGGAGAAAACAAGGGCGTACAGAAGACTTACCCCTAGCTTGGAAATTCCCACTGCTACCATATATATATGAATCCTGTAAATTTCATTTAGTAAAAATCCACCTGTTAACAAAGCCGAAAAGAGAATAAATCGATTTTCTGAAGTGCGCGGTTGGATACTTTTAGCTAATCCATAGGTGAAAGTACAAACAATGACTGGTACAGAACATAAAATCTGGAATATTCGAGTTAACAAGGCGACACTGGGATTGGGGGAAAAATAAGGGTGAAAGAATAAACCGCTGACTTTTAAGCCGGAAAGTTGAGTGGAAATTATCAGCAGCGCCACTAGGAAGAAGGATAAACAATTTAGTCGAACAACAGAGCGAAAAATAGTCATAAGCAATTAATACCCAAAATTAGGTTTACTGCCCAAATACAAAAAAAATATATCACCAATATCTGGATATTTTGCTAAACTTAATCAGGAGTGTAATCAAAACAAGGAGACAGTGATGCTGTCAGTGAAAGAAGCAGAATCGATCGTTCTAAATTTGGCGCAACCCCTCGACAGTCAGCGGGATGTAGAAACTGTAGACTTGCTGGCAGCATCGGGGCGCATTTTGGCGGCACCCGTCACTGGTTCTCTCGATTTCCCTTATTGGGATAATTCAGCAATGGATGGGTACGCGGTGCGGTTTGCTGATGTTGAAAATTGTAGCGCCGAAAAACCAGCGGTACTCGAAGTAGTTGAGGAGATTCCAGCGGGATATCGGCCTAAAAGTACGGTGCAATCGGGGCAAGCGGCGCGAATTTTTACGGGTGCTATGATGCCAGCGGGTGCTGATACGGTGGTAATGCAGGAAGAAACGAGGCGAGAGGGCGATCGCATTTTTATCTTAGTTTCTCCTGAAAAACCCCAAGCATTTGTCAGGCACAAAGGCGCTTTTTATCAAGCAGGAACAACTTTGCTAACTCCCGGTACAGTTATCAATGCCCCAGAAATGGCGGTGTTAGCAACTGCACAGTGCATTCAAGTTCCCGTTTATCGGCGGCTGCGGGTGGCAATTTTTTCTACTGGTGACGAATTGGTATCGCCTGACGAACCTTTGGCACCGGGGAAACTGGTAGACTCGAATCAGTATGCTTTAACTGTTTTGTTGGCCCAAATGGGATTTGAACCGATTCGATTGGGGATTGTTCCTGATAATGAAGATGCGTTAAACAAGGCGATATCCCGGGCTGTTGCGACGGCGGATGTGGTACTTTCTACGGGGGGCGTGTCGGTAGGAGACTACGATTATGTCGAGAAAATTTTGGCAGATTTGGGAGGAAAAGTTCACATTAGTTCTGTGGCGATTAAGCCGGGGAAACCTTTAACGGTTGCTGAGTTTAAACGAGGTGAAAAAAATGATGATTCGCCGAGTTTGAGTTCGGATTGTCTCTATTTTGGTTTGCCGGGAAATCCGGTTTCGGCTTTAGTTTGCTGTTGGCGGTTTGTTGTGCCTGCTTTGAGAAAGATTTCTGGGCTTGGCCCGGATGCTTGGGGGCCGGAGTTTGTGCGCGTTCGGTGTCATGCTGAATTGCGATCGCACGGTCGGCGCGAAACTTATGTTTGGGGTAAACTGCATTTAGTTGCCGGAGTCTGGGAATTTGAACCTGCTAGCGGCAGCCAAAATTCAGCAAATTTAATTAACCTCGCGAATACGAGTGGTTTAGCAGTTTTGCCCGCATCGGAAACCTGGATTGGGCCGGGCGAATTTGTTGAAGTTTTAAAAGTTAGTCATTAGTCATTAGTCATTAGTCATTAGTTATTTGTTATTGGTTCAGTATAAGTTCATGTAAAATATTAATAACTAAGTAATCTTCCTTCTTCCTGACATCCGTTACATCCGTTACACAATCCCTTGCCGAACTTCCTTCGTATTATGAAAATTTTAATTGTTGAAGATGACCCGATGATGCAACTGGGATTAGAGCAAGTTTTAGCCGATTCCCCAGAAATAGAAATAGTAGGACAAGCAGAAGATGGCTATTTAGGCGTAGCAGCGGCACTGAAACTCAAACCTGATATTATTGTAATGGATATCGGTTTGCCGCGGCTCGACGGCATAGCAGCGACGCAGCAAATTAAAGCACAACTGCCAGAAGTTCGAGTAGTAATGTTAACTTCTCACACGGCAGAAACTGAAATTATTGCTGCGCTTTCTAGCGGGGCTGATGCTTATTGCATTAAAGGTGCTTCCGTAGACAGGCTGTTAGCAGCGATTGCAGCCGCAGCAGAGGGGGCGACATATCTTGACCCTCAAATTGCCCGGACTGTCATCGAACACCTCAAACCCCCGATACCTGCCTCTACAACTACTTTTGGCCAGTTGTCGCAGCGGGAATTGGAGGTGTTAAAATTAATGGTGGAAGGTAACAGCAATCCGGAGATAGCAGCGGCGCTTTACTTGAGCCCAAATACCATTAAAACTCACGTTCGCGGTATTATGAATAAGTTGGCAGTGGATGACCGCGTGCAAGCAGCAGTTGTAGCCCTGAGAACTGGGTTGGTGTAAAGAAGGAAGAAAAAAGAAGGAAGAGGAAAGAGGAAGAGGAAAGAGGAAGAGGGAAGATGGAAAAAGGAATAAAAATAATTCAACATTTTTTAGTTGCCAATTCCCAATTACCCATTGCGGATTCCCAATTCCAAACACCAAATTCCCATTATCAATTAGTAGCAATTTGAGTGATATAATGTATGTCTGAGTGGATAGAAATCGGTAAAATTGTAGCAGCTCAAGGTTTGGACGGGGAAGTGCGAGTCTATCCCGATTCGGATTTCCCGGAAAGGTTTATCGAACCGGGGAAGCGGTGGATTTTGCGCCCTAACAAAAGTGAACCGGAACCGATCGAGTTTTTGGGCGGTCGCTACATTCCGGGCAAAGGGCTGTATGCTGTAGAGGTAGAGGGTGTGGAAGACCGCGATGGTGCTGAGGCGCTGCGGGGCTGTAAGTTGTTTGTTGAAAAGACCGATCGACCTTACCTCGAACCTGATGAGTTTTACGTCCAAGATTTGATCGGTATGGAAGTTTTTAACCAGTTAACCGGGGAAATCTTAGGCAAGGTAAGTGATATTATTCCCGCAGGTAACGACCTTTTAGAAATAGAAACGAATCTAACGCCACCGGAAACTGTCGCCGCAGAATTAGAAAAGCCAAAACAGCCTGAAGCTCCCAAAGCAAAAGCTGACCCCAGAAATACCCGCCCACCACGCAAAACCCGCGTTAAACAGGCTAAATCCACAAAAATTTTGATTCCTTTTGTGGAAGAGATTGTGCCAATTGTGGACTTAGAACAAGGCAGAATTGAAATTTTGCCTCCTCCTGGTTTGTTGGAATAATATCATGTCCGGTCGATCGACCGGATATGATATTAGTTATTAACAATTCGCAATTCCCAATTCCCAATATTAATCCTTTCCTCTATTTGTGTACCGCACTATCAAGTAGCTGATGGAAAGCGCGAAAATAGCAGTCGCCAAACCAATCAAGTCGGCTGCGGTTTTCTTTTCCAGGTCAAGAATGATGATTTTTCGAGATACTGCTATCAAAGAAGTGACAATAACTAGCTCAACTTGAATTACGTGCTTTTTCAGATAAGCTGTAATATTTTCCAATATTTCCAATGCAATTAAAACATTTAAAAATAACCCAAATATGACAAACAACGTGTCTTTTAAGAAACTATCAGTGTGGTTTGCCAATTCTTTTGCTAAAAAAATCACCAAATCGGCAACGCTGACGATAATTACCACAATCATCGCCAGTGATAAAATTTTCGATATTATTACTTCTATACTTTCTGTAAAATGCAGAAAATTGTCATCATTGCTTAACTTCGCAATTTGCCTAAATATTTTTTTCAGCATAAAAGGGATTTAGTCTTCATTCTTAATGATTCTGTCATTGTTGGGTACACTTTGCAAGCGCAAAACTCTGTGATTGCCTGGTTTCACGGCGCCACCCAGGCCTTGGGGCAAGCGGCTCTCTCAGCCTGTTATATTTTCTAGTTTTGCCTGTCAGCTAGGAATCGATCGCACGCGATCGAACTCCTGATTTATAATTTTTGCCATAAAAAAGCCTCAAACTATTGTCTAGCAATATTTTGAGGCTTCTAAGGCGCGGTGCGACCACTGAACTAACTATCTATTCTCAACAGAGAATGATTGTTGACTCCCAGCTTGCTCCGACGCAATATATAAGATAGCTAAAAATTTAGCTCGGGTGGTTTAGTAGCGACGAGAATTGCCACCGCGATCGTTGTTGCCCCAGTTACCGCTGTTAGAAGAACCACGTTCTTCGCGGGGTTTGGCCTTATTGACCTTGAGGTCGCGACCCATCCACTCAGCACCGTCAAGAGCCTCAATGGCTGCGGTTTCTTCGGCTTCAGTAGACATTTCTACAAAAGCGAAGCCACGCATCCGGCCTGTTTCGCGGTCAGCAGGCAATTGAATGCGCTTTACTGTTCCGTACTCTCCAAAAGTTTGGCTGAGGTGCTCCTGCGTTACTTCGTAGGATAAATTGCCGACATAGATTGACATTGAACATTCTCCAGAATCAGAGGGTGTAGAGATTTAAATCCGGAGGAACGCCGATAGAACGAACTGTACTGCCGAAAATAAAGCCTTGTAAAAACATCATAGCACCTAGAGATGCAAACTGCAATTGTCTGACTCGATTAATTAAAAAGAAGGCAGAAAGCATTCGCCAGAACACATTCTCCCGAAGGAAAAACCCCCCTCAACAATGGAAAAACTCAGAATAAATAAATTTAATTTTCCTTGTTCCCGGGCCCGGCTGCGGAAACGCAGCTTGTAAGCCCATCCATGGCATAACGATTTTAGGTTTGAGATTTGGGGTTGGGGATTTGAGATTTATGTTTCGGGTGCGTCGGGGTTCAAAATTGCTCGATCGAGAGAGGTTGTTACCCCAAAAATGGATACAAGCCCCCGACACTCGTCGTGGAGAGATCTAAATTTTAGACTCTTGTTCCAGATCCCAGATTCATCTGTGGAGTAAATCTCAAATCCTTCGACTGCTGGCGGTCGCCCAACGTCTTGCCGAACGTCAACCCGGTTCCTCCCCATGTCGATCGCCTGGGGCTGCCCGCTCGTTCTGCGGTGAGTTGCAACCTCCCATCGTTGGACGGCAGATCAAGAAGTGACGGCGAGGGTGGATTTTGCCCAATTAAATTCCCCAACTTCTGCAGCAACTTCCGATCCAACTTCTGCTGCTGTTTCTGCCCCAACCCGCACCAACTGGACCGCACAAGCTTTTAACTCGGGCTGTTTGGAATCTGGACAGCTTGCAGAATGAGTCATGGCATTGGCTTCAGCCGCTTCGGCCCACAGAGAACCCCAGTGCATCGGTACAAATAGCGTACCCGGGGCGATCGCCTTTGTGACTTTTGCCGGAAACTGCCCCTTGCCGCGGCGCGATCGAACTTCCAGCAAATCCCCCTCCTTAATCTGCAATTTGGCAGCATCGCGGGGGTGAATTTCCAAAAACGGATCCGGGTGCAATTGATTAATTTTCTCTGTTCTACCCGTCCGCGTCATCGTGTGCCAGTGTCCGTAAAGTCTCCCCGTCGTCAACACAAACGGATAATTCGGATCGGGAGGTTCTGCCAGTCCCCGGGAGTGATAGGCAGAAAATCTCGCCCGCGCGTCGTCCGTGTGAAAACGCCTGTCAGTATACAGCCGTTTCGCTTCTTGGGCTGGATGCGGAGGCTGATTTTCTGGGCAAGGCCACTGCTGGGGGCCTTCTGTACGCAAATATTCGTGGCTGAGGCCTGTGATGTCGCAAGGCTGGCCCTGCGTCAACTGCACGTACTCTTTGTATACGTCAGCAACGCTGTCGAAAGCAAAGTGTTGGGCAAAACCCAACCGGCGGCCGACTTCAGCGAAAATGCTCCAATCGTCGCGGGCTTCCCCGGAGGGAGTGTCGAAACCGGGACAAAAGGTAACGCGGCGTTCGGAATTCGTCATTACTCCGGTTTTTTCGCTCCACTGGGTTGCCGGCAGCAGGATGTGAGCGTAGGCCGAGGTTTCAGTGGGATAGTAAGCTTCTTGATAAATAGTAAAGGGCGATCGCCGCAAAGCGGCTTTAGTGCGTTCCAAATCCGGCATACTCACCACCGGATTAGTAGCAGCAATCCACAGCAACTCGACATCGCCAGTTTCCAAACCGGTAATCATATCCCAAGCTGTGCGGCCCGGATTCGGGGAAATGCTTCCGGGTGCGATTCCCCAAAACTCCTCGACTTGGGTTCTGTGTTCAGCATTTTTCACAAATCGGTAGCCTGGGAGCAAGTGAGACAGTCCTCCCGCTTCCCGACCTCCCATCGCGTTTGGCTGGCCGGTGAGGGAAAACGGGCCGCATCCCGGTTTGCCGATTTGACCGGTCATCAAGTGCAAATTAATCAGCGATCGCACCTTTGCCGTGCCTTCCGACGACTGATTCATCCCCATCGACCACAGCGACAAAACCCGCTGCGACTGTTCCCAGTAGTTTGCCGCCGTTTCTAAGTCGCTGACAGTAATGCCGCAGCGCGAGGCTACCAACTCCGGCGTGTAGCTGTTAATAACCTCAGCAAAAGCTGAAAAATTCGCCGTGCATTCTTGAATAAACTCAGGATCTATTGCTTGCCTGCGTAACAGCAAGTATGCAATTCCGTTAAGCAAATCTATATCCGTACCCGGTTTAATTGCTAAGTGCAAATCCGCCGCTTCAGCAGTCGGAGTCCGCCTCGGATCCACCACAATCATCTTGACATGGGGATGCTTTTTGTGGTATTTTGCTAATCGGTTAAATACAATCGGATGGCATTCCGCTGCATTGCTGCCGATAATAAAAGCGCAATCTGTTAATTCTAAATCGTCGTAACAGCAAGGTGGTCCGTCCGAGCCAAAACTTTGAACGTATCCAGAGACTGCTGAAGACATACACAAGCGAGAATTAGCATCAAAATTATTAGTACCCAGACAACCTTTCATTAGTTTCTGGGCAACATAATAATCTTCTGTAACGAATTGACCCGAACCGTAAACGCACAAAGCATCGGGACCGCTGGTGCTGCGAATTGTTTGGATGCGGTCAACAATTGCATCGAGAGCTTCGTCCCAGCTAGCGCGGCGGAAGGGTTGGTCGAGAGTATCTCGCATCATCGGATAAAGTAGCCGATCGCTCCGAATGGACTCTGCTACGGTTGCTCCCTTAATACAAACCATGCCTTGACTCGATGGGTGATTGCGATCGCCCCGCACTTTCCAACTTTGTTTTTTGTCGGGAACAACTTCTAGACCGCAACCTACACCGCAGTAAGGACAAACAGTTTTTATAGTTTCCATCTGGTGATTTTAGATGCTAATTTTTGAAAGCTAATGGGTAATTCGTAATTTGTCATTATAGTCGGAACTGAGGGTTCCTGCAAATAACGTGTCAATAATTACTAAATTACCGCAAAAATGCTTCACAGCAACGGACAATACCCTGATTTAAAATTCACCGCTCTTTTACTAAAACTCGCGATCGCTCTCGCTTGTAGCCTGATTCTCGCTGTTGCTAAATCCCCCTACAGAGGTACTCGATACCTAAATCTTGTCACCCCCACCTATGGGGAGCTATGAGGAATTTTTGCAGGACTAAAACAGCGCGCAGGTACTACTTTTGGCCTGATTGTTTATAGCAATCTGAGATTTAGTGCGGGAGTATTATGGTGCCTGCTTCCCTGTTTTAACTTCTAATACGCCGCCGTTTGTGGGGCTAAAAGTTACTTGGAATTCAGCAGTTTTTTCAGCGCCTGCTGTGGCACCGGCAGGAGTTTGCAAAATCGGCAGAGGAGTTTCTTTGACGAAATCTTTAGCTGCTTTATTTGTGGGATCGAACTGTAGGATATCGCCGTTTTCTTTGACTTTGACCCGATAAGTCAAACTTTCGGTAAATGTCGGAGCTGTGCTCCAATTTTGGTCGATTTGTGCATACAACTGCTGTCCGATCGCATCGAGTTCGGCTTGGTCAGAAATCCCTGATGTGGCACTGGTGGCTGCATTGGGCGCCGTGGGACTGTTAGCGGCAGCAGCGATGGGTGCAGGACTTGCAGCAGCGATGGGTGCAGGGCTTGCATTCGGCGCGATCGAACTTGCTGCAATTTGCGGGCTGGGGGGTGAACTCACAACGGCCGTCGCAGTCGTCGCCTGCGGTGCAGTTTCTCCTAGTTTCGCTTGCTTTAGCTGGCTGGAAACAGCAGACATATTAACTGCGGCTAAAGTAGCCATTGCTACCAACCACGAGACTGACAGGATGCCGCGTGCGATCGGCGAGGCTTCTGGGGCTTCGGCTGCGTGATGCACAAAGGGCGCAAGGGCGATCGGCCTATTAGCAGTCTCCGCAACCGCAGAATTTTTCCTACCAGCAGGTAATGGCATCGGTAGCGCGACGGCTTCTGTCTCCGAGTCCGTTGCTTCATCCTCTTCGTGGTGCGCGTAGCGAGAAAACAGGAACTCCAAAGCAAAGTTGCGAAGTTCGTAGTATTTCGGGTCTTCCATAATCCGCGCCCGGTTGCGGGGACGGCTGAACGGAACGTGCATATCTTCGCCGATGGAAGCTGCTGGCCCGTTGGTCATCATCACGATGCGATCGGCCAAAAACAAAGCCTCATCAATATCGTGAGTAATCATAATGACGGTAATTTTTTCCTTCCGCCAAATTTTCAGCAATTCTTCCTGCAACTCTTCCCGGGTAATCGGGTCTAGAGCTCCGAAAGGTTCGTCCAAAATCAACAGTTTGGGGCGAGTTGCCAGAGCTCGGGCGATCGCCACCCGCTGTTTCATCCCCCCGGACAATTGACCGGGTCTTTTGTTACAAGCTTCCGTCAGCCCGACTAATTCCAAGTGTTCCTTGACGATCGTATTGTGTTCGTCTGCGGACTTTTCCGGGTAAACATTTTCAACGCCCAGGTGAATGTTTTCAGTAGCAGTCAGCCACGGTAGCAGTGAGTAGTTTTGAAATACCACCATGCGATCGGGGCCTGGTTCAGTAATCTGCGAACCTTCCAAAGCCACTTCTCCGTTTGTCGGCCCGTTGAATCCCGCGATCATATTCAGCAAAGTTGATTTGCCGCAGCCCGAGTGACCGATCAAACAAATAAATTCGCCTTCCTTAATAGTCAGGTTTACCCCGTCGAGAACGACGTAAGGGCCTTTGGGAGTTTCGTAGACTTTCGATACGTCTTTAATAGTAAGAAAGTCTTGCTTGTGCGTCTCAATTTTCGTTGTTTGGGGGGTTTTGAGAGTTTGCATATTTTCAGGATTTGGATTTTGGGTTGATGAATTAGACATGACAACTTTGGATTGAGAATTTTAAATGAGGGAGTTAGGAAGTGGGAAATGTGGAGTCTTGTTTCCTGATTTCTTGCTCCTCATTCCCTCTTCCTATTTGCTGGTTATGCTACCAGTTTGATGGAACACTGACTGCCTATTTGTTCAATTAAGATTTCTTCAATGCGGACGGCGCGCTTGATTTTGACATTGTGAAGATACTGGATCGGGTCGTCTAGATTAAACACAGTCCCGTCAAATAGCTCGATCGTCCGGCGATCTCTAGCAATATCCGGCAAACCCAATTCGCGCACTGCTTGACCGAAAATATCCGGCCGCAAAACTCGATCGACCAATTCCACCCAGTTTTTCGGAAACGGGATCAGTCCCCAGCGAGCCATCTGCGCCATCACCCACACCATTTGTAGGCGGTCTGGACCATTGGTTTTGTCAACGTAGAACTGGTTGAAATTGTAGAGCATTTCGGGTTCTGCCCCCGTACCCGAGTTGTACGGGTCGAGGAACCCCGGACGGATGTCTTTGGGATCGGCGCCGATGTATTGTTCTTGGCTAATCAATCCTAGGACTTCTTCGCGGTTGCGGCGGTCGTCGCAGTAGTCGCAGGCTTCCAAAAGCGCTTTGACGAGGGCGAGGTGGGTTTGAGGATATTTCTGAGCCCAATCTTCGGTAACACCGAGAACTTTTTCGATGTGTCCGGGCAGAATATCGAGGGAACGGGCCATGACAAAACCCGTACCGCTGTTGACTGCGTGGGAGTTCCAGGGGTCGCCTGAGCAGTAGCCGTCAATGTTTCCTGCTTTTAAATTCGCTACCATCTGCGGGGGGGGAATCACCGTCAAGCCCACGTCGAGGTCGGGGTCGATGCCGCCAGCAGCCAGCCAGTAGCGGAACAGTAGATTGTGCATGGAGGCGGAGTGTACCATGCCCAAGGTGTGAACTTTATCCGGAGTCTTGGCGATCGCAGCTTTAAAATCCTCTAATGTCCGAATGCCTTCTTTGTAAAGCTCTTTGCTGAAAATAATCGAATTGCCGTTGCGAGACAGCGTCATGGCGCTACAGACGGGTACAGGCGCTTCACCGTCGAGCCCCAACAGCATACCGATCGGCATTCCTGCAACCATTTGCGCCGCGTCCAGCCGTCCTTCGGCGATTCCTTTGGCGATCGCTTTCCAGCTAGGTTCGCGGCTGAGAGAAACTTCTTCTAAGCCGTGGGCTTGGAAAAATCCTTTTTCTTTGGCTACAACTAAGGGCGCGCAGTCGGTGAGGGGAATAAAGCCGATGTCGAGGTTGATTTTTTCCAAGCCGTTGCCGGCGATGACAGCGGGACGATTGATAGTTAGTTGTTCTTTGGCCCTGCGCTGTTTGACCCGCTTTTGCTGGTTGAGGAAGTAAACCATTTCGTTCCGCAGCGCGTAGTAACTCGGATGGTTGACAACTTCCATGCGCTTGCGGGGGCGGGGAATGTTCACTTCGAGGATTTGCCCGATTTGCGCTTCCGGGCCGTTGGTGAGCATCACAATGCGATCGCTCAGTAATAAAGCTTCGTCCACGTCGTGAGTTACCATCACGCTGGTGACTTTGCTTTCCTCGCAAATTTTCATCAACTGGTCTTGCAAACCGCCGCGAGTTAAGGCATCGAGGGCGCCGAAGGGTTCGTCTAGCAGCAGCAATTTCGGGCGAATCGCCAGGGCGCGGGCGATCGCAACTCTTTGTTTCATCCCCCCAGAAATTTCGCTGGGGCGTTTGTGGGCCGCTTGTCCGAGTCCGACCAATTTAATGTGGTGTTCGATCACCAACTCGCGATCTTCTTTCGAGTTACCGCTGTAAATTTCATTTACTGCTAGGGCAATATTTTCGCGCACCGTCAGCCAAGGTAGCAGCGAGTAATTTTGAAACACCACCATTCTGTCCGGGCCTGGATCGCGGACTTCGCGCCCTTCTAAAGTAATCCCGCCCTGAGTTGCGTTGTCGAGGCCGGCGATGATATTTAGCAGTGTAGATTTGCCGCAGCCCGAGTGTCCGATTAAGGTGATGAATTCTCCCTTTTTAATTTTCAGTTCGATATTTTTAAGAGCGATGTATTGCTCTCCATTCGGCAAGTTAAATACGCGGTCAACGTGGTCTACTTCAACAAATACTGACATGGTATTTTTAGGTTAGTTTGTAATTTGTAGATGCTAGTTATTAATTGCAAATTGGGCATTGGGCATTGGGCATTGGGCATTGGGCATTGGGCATTGGGCATTTGGCATATATAATTATTCCCGCTTCCTAATAACTAATCACAATCACCAACCACTAATCACCCATCCCCCATTCCCCATTCCCCATTCCCCATGCCCAAATTCTATTTCTGTTCTTCAGGAACAACTTTGGAAGCAATGAAACCAACCATTCTATCTAAAATCAAACCGACGATTCCTACATAAAGCACTGCTAGAATCACTGCACTGAGTCGAGAACTGTTGTAAGCGTCCCAGATGAAGAAGCCGATGCCGACGCCGCCGACTAACATTTCGGCAGCTACGATCGCCAGCCAAGACAAACCGATGCCAATTCTCAAGCCAGTGAAGATGTAAGGAACTGAAGAAGGAAGCAGGATTTTCCAGAAGTATTTTTGGTTGGGGAGGCGCAATACGCGGGCGACGTTTCTGTAGTCTTGGGGTATTTGTTGAACGCCTACTGTGGTGTTAATTAGAATCGGCCAAATTGCTGTAATTAAGATTACGAAAAGAGCTGAAACTTCGTTAGCTTTCATCCCCATCCCTTCAAAGGGATTGAACTGTTGAAATACAGCCAGGGCGATCGGCAGCCAAGCCAGGGGCGGGATAGTTCTGAATACTTGAAACAGCGGGTCTAAAGCATCGAACATTAAGGAGTTTGTGCCGATCAGGATTCCCAAACTGATGCCGAGAACTGCTGCCAAAGTAAAGCCGATCGCCACCCGCTGCAAGCTAGCCAAAATTTGCCAGAACAAGCCTTTGTCTGTACCGCCGTTGTCGAAGAAAGGATTGATAATCAGCTCCCAGGTTTCTTGGACAGCTTTGATTGGCCCCGGCAAGCTGGACTCTGGACTGTTGCAGAGGATTTGCCAGATTATGAGCAGAACTGTAATTGCTACCAGCGGGCGGATGATTTTTCGGCGGTTTTTTTGAACATGATCCAGAACTAAATTTACTGGATTTTTGCTTTTAGTAACAGCGAGGTTTGTTGCCATTTTTGTTTTTGCTGTATTGTGAATAATCGATTATTTGTAGATACTTTGAACAGAGTTCAGCAGGTTTTGTTCCTGGAACGAACTATCCCTTCCACTCCGCGCCACACCATCAATCAATTTTAGGAGTTTGTCAACTGTTAACTGTCAACAGTTGACAGTTGACAAACTAATTATGCTTTTTTGATTTTCAGACCCTTGAGATATTCTTCGGGTTTTTCTGGGTCAAACTTCACGCCGTCAAAGAAGGTTTCGACACCGCGAGAAGTCGTAGCAGGAATTTGGGCTGCGGGAACGCCAAGTGCTGTCGCTGCTGCTTTCCAAATATCTTCGCGGTTAACTTTATCAACCGTCGCTTTGATGTCGGTAGTTGCCGGGATATAACCCCAGCGAATATTTTCAGCTAAGAACCAAGCATCGTGACTCTTGTAGGGATAGGAAGCATTATCAGCCCAGAATTTCATCGCCACAGGGCTGGCGGCTTCAATGCGGCCGGTACCGTAGTCAATTTGAGCTTTAGAGCGACCGATAATATCTGCTACTGGAACTTTTAACCACCTATCTTGAGAGATGATTTGGCACATCTCATCGTGATTTTCTGCCTTGTCGCACCACTGCTGGGCTTCCAGTACGGCCATTGTAATTGCTTTAGCAGCTTTGGGGTTTTTGTCAACCCAATCTGCTCTTAAACCTAAAGCTTTTTCAGGATGATCTTTCCACATTTCTCCAGTTACTAAGGCGGTGTATCCTACCTTTTGAGAAACTAGCTGAGCATTCCAAGGTTCGCCTACGCAAAAGGCTTCCATGCTGCCAGATTTCATGTTCGCTACCATTTGGGGCGGCGGTATGGGAATCACGGAAACATCTGTCTCTGGATTAATACCGCCGGCTGCTAGCCAGTAGCGCATCCACAAGTCGTGGGTGCCGCCGGGAAAAGTCATAGCAACAGGAAGGTTTTGGTTGCCAAAAGCTGCTTTCAGAGGTGCGCTGTCTGTACCTACTTTTAAATCTAGGTATTTTTTGCTGAGCGAAATTGCCTGACCGTTAGTATTTAACCGGGCGACAAGGTACATGGGCACTGGCTGATTGCCTTTGGTAATAGTGCCTAATGTCATTTGGTAAGGCATCGGGGATAAAATGTGGGCTCCGTCAATGCCGCCTTTGTCGGAACCGAGTTCTAAGTTGTCGCGAGTAACTGGCCAAGATGCTTGTTTAGTAACTTGTACGTCTTTCATGCCGTACTTGGCAAATAACCCTTTTTCTTGGGCAATGATTAAGGGTGCTGAGTCGGTGAGGGCGATGAATCCGAGTTTGGCTGCGGTAACTTCGGGGGCGTCGGCGGGGTTGATGTTGACTGCTGGGGCGGCGGTGGGCGAAGCGCCACCCGCTGCGGAGGTTGCACCTCCGTTAGATGTGGTCGGACCGGAACTGCAACCGTGGGCGAGAAGGGTGCCGGCTGCTGTTGCTCCGGCGGTGATGATGAATTTTCTTCTGGAAAGGTTGCTCATTTGTCTTGAATTGTTGTTGTACTTTGAGACAGTGGAAATGTCAGATGTGAGATTGATTCGCGACCTTCGCAATGACAGAATTCTGTTTGGCAGTCTCGGATCTCACATTGTGAGATTAGGCGTCGATCGACACTCTGCCGATGGCCCGCGCGCTGCAAGTTAAAATGAACCCTGGTTCTAAGCCGGCGGCCGCCTCGGGGTGGCTGTCGTAGGCGGCAATATTACCTTCTAGGAGTTTCTGCTTGCAAGTGCCACAAACTCCCTTTCGGCAATCGCTGTCAAGTTCGACCCCGGCGCGTTCGGCAACATCGAGAATGTACTCATCTTCGCTGCAAGCAACTTCTTTGCCCGATCGAGCGAAAATGACAGTAGATGTCTGAGGTTTGGGTGCCTGGGCTGCCTTTTCGCCCTCCTCAACCGTCAATTGCAGTTGCCGCTGCAGCACAGCTACATCCCCTGTAATCTGTTTGGGAACTGCCCCAAACTGCTCGACTAACAGTTGATGCAGCAGCGGTTTGAGGTCTTCGCAAGCGATGCCTTTTTGGACGCAAGCACCCAAATGAGCGTCTTTGCCAACTGTGCCTCCCATGTAAATGTCTACACCCTCGAGGGTTTTGCCGTTCTTGCGAACTTTTGTGCCCATCAAACCGATGTCTGCTACTTGGGGTTGACCGCAGGAATTGGGGCAACCCGTCCAGTGAATTCTGACCGGTTTGGGGAGTGAAAGTTCGACATCGAGTTCCTCAATCATTGCCACGGCGCGGCTTTTGGTTTCGATGAGGGCGAAGTTGCAAAACTTGGCGCCGGTGCAGGAAACCAAGGCTCGCGTCAGCGGTGCGGGTTCGATGGAAAAACGCTGCAACAGCGGTTCTTTGACCAGCGATTCAATCCGCGAGTCGGGAACGTTGGGAATAATGACATTTTCTTCGACGGTGAGCCTGAGTTCGCCGCTGCCGTAAACCTCGGCGATTCTGGCCAAATCGAACAAATCCGATGCCTGCAGCCGTCCGACGGGAACGTGCAGCCCTACATAGTTGAGCCCTGATTGTTTTTGGGGGTAGATGCCGATGTGGTCGCGTTTTTCCCAGATGATTTCATCTTTGAGGGCGGCGGCGGGCAAAGTGCGACCAAATTCTTCTTCAACTGCAGATCGGAATTGTTCGATTCCGAGTTCGTCAATCAGCCACATCAGCCGCGATTTTTGGCGGTTTGCTCTCGGGCCTCGATCGCGAAACACAGTTAAAATTGCTTTGCACAAATCTACAACGTCGCTGGGACTTGCCCAGGCCTTGAGAGGAATTGCAGCTTCGCAGCGTTTGGCGGAGAAGAAACCGCCGACTAAAACGTTAAAGCCTATGTTGCCGTCTTTGTAAGCGGGTACGAAGGCGATGTCGTTGATTTCTGCGTGTACTGAGTTGTCGCGGCAGCCTGCGATCGCAATATTAAATTTTCTCGGCAAATTTGAAAACGCGGGGTTGCCTTCGCCGCTGTTCGTAATCATGTCTTGGACTTCGTTCGCCAGTTCCCGCGTATCAATCAGTTCGTCGGCGTCGAGTCCGGCGACTGGGGAACCGGTGATGTTGCGCACGTTGTCCATGCCAGACTGGACGCTGGTCAGGTCAGCTTCTTTGAGGCGGCGGAAAATGTCCGGCACGTCTTCGATGCGAATTCCGCGCAATTGCAGGTTTTGTCTGGTGGTGATGTCGGCGCTGCCGTCGTCGCCGTAGCGTTGGACGATTTCTGCTAGCGTTCTGGTTTGATTGCTAGTAATAATGCCGTTGGGCAAGCGCAGCCGCATCATGAATTTGCCGGGAGTTACTGGCCGAAAGAAGATGCCCAGCCATTTGAGGCGGTGGTCGCGATCTGTTTCGTCCATTGCTTCCCAGCCGATCTCGGCGAAGTGGTCGAGTTCGGCTTTTAATGCTAAGCCATCTTTTTCGGCTTTGAGTTTTTCAAACTTGTTCAGGCTCGCTTGGGCTTTGGCTTCTACTGTTTGGGTCATCGGTTTACCCTCGCTGCTGGCTTGTGTGAGGAGGTATTGACTTGGAGCATAAAATGTGTGTTTCCTGCTAACCTTAGTGAGTGTATGGATTTAAAACTGTATATTTAGTTACTAGATCGAATTTCTTTTAAGCATGGTTGATCTTCTGTAAATTTGAGCTTGACTGGGCACTGCCTCGAAGTCGCCAAACTATTTATGGTAATAGTTGCTACCGATGGTTCGGTCGATCGCTCGGTTTCGATGCACCTTAGTTATGAGCTAATGTAAAGCGCACCACTGTAAACATTCGTAGCTATTTTTACAAAATATTGAGTTTTATGAATTTTTTGCATAGACCTGATGCGTTTTATACATGGGTAATGGGTAAAGACGCCTACAGAGCGGAAAAATCTCTTTAAATCTTTAGATTTGGCAGGGGAGAGGGGGAAAATTGAAAGGTATAAAATCATTTTGTGACTACGATCGCATACTTAAAACGCAGCTCGTCACACAATTAGAGTGGTAGCTGTCACACATTTTGCCTCTAAAGATCACGTTCTCTACTAGGCCCGCGTCACTCTTGATTTTCGGAGAACGAGAGATGATATAAATATCGAATTAAGGGAACGTCTTATGTTTTTAGTTCAACTTATCCCCGGCGCTATTTCCGAAATGCTTGCCTCTGTTACGGAGACGGGTTGTTTGACTTTAGCCGATCGCTACGGTTTGATGGCTGCTGTTTTAGACGAGTCTCTCGAGGATGAATACAAACTTTCGATCAACCGCCTGCTGCGATCTGTGCTCAAGGGAAGAGTCAAGATAGTCAACGAACTGTCGGCGATATGGTAACAGCATTTAAAAAATGGCAATGTTCAATAGTTGCGAGCAACTCTTTTTGAAATTTGATGGATTTATGCAGCGCTTCAAGTGCAGAAACCACCGCCCGAGTTAGAAGGAACCCACGATGCCTGCACCGGATGTAGGACAAGAAGTTTCTTGAGTGTTCTAAAAACGTGCGATCGCTACTCGCCGTCTGAAATTTTTTTGATTCTCCAATTCTCGCTTTGTACCGCACTTACAGAAAAAGTGCCTCTCCACAGTTTGTCGATCGAGTAAGAGCCTGTTGCGTCCATCGCTTAGGGTAAAATTAGTAAAATTGTGGGCGATCGACTTTTTAGGAGTTTGATGAAGGAATTCATCACCACAAACGTAGTTATAATTATTGAAATAATTATTGAACAGGTCTGCAGATAACACACCAGTTAGGCAAATAATCAAAAAATAGAAATATTAACAGAATCAGGCATCGGCATCTACAACATCACGCCCCCAATTGTCAAGATTTATTGATAATTGATAAAAAATTAATTAAGTCGATCGGCATGAAAAAACAATAATATCTTGTAGAGAAGGGTAAAGCTTAGATCTCGACTAGCAGGCAGTTTATGGCTGTTCTCAACCGCCCAAACCCGGTAGTCGGTTTATTTGCACCTCAAGTCATGGACGCAGGCACACTATATAGTGTGCCTGCGTCCATGACTGTATTTAGCTACTGGCATGGGTTGGTTTTTTTAACCTATCTACTTGATATGATGCAATTGCCAGACCAAATCTTAAGCAAATTTTAATAAATTCTGCGTCAAGGTATGCTTTACTGAAAATTAAAAACATTCGATCGAGCAGACTTGACACTTTAACATTAATTCCCAGGTAGAATTTTATGAACTCCTTTACTAAAAACAGCATCCACTGGACTTACTCCGTGGCTGTTTTCTGTGCCATTTTCGCACTACAGCAACCAAAAGCTACAGCAGCAACCCTATCTAATGGCTGGAATTATGCGATCGATTCCTTCAACGACGGCGTGACAGGGCGCCAAATCGGCGGCGGCGATTTTGAATTTTACGGCATCGCCATCAAAGAAACATCAGATACAGCTTTCATCGCCATCAACTCCAATCTAAGTTTAGCAGGATATGCCGACCCACGAACTCAAAGAGGCAACATCAACTACGGCGATTTGTTCTTCAATTTTTCCGGTCAAAACTTCAATACAGCTAACGCAAACGGCAGCTTGTTTGGTATCCGCTTTGCCGAGGGAAATGACTCAGGCGTGGCGACAACAGGCGTTTACACGAATGTTACCGCTCAAAGCGTTACCCAAACTAACTCTGGCTTTAGAAATTTAAATCAATACAATACGCGAGTTGCATCTCAAGGCGGAACCCCATCAATGGGCGATTTAGCTGCCACCGACCCCTATTTTGAACAAACAGGAAACAGCACTGTTCTCAACTCAATAGCTACGGGTACAAAAGTAGGAGAAATTAATTTTTTAACGCCAGCAACTTTGAGCGCCCTCGGTCTTAATTTCGCTCAGTTTAATGCAGTAGGTTCTCAAACAATCGGATTCAGTTTCAATAAATCCTCAATGCCTTCGGGGAACTATATTGCTAACTTTTTTGCCGAGTGCGCTAACGATGCGATCGCCATTAAAGGATCGTTTGAGGCTGTACCCGAACCTTCTACTTGGTTTGGTACCTTAGTAGGATTGAGCTTTTTAGGTATTGGTGCAGCGAAACGCAAAATTAAGCGCAAGATTTCCTAAGTTAGGTAAGGTGTGCACCGAGTACCTTACGAATAGCTGTCATGCGTACCTTACGAATAGCCGTAGTGCCTCAAACTACTTGCCCACCCTAGAGTAGATTATCGAGAGATGAAATGCGCCCAAACATTCCCATCTGGTCCAGCAACTTGATTCACGTAACTGTAGGGATACATCAACTTTCTCCCCTCAGTATCGCTGTAACCTGTGAGTGCATCTCCCCAAGGATCTTGCACGATATAACCCTGAGAATTGTAGCCAATTAAAGTGAGAATGTGACCGGATGCAGTAAAATCTCCCGCTAAAACTACTGGCCGGCGATTCAGCAATTCCGATCGCACATCAGCCCAGTTGCGAGTCGTACTAAAACTCGTCTTAAACCCGTAAGCCTTAATCAGCGCCGAAAGCACGCTGTGATCTGTTTGAGAACCCTGGCCGGCATAGTCGAAACACCACTGCAACAACTCATCCTCCAACTGTCCGCCCCACTTAGAACGCAGGCCGTAATAATAAAGCACCATCGCGATCGAAGTTACGTTGCAAGTAGACCAGTCAAAACGCGGATTGTCCCGCTGCGAAAAATACGGCACGTTCAATTCCACATTGTTCGGAACCGCATTGAAAATTTTATCTCCCCGCTTGAACTGAACAAAACTAGGAAAAACATAACCTGTATTGCCAAAATTCGGCAGTTCTTCAGTCACGGAAACTTTCAGGTGATCTCCTTCCAAACCGTAGCTTTCCACGCCGTAAACTCGACCTAAAGGCAGCGTAGTTTTCTCGGTATCTTTCAGGCTGGCAGCATCTACAGGCCGTTTTTTAAACACAGTTGCTTGTAGCATTGTCATAGTCAAAGCACCTGGGTCAAAGGGAACTTCTTTGCCGTCTTTTTTTATTTTAACGTCCTGCCAATAAATAAATCCGATATTGCCGAAACCGGGAATAGATTCGGCGAGAGTTACTCGGAAATGCCCCAAAATACAGGCATAACCAGTGATGGCATAGGTGCTGCCTAAAATTAGGTTAGCAACTTGATTTGCAGGCAGTTTAGATGAATCTTCTGGTTGACCTTTAATCAAAGTTGTTTGAGTTACCAAAAGTTGAGCGCTGACGTTGCTATTCGGTACGTCGGCTAGGTCAAATTTTAGGATTTTATTACCTTTGGCAAGCTGAACGTCGGGTTCGTAAAAATAGCCAAAAGTGCCGATCGGCGAAATTGATGAATCCACAACTACCTTGAGGTGTCCGTCAATAAATCCGTACTTGCTAACCGCCAAAGTCTGCCCTGCTTTGACAAGAACTTTTTGCTGATTGTCGAGCCGGGAAGAATCAAGCGGAGCTACCTTAAACAAAGTGTCAGAAACTATCTTTAAGGTCAAACCTTTTCCGGCAGTCAGCGGATCGGAACTTACGGTAATGTAAATTATTTGGCTGCCAGTAACGTTGCCTTTGCTGTCAGTTGCCCGCAACCTGAGCCACCGGGATCCAGCTACGCTAAATCCTTTAGGCAAATTAACTTGCCAAGTGCTGGCTTGTTGGTTTAGCGTGACGCTTAGCGCAAATTTATCCTCGGCTATCACCTCAACTTTTGCTGCTTGTTGCTTGTCAAAACTACCCCGAAGGACGATGGGCTGATTTACTAAAACTTCTGCCGGCCCTTGATAAGTTAAATTCACAGCGGGATTGAAAGATTTGCCACCGCGACTGAATTGCACAAAATCGGGATAAATGAAACCCGTATTGCCAAATTGCGGCAAATTCTCGGTCAGGGAGACTTTTATGTGGCTTTGTTCGATCGAGAATCCGGCAATTCCGTAAATCATCCCCGCCGGCAAAGTAATTTTTTCTTGGGGTTGCAGGCTAGCCGCATCTGTCGGTCGCTTTTTCAACACAGTCGTTTTGATAACCGTCATCGTAACTGCATTTCTATCAAACTCAATTCCCCTCCCGTCTCGCAAAATTTGGACGTGCTGCGAGTACAGAAATCCGGAATTTCCTAAGTTAGGAACTGCCCGATCGAAAGTGACTCGGAAATGGTTTTCCACGCAAGCGTAGCCGAGAATATTGAAAGTTTCTCCCTGATTAAATTGTAATTTCTGAGCTTGTCCTAAAGTCGCCGAATCTCCGGGGGTGAGCTTTAACCAAGTATTTTTGATAACCCATAGTAACTGCATTCCAGGTGGCGAGGCCGGCAACTGGGCGCGATCGAATATGAGAATTTTTGCGCCTTTGGTTATAAGTACGTGTTTTTCGTATAAAAAGCCAGAGGTTCCCACCGGAGGAATTGGATTATTTAGTTGAACATTCAGGTGACCGTCTTCTAACACGTAGTCCCTAATTTGATAAGTTTTACCTGCTGGTATATCCACTTTTTGCAGGTTGTTAAGATTGCTGGCGGGCAGTGTCCCGACTTTGAATGCGGTATCTCTGAGAGTAATTAGCGTCAAAATTTGAGCGGGTGACTGAGAAGCAGGATTAACTTTGATGTTAATTGTTTGTTGACCGATAACTTTGCCAGTCTTATCAGTTGCCCTCACCTGTACTGTGCGAGTTCCTGCGCTATCGAAACCTTTTTCTAAACTGATGTTCCAAATGCCTGTAGAGAGATTTCTTCCCACATTCAGGGCATTTGAGCCTTCGGTTGCTGAAATTGCTGCCACTAGATTTTTGTCAAAACTGCCAACTAAGACAGCGGCTCGATTAGCCTCAATTTCTTGTGGGCCTAAGTAACTCAAAATAATGTTGTTGGTTGTCATTTTAATTATTCAGCTAAAGCAAGGATAACTTCTGATTTTATCAAACACAATGACCCGAACCCGGACAAAATAGCCCCTAGATTCAGTCTAGGGACGGTTAATGCCTTTTACAGCATAAATTTTTAATTATTGGCGGGATTTGCGCCACCAATCTAACTTTAGGTGCGCTATAAGCACCTTAACCGAATATATGGGTGGTTGAGCGGATCTGTGGTGCAAGTTTTGAGGGAAGGAATTTAGTTCGAGTAGGTGGTTTCCCCCGTACCCTTGACCCCTCACTTGCTTGAGGAAGGACTTAGGAAAAAAACCCGGTTTCTACGAGAATATTGCCTATAGCAAGGAGGCATTTAGGAAGAAACCGGGTTTCTAGCCGTTTGATCCGTCCAGGAATGTTAGCGCGATCGCCTAAACTTCGACTAAACTATGGTGACAAGGATATCTTGAGCGTGAGAGTCAACTTTCAGATTTTCTCCTTCATAAACCTGAATAATTTTGCCGGTACCGTCGATGACGAAAGTAACGCGCTTGGCATAATCGCCTTTCTCGACATCGTAAGCTTTGGTAATCGTGCCATCAACATCTGCTAATAGTTGGAAAGGCAAACCGTATTTCTCTGTGAACTTTTTGTGCGATTCCTCGTTGTCTCGGCTGACACCGAGAACTACTATATCTTTGCCCTTGTATTCTTCATGGGCTGCTTTGAAGCTTTGGGCTTGTCTTGTGCAGCCGGGGGTGTCATCTTTCGGGTAGAAATACAAGATTACGGTTTTACCGGCAAATTGGGACAGGGAGACTGTGTTGCCGTCGGTGTCTTTGGCGGTAAATTGAGGAGCGGCACAGCCAATTGGTAAGGTCATAGTTGGGTTTCTCTTGTTTGGTTTTTGTTGCAGTTCCTCAAGTTATTTTACTTGGTTGTGTGCCTTTCCAAGAGACTGTTGCTAAAAATCGCGTGAAGCGAAGCTATCGGGCTCTTAATCGCCCCCAACTCCATGACGTTAAGCTGTACTGGATTTAACCTGCACCTAAGACGCGGGGTAAGAGTGCCTATTACACGCATAGTTTCAATACTGAGATATTGCACCATTGTCAATAATCCTTTTTTGAACAGGCATCTTGCCTGTTCAGCGAGAATAGTGCAAGATGTGAGAATAGACATCTGCTAAAAAGCAGATATCTAATTGAAGGTTCGCGGGTTCTACACACCAATCGGTTGACCAGCAGCGGGCATCATAGACGGATCGATCGCAATTCCTAAACCTTCTGCGACAAGGCGGCCATAATTCGGATCGGCGCGGAAAAAATGGCAGAGTTGGCGCATCTGAATCTCCGGTTTTGCTGCACTCAAACTTTCCACAATGTTAGCGACAAGCCGCTGCTGTGCGTCGGGTTTCATTAAGCGATAGAGGTCTCCTGCTTGGGTGTAATCGTCATTTCCCTTACGGCGATCGTAGCGATCGACTTTGACATTTCCTAAGTCCCAAGCTGGGTCAGCATAGACCGAGTTTTGCTTCGGGGCATCCTCGTGGCTGTTGGGTTCGTAGTTGGGCCCGCTACCACCGTTGTTACCCGGTGCCATTGCGCCATCCCGTTGATAGTGCATAACGGGACACTTTGGTTGATTGACGGGCAATTGCTGATAGTTTGCACCGAGACGGTAGCGTTGAGCATCTGGATAAGACATGATGCGAGATTGCAGCACTTTGTCTGGAGAGAAGCTAATACCTGGAACGACATTAGAAGGAGAAAATGCCGCCTGTTCTACCTCAGCAAAAAAGTTTTGTGGATTGCGATTGAGTTCTAAAATTCCCACGTCAATTAACGGAAACTCTGAATGCTTCCACACTTTTGTCAAGTCAAAGGGGTTTTCGCGATACTCTGCAGCTTGGGCCTCGGTCATTACTTGAATGCAAAACCGCCACTTGGGATAATTACCTTGGTCGATCGCCTCAAACAAATCGCGAGTCGCATGATCGGGGTCTTCGCCTTTGATCCGCATGGCTTCTTCGGCGGTGAAATTTTCAATACCTTGCATGGTTTTGAAGTGGAATTTGCACCAAACCCGTTCTCCTCGAGCATCGATCAGGCTGAAGGTATGGCTGCCAAAACCGTCCATGTGGCGGTGGTTTTTCGGGGTACCGCGATCGGAAAACAGAATTGTCACCTGATGCAAAGCTTCTGGACTCAAGGACCAGAAATCCCACTTGGCATCAGGATCTTTGAGATGCGTTTGGGGATGGCGCTTTTGGGTGTGGATCAAATCAGGGAATTTGAGAGAATCGCGGATGAAGAAAACAGGCGTGTTGTTCCCTACTAAATCCCAGTTTCCTTCTTCGGTGTAGAACTTGATCGAAAAACCTCTGGGGTCGCGTTCGGCATCCGCTGAACCTTGTTCGCCGCCTACGGTAGAGAAGCGGAGAAGAACCTGAGTTTCTTTGCCAACTTCTGAGAATAGGTGAGCTTTGGTGTAGCGAGTAATGTCATTGGTGACGGTAAATGTGCCAAATGCAGCGGCTCCTTTTGCATGGACAACGCGCTCAGGAATGCGTTCCCGGTTGAAGTGAGCCAGTTTTTCCATCAGGTAAAAATCCTGCATGAGGATAGGCCCGCGTTCACCTGCTGTCAAGGAATTCTGGTTATCTGCAACCGGAATACCGCTAGCGGTTGTCAATGTTTTGTCTTCTGTCATAGTGGGTAATATTGATTGCTGCATCCTCAGTATTCTATACCTTTCTGGGGCCCTGGTGTTTCTGCGGTGGTAATTTTCAGATGGGCGATCTGGTGTTATATTATTGGTGTGTTTTCAAAATTTGCTGAATCAATTAAAAGTAATTTACCAATAAAATATAATTGATTTATATACTGTGATTCTCAGAAAAAAAGCTGATTATTGGGTTTCTTTGTGTAGGGTTTCTATAAACCGGGCGAGGTGAGTTGATTTGATCGCGACTTACGCATCAAAAGCCAAGAAACCGGGTTTTTTAGATTTCGGCGCGCTGTCATGCGTCTTCTGGGCAAAAAACTCGGTTTCTGATTAGCTGTGGGTAAGTCTTATTAATTAAACTTCAGTCGGTTGTTTTTGGGACTCTAGCCAGCGATCGTAAGCTGTTCGATCGCCTCCGAATGAATCAATGGTTACGGGCGATCGCTCGTATTGCTTGAGTGGAGCATTTTCTATTGGTTTGTAAGCGCAATAGCAAATACAAATTGAGTCAAACTCTGCGCCATAGGGAGCGGGAATTTCAGGGGTATATTCCTGAACTTTCACAACTTCCCAGCCGCTGTCTCTAAAATGAGTTGATGCACTGGGAAACATTGGATCGATCGCACTTGGGACAACAACGCTTTCGGTTAAACGATAGCCCGGTGCTGGGGATGGCTTACCACTAGAGTCATAATGCTCGGCTATTGTCCAAATCAATGACTTAACCGATCCGGAATTAGCTACTCGGTAAAAGCTTTCTCCTATTTTTGTTTCGGTGAGTGAACGGTATTTTTCCAGTTCGCCTTTTCCTGCCCGGAAAATAATGTATTTACGCATTTTCTTTTCTCTCCTTCAGGTAATCACCTTGACTCAAGTCCATTGGCGACGGCGGAAACTCGCAATTTCCATCAAAAATGCAATCAACGCTCAAAATAGAATTGCCAGTCTCTTCTACATTTTTAAGCTGCCAACCGTATTTTTCTTCCATATTAGTGCAAGCCTCTTCGCTTGTAGCTGCATGGCGCGTCTCGTTTTTTTCGTCATCATACCGAGGTTGTGACACAATTAATATGCTCCATTGTTGGCTATTTCAACATTTGGAGTAGTCGTCATATCCGGATGTTACCGCAATCGTACAGGACGCTTGTCCTTGATTTATAGTATACAGCAGGCTATCTGTATAATATCTATCTTTAATTTTTCAGGTAAAAGACGATGGATTTCTACACTGCGCTCGTCAGAAAAAGTTCCGATAGTTGGGTTTCTATCTGTAGGCGAAATGGAGTTTGGGGCAAGGCAATACTCCGGAAAAATCTCTTGATAAACTCAAACAAGCTATTGAATAATTGGGAAAAGTATATAAATCAGAATCTGAGGTTTATGTCAGTCCTATTTCTCTTAATTAATTCCCCGAAATCCTGAATTTTGAAAACTGGCAAATTTAAAATAATTATGAAGTCAGAAAAGTTGATGCCTAAAAATATTTATTTCGGTTCAACGCCTGTCGGAATTTTTGTATAATTTTCATAACTCCAATTTGACTCTAAATCTGCAATCATAAAAAATATAGTACCTGTTCAGATGTTCTCTCAATGACTTTTATCCCATCCGAAGCGTTTAAATCTATTAGTTATCCCGGCCGCACCGTCAAAAGAGCCGATCGCGCGGTTCGGTGCAGCCCTTTTCAATTACACTTCTTCCAGACCATCCGCGATAACAGTGTTTTCCTAAGTGCGATCGCCTCAAACGCGGGTGTCGAAAGCGGCTACACCCGATCGCCCGTATCCGAACTCGTAGCCGAAAACTCCCTACTCTGGCTGATCCAAGTCGGCGTACTGCGGCGGGAAGTAGACGGCCAAGGCATTACCGACAGTTTTCGCCTCACGCCCCTAGGCCGCCAACTCGTGGAAAAATGGGAACAGGAAGGACAGGGAGTACCGGCCGCGTCATTGTGCGATCGTATTGGTAATGCTTTTAGCCGCGGGTTGGGACTGTTCGTCTGAGGGGTTTTGACTCGCCCTAGCCCGACATTCCGACATTCCGACATCCGACATTCCGACAGGGAAGGAATTCCCTGTCTGATACCGAAAGTCGGTTAAAACCGGCTGCAAGTGTCAATTGCCGAATCCTTCAATCTCACGGTCGGTGAAATGTTCAGTTGGCTAACGGAATAGCCCAATGTCGATTTGTGATATCGTTTATGGTTCCGACCGGAATGATTTAACCGCAGAGGCCGCAGAGGGCGCAGAGGAAGAGAAGAGAGATGTCTCTACGGATTTGGTTCGATCTAATGTGCGGTCGATCGCTTATACTAAAATATCTGGCTGTCAACACTTCAAGGACGAGAGAGGACTTGCGTTCCTCACTACTAACTTAATTATGATTATTTAACCGGACTTGATATCATCTCTCAAATAACCCCTAACTACTAACAACTAACTACATAAAAAGTTTGTCAAAAATGGAAGCTAAATCTTACAAAGACACGGTAAATCTGCCCAAAACCAAGTTTGATATGCGCGCCAACGCCGCCAAGCGCGAACCAGAACTGCAACAATTTTGGGCAGATCAAGAAATCTACGATCGCCTATCTGACAATAACCCAGGCGACTTGTTTATCCTCCACGACGGGCCACCCTACGCTAACGGACAACTTCACATCGGTCACGCCCTCAACAAAATCCTCAAAGACTTTATCAACCGCTACCAAATGCTGCGCGGCAAAAAAGTCCGCTACGTTCCGGGTTGGGATTGTCACGGATTGCCGATCGAACTTAAAGTATTGCAGAACATGAAATCGGAGGAGCGGCTAAATCTTTCCCCGATCGAACTCCGCCGCAAAGCCTCCGCCTTCGCGCAGCAAACAATGGAACAGCAGCGCGAATCCTTCCAGCGCTACGGCGTTTGGGGCGACTGGAAACACCCGTATTTAACCCTGAAGCCCGAATACGAAGCCGCTCAAATCGGCGTTTTCGGTCAAATGGTGCTCAAAGGCTACATCTACCGCGGCTTCAAACCTGTTCACTGGAGCCCGAGCTCGAAAACAGCCCTCGCCGAAGCGGAACTGGAATATCCCGAAGGCCACACGTCGCGCAGCATCTACGTGGGCTTTCATGTCAAAAAATTGTCAAAATCCCTGCAAACGAAGCTCAAGCGCTATATGCCGAGCCTCTGGGCGGCGATTTGGACGACTACTCCCTGGACAATTCCGGCAAACTTGGCGATCGCAGTCAATCCCGAATTGACTTATGCGGTGGTGGAACCGCCGGCAAATTCCCACATCGCACAACAATTTATGTTAGTAGCTGTCGATGCGGTCGATCGGCTGTCGGCAACTTTTAACACTGAATTAAAAATACTTGCTACCTTCAAAGGCAAAGAATTAGAAGGTTGCAGCTACAAACACCCGCTGTTCGATCGCGAAAGTCCAATTGTTGCCGGCGGTGACTACATTACCGCCGATTCAGGAACCGGATTGGTTCACACTGCACCCGGCCACGGACAAGAAGACTTTATCGTGGGAAAACGCTGCGGTTTGCCAGTTTTAACGCCTGTAGATGAAAACGGAAATTTCACCGCAGAAGCCGGACAGTTTGTAGGTTTAAATGTCCTCGGAAATGGCAATGCCGCAGTGATTGATGCCCTTGCCGAAGCAAATTGTTTGATTAAAGAGGAAAGTTACGCTCACTCTTATCCTTACGATTGGCGCACGAAAAAGCCGACCATTTTTCGGGCGACGGAACAGTGGTTTGCCTCCGTTGAAGGGTTCCGAGATGAAGCCCTAAAAGCGATCGCCGATGTGAAGTGGATTCCCGCCCAAGGGGAAAATCGGATTACTGCAATGGTGGGCGATCGATCGGATTGGTGCATCTCCCGCCAGCGGACTTGGGGCGTTCCCATTCCGGTATTCTACGACGAAGAAACCAACGAACCGCTGCTGAATGAAGAAACGATCGCCCACGTGCAAGCCATCTTTGCCGAGAAGGGTTCCGATGCTTGGTGGGAATTGTCGATCGATGAATTGCTGCCGGAATCTTACCGCAATAACGGCCGCACTTACCGCAAGGGAACCGACACGATGGATGTGTGGTTTGACTCGGGTTCTTCCTGGGCCGCAGTTGCCCAAGGTCGATCGGAATTAAACTATCCTGCTGATATCTATTTGGAAGGTTCAGACCAACACCGCGGCTGGTTTCAATCCAGCTTGCTTACCAGTGTAGCAACTAACGGCGTTGCTCCTTACAAAACAGTTTTGACTCACGGTTTTGTGCTAGATGAAAAAGGCCGCAAGATGAGCAAATCTGAAGGCAATGTCGTCGATCCGGCAGTCGTAATTAAGGAATATGGAGCCGATGTTTTGCGGTTGTGGGTGTCTTCGGTAGACTACTCGGCAGACGTGCCTTTGGGCAAAAACATTCTCAAACAGCAGTCGGATGTTTACCGCAAAATTCGCAATACAGCTAAGTTTTTGCTGGGCAATTTGCACGACTTTGACCCGGCAAAAGATGCCGTTGCTTACGAGGAATTGCCGGAACTAGACCGCTATATGCTGCACAGAATGGGCGAAGTTTTTGCGGAAGTCCAAGATGCTTTTGAAAGCTTCCAATTTTCCCGATTCTTCCAAACTGTGCAGAATTTCTGCACGGTGGATTTATCGAATTTTTACTTGGATATTGCCAAAGACAGACTTTACATCAGCGCGACAGATACCCTTCGCCGCCGCAGTTGTCAGACGGTGATTGCAATTGCTGTGGAGAATTTAGCACGGGCGATCGCACCTGTTTTGTGTCACATGGCTGAGGATATTTGGCAGTACCTTCCCTATCCCACTCCTTACAAGTCAGTGTTTGAAGCCGGTTGGGTGCAAATTGATGCTTCATGGCACAATCCAGAGTTGGCTACTCGCTGGCAGTATTTGCGACAAGTGCGCGGGGAAGTTAACAAGGTTTTGGAAAAAGCCCGGATTGAAAAGGCGATCGGTTCTTCTTTGGAAGCTAAGGTTTTATTGTACGTTCCCGATGTTGAGAAAAGACAGCAATTGCAAGCTTTGAATCCCAGCAGCGAAGAATTGGTGGATTATGTGCGATCGCAAAATTCAGTCATGCACTCAGCCGCAGAGGAGAAAGCAAAAGCAGCACAAGATCGACAGGAAGAACAAGCAGCAAATGTTGCCAAAGTGTTGACAGAAAACACAATTTATGTTGAGGGGGAAACCCTCGCAGAAAAGCGCGATCGATCTTCTGAGATAATAGAGTATTCTGCCCCTGAATCGTCGGCTGCAGATGGGCAGCCAATCTTAGATCGAGCCGCCGAGTTTGTGGCTAATTTGCCTGAATACGCGGGTAACTTTGTCACCGAAAACCAAAAAGCGCTGGTAACACTTGGGCTGTTAGCCTCTGTGTTGATAACGGGCCGAGTAACGCTGGCGATTTTGGATACGATTAATCAGATTCCGGTGTTGGGAGGCCTATTGGAAGTCATCGGCATCTTATTTACAATCTGGTTTGTTTTCCGTCACTTGCTGTTTGCGGCCAACCGTCAAAAAATTGCACTACAAATTGATTTGCTGGCAGCAGATGTGCTGGGCCAGACAACCGCGATCGTGCCTGCAGAAACAGAGGCGATCGTCCTCGCACCGCCAGTAGAAGCAGCGCTTGTGCTTGTAGAAACACAGGCGATCGTACAAACAGCCCCAGCCGAAAAAGTGTTTGTAGAAACACCCCAAATCCCGGAAGCAGAATTAGTTGCGATCGAACCCAAGCCAGAAATTCCTGCTTCCATAGCTGTAAAGCACGATTCTACAATGACCGGCAACGGTGTAGACGAACTGCGCTATTTGTTCATTACTTCGGAAGTGGAATTGGTAGAATCGAATGCAATCCTGCAAGAATTGCCGTACAGTTATCAGTCTCCGGAGTTGGCGATTGGTGTAGTCAAAGCAGACGGGGAAAAGTGCGATCGCTGTTGGAATTACTCGACTCACGTCAGCGAGTCGATCGAACATCCGCTAATTTGCGAACGCTGCGTCTCAGCAGTAGACGACAAATTCTAACCTAGGCTGTGTACCGCGCACCTTACATCTTAATGTAGGGTGCGTTGTCCGCACAGAACAGCCAATTGCGATCGTGAAAAAGTTCTCATCTAGAGTTAACGATTTTCTCAGGGGAAGTGGTCATAATTTAAAAGTTATAGGTAAGTTGTGGTTTAACTATAAAATTATGTATCGAATTTTGATTGCTGAAGACGAAGTTAAAATCGCTGCTTTTATGAAGGAAGGCTTTAAAAAATAAGGATTTGCTACTGCCGTCGCCGAAGATCGCCCGCAAGCTTTGTTAATGGCTACAGAAAGCGAATTTGATTTGTTGCTGCTCGATTTGGGGTTGCGCGCGGACGGTATGACGGTACTCCGCGAACTGCGCCACCGGGGAGAACAGCGGCCGATTATTGTGGTTATGCCCCGCACTGACCAGCAAAAACTGCTTTAGGCATTGGAATCGGGTGCTAGCGAGTGCATCACCAAGCCGTTTAGCTGTAGCGACTTGCTCTTGCGAGTGCGATCGCATTTGGAGGAAAAGGCATCTTGCGTGTCCCCCAGCTAATTAATTAGTTTTTGTGAAGTTTATATACACCTGTTTTCAACAAATACAGACAAGAAAAAACCTCAGATTGACAGATTTTGTACAACAGGTGTGCAATGTTCGCTGGCAAAAAAGTCGAGCTAATCGCTCACAGAAAACGTGTTAATACTTTGTTGAAACGAGGGCAAGCGCTCTTCAAATTCCTCAGCACTGGTAGTGATACCAAATCCGGTTATCATAGAATACTAACAAATCAACGATAGTTAAACCAA
>JAUBOM010000275.1:0-2268 GCA_036700245.1 Microcoleus vaginatus BM001213989
GAGGCAGTTGCCCCGAAGCAGAAATTCAAATCGTGAGGTTTGGGAATCCCCGTACTTTCAGGTCGGGGTGGATGTCAACAGAGGCTGTTTGTGTCGATCGCTTCTGACTAATGACTAATGACTAATGACTAATAACTAAAAAACTGTAGACAAAAGACCAAAAAACTCCTATAATGAAGCCTCGACTTTAAGCAATATCTAGCTAGGAGGGTGTCATTCCTGAGTCATTGACCCTGACCGTTAGCCTCAGAGGCACTCGCGAAGTCAAGAATAACTATCAGTTATTTCGCCTGACTGGCCTGCTGGACGCTTTTTCTGAGGCAACTTTTCGGAAGGTACTGAGCAAATGTATTGACGAGGGCCCAAAACACGTAATTTTGGACTTGTCTCAGATAGACTTTGTGGACAGTTCAGGTTTGGGCGCACTTGTGCAACTGGTCAAAAAAGCCCAAACCTTGGAGGGGACATTGCAAATTGTCTCAAATCCCCGCGTAACTCAGACTGTTAAACTGGTTCGCTTAGAGAAATTTTTGTCTTTGCAGCCTTCTGTTGATGAGGCGGTAAAAAACGTCAAGGATGCTTGACGCCAAAGTGGATTAAATTAGCTATCCGGTTCTCAACGCTGGATAGCAAATTTTTATGGTTGTGCTGGTAAAACAATAGCGATTTTCCCAGAAGCTGCGACAAGTCTTGCCCCTATTTTCCCCGATGCTTCGATCTGCGGTGGATGGGGAGTAAAATATCTGTGGCAAAAACGCGGAAAAATGGTATAAGAAGTAGAGGATCCTTCAGGAGTGTAAAAAAGCTTTTTTAGGAGTGCGATCGTCGCGCAAAGCTTTGCCTATATATCTCGCTTCGTGATCTGACAGCGAACACTCCTGTGAAAGCTATAATTGCTGAAGTGACGAAGGACGAAATAAGTAAGTGATTAGAAAAACCAAGCTGTGCGGAAGTTTTATTTAAAAAAGTATGTTGCCGATCGCAGATGACGGGCTCAAACTGAGTCTGACTGATATCAGTTTAAATCGAGTGCATCCTGCAAGGGCTACACCAGCAGAAATAGAAAGAATGTCGCCCGCAGCCTGGGCATACTTGGGAGATGCAGTATACGAACTCTACATTCGGAGTTGGTATTTAATGCCGCCCAGAAGATTGCAAGCTTATCATGAATTGGTGGTGGGGCAAGTACGAGCCGAAACTCAAGCGCGTCACTTACGATCGATCTCTTCTTACTTGAACAGTACAGAATTAGCAATTGTCAAGCGCGGCCGCAATGCCGCAGCGGGCCGTTCCAAGCGAGCAGAGCCAGAGATATACCAACAAGCCAGCAGCTTAGAAACTTTGATCGGATATTTGTACCTCACCGATCCCGAAAGATTGACCGAGATTCTGGCACTTTTAGAACTTGAGACTTAAAGGATTTAGCAGTTAAGAGTTGGGAATGAGGAGGGATTAATTAACAACCCTTGCACGGCGGCCAACTTAAAACAGCAAATATCTCGATCGGGAAAACAGGATAGATCGGTCATTAATTAGCAACTTTAGCACAGCAAAATCCTTGCTCAGGGCCCAGCCAATCTAAAATCTCACAGCCCCAAGATTGATCCGTCAATTCTTCTGCTTCAAAAATCGAAAATCAAAAATCGCTTTGACTCCCACAAGAAACCCATGAGAAAATTTACCAGACCAAACTCCTCGCGATCGAATTCCGACAGCAAGCCATTCAAAAGCGAAGGCCGCCGTCAGGACTCACAACCGTCCTCTGCCCGCTTTGAGCGCAAGCCCCGTCCCGACACTCGGGGAGTAGACGCGCCTCAAAAGCGATCGACCTTCGCCCCCCAATCCCGAGAAATGCCAGTGCGAGCAATTTTCAAAGGTCGAGTCGATTCCGACAGCCAACCGCACATTCGCAGAAATAATCATTTCAAAGACAGAGACAGCAGCCCGCAGGAATCCCGGGGCAATTATTACCAAAACAGAGACAGAGACAGCAGCCCGCAGGAATCCCGGGGCAATTATTACCAAGACAGAGACAGAGACAGCAGCCCGCAGCCGGTTCGCAATAATTTTAGAGACAGAGACAGCAGCCCGCAGCCGGTTCGCAATAATTTCAGAGACAGAGACAGCAGCCCGCAGTCGGCCCGCAACAATTTTAGAGACAGAGACAGCAGCCCCCAGGAATCCCGGGGCAATTATTACAAAGACAGAGACAAAGACAGCAGCCCCCAGGAATCCCGGGGCAATTATTACAAAGACAGAGACAAAGAC
>JAUBOM010000275.1:2368-3594 GCA_036700245.1 Microcoleus vaginatus BM001213989
AAAGACAAAGACAGCAGCCCGCAGGAATTCCGGGGCAACCATTTCAGAGACAGAGACAAAGACAGAGACACTCGCCCTGTTGACAGTGCCTCAAATTCAGTCGTGCAACCAGACACAGACACAGACATGATTTACGGCCGCCATGCGGTGCAAGCGGCTTTAGAAACAAACCAAGTCCTCAACCGGATCTGGGTTGTCCCGCACCTGCGCTACGATCCCCGCTTTCACAGCTTGCTAACCGAAGCCAAGGCCAACGGCAGCATCATTGATGAAGTTGACGATTTGCGCCTCGACTACATCACGCGCAAGGCAAACCACCAAGGCGTAGCGGCTCAAGTATCAGCTTACGAATACCTGGATTTGACCGAACTGATAGCCAAGGCTAAGTCTGCTTGCGAAGATCCAGTAATTGTAGTAGCAGAAGGACTCAACGACCCCCACAATCTAGGGGCGATCATTCGCACTGCAGAAGCATTGGGATGTCAGGGCATGGTGATTCCGCAGCGGCGGGCTGTTGGGATTACCTCGGCAGTGAGAAAAGTGGCAGCAGGGGCATTGGAAAGCCTGCCAGTAGCGAGGGTTGTCAATCTTAACCGGGCGCTGGAAGAATTGAAAGAGGCTGGATTCTGGATTTATGGCACGGCAGCAGGCGTCGGTCAATCGGTAGAGACAATCAAGTTTTCTGGGCCTACAGTTTTAGTTGTGGGTGGTGAAGCTGACGGTTTGAGCCTTTTGATACAGCGCGGCTGTGACGGATTAGTTTCAATTCCTTTAAGGGGGAAGACTCCTAGCCTGAATGTCTCCGTAGCAACGGGGATGGCTTTATACGAAATTTACCGCCAGCGCGGGCCCAAAAAGTTTCACGTACACGGATCCTAAAGGTGGTTGAAAAAAACAGCACAACACAGTAGCTTATTGTGAATGCCGCCCAGAATTGAGCGGCAGCACACCCTGAAAAAGTAAGGGTAGCCGATCGGCTTTCGTTACCGACAGGCGAAAGTAGAAGGGGCCTTCCCCCTTCGTTCAAACAGGAATTCGACACCAATCTATTTAGAGATCAGCTTTAAATAGGTGTGGATAGGTTCTTGGTAGCAGTCAGCCACGTGTAAATAACAAAAGCCTAGGCGTGTTCGCAGCACCCTGAAAACACCGTCAAATACATTAGAAAAGCAGGTCAGGAACCTCAGCCTAAAGGCATGAGGCTTGAAGGAGAAATCTAACAAGCC
>JAUBOM010000276.1:0-3588 GCA_036700245.1 Microcoleus vaginatus BM001213989
ACGGCTAAAATAGAGATTACTAAAATATCTTTTAATAAGTGTTTTTGGGTTCTTTAAACTCTGGGGTCCGGGATCTCTGCTACATAATTCAATAAATTGGCTTGGATTTCGCTCAGAGGTGTTAACTGTCGTTTTTCTGCTCTTTTAGCTTGAGATTTTACAGCGAGTTTCAATCAGGGTGCAAAACCCTTTGTCATTGTCTTTAACTCCGTTTCAACTTGATTGACTTTGTTAAGATTCAAACTTGATTATAGGTTTGAGTTCGCTTCACAGATATAAAGTCTATTGGCTGTTTTTTGTCAAGTACAATTTATACCCAATTAGATGAGCTTACCCTGCTTTTGAAGCAACAAAACCATCAATGCAAAGCTTGCGGACTGACATTCTTCAGTGGGGACAAGGTAGAGCTACACCATGCGGACGGAAACCACGGTAACTGGAACAAATCCAATTTACAGATGCTCCACCGCCATTGTCACCAGCACCAGCCTATCCACGGAAAAGCTCCTGTAGCCCGAAATCACAACGACGTGAAAGTAGAAATCGACGCTTGAGCTGTATGCGGTGAAAGTCGCACGTACAGTTTGTGCGGTTCGTTGATTGAAACCAAAGTCTAATAAAACTTAGGAAGAAAATCGTCTCTACACCGCCTTGAGTGCAAACTAAGAAATATAGTAGAGATAACTTTAGTTTAGTGTGAGTGCGTCAAACTCAAATTTGACAAGTCTTACCCACTAGGAATGGCGTGATGCCAAAACTGCCCACATGGATAGAGAACAAACTCTAAAAATGAAGCTGGGGACAGAACGAGAATAACAAACCTGAGATGGTAGCAACTCGTATAGGTAAGTAGTCAAGGTTAAACATTAGTTGAACTCTCGGAAAAAGCGTCTGAACGTGAATGACCGAAATCAAGGTCGAACAACGACACAACCTAACACTTCAAATGTGAAAATACCCGCATTATTTTGAACTGGATAAATACAATTCTGGGAAATCGTGGGCGAAATGAGAGAACCTAAAGCTACAAAACAACTAAACCGAGGAACGAATAAAACGGCTCTTTCAACCTTCAATTTGAGGAGATTAATTTCTCAAATTGTGGACTCCTTAAATAAGGGTTAGCGGGTAGAGCTGGTAAGATGTACTCAAAAATTTAAGAAATCAGGACTCTTGAACAACTGGGTACGGTTTACATAGAAAATGTTCATTCAGGTGTAGAGAATGTTATGGCAACGGAGTTAAATCCAGTTGATAAATGGAAATCAATTCCTTGGCGCAAGCTGCGGAAAATTGTGTTTCGCCTACAAGTGAGAATATTCAAGGCTCAAAAGAACGGTAAGCTGTTACACATTTAAACTGTGATACAAGCATTCCCCTTATTTTTGATTTTTCTACCCCATTTAATAATTAACTCTCCTTCATTTAATAGGCGATGTAGTAAATACTCTAGGTTCTACCGAACCTAGTATGTAAAACTAACTAGCAAAATGCCAATGTAAGAAGCTCCTTAGAATAAAGTTGTCAAAATTTCTAAACCCATAGGCTTTTCTTTTGATGAGCTTTAATTTGTTATTAATTCCTTCCACAACTCCTTGAGTAGTCCTCCGATCAAAATACGCAATAATTTCTCCAATCCACCTAATAATTGTCCCACAGCTTTTGGGAAAAACGGAAATTGCATCTTTTAACCAATCACTTAAACTCAATAATCCTTCTACCCAATTTTTTGATGATTCAAAAAATTGTCTAAACTCTTCTTTCATTTGATGCATTTTTTGTAATGTAGGAGCAACTTTTTTGACTGATTTTAACTGATATTTTTCGATTTCAGTGAGATCTTCTTCGTTTTTTAGTAACACATATTTACTTTTTTTATGCCGGATAGTATTCGATCTTTTTCCGAGTTATTTTTTAAGGCAACGGCTGTTTTCTTAATCTTTTTTCTAGCTCCATCTAATTCTTCATTTACTTGCTTCATAACATGAAATCTATCGGCCACAACTTCTGCTTGTGGCCTTAAAGTTTCTGAGACATTTTTATAAGGCTTCCACATATCTATACTGACTTCTTCTATTTGTTCTAAAACCTCTTCTCCCCAGGATTCTAAGTATTTTTTTACTTTTACTTGAGTTCGGTTTTTGAGCATTCCTACTATAATTTTTTTATCGATATCTACTAAAACCACAGAATAATTTTTCTGTCCTTTTACTAGAGCAATTTCATCAATTCCTAGCCTTTTTAATCCTGAGGGTTTTTGTCCGCTCAATTCCTTTCCCCATTCTTTTAACATGGTTTCTATTTCTTGTTCGCTGACTCCATTTCTTTGAGCCACATTTTTGACATCGCTTTCTAATAATTCTGACAAAACCTTTTTTTCAACCTCTCTGTATAAGTTCTAGTTTTTTTAACAAATTCTAAGTCTTCACTAAATTTTTTTGGGAACCTTCACACCTCATTTGACGGCGATTTACTTGTAAATATACTTTTTGCTCTCCAAACGGCAAATCCCTCACTACATAATAATGATTTTGATGGAGTTTATCAGTTTTCTTCCCACAGTCTGGACAAATGGCTTTTTTGTTGTTATTATCTAAGTAAATCGTGATTCCTATATTTTCAATAATCTGATAACTTTTGACTGTCACTCTCTCAATATTAAGGAGTTTGGTCATTAGATGAAGTTGAGGATTGGAAGCCATAAGTATAATCTTTATTTTAATTTTTGCAATATCTAACTTTATTTAATCATAAAAATACCTGTAAGTTAATATATAATTGCTTTCCAGCGCCTAATTTTTATATTTTATAGTTAATCTTTATAAAAATTATTAACTATTTTACATATTAGGTTCGGTAGAGCCCTTTAAGTTTGCCTTCCTTATCACCGTCAGGGTTTAGAAGCGGATAAGGTTTGAAAGCTTTGACGACTTTCTTCTCGTACTCTTCGCGATCGAACTTCCCTTCGCGGCAGGTGGTGAGGATGTCGTCGAAATAGTCAGAGAGCGTCCGAATGACGTAGGTTTCGGCTATGTCGGTGGTGGTGATGTGAATGGCTTTTTCAAAAATTTTGAGAAAGTCTTTGCAGTAATAGTCTTTTTCTTTGTCGCTGAGATAAAGATTTTGATCGAAGGTGTCGTGGTAGATTCGGACGGCATCAAAATAGTCTTTGATAACTTTACCCCGTCCATTTTTACGGGCGGTTTGGTTGCTGAGGTTGGATTTTAATTCGCTGTAGCCGAGGTAAATGCCATTGACAAAGAGGCAGATATCGGGACGGACGGAAAAAATTTGTTTGTTTTGATAGCGGTATTTATAAGGTAGTTCTTTGACGACAGAGAAGATGTTTTGGGCAAAAAGGCTGCTGTCGTGAATTACGCTGTCGTCGGCGTAAAACAGGTGGAGTTTGATGCCTTGCAAGGTAACGGATTTGTTTGCGTTGATGAAGAGAGCCATGTTGCGGCGGCGATGCGCTCTTGGATCAGTTCGATTATATCTGCTAGCAGTTGTTGGGCGTTACCGCTATATTTTTTGGGGTAGTGCCATGAAGGAAAGGATGGAGTAAACTTAAGCTACTATTAGCGAGAA
>JAUBOM010000277.1:0-3568 GCA_036700245.1 Microcoleus vaginatus BM001213989
GGGCTGCAACCCTGATTCGGTCTATCTCCTAGGCCTCTTTGTCACCCCCCCAGGTTTACAAGTTGTATAATAGTTAGTAATGAGTTAGGGAGAAAGAATTTAGTTAACTACAACAGCGAGGATTTTAGTCAAATAGTCATCATCCCACCCGGCTCGAAGTCGCTTATTTTTTGCTCCAGTTTTTGAGGTTTTTTCTTGATTCAAAAGATTGAGTGAGATGTGTCTAATAATAGCAAACTTTTGCGGAGCATTATCTTTTCTTATCCGACAATTATCTTCACGAAAACCCACATCTAATACCCAATGTAAAGAATTTTCAATTCCCCAATGGCTGCGGACTGATTCACCCAGTTTTTGACCATTATTTGGTAAACTACTAATGTAATAACGAGTTTCAATAGTAGTTTTTCCCTTGACTATTCTCACGGATTCTATCATACCTATACTCTGAAGTTTCTCTCATTGATTGTCAGGATCGATCAGCTCTTTGATGTCACTTAACATTAAGTGATCTCGGATTTCTGAGCGACCATGATTGTTCTCTTTCTTAGTCGAATAAGCTGTATGTTTAAATCCCGAAAATCCTTGTCTAATTGCTTGCTTAAACAACTCTTCTACTCTGGCATACAGGGAGGGCTGGTTCTTTTTTAAGGTGATTACATAATCTCCTTCTTGTTCGACAATTGGCTTCACAATTGACCTCTGACAGCCTATCGCATCAATGGTGACAATGCTTCCCTTTAATTCTAATACTTTGAGTAAAGCCGGAATAGCTGTGATTTCATTAGATTTTTTATCGACCTTAACTTGTCCTAAAACTAATGTTTGACTAGTCGCCCCAGCGCTGACCATATGAATTGCTTTTTTATCTCCCCCCCGATCGTAAGAATGGCGAAGAGTTTTGCCATCAATTGCGATTACTTCTCCTGGAGTGAAGCAACTAATAGATTGAATCCAACTCAAAAAAAAACTTCTGAAATTGCTCCGGTTTTAGGCGAGAAAATACTCGCGCAATTGTGTCATGTGAAGGGATGCCATTCGGCAATTCTAAAATTTAATTTAACCATTCGTATTTAGCTCGCCCATAACTTTCAATATCCACCCATGTATCAGCACCACAAATCACGGCACAAATTGAGAGGGTGATAATATCAATTAATTGATGATGTTTCGTTCGCTCAATACTTGGATATTCTAAGTCGGCAAAATGGTCGGCGATGGTGATTTTAGGTTGGAGTTTCATAATGGCAAACTCTAATTAAATGTTTTGTAGGTACTCAATAATTCTTCTCTAATATACCAGATTCTGTTAACATAAAGTTTAGATGCGTTCGCCCTGAGCCAGTTTCCTAAATCGACAGAGCAAAATTTACTGTCTCCTAAAACGCTGGCTTTATATTCTGAAAATAATGGTAAAATTTGCTGTAAATTGGTAGTTTTTTCCTAGAAGTTACTGTTTCCCAAGTTTGGAAAAAGTGACCAGTATAGTCATTTCAAATAAGTATGAGAATATCAAAAAATGAGGTAAAATAAAAAAAATATTTTAACCATTTAGGAAAATTTTTTACAGCATAGATTTGAGAAAAAGAGTAGTAGACTATGTAGAAAATGGCGGTCGTATCGCCCAAGCTGCTGTCCTATTTAAGGTAGGAAGAGCAACGATATATTGATGGCTCTGTCGGTCAGACATTCAAACTACAAAGGTAAAAAGACGTAAAAAAAAACTAGATTGGAAGGCATTGGAAAAGGATGTTAAAGAGAATCCAGATGCCAGATTAATCGACAGAGTCCAAAAGTTTTGGACTCGACCTAGTGCCCTATTTTAGGCTCTTAAATAAATGAAAATCACCAGAAAAAAAAGAACTTCGTTACCAGGAGAGAAACCGAGAAGAAAGAATAAAATACTACTCTAATCTCAAAGAATTGATTAAAGTATCGGGAAGTCAAAGTCTGGTTTTTGTTGATGAATCAGGATTTGAGTCGTTTCAAGATTGTGCTTATGGCTGGTCAAAAAAAGGCAAAAAAATCTGGGGTGAAAAGTCCGGAAAACGGGGGAAAAGAGAAAATCTAGTAGCCGGAAGACGAAAAGGAAAAAAGGACTTAATTGCCCCAATGGTTTTTACGGGAAGCCTCAATGCAGAAGGCTTTGAAGGGTGGTTGTCTTTATATTTATTACCCTCTCTAACCAAGCCATCTATATTAATCATGGATAATGCACCGATTCATCGAAAAACAGCCATTCGAGAACTGGTAGAGGAAACGGGTCATCAAGTTCTTTTTCTCTCGAAATATTCTCCAGATCTGAACGATATTGACCACGATTTTAGTGCCTTAAAGAGAGCCAAAATGTATGCTCCTCCTGGCACCTCTTTAGATGAACTCATCTGTGCCTACTGCGCGCAATAGTGTCTCTTTTTTATTTGAAATTACTATATAATGGAATTGCTCTTCGCTCCCAAATCAGGCTAACCATAAAGAGATTAATGTGCTCTCATTGACTGCGGTCGATTGCGATTGATAAACGAGTACCAACACTGCAATAAGTTGTCAAGCAATAAGTAATTAATCGGAACCAAATTAGTGAAATAGTTAAGTGAGGCAAATCTAGAAATCTTTGTAGTTTTCTACGCCGACTTTCGGTTGTAATTGGATAGGAAAATACCCGGGATAGCCGTTCTAATCTCATACCAAATCCGGGTTAGCTACCCCCGTTATGAGGGCCAAAAAAACTGCACTCACTTGTATTTTTTCCCAACCATAACTAAGAAAAAATTTTGACGGAAAAGCTGTCATGAATTTCAGAAATTTAGCGAATTTAGCAATTAGTAAGCAAGTGAATATCTTCGCTCTCGCAAGGCAAGCGCGGCGTAATGATTCTTGAGATAAATTCGCCGGACAACGAGCAGTTATATTTCACTGCTGAGCGCTGTTTGGTGGCCACCAGTAATAATTGGTAAGATTTTTGATTGGTTCGGTCATAGTTGTCGATAAAATTTGACAACGTTCTTCGAGAACTCTTTCCAAGTCTTGTATCTTGTCGAAACTTTTATTGACCAACGGTTCATCAGTCACAGACCATAGCCTTTCTGCTGGTTGCAGTTCTGGAGAGTAAGCTGGCAAATATTCTACATATATTCCTGATGGAATTACCAGTCGTTCGCTCCTATGCCAACCGGCTCTGTCCATCACTAACAAAATTGTTTGAGATTGTCCTGCTCCAGTTGCACGAGCAAAATTTTCTAGGACTAGACTCAGCCATTCACAATTGACTCTGGGAATGATAAACCATTCGGTTTTTCCAGTAGGAGGATTGACAAATCCGTAAATATATACCCATTCGTAGCGATGACAAACAACTGCCGATGGTCTTTCTCCAATTGGGGCCCATACTTTACGGAGAATTGGTTTGAGTCCGACTCTATGTTCATCGAATGACCAGACCTCTATTTGATGTGAAGGAAACTCTTTTTGCAGCTCCCTCACACGGGAAAGACAGTTTTTTTTTTATTTTTCTTGCTCAATTTTATCCCCGTTTTTATGTTGAGGTCGAGGTCTTTGGGGTGAGTAG
>JAUBOM010000043.1:0-32484 GCA_036700245.1 Microcoleus vaginatus BM001213989
ATGCGGCAATATCGAGCCCGTCAATTTTCAGTTCCTCAGCGTTTGGCAGAATCATCTGCTGCATTTGACGCACGATATCCAATTCAGCACCCATGCGAAGATTTTCTTCTTTGAGTCTCTCGTTGAGGGCAAGGATTTCGCCGTTGGCACTTGCCAGTTCAGCCGTGCGTTCTTTGACTTTATCTTCGAGTGTTTCAAACGATTCCTTCAGTTGCCCTGCCATGCTGTCGAAGGAGCGTTCCAGCGTATCAATCTCCTCAATTTCAATAAAGTCAGTGGTGCCTACTCGCTTGTCGAGGTTACCAGCAGCAATTTGTTCAGCAGCTTTAGTAATTCGGAGAACGGGACGGGTAATCGAGCTAGCTGTCAGGATACCGATCGCAATTGCCAAAATCAGAGTCGCTAAACAGAGCAGGATTGTAGTACGAGTATTAGCATTGATTTGTGACATAAAGTCCGATTCTCGAACCGCAGTCACAATTACCCAATTCAGACCAAACTCATCTTGCCAAGGTTCAGCCAAAACAAATTGGCGTTCCCCGTTAATCTTAAAGTCGAGTTGTTGGAGCTTTGTAATCTGGTTGAGATCGCCAAAATGCTCTGACAAATACTGTGTACTTGCCCGGATCAAAGGATCGCTGCTGGTTGATGCTGCTAATCTTTCGGCTTTACCATTTTTGACTGTGTAGATAGGGGAGTTCGTTGAACTAGCAACCAGCAGTCCTTCACGATCCATGATAAACACTCCTCCCGAAGGACTAATTTTGATTTGATTCAAAAAGTTACCGATCTGAGAAATAACCAAATCAGTTACTAGAACACCTACAAAATTGCCTGCTTTATCGCGATAGGGCTGGACAGCCGGAATTCCTAACCGTACTGCTGAGTCGGAAGAAAACTGATAGATTTTACCCCAAGTCGGTTTATTGGCTTCCTTAGCGGCTCGGTACCAGGGCCGGCGGGTGGGGAGGTAGTTTTTTGAAGCACCAATCTGCTTATCAATTAGATTTCCCTGTTTGTCAAGCAGATAAACTAGCTTATTGACACCCGTACTTTCATCCTTAACTTCTACAGAAAATCTGCCACCCTCTAGTCGTTCAACACCGATAAATTGTTCCTGCTCATTACCAAACCCAATGTAACTGATGGTTTCAAACCGTTGAATGAGTCTCCAAAAATACTGCCTTGAGGCAGTAAAATTATTCACATCCAATAAGCCTATCTGAATGATATCATGATTAATTTGATTAACTCGCTGAGGCATTTTCAGGTAAGTCTCAAGGTGGTGATTAACTCGATTGTTTACTTCCTTTTGCAGTTGGTTTGCCAGATCGTTGATTGCTCTTTCTCCGCTTCTAAAGGAGAGATAACCTACTAACCCAACAGCCGCTACAATTTGCAAAATGAAGGGAACGACGAGGGCTGTACGGAGACGCAATTTACAAGAAGTATTTTTCAAAGATTTCACGGGGATAGCGGTTAACTAAGAATAATTGACCCTTTCAACATCGCTTCCAGTTGTTGCGGGGCGTTATTAGGAGTTTCTACCTATTCCTTCAAAACCCGCAGTGTAATATTATCACTGGCTTAGCGGGACAAAAACTGCGTTTTAAGCCCAAACAAAGCCTAAACTGGCTTTATAGGAAGCTGTAGAAGTCCCTGTTTTCTTCTTGCAACCAGCAGATTTGTGGGATTCGCTGTCAGCAGTTTACAGACAATATGCCCTGTACTATACAACTTTTTAGGCAGCCTATGAAAAAGTTTTCCTTCGCAAGCGACACCAATCTGTCAGGAGAAATACTGGCAAAACTTCTGATATAAAAATATTCAATAACACCATGATGCCAGGGATATCTCGCTATTGTTGTAATAAAAACTCTATCATTTTATTATAAAAAGCTCTCCAATCATGTGGGAGCTATCTGGTTATCGCATGATTACAATGCTTCTTGACGCCTAAAAGTGTTGACGATTTTTCCTTGCTATGCAGAAAAACCCAAAATTTTAAGTTTGGTAACTGAACTTTCCTTGACATCTTCAGCTAATTGAATCCGAACAAATGTCGAATTTAGGACAGTGGGTAGGAGGAGTGGCTCACGAAATCAAAAACGCCGTCAGTTTTATTGACGGCAAGATAGTTCATGTTAATCAATATGTTTTAGATTTATTCAACCTGGTTGAAATTTACCAGATTTACTCTGTCGAATTGGCTGCATAAATCCGATAGAATGTAAAACATATTGAGGTAGATTTTATTATAAATGCAGAAATATCGTAAAACCCTGTTGAGCAGATAGCAGGTCTAAAAGCGTTTATCTAGTTTCAATAAATAATATTATTTATGTAGGGGCTAATTTCAGACAGCCCCTACATCATCCTTAGTCCCAAGTCCCACTGGCTTATTTTTGCAGCGGGTTTAGTTTCGTAACGGAGCTTTCCTTTGCATCTTCAGCGCTATCTTTCACGAAAGCAGAAGCATCCTGAAAGGCGGCGCCTACTCTCTCTAAAATTTTGGCATTGGGATCGCTGCGATCGACTACGGATTGAGCCTTAGCTGGCTGTCCGTCTGGCGCTTCTAAGAGAGCTTTATCTCCGCCGAGTTCGGGGTCGAACTTGTCAGTTTCCAGCGGTGCAGAGCCCGGATAAAGCAGCTTTGAGGAATTAGAGTCACCGGTAGTCGCGGCCAGGAGGCGATCGCCCATCAGCGACAAATCAGCCCGATTATTTTCGGCTTTAGCAGGCGATTGATTGACTTTAGGGTCGGTAGACATTTTATAATTCGCGGAGCCATCTCCACCGGCCTTGTGGGGGTTATTCATTCCTCCCATTTGAACGGGAGGATTCTCCGGCCGGGCACCTCGAACATCGCCGGCATTGCAAGCTGTGCTGGTAAACAGCAGCAAACCTGCCATACATACAGTCAAAAATTGAGTCAAAAATTGACTGATACGCAGTCTTTTAAAAAAAGCAGTTACAGTGTTCACAAAATTTTTCCGATTTTTTACTACTACTTGTTAAGAGTAAAAATAAACTCCCGATTCCTGCCTCTAACGGCGGTGATATTTTGCTGGGGATTGCTATAGATTATTTTATACCTTTAGAGGGAGTTAAAAAGTGCGATCGGCTTCGAGAGATTATTTTTGGTAGGACTTACGCGCGCGTGTTTAGAAACCCGGCTTTTTTACCGGGTTTCTAGAGTAAGTTTGGTTGAGACACTCGTACCCGACGGACAAGAAAAAGGTCCAGGTAGTTTCAAAGCATAGTCTTCGGGTGCGTCAGTTCCAATAATTGCTCGATGTCAAAAGCTTTTCGGTTTTTGACCCCGCCGACAAACGGATACTTGCGAAAGAATCCAGTCGTGGAAATATAAAAATTTTAGATTCTTGTTCAAGATACCAGATTCATCTGTGGAGTAAATCTCACATCTAAAATCTCAAATCCAGTGACCCACTGTACCAGCTACTAACCTGAGAACGCTACTGCTAACTTGGGAATTGTTCGACTTTCGCTTCAGCTTGCAAAGTCAGCACACCAGCTTCCACATTTAGCTGTTGAACTCGCAGGGACATTCCCTCAAGTTCAAAATTTCGCAAGTTTAAAACTTCACCAGCTTTGTCCGCCACAGCAGCAGTAAACTCAGGCGAAAATTCCTTGTTTTCGGGATACTCGACATCCTGAAGAGAAATTGCCCAACCGCCCGCTTCGAGCTGAGGTTTTGCTGTAAAATAAATCTTTTCAGTTGAGGCAGTTTCCCGCACCAATACCTCAGCATTTATAACGATTTTTCCCGTTTGCAGCAACTGGCACTCCATAGTTTGAACGTCTATTGTCAGCAGTTTGCCGTCAACAGTAACTTTTAAGTTGTTTAGTTTTCTGCTAATGTATTCGGAATTAAAAGCGCGGTTGAGGTCGTTTTCTGTTAAAACTGCGCGTGCGCTACCGAAGGCAGGGCCGTTCAGTTCAATTTTGCCAAACATAGCGGTGAGAGGATTGACAGCAATATCCTTGATGTGAATTTGCAAATCTTCCACGCGCAAATCTTGTTGCATTACCAACCCTTTGCCCTCAACCGCAACGGCCTCTACAGATCCCTGGGCTAGCTGGCCCGGATCGGTGTCCACTGTCACAGACAAAGTTTCCGATTCGTCTAATTTGCTAGCAATAGCAATCTCGGCCACTTTGTCGATCGCCTGTTCCCCTAAACTCCTATTTTGTTGAAGCACGCTCAGAATTCCTAATAATTATTGTTTCCAAAATAGTAGTTAATACTTAATAGGGTTAGCGTCTTCCTCTCGGCAGGTTTCTGGTCTTAAAAAAAACTCAGCCAAAGACAGAGGGTTTCCACAAAATGGCTAAAATTATTAAGGTGCGCACCCTACGTTGAGTCCGTTGCGAAGCGGTGAAAAATCAAAAACTCGGATTTTTGCCAAAAGTCTTTTCGAGAAGTTCGATCGCCCGGTACAATAAGTAAGAGCCGGCACCGCTTTTTGCAATGAATTCAGAATCAACTCTCGCTAGACTACAAGCTACACTTCCCGACGGAAAACTGCCTTCTAGCTACGGGGTATACTTCAAAAACACCCTAGTAGCCCTGTGTCACGCCCTAGAAGACCACATTTTGCAAACCAGCAGCGGGGACAATATCGAACTAAAGCCCCTAGTGTTGGTGACGTTTCAGCAGGGAAAATGGTATTTACAGGAAGCCGATCGCTACCTAGATATTGCTAATGCCTCTCGGCGCGTTGTGATCGGTGCAGTAGCCGACAGCGGTTTCGCTAGCCACCAAACCGGTCAATTAGAAAATGTATCTTTAATAAATCTCGATGAGAATGACCCGATAATCCAAGAATGGAATTTAATCATCCTCGCCCCGACATACAAAGCAATGGTGCTTTGTCGCGAACTTTCAGACCAGGAATACTTGCCTGAGGGCAAGCCAGAAGTAGATACAGAACGAAAGTTCTACGGTTTGTGGTCGTTTGACCAATCTTTGGTGTCGGCGGCGGCTGAAATTTTTATAGAACAGACGCGACATTACAACCCCTCCCTAGCCGACAGTTTGCTGGAAATGTACCACCAAATTCTGGCTACCAAAGGTCCGCCCTTGGCAGATATTAGTGGCGTGGTATCGCGGATAGTCACTTACCTGCAAAGTTCTCAGCAGCAAATGGTAGCAATTAACCGCCAAACCCGCGAGTTGTGGGAATTGGAAGGTCAAGCTTTGCGGATCAGCCGCAATTTGAACGCTAACAAACTTCAAGCTTTTCTGCGGATGGCCCAGCGCGTGGACGAACGCGATACCTCAAATCCTACAGCGTCTTTGCAGGTGGCGGCTTTGTCGGAAACTTTGGGTCAACTTCTGGATTTGCCGGCTTTGCAGTTGCGCAGGCTGCGCCTGGCGGGATTGCTGTTTCGAGTCGGCTTAGTTTCGGCCCCGAATGAGGTGTTCGATCGCACTCCCGATGCTTTCGACCAAGCAACTTTATCTTTTTGGCGCGATCGCAGTTTCATCGGTTCCCAACTGCTGCAAGCAATGCCGGAGCTATCACCTGTGGCGGAAATTGTCAAGCACAAACTCGAATATTGGGACGGCAGCGGCAGGCCAGAGGGTTTGCGAGCCGAAGCGATACCCGTTGCTTCGCGGATTCTGGGGTTGGTCGCTTATTTTCAAGAATTGACTCAACCGCGTGGCGATCGTCCGGCTTTGAGTTTGAGCGAAGCTTTGGAAAAGTGCCGGGAACTTTCCGAAATTCGCTTCGATCCGGCTTTGGTGGAAACTCTCAGCAACGTCGTCAGGCTCGCAGAAATGGGTTTGATGGAGTTACCGACCCGCCCGAGTCAACTGCCGAATGTATGGTTGGAGGATTTGGGCGATCGAACGACCTCGGCCGCTCCGGCATTATAAAATAACTGGATTGGTAAGGGGCGATCGGTAATTGGTAATTGGGAATTGGGGATTTAGGACTCGGGCACAAATCCTTTCCCACACTAGAAAAAATCAGCCCTCTGTGCTGGCTCCGCGCGCACCCTACCCCTCTTAGTGGGAGCCCCAGCCTCTCTGCGCTGGCTCCGCGCGCACCCTACCGCTCTACTAATGACTAATGACTAAAAACTAATGACTAATGACCTCGAAGCCATACGCAAAGGCAAAATTCTGATGTTGGCCGGCACTGATTTAGCCGGCACAGACTTAGCGGGAGCCGATCTCGCGGGTGCTGACTTGTCTCAAGCCAACTTGAGTGGAGCTAATCTCACCGGCGCTAACTTGCAGCGGGCCGTATTGCGAGCCAACCTCCGCGGCGCTGACTTGAGCGGCGCTGACTTGCGAGGCGCAGATTTTCGGAATGCCGATTTGCGGGGGGCTTCCTTTGCTAACGCTTTAGTCCGCGACGCAAGTTTTGGGGGTGCTTTTTTGACAGGCGCTGCGATCGGCAATTTGGATTTGAGCGGTGTCGATTTTCGCGGCGCCGATTTGCGGGGCGCTTCTTTGGGTCGGGCAATTTTGCTTGGCGCCGATTTGAGCAATGCCAATTTGTCCGGCGCTGATTTGTCGGGCGCTGACTTGGAAGAAGCGCTCCTCAATGGCGCCGTACTGCGCGGCGCTAACCTGACGGGGGCTAATTTGCTTTGCGCCTCGATCGAACAAACCGTTTGGGATGGAGCCCTGCTCGATCGCGCCTGTCTCCAAGGCACCCCCCTGAGCCTTTAAATTTCAACACTGTTGTTTTGAAGACAGACAAAAAAACAACATCTGCTTATGAAGTGAATAAGCACAAGCAATCTTTACATTTCTTAATACAAGGTTATAATGGCGACTGTAGATGAGCAAACGAATAAATGGTAGCAGCTTTGTTTAGCGGTACATCCTTTCAAGGTCAAAGTGGCGATCGCCTTGTTAGTAAAGTAGCAGGAGCTGCGATCGCAGCCTTATTCAAGCGTTCTGAAAAGGCAGAAGCCAACATCCGAGTCGAACCAGTAGCCAAACTCTTGCAGGGAAGCATCGACGGTTTCGACTTCGTTGGCAAAGGTATGTTGATGTACAACGGCCTGCGCATAGAAGTGATGGAACTCTACCTGCAAGCACTCTCAATTGATTTTGGGGCAATTTTTGCAGGTCAAGTAAAATTGCGGCAGCCTACCCAGGCAAATATGCGAGTAGTCTTAAGTCGATCGGATTTAACCACCTCATTCAATACACCTTTTGTAGTTGAAAAACTCCAGAAGCTGAAGTATCAAGAGCAATCACTGCACTTTCAAAACACTGAAGTCAGCTTTGGCGCCGACAAATCAATTCGGCTTCAGTCCGAAATTACCGTAGGCGATGCCAGCGAACCGGTCAAAATAGATATTACTGCTCAATTGCAAGTAGAAGACAGGCGCAAAATCCAATTTGTTAGCGTTACTTACGGCGGTAACGAGCAAGCAGTAGATTTGGGTCAAGCTATAATTGCCCACGTAAATAACTTGCTCGACTTAGACAAATTTGCCTTAGAAGGCACTCAACTGCGGGTTGACCGCTGCCGAGTTCAGAACGACGAGCTGGTTTTCTATGGTTGGGCTGGTATCGAACAGTTCCCCAAAGGCAAGCGCTAAACCTCAATCTGCTGAGGTGGGCAAATTAGATTTGTTTCAGGAATTTTATAGCTTAACAACAAAACCCGCCTGCGCGGGTTTTGCTATTTTAGCTGAAACAAAAAGAAGCCTCTCGCCTCGCCCGTTGCGGAGGCGACGAGATGAATTTTTGGGCGATGACGAATTGACCCACAACCGATTCAATCCGTAGGATTGACAGGACGGTGGTCGATGAGGAATCGCCATTTTTAACACTCATAGCGAATCTATAAAATCTTCGATTACATGAGTCATGGATTTATCGTTTTGAGACGAGTATAAGCGTAGTTTGTTTAATCTACGCTCGGCTCTCCTCAAATTTAATGCTTTGTTTTTCATCAATTCCTACATAACGTCTTTGCATTGATGTTTGTTATACTTTTTGTAGGTCGAAAACAAAGGATAGCAATGAGAACTTCATACCAGTACAAAATTAAACCAACTTTCATAGCAAGTAGAAAAAATTGTTCGAACGCTCGAAATGCTGCGTTGTCAATATAATTATCTACTTGCTCAAAGGTTTGATTGGCATGAGCAAAATCGTTTTTTTCTAGATAGATGTCCCTTAATTTGCCCGATATCAGAGTTAAAAGAGCAGCATAACTATTACAGTCAAAAGGCATCTCTCACCCAACTTAAAGTATATAGACCTTGGTATAAAGAGATTCACTCTCAAGTATTGTAGGAAGTCCCTAAGAAAGTCGAGATCACTTTTGAACGATGGTTAAAAAGTGATAGTAAGGGAAAGAAATCTGGTAGACCTAGAAGATTTAAAGGCGTGGGGCAATAGAAAACATTTACGTACCCTCAATTCAAGAAACATAATTTTGCTAACAACAAAATCACACTGTCAAAAATTGGGGATGTTAAGGTAATTGTTCACCGTCCAATACCTGTAGGGTTTGATATCAAGACCGTATCTGTCACCAAAAAAGCAGATGGTTATTATGTAACCCTAAGTCTTGATGACCAAACGGTTCCCACAATCAAACCGGATTTTAACTCTGACAATATTGTTGGTATTGATGTAGGCTTAATCGATTTCTATGTTGCTTCGGATGGTTCGAGAATTAACGCGCCAAAACATCTACGTAAAGCTGAACGCAAATTAAAATCAGCGCAACGTCGTGTTGATCGGAGAAAAAAAGGTTCTAACCGTCGCAAGAAAGCTATTAAAAAAGTAGCTATCCAGCACAAAAAAGTTGCGGATACTCGTAAAAACTTCCACTTTAAGACAGCTAGAACGCTGCTCGATAAGTACGATGTCATAGCTGTGGAAAAGTTAAATATCAAAGGACTCATTAAAACTCAACTGGCTAAAAGTATTAATGATGCTGGGTGGGGACAGTTTATCATCATACTTTTAAACAAAGCCGAAAATGCTGGCTTGAAAGTAATAACTGTAAATCCGAACGGCACAAGCCAAGAATGTTCTAACTGCGGTCACAAAGTTAAAAAGCGGCTATCCCAAAGAATGCACAATTGCCCGGTATGCCATACAAGTTTGTGCAGGGATTTGAACGCGGCTATAAACATAAAGGCGCCTGGGACGCCCGCCCTCAAAGCTCAATTAATGTCCTCATAGAGGAGTCGTTGAGAAGCCCACACTCACTCGAAGGGGAGTGTGTGGAGTACGTCACTTGAGTCACTGGGATTGTATTCTCCCCTCAAAATCAGCACTCAGGTTGATGCGATCGCACAACTTACCTTGATAAAGTTAAATGGTTCTCAACCCAGAAACCGGGTTTGAAGGACTAAATTCTCTGGTAAAAGGCGCTCGCCAGGAGTTGAACAACCCGGTTGATGAGAGTCGCGAGGGCGTAAGTCCTGTGAGAAAATAAATAACCCCAAAAGAGGAAAAATGCTCGGAATTTATTTATTTTGTATCTACGTCGCAGTATTGTCCGTGTTAGCTGGCTCCAGCCCCCGCAGCCCTGAGAAATGGTGGGTAGAAATTGTCACTGAGTGGCCCCGCTGTACCTACTATTTTGGCCCCTTCGACACCGACAAAGAAGCCTCCAGCAATATTCCGGGCTACGTCGAAGACCTCGAAAGCGAGGGAGCCAAAAGACTTAGCATCCGCATCAAACGGTGTCAGCCTTCGGAACTCACGATTTGCGACAGTGAATTCTCAGAGGGTATCGCGGCTTAATCATGTTGATAGTCCAGACAGTAGAAACCGGGTTGTTTGACGAAAATACTCCGTCTATGGCGAGGAACATCCGTTAAACAACCCGGTTTCTGAGCGTCAAGAGTGTGTAAGTTCTCTGTGAGTTTTTCCTAAACGGAAGCCTCAACAATAATATTAAGCATCGTCTTGTCCTAGTCCTTACCTTGCGGACTTTGTATTTGTTTTGGTGGCTTAAAAATCTGCATATTCTCCACCAAAATGTATATTTTAGCCAGGATTAACAGCCCAAAATAATCGGCGCTAAATCAGCACTGAGGACGAGCCGAGCGCTCCCGTTGCGTTGATAAATTGAGAATAGTAAAAACTACTTAAGTCTTCTCAGAGGTAAATATGTTTGAAATCTCTATGTTGGGTATGTTTTTCACGGCTTTTTGGGTGCTAGCTCAACCTGCTAGCAGCATTCGACGCGGCGAATGGTGGGTAGAAGTTGATACAGATTCGCCAAAGCGTACCTATTACTTTGGCCCCTATGACAGCAGAGAGGAAGCTTCTAACCGCTCGAACGGCTACATCCGAGACCTGGAGAACAAAGGATCTAAAAAGATTAGCATCAACATCAAACAAGGTAGCCAACCTACTCAGCTAAGAGCTAGCGAAGAGTCTTGAGAAGGTTGGAAATTGCAAATTACGGGCGAATAAAATTTCACTTGTTAACAGGGTTTTTTTTAAATGAGAGCGCGCTTGCATACAGTAGGGACACAACAATGCTGTGTCCCTAGGAAATACTTAAGAAATGGTATTATTTGCCTCCGAGAAATGCACGTTTTTTCAAAGTAGCGCTTGGTTTAAATTGCTCCGGGGATTAAAAGTGCGATTGGCCTTGATTTTTTCATAGCATTCGCGTTCTACAGTGCTAATTTCTTTCGGTGGCACGATCGCAATTTTTACCAACAAGTCAGTCCGCTCGTTTTTCTTCGGTTTCGGCCATCCTTTGCCCCGCAACCGCAAAGACTGACCCGAACGAATCCCCGCTGGAACTTTCACAGTGATCGTACCTTCAGGCGCGGGCACTTCCATTGAAGCTCCCAACACCGCTTCGTCGGGAGTTATCGGCAGTTCGCAGACCAAATTTTCTCCCTCAAACTGGAAGAAAGAGTGAGGCAAAACTTCTAATTTTAGGTACAAATCTCCCTGCTGCTTAGTGTACGGGTCAACTTGACCTTTGCCTTTTATCCGAATTTTGCTGCCGGTTTTCACTCCTGCTGGAATCGAAACTTCGCCCGTGGCGACTCGCTTGGAAGTTCCCCGAAATGCTTCCCCCAGAGTCAGGGAAACGGCCACTTCGGTGTCGAGAGAGCTTCCGGCGCTGCGGTTTTCGTACCCCGCGAAATCTTCAAATCCGCCAAAACCGGTGGGCCCGCCGCTGCTAGTGCGGTAGTTGCTGTAATTCCACTTACCGTTGCGCCCACTACCGGGACTGCTAGCTGCGCGGCCTAGCAAGGCATTGATAAATTCGTCAAAACTGCCGTACTCGCTGAAGTCAACCCCGCCAAAGTCTACATTCGTAGCGCCCCCGCCTGGCCATCCGCCTGGAGTTGTGGCAGCTTGCTTCCAGTATTGACCGTATTGGTCGTATTTTTTCCGTTTTTCTGGGTCTGAGAGCACTTCGTAAGCTTCGTTTACTTCTTTAAAACGAGCTTCGGCTTCTTTGTTCCCAGGGTTCATGTCCGGGTGATATTTCCGGGCTAGTTTGCGAAAAGTTTTTTTAATTTCGTCAGAGCTGGAAGTTTTGTTGAGTCCCAAAATAGCGTAATAGTCTTTAAAATCTGTTGCAGCCATTAAGCAATCCCCTCTTTATTAGTTGTTAGTTGTTAGTTGTTAGAAAGAATAAATCCCAAATTAGCAGGATGGCGAATTAGCTTGATGCCAGCGAGAAAAGTGCCTGCGGCATCTGATTCAAATTATAGGTTATCAAAGGTTTGGGCTCGATCGAGTTCGGTTGTTGCTTGGCGTTCGATCGCAATTTCCGCACTCCGCTGCTGTTTGAGATTTTATAGCATTCGGCTCTCTTGTGCTGAAGGCAGCCGGAGCAGGCGACTTTCTTATGCTTTTGGCCTTCGACAAGAAAAACAATGGTTTCAGATCAATTAAGAACGTCCTCACCCCTCAAGACCGTTGCTATACCTTTGAGCTTTTAAACGGTGAAACTCTTGCCACGGTTAGTTTTGAGGAGTTGTGCGCCGGAGGGCTTGGAAGAGGCGGCGAGAGCTTTAGGCTGCAGTCCGGTTGAGGCGAGCCCGGGAAAGCTGCTGCTGTTGCTGGGGCGAGCCAAATCCGGGTTGACTGGCGCGGACGATCGATCTTTTTTTGCTCTTTTTTTGCGGTGTGCGGTGCGATCGAACTTCTCGGTCTGAGCTTTTCACCCAATGCAAATCCTAGAAAGTTCTCATCAGCAACTCTGGTCGAATCTGCTGCCTGAATTCAGGCAAACTTATACCCTAAAGCCCGCAGTTATTCCACAACCTTTCGAGATATTTTCCCCTCACATCAGAGCAGTGCTATACAATCTTATTTTTTCAGTATCATAATAGATTTAAGGCCAAGTAATAGAACATAATCTCTCGGATGTCTGTTAGCTACAACACACACTTTTCAAGAAATTAAGATAGGATAGTAGAGCGATAAGCTTTTAACGCTACGAGAGTGCTAAGATTATGAATTATTTGCTAAGTTGGCCTTGCGGCTGCTGCGACGATTGGAAGGATAGTTCCGAGAGTTTTGTTTTACTCAGAAATGGGCAGCGCATTTGTCAGTCGTGCTACGCTCGCAAATACAAGCATCAGAAGCTCTTCGCCAGACGCAGGCGATCGAACATATCTGTATCACCGCAGACCCGGACAGAGACTGTCCCTTATTAATGCGCAATCCTTTTAATAAAGCGAAGTATTTCGACAACCTCGCATCAGCGGTTGCCCTTAATAATGAACTTGAAAAAAAGAATTTATTTCTCATCAGTCATCAGTCATCGGTCATTGGTGATCGGTCACTAATTTAGTTATTTATCATCAGTCACTTGAAAAGCAGGTAACAGATTTTAACTTAAAAAACTAATGACTGATGACTAATGACTAATGACTAATAACTAAATGATAGTTCCATCAGGAATCGTGGCATTTTTCAGGACTACGATAATGCCGCTGCGGATGTAAAAACCTTGGTTTTCGCGGTTGGCTTCTTCCACTCGGTCTTTATTAATTAATTGAACATTGCGACCGATGCGGGCATTTTTATCTACAATCGCGCGGCGAATTGTAGTATCTGCACCGATACCGAGGGCGACGCCGCCGTTGTCCAAACTCGAATGCCGTTCGGCGTCCGGTTCGTAGAAGTCAGCACCCAAGACCAGAGTGTCTTGAATCGTACATCCAGCTTCAATGCGCGATCGAACTCCCAACACAGAATGGTCGATCCGGCACTCTTTAAGAATGCAGCCTTCAGCAATAATCGATTCAGTCACATGAGTATTTAAAAGCTTAGTCGGCGGCAAGAAACGCGGGCGAGTGTAAATTGGCGCCTTTTCATCGTAGAAACTGAAAGGCGGCTGAGGCTGTTTTGTCAGAGCCAAGTTAGCCTCGTAAAAAGCTTCAATGGTTCCGATATCTTCCCAGTAATCGTCAAACAAATAAGCTTGAACGTTGTGGTCTTTTGCAGAATTCGGAATGATCTCTTTACCAAAATCAGTTTGGTTTGGAGATTCTTTCAAGAGTTTAATCAGAACTTCTCTTTTGAAGACGTAAATCCCCATCGAAGCAATGTAAGGACTTTCCTGAGCCTGCTGCGCTGTCAGTCCCAGTTTAGTAGTATCCACCTGCATTTGTTTGAGCGCATCGCCTTTTGGCTTTTCGCTGAAAGAAACAATGCGGCCGGTCTCGTCGATTTTCATCAAACCAAAATCCGAGGCCCGCTTCTCGTCCATTGGCAAAACCGAGAGGGTGATATCGGCGTTGGTTTCGCGGTGTCTGTGCACAAACTTCTGGTAGTCCATGCGGTACAGGTGATCGCCCGAAAGAATCAAGTATTCATCAACGTCCCACTGTTCTAGCAGCGAGAGATATTGGCGAACTGCGTCGGCTGTCCCTTGAAACCAGTTGGGGTTTTCCTGAGTTTGCTGGGCGGCGAGCACCTCGACAAATCCCTCGGTGAAGCCGGAAAACTGGTAGGTGCGAGAGATGTGACGGTTGAGGGATGCCGAGTTGAATTGGGTGAGGACGTAGATTTTGACTATTTCGGAGTTTATGCAGTTGCTGACAGGAATATCGATGAGGCGATATTTGCCTGCGAGGGGAACTGCGGGTTTGGCTCGCAGTTTGGTTAGGGGGTAAAGGCGGGTGCCTACACCGCCACCGAGGATGATGGCTAAGACTTTTTTCAAGGAACTTTCTCCCTAGGGTCGATTAACTCTCCAAGTACAGTGTCGGATGGTGAGGGCTTCTTGACAAGGGGGGGGAGCAAGGAAGTTTTGAGTTTTGAGGTATGAGTTGAGTCGCTTACCCAGAAACCGGGTTGTTTAATCCAAATACTTCTTCCCACCCTGAATAAGAGTTAAAAAACCCGGTTTATGAGAGTTAGAGTGCGTCCGGGACTAAAGTTAGGAATTGTGAGTTGTGAGTTAAAATGCTCATCAATAAATAATGGATATTTGAAAAAGTTTTGAGTTGTGAGTGAAAATACCCCTCAATAAATAAGGGCAGTTTAACAAAAGAATAAGGTTCGGGGTTTTGGCTGTTAATTACAAGTTTTTTGGGTAAATTCCCCGTTCTGGCAATTTCTTCATCCAGGATGGTGGCGCTGTTGTTCTTTTTCCAGGCTGGTCGATCGCACCGCCGCGCCCGCTGACGCTCTGCTTGGACCCTTCAGAGCGCTCTGGTTCTACTTGATTTTGATCCGGTTCTTTTTGCTGGCGTTCCTGTTATGTGAGTTTGTCTGACTCCACAGCAGTCAGCAAGCGCCGCCCGTCGAAACGATAAATTTCTAGGTAGAATCAGTTTTCAATCTTAGATTGACTGCAAATTTGTGTAATTTTTTACAATTTGTCGATCGACAAATTGTAAAAAATGTCTATTCTCTACCAAAAGCTAGATCCCCTACAAACGTCTGCTAATGTAGCCTAAGGCGTAAAAGCTAGCAAAAGTGTATGCAAATTCAAACGCCGGACTGGGTTAAACACGCGGTATTCTACCAAATATTCCCCGATCGCTTCGCCAAAAGCAAACAGCCCCGCAAACGCCTGCTGCAAAACTTCATGTGGGAAGAATGGCACGAAATCCCCACCTTGCAAGGCTACAAAGGCGGGGACTTGTGGGGCGTTATGGAACAACTAGATTACTTGCAAGACATAGGCATTAACGCAATTTACTTCACCCCCATATTTCAGTCGGCCAGCAATCACCGCTACCATACCCACGACTACTATCAAGTCGATCCGATGTTGGGCGGCAATCCAGCTTTTAAAGATCTTCTAGACGCCGCCCACGACCGCAACATCAAAGTCGTCCTCGACGGCGTATTCAACCACGCCAGCCGCGGCTTTTTCTTCTTTCACGACATCCTCGAAAACGGCCCCCATTCTCCTTGGTTGGATTGGTTTAAAATAGAAGGCTGGCCGCTATCTGCCTACGACGGCAATTTTCCTGCTAACTATGCTGGTTGGGATGGAAATCGAGCCCTTCCTGTATTCAATCACGACAATCCAGAAGTGCGAGAATACATCATGGAAATCGCCGAATATTGGATTAAATTCGGCATCGATGGCTGGCGGCTGGACGTTCCTTTTGAAATTAAAAGCCCGGGATTTTGGCAGGAATTTCGAGAACGAGTTAAGGCAGTTAATCCCGAAGCTTACATTGTGGGAGAAGTTTGGGAAGATGCGAGAGAATGGCTCGACGGTACTCAATTTGACGGCGTAATGAATTATCTTTTTGCTGCGCCGACAATTGCTTTTGCAGCGGGCGACAGGGTAGATTTAGCTCAACTTGAAGGCCGTTCTTACTATCCCTATCCGGCGCTTTTTGCTAAAGAGTACGGCGCCCAAATTCAGAAGGTTTTAGACCTCTACCCGTGGCAGATACAGCTAACTCAACTAAATTTGTTGGCCAGTCACGATACCGCGAGGTTGTTAACAATTGCTAGAGGCGATAAAGCTAGCGTCGAACTTGCAACTTTGCTGTTGTTAACTTTTCCTGGAGCTCCCAGCATTTACTACGGCGATGAAGTTGGTTTACCCGGTGCTCTAGACCCCGATTCCCGCCGCGGTTTTCCCTTAGAAGCTGACTGGGAACGTGATGTTTTAGATTATCACAAGCAGTTGATAGCTTTGCGGCACAAACACGCTGCCCTCCGCACGGGATCGTACCACATTCTGTTTGCTGAGGGAACGGTTTACGTTTTTGCCCGAATTTTGGGGCATGAGGAAATAGTTGTTGCTGTCAATGTCTCGACAGAACCAGCTCAAATTAGCTTTGAGCCAGCTAATTTGAAATCTTCTCACGATAAATTGCTGTATGGAAAAGGCGAGTTTGTTTGGAAAGGTGACGGGGAAACTCGGCATTTAGAATTGAGCCTGCCGGGGCGATCGGGGTTGATTTTAGGTTCGGATAATTAGTTTAAAATGTAGGGTAATCTGCTCTGGGTACACCTACATTTATAGCCGTAAGGTGCGCACCCTACATTTAGATGCGTAAGGTGCGCACCCGAAATTTATCAGTGATTTTCCCCGCCCATCCTAAATTTATTGTAGGCGTAAGGCGCGCCTTGCGCAGCCGAGATCGATCGGCGAAAACACAAGTTTTATTATGCTGCAACGAATGCTGGTATTAGCACCGCATCAATGATATGAATGACGCCATTGTCGGCAAGAATATTGGGAGTGAGAACTTTAGCATCATTCACTTTAATGCCGTCTGAAGTATCAATACCCACCACCGAACCTTCCACTGTTTCAGCAGAACTTAACTCAAGCAAGTTCTCGGTTAGTACCTCGCCAAACAAAATGTGATAGGTCAGAATTTTCTTGAGCTTGGGTATGTCTTCGAGCCAAGAGGCAATAGTGTTCGTAGGAATTTTGGCAAATGCCTCGTCAGTTGGTGCTAAGACGGTGTAGGGGCCCGGACTTTGCAATAAATCTAACAAACCAGCCGCTTCAATAACAGTCACGAGTGTTTTAAAAGAGTCGGCATTGGTGGCAGTCTCGACAATATCAGCCATGATGTTTTTCAGGAGTGCAAGTTGCAGAAAATTAATCAGAGGCGACAATCATTTTAGCAATTTACACATAGCAGAAAATGGATCGGAGGGATGATGATTCTTTTAGGCATTATAAGTTAGTTTGGTTGCCGGCCCAGATGGCCCGGCGCGATCGACCTTTTTGGCTTATCCTTGGCTCGCATCCTCTCCCTTGCGGAAAAACTGCTTTAAAATCTCTCCGGGAGCTCTGTCCCAGGTGTCGATATGTTCGTAAATTAAGCCGTCTTTATCCAGTTTATAAGTAGAGTAGCCGTTAAAAAAAATCCGAGCTTTCCATGGAACCCGCAGGATGCCACGAACAGTCCAATTTGCCACAATAGTATCAGGGGCTGTCTGACTTACGCCGTGCAGGTCGAAGTGAATCTCGTTAAAGAATAGCTGCCCGTGAAATCGCAAAGTCCAAAAGATAATGCGATAGTTGATTTTTCCTTTAAATTTGTTAACAGGATCTTGAAAATAGACACCTTTTGTGTATATCTCGTAGGAGATGTCTTTTTCAAAAAGCGTCGGGAGATCTGCTTTCAGGGTGTCTATTGCTTGTTGTACCTGCATTTGATATTCGATCGCGCTCACGCTACCACCTTGTGACAGTATTAATTTTTTAAACACTCACCGACCTGAAGGCACGGTGAGTCTTGACACCTCATTTGGCGGAGTACCCCTAGAAGTTTTGAAGCGCTATATCCAGAATCAAGAAAAGCCGTCCTAAAAGGACGGGGTTTCAACCCTCCGCTACGCTGCGCCCATTTTTCTGATAACTTTAAATGAATAATCTCGATCGGCAGTGGGCGGATCGCAAAGTCGAGCCTTCATCCAGCTTTGATTCTAACTGAGTGTCAAAAGAATTTCTCATCCTTCTCAAAGGTGGGGATGAATTTTGACCAATAAATAAAAGCGAAGCAACATTGTTTTGTTCTATTGTAATGTTGTATACTATTTTTGCTGCTATCCAGCATGGCGTTCTCTATAGTAAAGCTGGATAGTTTCTCAGAAGTGTGCATGGGATTCGCTCTCGCTCTCACTCTGAGATAGCCCTCTATGTCACTGGTAGAAAGATAAGTCCAAACATAAGGCAGCCAAATAAAGAAAGAAATAACTCTTGGGGAAGCCGAGGGTCTGCCTGTGGACGCCGAATAAGACCAAAACACAGACGACTGTGTAGAGGCATCGGCGGATGAAACGGGAAGCTCCAAAGACGAATAAGACCGTCCTTGAATTGAGTTGATGTTGGAAGTCCCAACTTCAGCGAAGCAAGTTGGGGTACTTCATTTCTAGCGATATTATCCGCGCCGGCTTTTCTGCTGACCCGGACTTGCGACATCGAAACCTTGGCACAGATTTGACAGAACACCCCCACTCCTCTGACATTCTCGCAGAAATCAACAGCGGCAAGCTGTTGATGGTAGATAGCCGTCGCCGAAACGGTCTAATTTTGATTAAACGCTTCCACGCGGACTTTGCCGGGCCAGGGGCTGCCGTTGGGGGTGGTTTTGATGTTGACTCTCAGCAGGCGATTCCGGTGGGCGATTTTTGTTTGGTTTACCCTCAATCTCCCGAAGAAAGACAGAAAGCTTTGGGAATTCGGCGGCAGTGGGTGCGGTTAACGGAACAGTTAACGGCAAAGCCGGCAGCTTTGGAACGCGCACACATGATTTTAACTCAGTTTGAACAATATTTGGATTCGGAAACGGTGGCAAAAATTCCCGATGAAGCTTTGGCACTTTTAGTTGGCGTATTTCCCCAAACCCTTCGCGCGGCGCGACAACAAAATGATAGTCGAATTTAGCGATATCTGTCTCAAAAACAGATTAGTTTGCGATCGCTTTTACACCCCGACGCTGATTTTCTCGAATTTTCTCGCAGGCGTTTTTATCCAGCTCGATAACTGCTTTATGACAAAAGCCGGCTTTTGATACGCCTATTGCTAAGCCTCCTGCTCCGCTGAACAGTTCTACCGAGTTCATTATTACCATTGTATTGAGCAACGGTGGATATTAATTTTAAGCTAAAATCGCTGCGATTCGATCGACTGTTCGCTGATTTTCTTCGGGGCTACCCACCGTAATTCGCAAACCTCCCCCAGTATGCCGAATTAAAGTACCTCGCTCTTTTAGGTGCTGCATGATTTGTTGGTGTTCCTGCTGGGGGGATTCGCCCTCACCAGCTTTCACCCGCAGGTAAACGAAGTTAGCCGCACTCGGCCAAATTTGCAATTTTTGATACTGAGTTAGCGCTGCAATTAATTTGGCTCTTTCCGAAATAATTTCGGGAATTACTGCCAGCAATAATTGCCGTTGCGCTAGGGCCAATTCTGCTGCAACTTGGCAAAAACTGGGGAGGTTGTAGGGGAGGCGGATTTTTTCTAAGGCGGCTGCGAGTTCGGGATGGGCGATCGCATATCCGACTCTCATTGATGCTAGTCGAAATGCTTTGGAGAATGTGCGTAAAATTATCCAATTCGGGTGATGGTGCAATTGGTCGGCTAAAGTATTTTGGCTGAATTCAAAATAAGCTTCGTCAATTACTACTAATATTTCTGACGGCAAATTTTCCAGCCATTCTATTTCATCTGGTGTCAAAGCATTGGCTGTGGGGGAATTGGGATGAACGACAAAGACGGCGCGCACGGGCGGATTTTGATTTTGGGCGAGATCCCTTTTAGCAGCCTCGATATCGATTTCAAAATTCTCCTCTTTCCGCTGAGCACTCACAACGGGAATGCCGAGGGTTTGGGCGATTATTCCATACATCGAAAAGGTGGGATTCGCAACGAAAATAGAGCCGGTACCGCCCAAGCAAGTAGCTATTAAGAGCGATCGAATTAGTTCGTCGGAACCGTTGCCCACAGAAATATTGTCGGCTGTAATGGCGGTTTTGGGCAGTGCAACCCCACCTAGCGGGGGGAGTGTGATTGACTCATTGACGTATTGGGCGATCGCCTCTTTGAGCGCTGCGTGGCCTCCGTCGGGATAACGATTTGTCTCAAGTAACTGGTGGTAAGTCCAAGCTAGCTTTTTTTTTAATTCTTCTGGCAAGTCGTAGGGGCATTCATTGGTATCGAGGCGATCGAGTACACTTTCCGAGTGCCCTGATTCTCCTGAGGCGCCCCCGGGATGGGGAGTGTATGCGGTAAGTTCGGCTAAGTCTTTTCGGATAAAGGGAAGCATGGTATGATTTTAAACTTTTGATTTAGATTGTCACCTTACAAAGCCAGGCAGAAGGCACAAGTCAAGAAAAATTACGAATGCAAAAATTTTCATTTTTTACCTCGCTGCTGAAATTCTTACCTAATGCCGACTTACGAATGCTGTATCAAAGGCGTCTAAACTCAGGATATAGCCTTTTCTATCTCGAAAGCAAGAGGAGAGACGGAAGTGAGTTTCTGCCGATCGATTGATGCCGGAGGGGCGGCAAATTGATTATTTTGAGATAGTAACTGCTGATATTTGGAGACAGAGTATGAAAGTCAAGCCTTCGGATATATCTAAAACTACCGTCGCTACCCTCATAGCTTTGAGTTTGGCTGTTCTCCCTTCAGCTATGCCTGCTGAGGCTCAAACTAACTCAGAGCCGGCACAGAACAATACTGGTTCTAATGGAGTTGTTCTAGACAGAACTCCCTTTCAAGAAAGCAAGGGCGACAACATGCATTGGGGTGCTTTGGGTTTGTTGGGCATCCTTGGTTTGGCGAATCTGTTTCGCAAGGATGAACCCAAACGCTACCGCGATCCGATGGGCGAATAATTTTTTAAACCGCGATCGCCCAAGCCAAAAAACCCAATCAACTGTCCTAGATTCAGAAACCGGGTTTTTTACGACAATACTGGATTATTGCGTTTAACTCGGGCAAAAAACCCGGTTTCTTGGATAGTGATGGGCATTTTTGCCACAAAGTTTATTCAATCGCGCCACAAAGCAATTCCGCCCAACAAACCGCTCACATTGGGTACTATTTTAACTTGCGGTGGTAAATCAAAAACAATCTTTTTAGTATTGCCGCCGCCGATGTAAATGCGATCGCAGTTAAAGAGATGTTGCACAGAGGTGAGCGCTTTTTCCAGACGGCGATTCCATCTTTTGGAACCGACTGTATCTAATGCCGATCGCCCTAATTGCTGTTCGTAAGTTTCCCCTTTGCGAAACGGGTGATGTCCTAATTCTAGATTTGGCACCAAGATACCATCGACAAATAAGGCAGAACCGAAACCGGTGCCAAGGGTAATTACTAATTCTACCCCCGTCCCAGCAATTGCTCCCAATCCTTGAATATCGGCATCGTTAGCAACTCGCACAGGTTTTCCCAAGCGATCTTTGAGGGTAGTTTGTAGGTCAAAATCTATCCAAGACGGATCTAAATTCACTGCTGTTTTGATGACGCCTAGACGCACGACACCGGGAAAACCGACGGATACTCGGTCAAATTCCCCTTGTCCGCTGGCTAAAGAGGCGATCGCCTCTAGTACGGGTTCAGGTTTCGGCGGTTGAGGCGTTTCTAAACGGCTGCGTTCGGTTTGGGGTTCGCCTTCACCGTCCAAAACCATAACTTTGATGCCGCTTCCGCCAATGTCAACGGCTAAGGTGCGAGTCGATCGATCTTGTTCAGTCATTTGAGTGTTAAGACTTGCAAGTTGGTCAAATTTTAATTTTTGAATTGGCAAAACCTTGGAATCGCTTCCCAAATTTCCGCTAGGACATTTCCCAAAGAATGATCGTCTTCTAATTCCATTAATTGCACCCAGGGACGGTTAGCGGCAAAATTTCTGCTAGCTTGAATCGGTATTATTGTATCATGCTTGCCGTGAAGAATTAACGTAGGGACTGACCGCATTAATTTTTCTTCAGGGTATTGAGCCATATCTGCCACAAACTGATAATGCAGCGGCAGATAACGCTGTTCGCCGTAGTGGTAAACGGGCAGATATTTCTCAGACTGCCACTTTTCTACCTGTTGCTGTCCCAAAAGTGGCAGCCAGTGGGAGATAAATTGAAAAGCCGGTGCTAACAAAACTATTTGTTTTACTGACAATTGTCGCTGGGCCAACCAAGCCGCTGTCAGCCCCCCAAAACTAGACCCAATTATTGTAACTACCCCTAGATTTTTTACATTTTCGGTCGGAGGTTGGGAGGATTGGCTTGACAAAAATTCTGTTTCTATTTGGTTTAATTGGCGGGTCAGAGTGAGACCGGAAAAATCGTTCTGATTGAGATTGGGAGTTTTTAGGTCAATTCCTAGGTAAGAAAAGCGCTCTCGGAAATATTTAGCCTTAGCTGAATCGGGACTTGAAGCAAATCCGTGTAAATAAATGTAAGTCGAATCGTTCTGTAAATTCATCCCGAAATTTTTATGAGACTTCCCAACTAATTATTCTAACTTAATATGAGTTATCAAATAAAAATTTAAAATCCGTTAAGTAGATGAAAAAAATATATACTCATTTTCCCCAGGATAAAGCAATCGAATAGACTTGAAATTGCGGCGCTTCTAGGCTGCTTTTCGGAAGATAGAAAGCGCTTGCATAGATTACAGAAAAGCAGCGTTTCTCCCTGCCAGCATTTATTATTGATTTATACCTGCTTACAATGAATCGCAGAGTGCGCATTACGCACCCTGCGATTCACTCAAAACTACTCGTCAATTACTGCGGTTTTTGACTACTGCGGTTTTTGACCGTTTTGCATCCGGTTTTTAGCATTTTGTCGGCGCTGCTGCATCATTTGAGCTAATTGGCTGCGCTGTTCGGGCGTGAGAACTTCTCGCATTGCGAGTGTACTTTCAAATTGCACCTCTTCCAACTGCTGCCTCAATCCGATTATTTGACGGTGTTTTTCGCGCATTTGGCTGGCATTTGCCGTGCCCGCCATCATCGTTTCCAATTCTTGTCGGGCTTGGCGGACTGCTTGCATCCGCTGGGATACTTGGTCTTTGTACCGATCGCGAACTGCCTGCATTTTCTGCTTTTGGTCGGCGCTTAAATTGAGTCGGTCGAACATCCCACCTTCCTTGCCACCTGGTCGATTGGGACGCTGGTTTTGGGCAATTGTCTGCGGTTCGACGGGGTTGGAAACGGCTGTTGCTGCGGTTGCACTGCCGAGAGTCAGCATTAAAAAAGCTACGGCCCAAAGGCGGCGAATAGACATGAAAATTACCTCTTAAAGATTAGTTATTTGTTGGCGGTTCGGTGTCACCAGCATAGCTGAAAGTCAACCAGTCTGTTTGCGGGCGATCGAGCGAATTTTCCCCAGGAGAACCGTTCAATACACCCTCCCAATTATTTACGAGAAATGCTTCTAGATGCGCCGCCTCATCCGCGTGAAATTGTGCCGGCACTAACACGCGATAGCCCGACCAAAAAACTAGCAGGCCAGCAGCGATCGCAGAAGGAAAAGCCCACTTGGGAAAACCGACGATTCCTGACCTTTTACTAGACCGGGTAAATGGCTGCTCTCCTAGATAATTGAACTCTCTTGCAGCCGCATCATTCCTGTCTATTGCAGCTAAAAGTTCTTGCTCAAAATCGGGCGCAGCTTCGGGAACGTTTGGGCGATATTGCTTCAAGAAATTGACTAACTTTTTCTCGCTAATTTTGTCCTTCACAGCTCGTCCACCCCTTCTTTTTGCAAAAATTGCCGCAGAGAATTTCGGGCATAAAACACGCGAGATTTGACAGTCCCTGCGGGCAGTCCCAAAATTTGGGCTACTTCTTTTTGCGGGATGTCTTCTAAGTCGTGCAGCACCAAAACGCTGCGGTGCTCAAAGCTCAATTGCTCCAGTCCCCGCTGCACTAAATCTTGATAGTGCAACTGCATCAAGTCCGATGTGTTATCTTTGAGAATAACCCGATCCATTACTTCTTGATTTTTGAGTTGGGAGTCAAAAGAATGCTGTTTAGCAAATGCTTGTCTTTGATCGGAGGCCACATTCCAAGTGATTCGATAAAGCCAAGTAGAAAAGTTTTCCTGGTGCTTGAGTTTGGGCAATCCTTTCCAGACTCGCAGGAATACTTCTTGCGCTAAATCGTCAAGAAGCGACGGGCCGCAGAGTTGGTAAAGGGTTGACCTGACTTTGTGTTGGTAGCGTTTGTAAAGGTAGCGAAAGCAAGTGCGATCGCCCTTTAGACACTCAGCAACTAAGTCTGAGTCGGAACAGTTATCGGTTAAAACATTGGCTGACACAGCTAACACCTGTGAAGTCTCCCTCACCAGTTCGTTATCTGAAGGGTTTAGACAGGACGATCGCAAAAAAGGTTCAAAATATTTAAAATATTATTTTGAGCATTAACCCGCCTGGGCTGGAAAACGGCACCAATGTCAGCAACAGGCACTCCGACTTCACAAAAATTAAATTTTATTGTGGGGAGTAGGGGTTGGGTACTCTTAGCCCGCCCGTAACAGGCTTTGGGGCCCGTTCCACCCAAATTAAATTTTATTATAGGTCCTATGGTTTGCTATAGCGATAATTCTCAAATATCGGTTCTAAGTATTTACAGCATTTTTCCAATAAGTATAAGTTTCTAAACCAATACTTGCTTGTTCTTCATTATAGAGTTCATCTAAACATTTGAATAGTGCTAAAGCGTGATTTTTCAATCCCAACTCTGTCAAACTTGTGAGAATCCTAGTCAGCCGCAGGTAGTTGTGATTAAATCTTTCAATCCACTCTCTTTTTCTTGACAAATATTCCTCGGATTTGGCAATTACAATTTCTGCGTTTTCCCCTTCGCGGCATTCCAACCCGTAAAACGCCACCATGACAGTGAACGAATGCACTAAGCGATTTCTCAACTCTTCACTTGTTCTAAAAGCTTGAATTACCTCATCATTTAAAGTAGGAGCACTGGAATTAAAGCGACTCTTTTCTCTTAGCGGAAACAGCCATTGAATGTAATTGTGCACGGATTCCAGCTTCTGGTAATCCCACGACCAAATATCCTCGATCGCCCGACCTTGCGAATCAGGCTGCTGACCGAGATAGAATGCTAAAATTTTGTTTTGTTTGGTTGAATTACTCATTAATCTCTTCACGGGCGGGCTAAGATTGTCCAACCCCTACTCCTCATAATACAATTTAATTTTTCTATGGAACAGACAGGATGCCTGTTCTGGAAAATAGTGCAATATCTGAATTTTAACCGACTTTAGGCTGTTAGCCAGGGGTTTAAACCTCTGGCTGCTTCGCCCGCTTTACCGCAGAGTTACAAACTCTTCAGCAGTCGATGGGTGAATGCCAATAGTCGCGTCGAAGTCTTTCTTCCTAGCTCCCATATTAACCGCGATCGCCATTCCTTGAGTAATCTCACCCGCGTCTTTCCCAACCGTGTGCACCCCCAAAACTCGATCGGTATTAGTCTCAACAACTAACTTGACAAAAGTCTTCTCATCTGCACCTGTCAAAGCGTGAAACATCGGCCGAAACTTGGCTGTGTAGCACTTAATAATGATGGCAGTCTGCCATCACTATTAAAAATACGACAATCAACTGGTAGACCCCTCCTTAATTGCCACCGCCGTAATCGCCGGAATATCAAAAAAAATAAGTCTTGAATCCTGTAAATTCAAGACTTACAAATAAATTGCGACATAGGTAGAAGAAAACTATCAAGTATCAGTCAAATATCAAACATTACACAAGCAAGTACACTATGGAATGAAAGCCAAATTAAAACTCCCAAGACGTTGTAGTAACAAAAAAGATGCTTCGGCAGCTATCGAGTTAAAAAATAACTAAAAAATTTGCTCAAAATAGCTTTGTGGTTAGAGTCTACTACCCCAAATCCAGCAAAAAACAACTCAAACATTGGTGTCAAGATGAAACTAGACTTGGCTTAAAAACGATTGAAATAAAAAAGATTACAGCTTTGGGAGTCAAACCAATAGGTAAAGTACAAGGGAATTTTAAAACCTATTATTTATAGGGGGGAGTCGCCCCACAAACAGGAGAAAGCTTGATTGTGGGAATTCTCACATAATAATAGTGTATGTTTTCCAAAGTTATGGTATTGATAATGCTGCTATTACTGACTAATGGTGCTGCTATTTGGATCGGAGATCACTGGCTCCACAGTAAGATTCAAAATTGATATCTGCTTGCACCAAGTCTTGGCATTTCGATCGCGACTCGCTTATGGATATGCCTTCCTCAGAACAAGAATTAACTTCTTCTCCTTCTGAGGAGGATTTGCCTAGCAGTTAACCTTCACTTAACCCTACCTGTTTACTGGTATTGTCAGCTTCGTTAACTCTGCCGCTAATTTGACTCGGTAGATTGAGCTGGCTCTGTATTCTGCTCCCTTGACCGTGTCTCATCTGGTTTTTGGATTTGCTTGAGATGAATCTCATTCACCTGAGTGATAAAGTTTTCTATTGCCATTTTTGCCATTTGTTGATGTTGGCCTTCGTCGGCTCCATCATCGTAACGATAAGCCGGACTCACTCCCAATACAAATTTCTCCTGTTCCGCTTCTAACAATTCCACAGTTGTGTTAGCAGAAATCCAATTTTCCTGAAAAGGAAATGAGGTAACTATACTGGCGACTATCGAGGCGACAGCGGGACAAATTACCGGCAGCCACTTGAAAAACGCTTGACTTGGTTCCAATTTGTCTACCAATACTAAAATTGGTGTGACTCCCGATAAAATAACGGTTGCCAATTGGAAAGTATAGTAAATATTTCTCGAAGTCTCTCTGGTGTTTTTATAGTCGTCTATCAACTCCTGGCAATATCGTAAAGCCTTTTCTCTTACCGGAGTTATCAGATTGTTTTCCGAAGAAGTATTCGGGTTTAATAGATAACTATAGAGTTCAGCTTTTCTTCGGAGCTCTAACTGATTAGCACGATTCTTAGAGTTGGAAGCCAATTGTCTATTGGCTAGAAAGAGAAAAATAAAACTAGACAGAAAAACCGCTGCCCAGATAACGATAAGTTGGTTGTCTGGAAAAACTCTAGTAAGGCTCCATGCACCAATAAAAGCCGCTAGAGATAAATACTCGATAATTTTCACGAAAGATAAAATTTGTGGGCTTGATGAGACGGTATTGGAAATCTCGGTCTGGTCTCGATCCACAGAAGTAGTCATTGCTTTGTAGTCAATTGGGTTATCAGACACAAGTTTAGCCTATTGGGGTTGCTCTTCCACGCCAGCTCTGTCAAGGTGGTGAAGAATACCCTCAAACCCGTGAAAATTGGTTGCTGGCGATCGTTAAATCTTCTTGTTTTAACAGGTGATTACCAATAAGCTAGGTTTATTGTCGATCGCCAATCGGTAGGATGACGTAAAGCGGGTCGATCGCACCTTGATAGAGGTTTACGTTTCTGTGGGGTTAGAGATTTGATCCGATCCACACCCGCCGTATTTTTACCCTGGTTATCTTATGTTACCCTTCTGAGCACTATACATTTTACAGACCAAGAGTTAATCAAGGTCTTCTGAAGTTTGCTCCCGTACTCTAACATCGCCACAAAAAGATGGTTTGCTCTGAGCTTGGGGTATTTTGCACAAAGAACAGCTCAGGTCATAGTTGCAGGAATTAACCACTCATTAAAGTAGTTAAAAAGGTGTGGATTTTGGTTAAAAAAATTCATTAATTTTGAAATTCGAGCTTTACTTTTTTGGCAGTTTTATAAAAATTTAGCACATTAAGTACGGAAAAGCCATACTTGCCCGCTCCTAGGGAAATCCTGTACTAGCTCTTGTACTTGCTTGATTTCTGAACTTTTTTTTATTCTCAAAGTTGTGTAATCTGAGAACCCAACCACTGGTTTGACGGAATACCTGGGAGGGTGAGAGGAATCTTTTCTTTCGTCCGCCTTCTTAAAGGGGATGTGACGGGGATCGAAACTTGACTGGAAGCGAGATTTATCAAGGCTTTCAGTTTTAAGTTGACAGCAATGGGCATAGCCGTGTCTTGATTTAACAGGTTCCTTCCGCTCCAGCGAAAGTAACGAGTAACGAGTAAAAATAGACTCTCTTCCTCGCCTATCTGCGTTACTTTCGCTCCAGCAAAAGTAACGAGTAAATTGACACGGCTTGAGCAATGCCGCCTCCTGATTGCCGCCTCCCGACTTTAGCTTTACCGCAGAGTCACAAACTCTTCAGCAGTCGATGGGTGAATGCCAATAGTCGCGTCGAAGTCTTTCTTGGTCGCTCCCATATTAACCGCGATCGCCATTCCTTGAATAATCTCGCCCGCGTCTTTTCCAACCATGTGCACGCCCAAAACTCGATCGGTATTAGTCTCAACGATTAACTTGACAAAAGTTTTCTCGTCTGCACCAGTCAAGGCGTGAAACATCGGCCTAAACTTGGCTGTGTAGCACTTAATTGAGTCGCCAAATTTAGCCCTGGCTTGGCTTTCTGTTAAGCCGACTGTACCCGCTTCCGGCTGGGAAAATACTGCTGACGGTACATTTTCGTAATTCATTGCTCTGGGATTGTGGCCAAATTGAGTATCTGCAAAAGCGCGTCCTTCGGCGATCGCAATTGGCGTTAAATTGATGCGGTTGCTGCAATCTCCCACTGCAAAAATGTGCGGCTGACTGGTGCGGCTGTCGAGGGTAACTGCGATCGAACCTTGATCGATTTCTACTCCGGCATTTTCTAAAGCCAATTTTTCTAAGTTTGGCAAGCGGCCGGTGGCGCACAATAGCGCGTCTACTACGATCGTTCCTTCGGATGTTCCCGACAAAGTTAATTGTAAGCCTTCTGGGGTTTTCTCTATGTGGTTGATCGAGCTTTCTGTCAAAATTTCTATGCCGTTCTTAATCATTCCTTCTTGCACGTTGGTGCGAATATCTGTGTCGAAGTCCTTCAAAATTAAGTCGCTGCGGATGATTTGAGTTACTTTGCTTCCCAACCCGTTCATAATGCAAGCAAATTCGACGCCGATGTAGCCGCCACCCCAAATGGCTAACCGTTTTGGCTGCTCTTTTTGCAGGAAGATTTCCCGGGAGGTGATCCCGTGTTCGATGCCGGGAATTGGGACTCTTCTGGCTTCTCCGCCGACTGCTATTAAGATTTTGGCGGCGGTAAATTTTTTGTCACCAACTTCGACGGTGTGGGGGTCAATAAATTTGGCGTATCCTGAGATTAATTCGACTCCGGCTTTTTCGAGGAAGCTGATGTGCAGTTGGCTCAGCCGCCGCACTTCTGTGTCTACGCTGGTGATGAGTTTTTCCCAATCAAAGCTGCTTTCTACTGGACTCCAACCGTAGCCCACCGCATCTTCATAAAGGTGCGAAAATGTTGAGGCGTACACCATGAGTTTTTTGGGGACACAGCCGCGAATTACGCAGGTTCCGCCTACTAAGTCATTTTCGGCGATCGCCACTTTTGCGCCGTAGGATGCTGCTCGCTTGGAACTCGCCAATCCGCCGGAACCTGCACCTATCACAAACAAGTCGTAGTCGTATGTCATAATTTTCGCCAATGTCCTATCTCAATTTTACGATTTTTGTCCTTTACTTTTCTTAATGATATCTCAAAAATTTTTGGTTTTTTTTAGGGTCAACTACTTTACTTTTTGCGCTTAATCAGGTATTATTTAATAATAGGAATTTGTGCGTTAATTTAAAAATTGCTCACACTCCCATTATTAGAGTATAGCACAAGCGATCGACAAGAAACATATAAAAATGTAACTATTTTCGAGCGACCGCCAAGAATAAAAGAGCTAATTGTCGATCGCTCGTTATAGCCGAGTCGAACTCCCATAAATCCCTGTAAAAAAGCGCAACTTTGATGCTCTTCCCGATTTTTAAGGGGTAGTTGGGGGCAACAATCAGGCGGGATCAAGGCTAATCGCAGCGCAGCGATAGAAAACTGATACTACCGTAACCTATCGGGCAAATCACGGGAGATTATTATCCGACAGTTTTTGATAATTTCATCAATCCTTGAGAATTGCTATATTATAAACATAAATTAATTCTCGGGCTAGCTTTATGATCGAGTGGCTGGTACTCTGGGGAGCAACGGAAGCAGTAGGCATTCTCGTTAAACCCATCTTAGAAGATTTAGTCAAAGACGGCGCGAAGGATTTTGCTAAAGATTTTTTTAAAGATTCCCTGAAAAACGTCTTAGTCGAAAAAGACCCGCGAAAAGTCGCAGCGGGCCAAGCAATCAAAAAGTTTTTGGAGTTGGTGCAACTGCAGTTAAAAAACGGCGGACTTTCCCCCGAGGAAATTAAGCGGTATATTAAAGATGTTAAACAGTTTATCAGCAACAAGTCTGTTAAGGAAATTTTGGGCAAGGCTTTTGAGAGCGATCGCGAATCTCTCGATGCAGAACTTCTGGAACAAACCTGGAGTAAACTAGATTTAACTCCTTTACCAGCAAGATTTAAGTGGGAAAGAATCGCCAATCAGTATCTCGAAGAAGTTCAAGGAATTCTCTTTGACTCAAAAGAGTTGCGCGATATCTTGAATGCTCAAAATCTGGATAGCATTCAGAAAAATACTCAAGAAACGGCGGGGATTATTCCCGAATTTGACTTGAGGCAATATCAAGAAGCTCTGTGCGAGCGTTACAGCAATCTCAATTTAAGCAGCGTCGATCCCAATACCTACGATTATCGGGAAAAGCTGAAGGTTTGGCAAATCTTTATTTTCCAAGATGTGCGATCGATTTACGAATCATTTCTGCCCCAAGCTTACGAAATTCCCAAAGAACATCAACGGCGGCTGCAAGACAGCAATCAATTAGACGCGATCGATCTAGAAAATTTAGATAAATATCGGCGCGGTTATTTTTCTCAGCCGATCGTATCGGTGTTAGATGTTATCAATGACAAGCAAAAGTATCCCTACATTGTTATTTTAGGCGATCCGGGTTCTGGCAAGTCTACTCTGTTACAATATTTAGCATTAAACTGGGCGCGATCGCCCTTAAATAGCGTGACATCTCTGCCGATTCCGCTGCTAATAGAATTGCGGACTTACATTCGCAGCGGGGAATCAGGACATTGCAAGAATTTCCTCGAATTTTTCCATCAAAGTCCCGGTTCAATTTGTCACTTGAATCAGCATCAATTGCAGGAACAGCTTAAAGCAGGCGACGCTGTGGTGATGTTCGACGGGTTAGATGAAATTTTCGATCCCGGGAAACGAGAAGATGTAATTACAGCGATTCATCGCTTTACTAATGAGTATCCCGGCGTGCGAGTGATTGTCACGTCTCGGATTATTGGTTACAAACCTCAACGGTTGCAAGATGCAGAGTTTCATCACTTTATTCTCCAAGATTTGAATGCGGAACAAATTCAGGATTTTGTTCGCCGCTGGCACGAATTAACTTTTACTGATGCTGTGGAAAAAGCGCGGATTCGCGATCGCATGAAAAGAGCATTAGCGTATTCATCAACGATTCGAGATTTAGCGGGTAATCCGTTATTGTTGACGATTATGGCGATTTTAAATCGCGGGCAAGAATTGCCGAGAGACAGGGCGGAACTGTACAATCAAGCTTCGCGGGTATTGCTGTATCAATGGGATGTGGAAAGGTCTTTAGTAGAGGATAGTAGGCTCGATCCGAAAACTATTGATGCTAAAGATAAGCAAGAAATGCTGCGGCGCGTCGCTTACAAAATGCAAGCAGCACCTGAAGGGTTGGCTGGCAATATTATTAGTGCGGAAGATTTGGAGAATACCCTGACAGAATATCTGAAGAATAAAGATTTCGATCGACCGAAAGAGCGGGCAAAGTTGATAATTAACCAACTGCGAACTCGCAACTTTATTTTATGTTATTTGGGGGCGGATACTTATGGGTTTGTGCATCGAACTTTTTTGGAATATTTCTGTGCGGCAGAGGTTGTATATCGATTTGAAAAAACTCGCAAACTTTCTAAAGAAAAGTTAAAAATAGAGATTTTTGGCAAGCACTGGAATGATGAATCTTGGCAGGAAGTTTTGTGCTTGATTGCGGGATTGATTGATGGAAAGTTTACAGGGAAATTGATTGAGTTTTTGATTGAGCAGGATGGGGAAGAAGAAAAGTTCCGTCATCTGTTTTTGGCGGCGAAGTGTTTGAATGAGGTGAGAGAAAGAAAAGAGATTGCTGCGGTTGAGACTCAATTGCTTGAACGCTTAAAAGAGTTAACCAAGTACGACCTCAATTACTATTATCAGCCTTATGGAGACGAGGTAGGTCTAGTTGCTGAAATTCGCGCTCAAGCAGTAAGTGCGATCGCCTTTACTTGGAAAGATGGCGCCGAAACCTTACCTTTGCTCAAACAACTGGTTCAATCTGACGATAATTGGCCTGTGCGACAAGCAGCAGTCCAAGAAATAGCACGGGGGTGGAAAGATGACCCGGAAACCTTACCTCTACTCAAACAACGCGCTCAATCTGATGATGATTTGGATGTGCGACAAACAGCAGTCCAAGAAATAGCACGGGGGTGGAAAGATGACCCAGAAACCTTAACTCTCCTCAAACAACGCGC
>JAUBOM010000043.1:32584-39024 GCA_036700245.1 Microcoleus vaginatus BM001213989
AACAGCAGTCCAAGAAATAGCACGGGGGTGGAAAGATCACCCGGAAACCTTACCTCTCCTCAAACAACTGGCTCAATCAGATGATTATTCGGCTGTGCGAGAAACAGCAGTCCAAGAAATAGCACGGGGGTGGAAAGATCACCCGGAAACCTTACCTCTCCTCAAACAACTGGCTCAATCTGATGATGATTGGGCTGTGCGACAAACAGCAGTCCAAGAAATAGCACGGGGGTGGAAAGATCACCCGGAAACCTTACCTCTCCTCAAACAACTGGCTCAATCTGATCATAATTCGGCTGTGCGACAAACAGCAGTCGAAGAATTAGCACGGGGGTGGAAAGATGACCCGGAAACCTTACCCCTCCTCAAACAACGCGCTCAATCTGATGATGATTTGAATGTGCGAGTTGCAGCAGTCCAAGAAATAGCACGCGGGTGGAAAGATGACCCGAAAACCTTACCTCTCCTCAAACAACTGGCTCAATCTGACGATGATTGGCCTGTGCGACGTGCAGCAGTCCAAGAATTAGTACGGGGGTGGAAAGATGACCCGGAAACCTTATCTCTCCTCAAACAACACGCTCAATCTGACGATGATTGCCCTGTGCGACACCTAGCAGTCCAAGAATTAGTACGGGGGTGGAAAGATGACCCGGAAACCTTACCTATCCTCAAACAACTGGCTCAATCTGACGATGATTTGCCTGTGCGAGTTGCAGCAGTCCAAGAAATAGCACGGGGGTGGAAAGATGACCCGGAAACCTTACCTCTCCTCAAACAATGGGCTCAATCTGATGATGATTCGGATGTGCGATATGCAGCAGTCCAAGAATTAGTACGGGGGTGGAAAGATGAACCAGAGATATTTGAATGCTTGTGCGATATAGCTATCAATCATCCTTTTGAACGTCAGCATATCTTCCAAGATAATCCCAGACAAACAGCACTTGGAATCATGATCAAGCAATACCCCGATCGCCCAAAAACTTTAGAAATACTTCGCGATAGATTTGCCAACGATCCAGATGAAAAAGTCCGCAAGTTTGCCCAGAAAAAGTTGACCCAATTAGAGAAACTGTAATCTAAACAAAAAAAGTATCAACAAATTATGCTACTTCAAAAAATAGTATAATTAATATCAAATAGTTTTCGGAGACAACCACTATGCAAGTCACGACCGAAGAAATTATTTATCCATGCAGCGACGGTCAACCAATGGCAGATAGCACAATTCAATACAAATTAATTGTCAAAATCAAAGAAGGTTGCGAATCGCTGTTTAAAAACGACCCAAACGTGTTTGTAGCAGCCGATTTACTGTGGTATCCAGTTGAAGGTAGACCAGACATTTCTCAAGCACCGGATGTCATGGTAATATTTGGCAGACCAAAGGGCGAGCGACGTTCCTACCTGCAATTTAACGAAGATAATATTGCTCCCCAAGTTGCCTTTGAGATTCGCTCTCACAACGACAGACAAACCAAGATGTACAAAAAACTTTCATTTTACAATCGCTATGGAGTCGATGAATATTACCTTTACGATCCCGAAAACAAAGATTTGAGCGGTTGGCAAAGAATTGAAGGAAACTTAGAATTAATTGAGCCCATGGAGGGCTGGGTAAGTCCGAGATTGGGAGTGCGATTTGAGTTGGGCGAAGCTGGGTTAGAAATATATCGACCCAATGGACAAAGGTTTCTTTCCTATGCGGAATTGGAGGAACAGGGAGAATTAAACCGCCAGCGTGCCGAACAGGAAGCTCAAAGGGCCGAACAAGAAGCTCAAAGGGCCGAACAAGAAGCTCAAAGGGCCGAACGTTTGGCAGCAAAACTGCGCGAATTGAACATCGATCCTGAAAGCATTTAAGCGACAAATTGTTTAATTTAGGGCTTACGCATCAAGACCACAGAAACCGCGTTTTTTATGGTTTATGCGCGCTGTAGCGAATGATTTTCGTGAAAAAACCCGGTTTCTCACCACCTTTGTGTAAGTTCCATAATTACAATTTGTCCCACTTGTTTAAAGTCGCGAAGCAATCTCCATTCTTCGGGATTGGTTTACTCCACTCCGGTGCATTTGCAATGACGCCTGATACTGAAATTAGCCTCCAAACGATCGCCCTTCCACCCGCCAAAACCGATAAGAAGTGTTAAGTTAGTAGTTAGTTGTGTCGATCGCACAGAAAAAAAAATGCCTGAACTACAAACCGATACATACCAAGACCTCGACCCGCAAATCCTCTCAAAGCCCGTTGTTGTCGGTCTGGAAGAAGTAACAAAAGTTTACGGAGTGGACGACCTGGAAGTTCGCGCCTTAAACGGCGTCAGCTTCACCGTAAGACAAGGAGAATATTGCTCGATTATGGGCGCATCGGGTTCCGGCAAATCTACAGCTATGAATATTATCGGCTGTCTCGATCGACCTACGAGCGGCAGTTACTACTTAGACGGCGTAGATGTCGCCCAAATGCCGGAAACAGAATTAGCTGGAATTCGCAATTTAAAATTAGGTTTTGTCTTCCAACAATTTCACCTGTTGCCTCAATTGACAGCATTAGAAAATGTTATGTTACCCATGGTTTATGCCGGCATTCCCACAGCCGAAAGACGCGATCGGGCAGTAGAGGCTTTAACAAAAGTAGGCCTGGAAAGTCGGCTGCAAAACAGACCCAATCAACTATCAGGAGGACAGCAGCAGCGCGTAGCCATCGCCAGGGCTATTGTCAACCGTCCCGTGTTGTTGCTGGCTGATGAACCTACAGGTGCATTGGATACAAAAACTACTCAAGAAGTAATGGATATTTTTACCGAATTCAACGAAAGCGGCATGACTGTGGTTATGGTAACGCACGAACCCGAAGTGGCGCGTCAAACTCGCCGCGTTGTCTGGTTCCGCGACGGTAAAGTTATTCACAACAATCTCAACCCCGCAGAGCTTTCACACGCTGTATTTTAGTATAAGAGTCCGCGAAAAGTAGGCGATATCAATCGCTTCTTGTCAAACGAAGTCCGCCTGCGCCGACTAAAAAATCAAGAGGGTATCATATCAACTCCGCTAGCATCGGAATTGTAAAATCGAATCAACAGTCATTAGTCCTTAGTCCTTAGTCCTTAGTCCTTAGTCATCAGTCAACAGTCAACAGTCAACAATCAACAATAATTCCGGTGCAACCGGAATTGATATCAGTCCTCATAGCCAGGAGTTGAGCTATTAGACAGGGGTTTTCAACCCCTGGCGGACTAATAGACAAAACCGCTGATATGTGATTAATGAAAAGCACTCGGAAAAGCTTCCCAAACTCGATCGACAAAATCTCTAAGTTGCCGAGAAGCGATCGCACCATCCTTTTTCTCAGAGTCCAGAGACTGCAACTGAGTCAACAGCGAAATTACCTCAGTATCTAAAGCCGCCCGAAACAAACTCCCCGGCCACAGCAAATCAGCACCATCCCGCAAATCGGATAAAGTGTATTCTGCCGACCATTGCGCCGATAAATCCTTCCCCGACTTTAATACAACTAACATTAAAGGGCGCACCCAACAAACTTGACGTGCCTCAACCACTTGGATCACCTCTGAATGCAGGCACGCATCTCCACATTCTAAACTGACAATTTGACCCGGCTTAAAGTTCAAAGCACAATCCATTAATGCTCACACTTAATACATACATCACAAAGCAGCCAAATAAGTGCTGCATCTCTCCACAGCACCGGCAAACATTATATCATAATTCCTTCTTGCTTCTTCCTGACATCCGTTACATCCTCAGAAAGCGAATCCGTTGCCGAACTTCCTTCTTCCTGACATCCGTTACATCCGTTACAGAATCCGTTGCCGAACTTCCTTTTTCTTAACTTTCATCAAGATTTTTAAGAGCCTTTTCGATCTCGGCCGTCAAGACTCGTGCTTCTTTTTTACCGCCCCCACCCTGGGCATAATCCGCCACGGAAATCGCAGAACCGATCGCAATTTTTACCTGAGAACCCCATCGAGGAATGCGGGGGCGATAGCGGATACTCATCGGTACAATTTTCACCCCCAAACCCGGTTTGCTCAACTCTGCTTGAATTGCCAAACGAGCCAATCCAGGCTTAATCGGGTGAACTTCGCCATCCTGAAAAATGCCACCTTCGGGAAAAATCACCAACATCTCCTTGTCGAGGAGAAGTTCCACCCCGTAACGGAGACTGCTAATTGCTGGATGCTTGATATCCACAGGAAACCCCCCCAAATGTCGGATGAACCAACCTTGCAGTCCTTTCACTTCATCAGCAGTTACCATAAACCGCAAATCGCGTCCAGTCACCATCTGTCCGGTTGAATAGGGCATCATCAGGGCATCCCACCGGGAACGGTGCGTAGGGGCTAAGATGACCGGCCCCTCTTTCGGCAAGTGCTCCTGTCCGGTTATCTCAATCTTGCCAAAATGAAACGGTAGGACAACATAGTGACCTAGCGGATAGAGCAAGGAGGTTAACCAAGGAGAAACGCGAGAGGTATTAAATGCTCCCTTTGCAGGCATTGGCTTCACTAGAGATGATTTACTGGACTCAACGGCGATCGTGGCGGTGTGTGGCATAGCAATGAAGCTGCTTTATGGAAATCTCAAGTCTAAAGTAAGTTGTTGGACAAATCTTTAGTTTTTGGATCGGGACAGTTTTGCTATTGGCATTGTGCCGATCGAGCGATCGCGCCCGCAAGAGATAATCTCTAACAGGTAAAACCTCAGCCAACCAGAGAGCACTAATGCAGAGCAGTCGGCCACCTCGAAAGTTTGAGCGCGCAATTACGGATCTATTATTTCAGTTAAACGGTCAAGTTCGATTAAAGATCGCCCAGAAGGAAGAGATTAAAAAATTTTACCTGTCAAATTTTCCGGCGTGCTTCAAACCAAGAAAGCAACTGATCGCGACAAACAGACTCCATAATACCGCCGAGTACCTCTAAGTGGTGACACGAATGCGCGCTATCTGGAATATTAGCGACAGTCCGAATCGTCCCAGTTTTCGGGTCATCTGCTCCGTATACCAGCAGACCAATCCTAGCTTGTACGATCGCACCCGCGCACATCGGGCAAGGCTCCAGCGTTACGTAGAGCGTGCATTGGTTAAGATGCCAGTCTTGCAAAACTTGCCCGGCCGCCCGCAGAGCCAAGATTTCAGCGTGAGCAGTCGGATCGCAGTCTCGCTCTCGCCGATTTTGCGCTTCCGCAATCAATTTGCCAGTACCGTCAACAATTGCAGCACCCACGGGTACTTCACCCGCATCACCCGCTGCTTGTGCCAGTTCCACGGCCCTAGTCATCCAGCGTTTGTGAATAAAATAAGAAGTATCACGAATAAACAACGGCTCAGTTTGGGAATTCACATCATACCTAAGGAATAGAAAAACTTAAGATCGATAAAGAAAGTTAGATTAGAGGTTAATGGAGTCTCATTTTTAATTATGGATACCACCACGATCACCACTGAAGTTGTTGAGCTGTTGTGTCGCATTAGCCGGCAAAAGCTCCGCGAACAAGATATCACTCCTTTGGTAGTGTTTCTGACTGCTCTGATTTCCATCATGCGGGGAGTGATGGTTTGTGACAGGACGATCGCAGCTCAAGAAGAAGAACGGCTGCAAAAGACTCTCAAAGCCTTTGCCAGCGGCGACCGCGAGCGGGTAGAACTAATTCAGCGCCTTGTCAAAGGAATCTCCAAACAGCAGGTTTACTTCAACCCCACGGAATTGCTAACCCTGACAGCTTTGTTCTCAGAATCAGAAAAGCTGTTGCTCATCGGTTCCGGCTACGAAATGTCAGCGGCAGACGGATACATCGACCTGCGGGAGCAAATGTACTTACAGTCGATCGCAAATCGGCTCGGGCTCGACTCCAGACACATTGCAGTCATAGACACTTTATTTACAAAAGAAGGAACCCTCGACTCAGAAGCTTTTGCCGAAGTTAAAGCTTTACTCGATCCCAGCCAATTCGAGTCCCGCGAGCCGGTATTTGGCAAAGCAGCAAAGCACTTGCTGGGTATTTTAGCCCGCCAATAATCCAGCGCATATAAATTTTTCAGCAGTAAAAATAGTGAGAGAGGAGTTCGAGGATTCGACGCTTTTTCGATTTGAGGCGGGACTTGCGCGCTCTTACCCTCAAAAACCGGGTTGTTTAAGCCCTACCAAAAGCTCTGCACGGGGTATGTTCGTGAAAAACCAGGTTTGTGCCTAAGTCCCGCTTTATTTTTTTGCAAGAGTCGATCGAACCTTGTCTCTCAATCAACCGAATCCATGTGAACTAGCACACATCACCTGCTACGCAGTATGATGTCGGCTTCCCAATTCAAGGGCAACAGCCTCGGCAGCAGTGGACTTGCGCCCATACTGCTGTTTTGGTCTGACATTGCCTCAAAGGGCAGTAACGCTGCTTCCCAACGCCAATATCCCTAACCC
>JAUBOM010000043.1:39124-50824 GCA_036700245.1 Microcoleus vaginatus BM001213989
GAAACCAAGCTTGAGGTAGTGAGCCATTCCCGGAAAACGAGTCCTCATGAATACTGTAGCGTGGGAACCGATCGATCGCAGCCAGATCTTCAGACAGCGGGGCGCGAACCTGGGTTCCGACCCTGGTTATGAGATGGCCCAAGCACCCGTGGTGTTGCCACGGGCGCCCAAGTACCTCTGCCAAGTTGTCAGCGCGCTTGTAGCACAGCTCTTTTATTGGTTTACCGATACCTGGAAGACAAAGATCCGCAGGGTATCTGGTCCCAAGCTGTGGAAGCCGTGTTCGCCCGAGGGCGGGTTACGGATCAGGTCTCCTGCCCGAACAGGGAACTCCTCGCCGTTGCGCCACATCACGCCCTGACCGTTGAGGACTAGGCAGAACTCCTCTTCGTCGGGCCCGTGGAGGTGGCGACCGAGCGATGACCCCGGGGGAATCTCTACCAGGGCAGTTAAGCGGCATGAGCCACTGGACTGCCCCTCCTGGCACAAAAAGCCGAAGCGGATCAGACCCTCGCCTCCACATACCTGCGCCTCGGAGAGCTGCACCTCGTCGAGGTTGAGCCGATCGAAAAATTGGTCATTTCTGCAGTCAGTGGGGACACCGTCGGTCATATCTGTCTTTGCCTCTGGATAATGGTACTTCCGTCTTTTTAGGGTAGGGAGAATAAGATGATTAAACAAACTCGAGTTTATCAAGTTCGATAAACACATTTATGAACAGTCCTGTATGCTTATATATTCTCCTAGGGCAATTATCTCACGTTGATGATGGAGAAATGGAAGAAACAACTCCCGCCACTATGCCTCCTTTCTGGAAAATTGTTTGCGAACCACTCTCAAAACAGGACAAGTTTTATTGACACTCCTGGGCTATCAGGCGTGAGGATTCTTCGTTCATAGACTCAACTTGCCCAGACAAGATTACTCCAGCCTGAGTAGAGGTCGAATCTCCCGAAGCGTTCGGATTTAAAATCCAGGTTCCTACGTAACCCGTAGTACCCAAGGCTAAATTCAGAACATTGATAGCTGCGTTCCAATCTCTATCTAACTCAAATCCACACTTGCAACTGTGCGTTCTTGTAGATAGAGATTTTTTCACAACCGTACCCAAGTTAGAGTAATTTTGAGAAGTATAGGCGGGATTAACGGCTACTGTTATTCTGCCAAATTTAACTCCAAAATACTCTAACCACTTCCTGAATTGATACCAACCTGCATCATGAATCGACTTGGCAAGACAATGATTTTTAACTAAGTTTTTAATCCTCAAATCGACCTAGACCACCAAATCGTTAGATTGGATGACGCAACGCGCTATTCTAGACGCGTGTTATTGACGTTGCCTACTTACTTTGAGGTGTAGTCCCCCTAGCCGATTAACGGCTTTCTTTCGATTGGTAGAGCCTTTCTTTTTGCGAGAAACACAGCGCTGTCGAAACTTTAACCGCTTCTCACCTTTTCGATAAAATCTAGGGTTAGGTTCGCTATATCCATTACTGTCAGTATATAATTATTTTAGTCCAACATCTAAACCGATTGTTTTACCAGTTGGCTTTACGTCTACTTGGTGTTCAATTTTTATTACAAATTGAACGTAATAACCCTCAGCGCGACGAACCACCCTCACCCGCTCGATCTGCTCGATTTGATAGAAGTTTAAATCCCAAGTCCCTTTCAGTTTTAATTTGTCAATTCTTTTTTGTCTGTAAAAATGATTTATTTTCCTGTTTCAGAAAGCGACAACCTAGAAGTTTTATATTCAACTGAACGACAGTTTTTCTTAAACTTTGGATACCCTTTTTGACGGGGAACTTGTGGTTTGCAATTGTCGTAAAACCGAGCAATTGAACTATAAGCCCACTCAACTGAGACTTGACAGGCATGGGAGTTGAAAGCTTTGACAAACGGAAATTCAGCCCTTAGTGCTGTGTTGTAGCCATAAAGCTCTTTCTGCCCTACACCTCGGTTATATATCCAGTAACAGATACACTTGTTGCGGACAAACTGAGCCGTTTTAACCGCCTCATCTATTGCAGCATATTGGGTTGTTTTTCCTTTGGCTTTAAATTCCAGAACAATCATTTGAAGTGGAAAAACCCTAGCACAATATCATAGTATAAATAAAGTCGCCCGGTTATGGGCGAGGCTTGAAACCCAAATAGTTCGGTCATTGATAAGGCCACATTCCATAAACGAGGACGTATCTCTCAACTGATTGAGGACGCAGGCTGTCAATTACTGTACTTACCCCTATTCCCCAGACCTTAACAAAATAGAGCAAAGAAGACAGAATCGCTTTTCAATTTATTTGGCGGTGCAATCGTCAACTCACTCGACTCTTATCCCCAGGGTAAGCGGTACTCGACTTACCCTGTGGGCATTCGCGTCTGCCTAGCTAAAAGCAGTACACAACCTACAGATAGAGTGTGCGCCAGTCCTGTAAAATCTAAAAGCGACTTGTCGCTGTCTTGATAGACCCAGCTCGGTCTCAAATCTAAAATTGATTGATTATGCAAATTGAATGGCAAACCGTCAAAACCTACGAAGACATTCTTTATCACAAAAGTGGCGGCACCGCCAAAATTACCATAAATCGACCTCACAAACGGAACGCTTTCCGTCCCAAAACTGTGCAGGAACTCTGCGAGGCCTTTACTGATGCCCGCGAAGACACAAAAATCGGCGTTGTCCTTTTCACCGGTGCAGGACCTCATACAGACGGCAAATACGCTTTTTGCGCCGGCGGCGACCAAAGCGTAAGGGGTGCGGCGGGATATGTAGACGAAGGTGGGATACCCCGCTTGAACGTGCTCGACTTGCAGAAGTTGATTCGATCGATGCCCAAAGTTGTAATTGCTTTAGTTGCAGGCTACGCAATTGGAGGAGGTCACGTTCTGCACTTAATTTGCGACTTGACGATCGCTGCTGACAATGCTATTTTCGGACAGACCGGCCCAAAAGTAGGCAGTTTCGACGGTGGTTTCGGAGCTAGCTATCTCGCCAGAGTTGTCGGGCAGAAAAAAGCCCGAGAAATTTGGTTTTTGTGTCGCCAGTACAGCGCGCAGCAAGCCCTAGAAATGGGTTTAGTCAACTGCGTCGTGCCCGTCGAACAACTAGAAGTAGAAGGGATTCAGTGGGCGGCAGAAATTCTCGAAAAAAGTCCGATCGCGATTCGCTGTTTGAAATCTGCTTTTAATGCCGACTGCGACGGTCAAGCCGGTTTGCAAGAACTGGCGGGAAATGCCACTTTGCTGTACTATATGACCCAAGAAGGCGCCGAAGGCAAACAAGCCTTTTTGGAAAAACGGCAACCTGATTTTAGTCAATATCCTTGGCTGCCATAGCTGGATGGAGAAATCAGTTTTTTATGCGCTCCTATTAAAGTAGATGCTGCTGATTGTTATGAGTTAGTAGAGCTGAATGCACCCGATCGTCCAAAAGTGTCAGTATTGATACCAGTTCCCAAAAAGAATGAAACTGCTTTGCCAGATCCAAACCCTGATAGTCATCAGTGATTCCCCAATCGAAAATCGAAAATGGTATGAGTTGTCTGCTGCCGACTAACTAAACCGAGACTGCAGCAGCGGATTTTTCGGTTAACGTTTTGCCCCTAAGCTGGCCGGTATGGGACTCGGAAAGAGTGACGGCGGCCGAGTGCAGCGTCAGAGTCTGTTCTTGCCACACTCCAATTTCTTCTATGTTTTCCCAAGATGCCCCAAAAGGCGAAACTGCTAAAGAACAAGCTTTCCAGTGACTTTGAACAAACCCGCCTAGTAGAGCGCAAACACCCCCGCGTCTCCCCTCAGGGGTATAGTGCCGACAATGACCACAAGCTGAAGTTAATGAGGTTTGCATAAAAGTTCTTAGGGGAATCATTTTCATCTCTAATTCTCCATTGCAGAGCTAACAGGTCTTAGAGCATCCCAGCCTTTATTCTGTATGGGTTGTAGCGATCCCCGGACCATAAGTGAATTTTATAATTTATTTATAATTTCGTTATATATAGAAACAATTAGCTCAGTGCTGGCTCAGGGTGTAAGTGAAAACACAGAGTTAAGGTTTATAAAGCGGTCAGGGATCAAGAAGAAGTACAAATGCCGAACGAGTAGGAGAGGTTATAAATAAGCGGTATCTCCGGATACCAAAAGCTGCTTAGAGTCTTGGTAAGCAGCCTCCGGGACACAGCAGCAATTAAGTTTTCAAATGAAAAGGAAAAGATAGCTGCAGGCGATCGACAGCAGGCGATCGGGCCCCTGTTGCATTGATGCCAAAAGTAGCTAATCCTAAAATAGGCAAGTTTTCAAGCTTCTTGTTTATATCTACCAAAATTTTGGGGTTAGAGCCTCGCCCATAAGCCAGCGAATTCAATTAATCTTAAGAAACCCCTTGAGGATTTGTAGGGCGGCTGTATACTAAACCAAGGAGGTGAAGCAAGTGTTTAATTTGACCTTGGAATTGAAGTTGAAGCCCACAGTGGCACAAATAGCAGTTTTTGAAGACTGGCTAGAACAGTGCCGCAAGGTGTACAACTATGCCTTAAAAGAGCGCAAAGACTGGTATAACTCACGCAAATGTCAAATTAACTCTTGCTCCAAAAGCTCCGAGTACATTATTCCTGCTGACGGGCCCTTAGCGACATATTCAAGTCAGTGCAAGGCTTTAACAACAGACAGGAAAACCAGCCCCGCACTGCTGCGAGTAAAGGCGGCCCTACTGCAACAAACCCGTTTGAGGTTGGAAAAAAGTTTCGTCACTATGTGGGAGCAAAGCCAAGGGTTCCCTCGGTTCAAAAAACAGGGAACTCTGAGGTCTTTCAACGAACCGCAGTTGGGTGTAACTTTCCATCAAGGCAACCGATTAAAACTGCCTGTAATTGGCTGCATAAAGTTTTGGCAGGATCGTCCCATCCCCCAGGGCGCAATCGTCAAACAAGCTCGCGTAGTTAGACGGTCTAGTGGCTGGTACATAATGTTGACATGGCAATGGGAGGCCTCAATTCCCGATACTATTCCTCACGGAAATCCCGTAGGAATGGATGTAGGGTTGACTAATTTTGTTGCAACTTCTAACGGACTTTTAATTAAAAGAACGAGTTTTTTGGGTGAGGCAAAACGCAAGCTTAAATTGCTGCAAAAGCGCGTTACTCGGAAAAGAGCTGCGGAAAAACTCGCATTGCTGCATGAATATGTTGCCAAGTGCCGAAAAGATTGGCATCCCAAGTTGTCACATCAAATCTGTGATAACGCGGGTATGGTGTTTGTCGAAGACCTTAATTTGGTCGGACCCAAAGCGGCGATGTTAGGTAAGCCCTGCTTAGATGGTGGGTTTGGGCAATTATTCAACATATTGGAGCAAACTGGCTTCAAGCGCGGTGTAAATTTTCCGAAAGTAGATGCCAAAAAGACGAGCGAAATCTGCCCCAATTGCCTTAATGAAACAGGCAAAAAACAGTTGCCAGAACGAGTCCATTCGTGTCACCATTGCGCCTATACAACCGACAGAGATGTCGCAGCGGCACAAGTAGTTCTCAAGCGAGGGCTTGCAGCCGTAGGGCAGACGGTCAAGATGCTTGCCTGCAAGTAAATTCATGGGAATCCCTGCGAAGCAAGAATCCCCACGCCTGATAGGCAGGGAGTGTCAAAATCAAAACATTAAAATCAATTCAGAGGCGGTAGGAGTTTTGCTAATGAGTAAGCGTTCTTCGGTTGAATCCCCAAATCATCAATCCTCTTCAACCCCAATCAAGCCTGCTTTGCAAGCAGTCCTCGGGAGTCTGGATGTAAACCTAGAAACAGAACTGACAAAATACAGAAGGCACAGGCGGCGCGCCGAACAGTGGGTGTCCCCATCAGTTCGTACCGGCAAGCAAACAGCCACAAATGAGCAACAGCTAGCCCAAAATTTGCCGCAGGCGGCCCAGGAAACCCAGCAGCCGCTGTCCCTGCCCCTATCCCTGGCCGGCTTGCAGGGCGATGCCCCGCTAGCAACTACCAGGGGCGGCACAAAATTATCTAGCAGTGCCTTGGCACCCAACAAGTATCTCGAATCAAGCGAAAAACTGATCGAAAGTTTGGACGAGTCAAAAGCCGAGCCTGCGGTCGAACGCAGTTTAGCCGCCAGTCTGTTAACCCCCTTGGGACTGAGTTCGATGCTGCTGTTTCTGCTGTCTTGCACAGCTTTGGGCTACGCAGTCATGCACCCGTCAAGTCTGGCTAAGATGACCGGGCTGAACCGTTTGCTCGATCGCAGCGCACCCTCTCCAAGCGACAGTCCCGCCTCTACTGCCATCTCAGATACCCGCACCAAGGAACTGCCGAAAGCTCCCAACCTGGTATCCAAGGAATTTGTCGAGCTAGATTTGAGCACTCTCAGCAATGTCAAGCCGACAGCCAGCCCGATTCCTTCCCCCTCGCCAAAAGCATCAATCCCGCCCACCCCGGCAGCGCCTCCGGGTCCGGGCGCGGCTGTCCCAATTCCGACAGAAGACGGCAACCCGGCCAGAGGGAGAGAACAAGGCCTCAACAATCTCAGCACAGCTTTGCTTCCCAGTCCCCGCCCCAGCGCCGCCCAGCCTGTGCCTACACTGCCGACACTGCCTCCAACACCCTCCCCAGCCCAGCCAGCCGCCGCATCGCCGGCGACAGCATCCCCAGCCGCCGCACCCCCAGCCGCTGCATCCCCGCTGGGAAGACCTGCACGGGCTGCCGACGGTTTCTATTACGTTGTCACCGATTACACCGACGAAAAATCGCTGCAGATCGCCAGGGCTGCAGTTCCCGATGCCTACGTGCGGAATTTCTCAAAGGGTGTCAAGATCCAATTGGGGGCTTTGAACGATGCTGCCTCAGCAGAACTTTTGGTAAAAGAACTCCAAGAAAAAGGGGTGAAGCCGCAATACTATCAGCCCTAAATTAGGCAAAGAGTTCAACAAAATCGCCAAATACTTTGCTAAACTTACTCATAGTTAATCTTTACAGGAATCTTCCCTGTGGAAAGTTGCAGAGTTGGGAAAATTAGTTGGAGTCTTAAATAAGTCTAGGCACCGAGACTGTACCCCATCAAACACAACTTTAGGTAGGTCTAAGTATGTTTGCTATCAAACGAGCACTCAAATTAAAGAATAGAGAAGCGAATTTGATGGCGAAATACGCAGGATGGAGACGGGTTGTTTTTAATATGGGATTGAGTCTTCAAGCGAGGATGTATGGTCGCGTCAAGCTTTCATACTCGAAAGTGATTAACGAACTCAAAAAAGTTTTAACCAATCACGTCAAAAAACAACTGGGATTTGCTTGGATGAATCAAGTGTCTAGCGGAGTATACCAAAAGGCATTAATTGATTTAAAGGATGCTTTTCATCGGTATCGCTCATCCAAGTGGCCCCATCCCACATTCGCTAGTCGTCGAGATGGTCAATGTTTTACAGTTGATTAGTCAAACCCAAAGGTTGTACTTAATGCGGGGAATACAATTAAGATTCCTACAGTAGGGACACTTTCAGGTCATGAACCACTGGAATGTGGTTGGGTTTCCCAGACTTTTACCCTATCAAAAGAAGGAAGCCGTTGGTTTGTCTCATTCTGCGTTGAGCGGATCGCAAAGAAGTCCAACAAACCCAAGAATCAGTAGGTATTGACCTAGGAATTAAAGCCTTTGCTACGATGTCAAAAAATCAAGTTTTTGAGGCACTAAAACCGTTAAAGCAAGCGAAAACTAAGCTAGCAATATTACAAGGTAAAGCTTCAGAACAAGTACAAGGCTCTAAGAAACAGCGCCAAACCTACAATAAAATGACGCGGATTCACTCGCGGATATTTGGCATTCGTAAGGAGTTATTACACAAGTTGACACCTACCACAGTTAAAAGTTTTAAACTGATTAAGATTGAAGACTTGAATGTGAAAGGGATGATGGCTAATCATAAACTTGGCTTTGCTATATCTTACCTGGGCTGTTATGAATTCAGGCGTCAACTTGAATATAAGTGCAAGATGTAGGGAGCGAGTTTAGTGCTAGTTGCTCAATGGTTTCCTAGTTCTTTGACTTGCTCAAACTGTGGTAACAAACAAGATATGCCAGCCTCGTATCAGGACTTATGATTGTCCCTCCTGCGGTATGTCGATTGACCGTGATTTAAACGCCAGTATCAACATTTTGAACTGGGAAGCCTGGGATCGAGGGGGATAGCCTACTTATCTTGGGATAGCCGACCACCCAACAGTGTTGTCAGTAAACACTAATTTATCTAAAGTAACTTTGGGTAATTTTAGATAGGTTTTATGAAGCAGAATTAAACTGATGATCGGCGAGTAGGTTGGGCCTGCAGCACGAACCCTCCGTTTCACTTCACCCAACATTTGCTCAGTTTTGATGGGTAACGCTCGCGCCCTACCCATCCTAAAAATAATCAGGACGACCTAACTTAGAGGGAATTAAAATTTCAAAATTAAAAATTAAAAAGACAATTGATGAGTTTTGATTTTTAGTTTTTAATTCTGATTTCTCTGTCTTAATTCTAAAGTTGAAAATCGGGAGACGGGCATCATGGGATTATTCGATCGCCTTTGGCGAGTGATTCGAGCCAATATTAACAGTTTGGTCGGGGCGGCAGAAGATCCAGAAAAAATTCTGGAACAGGCTGTAATGGATATGCAGGAAGATTTAGTGCAGCTCAGACAAGCTGTGGCAGGGGCGATAGCAGCTCAAAAACGCACCGAACGCCAGTGTTCCCAAGCTGAGTCTACTGCCGCAGAATGGTATCAGCGGGCGCAGCTAGCTTTGCAAAAAGGCGAGGAAAATTTGGCGCGGGAAGCTCTGACGCGCAAGAAATCTTATCAAGAAACGGCAACGGCGATGAAAGCCAGTCTCGGACAGCAGAACGCTGTTGTGACTCAACTTAAAGAAAATATGCGGGCGCTCGAAAGTAAAATTTCCGAGGCAAAATCTAAAAAAGATATGTACATTGCCCGAGCTCGATCGGCCAAAGCCTCGGAAAGGCTTCAAGAAATGATGGGCAATCTCAATACAGGCAGCGCTTTGAGCGCGTTTGAACGGATGGAAGAGAAAGTCATACAGCTAGAATCTCGCTCCGAAGCAATCGCAGAACTCGGAACTAACGATTTAGAAAAGAAGTTTCTCTCTCTCGAAGGTGCCGAGGATGTCGATAGCGAGTTGGCGGCGATGAAAGCACAAATGCTTCCTGGCAACAATACACCCAAATTGCCGTCGGGCGAGCCGCCTGCATCCTGAACCCCAAACAGCAGAACAATAGTTGGGACGAGCAAAAACTTCTCAACAGCCTAGCTAGAGATGGCTCGAAGCCTGTTGGGGAATTCCCGGATCGAAGTTAAACTCAATAGATAGGTGCATGAATAAGCTTGCCTGCACGACTTACTCGATCGCTTTAAACTGGATTTATCTGTCTGCAAAAATTGCCAAAAACTAAATCGCACTAAAAATCTGATCTTTCGTGAATTTCACAACTGCGGGCTAGTGCCTAAAGCCTGCTTTCCGCCTACTTCGTAAACCTCACCCTGGAAAAATAGCATTATGGGATTATTTGACCGCATTAGCCGAGTCGTCAAAGCCAATCTTAACGATCTGGTCAACAAAGCTGAAGACCCGGAAAAGATTTTAGAACAGTCTGTTACGGATATGCAGGAAGACTTGGTGCAGTTGCGTCAAGCCGTTGCCAGCGCGATCGCCACTCAAAAGCGCACCCAGACTCAGTACAATCAAGCTGAGTCTCAGTCTAACCAGTGGCAGCAGCGCGCTCAGCTAGCCCTGCAAAAAGGAGACGAGACTTTGGCCCGGGAAGCGCTGGTGCGCAAAAAGTCTCACGCTGATACCGCGGCTACCCTGAAAGCCAGTCTGGATCAGCAATCGGCTCAGGTGGAAAGTCTCAAGCGCAACTTGATCGGTTTGGAGAGCAAGATTTCCGAAGCTAAGACTAAGAAGGATATGCTCAAGGCGAGGATATCCGCTGCGAAGGCTCAGGAACAGCTCAACAGTTCCATTGGCTCCCTGAATACTGGCAGTTCAATGGCAGCTTTCGATCGCATGGAAGAAAAAGTTTTGCAGATAGAAGCTCGCGCGGGAGCTTCGGCAGAACTGGCGGCCGGCGGCAGCAATTTAGAGGAACAGTTCCGCTTGCTCGAAAGCGGCGGTGATGTTGACGACGAGTTGGCTCAGATGAAAGCTCAACTGACCGGAGGTTCTGTGTCTCAAGGTCAATTGCCGGCAGCGGGTAAAACTGCTGCTGCTCGCAGCTCGGAGTCGAGTCCGGTAATTGACGCTGAGTTGGAAGAGCTGCGATCGGAACTCAATAAAATGTAGTAATCTCTATCAAAATTTACCTATTTCTCCGACCGCAGGTTTGATAGAATGCTCCGCCGACCTACAGCGCTAGCTTGGGGAGGTGCGAGTTTTTTTTTTTAAAGCGTTTACTACACAAAACTTTATTTTTGTCAACTATCTTTATGTTTACTTAAGGAATTAAGTGTTTAAAAAAAGTGATACAGTAACTTTATTGTTTGCAATTGCGTCGGCCGCGCCCGATCGCAATTGCCAATAACTATAAAATATTGCGAATAAGTCATGCCCGTGCAACCTTCTAGAGGCTTTTGTAAAATCAAGTTTTTCAACGCATTAGCACTTGCTTTTTCAATTGCAGGTATTTGCCCCGCACTGCTAACAGCTCAAAGTGTTGGCGAGTCGATGGAGGCTGCCGACTCAGGGGTGCAAGCGCCAATTTTTAATGATAATTTACCCGATCGAGCAACAGCAGACGATCGCGATCGGCTCCGTGATTTATACTCGGGTTCAGAATTGGATATATACAGTAAAGAGCCAGAAAACAACATCCGGGAGTTCGATCTATCGACTGAAACTCAGCCCCCAGAAACTCTCGATCAGTTGCCGAACCGAGGAGAAAACAGACAAGAATTTGGCATTCCCAACCCGCTGCCGCGAAATCTGCCTCCCCTCCCATAACCCGCGCTCCCAGAGCCTTGGCCGGAGGCCGAACAGCTTTTGCCGCCTGCTGTTGGCGCGCCGGCACAGCCAGCAGAATTGCCCAACATTCCGGTGAATTCTAACTACAGAAGAAGCCGATTAGCCGATTCAACGGCAGGCCCGCTGAACGAACAGCGGATGCGGTCAGCTATGCAACTGCTGCAGAGCGAGCCCAGAAGTCGCAAATATTTCAGCGGAACTGCCAACGGGTTATCGTGCAGGTTTTAATTTGCTGTGAGTCCGACGGGTTATCGTGCAGGTTTTAATTTGCTGTGAGTCCGAGTCAAAGAAGCAAAGGGGAGAGAGATGTCTTGGCGGTGCGATCGCAGTTCACTCTGGGAGTGGGAGCATTTGGCGCTACGGTGAGCAGCAGCGGCCCTGACAGTCAATTTTTGGGGCGGGGTCAGTTGCAGTACGCGCGGTTGTTGGCTCGCAAGAGGCGGATGGTGGTGCGATCCCAGGTGCAGTTGGCACTACGGTGAGCTTTTGCCGATCGAACAATTCGGTATAGGCTGCTCGGATACAGTGGGGGCTACCGTCAGGATGCTGTGCTCGCCGATAGCGGGATTTTTGGTTCAGCCGAGTTGTGGTATCCGATTGTGCGCAGCGGCGACAAACAAGGAGTTTGGCAGGTGACCAAGAATTTCTTGATGGTACAAGCCCCCGGATTTATCCGTGGAATCAATC
>JAUBOM010000278.1:0-3555 GCA_036700245.1 Microcoleus vaginatus BM001213989
GCTTTATTTGGTTTTCAATGTTCGTGACGGCTTTGTGTTCCGCCATGTAAATAAATATAAAGCATATTCTAAGGTTTGTAAAGTATTTCCACAACAAATTAACTAATAAAAGTTATAAGATTTAGTTATCAATATCCGGAATGGTGGATAAATGAGAAAGAATGCACAAAAAAGTAGGGAAAGCCTGGAAGCGCGTCGCCTTCAGGCATGGAAATATTAGGATACAGACTTTTGCTGGCTGGGTATCATAATCAGAGCCCAATAGGGAACTTCAGCGGGTTCGACATCTGCGATCGCCCGAATTCGCTGATTCGGCATAGTTGCGCGTTCTATATACAGTGCTCGATCGAACTGTCCCAACTCAATCAGCACGTCCCGGACTTTGGCAAAATGCCTCCCCAGCTTAATAATCACAGCAGCATCAACAACCGCCAGCCGATCGCGCAAAACCTCAGCATTCAGCGTCGCAGGCATAATACTTAACACATCGTTACGATAAGTCAGCGGCACTCCCAACGCAGCCGCACTCGCCATTGTCGAAGAAATTCCCGGCACAACTTCAGTCGTAAATGTCGCCGACAAACGGTTGAATAGATACATAAACGAGCCGTAGAGGAAAGGTTCGCCCTCGCACAGCACCGCCACATCCTGTCCCTCCCTCAGATGTGCGGCAATTTTCTCGGCAGCAATATCATAATAAGGTTGAGACGATCGCGTCGGACTAAAAGGCAACGGCATCGGAATCTCAATTTGCTCCGGGCGCAGATAATCTGCGACGATCGCCCGCGCCAGCACCTTACCATTTTCCATCGCCGGATAGGCAATCACCGGCACCGATTGCAAAATCCGATAAGCTTTCAAAGTAATCAACTCTGGATCGCCAGGGCCAATACCCAAACCGTACAATTTACCATTCGCCTTAGTCATAATTCATCCTTTTTCGCTAACGCATTCACGGCCGCCGTTGCCATTGCACTGCCACCGCGCCGCCCGTGCAACGTAATAAATGGCACTCCGCGACTGTTGGCGGCCAGTTCGGCTTTGGATTCGGCGGCCCCGACAAATCCTACCGGGAAACCCAGAATTAAAGCCGGTTTGGGTGCTCCGGCATCCAGCATTTCCAGTAGTCGGAACAAAGCAGTCGGGGCATTGCCGATGGCCACAACCGCACCCTGCAACTTGTCCAGCCATAAATCAAGGGCCGCAGCCGATCGAGTATTTCCGATTTGCCGCGCCAACTCCGGAATTTCGGAATGCCAGAGGGTGCAAATCACCGGATTGTCAGCGGGAAGGCGTTTGCGAGTGATGCCTTCGGCCACCATCCGGGCATCGCACAGAATCGGCGCACCTGCGGCGAGGGCGTTGTGTCCCGCAGTAGCTGCACCCGGCGAAGCTGCTAAATCTGTGACAATATCGGTCATGCCGCAACTGTGAATTAGTCGCACGGCTACCGATTCTAAATCGGGCGGCAAGCTTGACAAATCTGCTTCGGCTCGAATTGTGGCGAAGGATTTGGTGTAGATTTCTGTTCCGTCTCGAATGTAGTCAATCATTCTTTAAAACTGCTATGGGAATTTTGTGGGATTTGTGAAATAGATTTTTTGAATGAACCGCGAAGAGGGAAAGGACGCCAAGGAAGAAAGATCCAGAGAGATAGAAATATAAATGATTAAAAATCGTCAGTTTTAATGGGATCTTTTTTCAATTTAAATTCCGCTTTTCGCTGCTCAACAACTCCTGCAATTGGTCGATCGCCCGCCCATCGACAAACTCACCAAATGACTCCAAAGGCTCTCGAAACCGCTGATACACCTGCAACAAAAGCTCGATCGCACCGGGCATCTCGGCCGCACTCACCGCCGGAAAAATTGGTCGCCCGAAGGGCAAATCTTTTCTACCCGCATAAATGTCGTAACCTTCGATCGTCTCGTGTCCCCGCTCAATCTGAATTCCCACCAGCGTGATATCAATTGGCCGGTGCTGGGCGCAGGACTTTTGGCAACCGCTAAAATGAATGTTAATCGGCAGGTCGAGCGTCAATTTTTGCGCTAAATCCCTCGCCATTGCTAGGGCGTGACTTTGAGTATCTGTCGCCGCCGACGCACAGCCGCTGCTGCCGGCACAAGCCACCAAGCACGAATCTAGGCGAGTCGCCGACGAGTGCAATCCCAAATCGGCGATTTGCTGTTTTATCTCAAAAAGCTGGGAGTTGGGGATATCAGAAATCAACAGATTTTGCCACGGCGTAAGTCTCAGGGTACCGCTGGCTAGATTTTGGGTTAAATTTGCCAAATTCCGCAGTTGCTTTGATTCTAGCCTACCGAGAGGCAGCGCAATTCCTATGTACGAGAAATCCGGCTGTCGCTGAGGGTGGATGCCGAGATGTCGGGATTGTTCGATCGCCCTTGCAGATGAGTCGATCGAGCGGGCGGGCAAGATGCCCACCCCACAAGGAAATTCACTCTTTGTGGAACAGGCATCTTGGCTGTTTTTGGAAAAGGTGCAAGATGTGAATTGCAATAAAAATGGTAAATTCTGCTGTACCTGTTCTAGATAACTTTCAACACCCCAATCTGCCAGCAGGTGACGCAAACGAGGTTTTTTGCCATCAATTCGAGGCTGATTTTTTGTGTATTCAAGATACGAGCTAGCAAGGGCGGCTAAGACTGAAATACATTGCGATTGTTGGATTAAAATCCCTGTATCGCTGTTTAAATGCAGCCTAAAAACGATTTCTAATTTTGCCGATCGCCCTGCTGCTAATAAAATATCGTTGCGCAAAGCCTGGATCGAAACCGATTCCCCGCCATCCAAGCCAATGCTGAACTTAGGCGAAAGTTCCGACAATTCGGGATGCGTTTGCAGGTAATCATCCCAAGCTTTCACTAGCGGGCGAGTATCCAGTAATTGCTGGCGATCGATCCCTGCTGTCGGACTTGCCATTATATTGCGAATCGGGTCAACTTCAACGCGGCGAGACGCTATCCCCAATTCCTGCAAGCGGTTCCAGACTTCCGGGGGAATTTCCGAGTGCACTTCTCGGATTTGCAAATTTGCCCGATTCGTCACTTGCAAACAGCCGGTACTGTATTGATCTGCCAAATCGGCGATCGTCCAACACTGCTGCGCGTTTAAGATTCCCCCCGGAATCCGCATTCTCGATAAAACTCCGTCTCGGGCGATCGAACCGTAAAATAAACCCGGACAAGTCGGCGAATTAGTCAAAGCTAACAAATAATCTCCTCCCCGTGCTGCGCAGGGAATCCAAAAGTAAACGCCCACAAAGCGCCCCCGAAATCGGCATTCTGACTTTTACAGTTGCGGCACAGCGCCGGAATTGCACCGGACTTTCCCGCTTTCAGGTTTTAGAAAGGTATCACGAGCTGACCCACAGAAAGCAAAACCCTCAACTTTCTTAACAAAACCCCTGGCGATCGCCCCTGTCTATCATTTTATAAGCTTTCCTGATGACCGCTATCAGTTTAACTGTCGCTAAAACCCTTTACAAACGTTAAGGATACCGTTAATAATAGAAACATCATCCGAACATTGACA
>JAUBOM010000279.1:0-3496 GCA_036700245.1 Microcoleus vaginatus BM001213989
CATTGGTTTAACTATCGTTGATTTGTTAGTATTCTATGATAACCGGATTTGGTATGATTGGGAAAGTATGGAGGATGCTGCTGCTCCAAGGGCATTGATCTCTGATTTATGGTCGCTATTGACTTACAAAATGTTGCTGGGGCTGGAATTATCCAATAACAATGTATTGAAGTATGGGGGAGTTACCCTGCTGGCTTTAATATTTTTTCTGAGGTTTAATCGTAATTTTAAGAAAACTGTACGCCTTTTATCTAAGAAACCTAGATGGCTAAAAGCTATTTATAAAAAAGATTCGCTGATTCCGAAATCTGAATTTTATTTAATTGAGAAGGCGTTAAATGAGTCTGGGTTAATTCGCCCTGCTTCCGAGCCTTTAAAAAATTGGATAGAGAGGTTAAAAAAGGAAAAGCCGGAATTATTATATTATTTTGAAGAGTTAGCATTGTTGATTGATATTTATTATTGCGATCGCTTTGATCCAGAAGGAATTCAAGTAGCACAAAAAGCTGAGTTAAATTTGGCAATTCAATCCTGGATCGAGCAATATCGTAAGCAGGCGATCGCCTCAAATTCTCAGGTTAATAAAAGCGGTAAGTCTACTATAGGCTTTCTCAGGTAGATGATGTACAGATTTAGATCTTAGATGGGAGATTAAGGTCTTTTTAATTAATTCGTAAATTTCCTAATTATTCATTTATTCAATCTTCAACTATTTAATTTTGACGGGTGAGCACTCCGCCAAAAGCCTTGCCAGTAGAGGATTGAGATAACTTAAAGTAAAAAAAGATGGGGTCATTTTTCTCAACCAACCTTATGTTTTAAATAAGTTCCCCTTGGTTGTTCGCTAAAGCAGCAGTTGAGTCGGCGATCGCATCCGGTAGTTCCTCTTCTAGCAGTCGCAGGCGGGGGTACTGGTAGGCAACAACCGTTACCAGTATGGTGAGGGCTCCCAATGTGATGAACATCAGACCAATGCCGCGCCCTCGTCCAACGCCTATAAGCTGTCCCATGCTTCCTGCTAGGAGTCCACCAGTGGTCATTAGGGGCTCGAAGACTCGGTCAGCCAACGGTCCGGCGACGACATAAGCGAGCGGTAGGGATGACCCTGCGATCATTCTCATTAAGGCGAAGACTCTTCCTTGCACATCGAGTGCAACTTTTCTTTGGAAGATAACTTGGATAGACCCATTAATTATTGGTAAACCCAAGCAGAAGAAAAAAGTGGCGAGGGCGAAGAGTTCGGCTGAGGGTCGCAGTCCGGCTACTATAACGCACAGTCCGCTTAACACCATGAAGCCAAACACGCTATTGATGAGGCGCAGTGGTCCTCCCCAGGTAGTCATCACTACGCTACCGACCAGCATACCGCTACCTCCGATCGACAGCACAGTGCCGAGGACGGTAGGCGAGGCGAAGGATAATACTAGCGGCGTAGCTAGCACCTCAATAACTCCCATGAGGAAGTTGCTGAGTGCCAAGAATATCAGTAGCCCTAGTAACCCTGGTCTTGACCTAATAAAGATCCAGCCGTAGGTTGCCTCTTGCAGCAGCGACCTCTTCCCCAGTTCGCCGTCAGCTTCAGTCTTTGTTTGAGGAAACCGGGCGGTCAACAGCGTAACTAAGGCGAAGAGGAATGTGGCAAAGTCAAGCAGTATAATGCCCTGAATCTGAATGGTCAGGATCAGAATACCTGCTAGCACTGGTGAGATGAGCTGGCCAACAGATTGCCCCAGTTGAACCAGGCCACTAGCCCGACCCAGATGTTCCTTTGGTACTAGTAGCGTAGTTGCAGCTGAATACGCTGGCCACTGGAAAGCATTACAGGTGGAGCTGACGGACATGGCTAAGTAGATGTGCCAGACTTCCAGCCGACCAGCAAGAAGCATCAATGCGAGAAACAGGCTGCTCAAACCTGCACCGCAGTCACTTAGGACCATAGTCCAGCGCAAGTTCCATCGGTCTACGAGAGCGCCTGCAATTGGGGAAATCACGATCGCCGGCAAGGTCGTGGACAAAGCAATGAGGGCAAACTGGGTTACCGACCCAGTGCGCTGGTACACCCAGACGCCAAATGCGAAGCCAGTGAGACCAGAACCGAGCAGGGAGACCATTTGCCCGAACCAGATGAGCATGAAGACTGGCATTGCAGCTCTAGGGCTTTTGACCATTTTCTTTTCCTTAATCATTCGCTTGCGACCGATCGAGGCAGGCACATAGCTGTTTAGCAAGTACCTGGACATGAGGTTCGCGAACCATGGTGCTATGATTGCCAGGAACCCAGTGGAGGTCTACCCCCTCAGTTGCTAACTCTTCCCAGCCCAGCGTTAAGTCCTGGGAATTTGCTGTTTCTTCCTCACTGGCCCGGAAGAGGGTAGGCCTGCCCTGATAAGGCTGGGGTATGTAGACCTTTGCGGCTCGGATATGGCTTTTGAGGATTTGCACTAGATATCGTGCCTGAGCCAGCCCAACATCTGGAGGGATCAGGTTGATCTCCCTTATTTTCTCCATCACATAAAGTAGCTGCTCGTCCGATCCAAGTTCGCGGATGCTATCCAATGAAAGGGAAATATCCTTGGAAAATAGCTTGACCAAGAAAGCTGCGTCGTCTAGTTCCAGTTCAGCGAGTTCTTCAGAAGCCACACGTTCAGTAGATATATCCAGCAACCCCAAGAATGATACTTGCTCACTTCGCGCTTGGAGCTGCTGAGCCATCTCAAAGGCCACCAGACCACCAAAACACCAGCCTGCGAGAAGGTAAGGACCTTGGGGCTGAACAGCCTGCATCGCTTCGATGTAATGAGCGGCCATGTCTTCTACTCGAGCATAAGACTTCTGTTCCTCATAGAGTCCGAGTGATTCCAGCCCATAAAACGGTTGTTCTGAACCTAGATGACGTGCTAAATCGATGTATGCTAGGACAGTGCCACCACCTGGATGAACGCAGAACAAAGGTCGCTTAGGACCGTCTGGCTGAATCGCTATTAGAGTAGACCAGGACGGGGAATCTGTTTCCTGGCGGAGACTACTCGCCAGATTTTCAATAGTCGGACCTTGCAATAGTGCCGCCAAGGCCAAATTTTTTCCGAACTTTTGCTGAATCCTAGCCATCAGGGTTATGGCCAAAAGGGAATGACCGCCCAGGTCAAAGAAGTTGTCCCGGACTCCGACAGGGCGAACATCTAAAACTTCTTCCCAGATTTGCACGAGTTGTAGTTCTAGGGTGTCGCGGGGTGAGACAAAGCTGGCTTTCAGACTTAAGCAGGATGTATCGGGTGCGGGCAGGGCGCGGCGGTCTACCTTACCATTGGGTGTCAGTGGCAGAACCTCCAGCAGCACGAAGGTACTAGGCACCATGTACTCGGGCATCTTCTGCTTTAAAAACTGTTGTAGTTCTGGTATCGCTGGTGCAATTGGCTGGTTGACGACTAGATAGGCAACTAAGCGCTTGTTGCCTGGTACATCCTCTCGAGCCACAACCACTGCTTCCTCTACAGCC
>JAUBOM010000044.1:0-50419 GCA_036700245.1 Microcoleus vaginatus BM001213989
CGGGAAATTATCATATTATACCATACAATATGCGTTTTAGATGCTGAACAGCTTACCCCAAAGTTTCCCTTTAGTTGCCGAAATAGTTTCACCCACCGATATCGCTGAAGATGTCTTTCTCAAAGCACAGGAATATTTAGAATTTAGCTGTCAGGAAGTCTGGCTAGTTTTTCCCGAAAGTCGTTTAATATTCGTGATGACTCAAAATCAAATATTGACATTTAGATCCGGCGATACCGCCAGCACCCAACAAATCCTGATCGGTTTTAGCATCGATGTCGATCGATTGCTAGCTTAAACTAAATTTTACAACCTTTCATTTAGCAGCACGCCACACAAAACTCTCCTCTACCCGTTGCACCAGTTCTGAAATCAAATTGCTACAATATGTTTAACACTCCTCAGTCCGCCTTCGCGGACTTCGTTTGTATAGCATCGGAATTCTATTCGGTGGTATTGAATTAATATCCCACCATTATCGGAGCAAACCGCCATGTCAGACGACTTTTCCTTAGACGAGCTTTTAAATAGAAGTTACTACGCCTTCAAAGAAGCAGAAAACCAAGTGGGACAGTGCAATGTTTTAGTCATCGGCAAAACCGGCGTCGGCAAAAGTACCCTAATAAATTCCGTTTTTCGCCAACGCTTAGCAGAAACCGGAGTCGGCCGCCCCATCACTCAAGGCATTCGCCAATATACCAAACCGAATTGCCCAATTACAGTCTACGATACTCCCGGACTCGAACTTAACGCCGAACAAATTAAAATTATTCAATTAAACGTTGCAAAACTAATTGAAGACCAAAGACTCCTGCACCCAAAAGAACACATTCACGTCATCTGGTACTGCATCAATCACAGCGCCAATAGAATAGAATCTGTCGAGGAAAACTGGCTAAAAGAAATGGAAGTCAAAGATGTACCAGTTCTTTTAGTGCTGACTCAGACGACATCTAAAAAGCCGGGCGAGTTTTTCAAGCAACTGGAACACATGAATTTGCCCGTCAGTCAAATCATCCCCGTCATGGCTGAGCCGGAAGAAATTGATGAGGATTATACAGTAAAATCTCACGGTTTAGATAAGTTGGTAGATGCAACTTTTCAACTGCTGCCGGAAGTAGCTAAAAAAGCTTTTGTTAAAGAACAAATTGCCAATATTGCGCTCAAATCCGATATGGCATTTAAGTATCTAAGTGCTTATGTTGCAGGTTCTGCAATTGTCGGTGCGACTCCTGTACCGTTTGCTGATGCGCCGATTTTGATGACCATGCAAACGGCAATGATTGCTAATATTACTGTGATTTTTGGAATGCCCTTTGATAAGGGCTTTATTTCAGCGATGCTGTCTGCTATTAGCGGCACAGGCGGGGTTACTGCTGTTGGCAGAAGTATTGTTACTAATTTGATTAAAATGATTCCTGGTGCGGGTACTGTTGTCGGCGGTGCTATCTCCGCTGCAACGGCAGCAACTCTCACCCTTGCCCTCGGTTTGGCTTACATTGAAGTGCTTAAAGCTTATATGAAAGCTCAAGTTAATGGGGAACAACTTTCTTTGCAGCAGTTGACAAAGATGTTTGTGGATTTTTATAAGGATTATGCTAGTTCTGGGCGTAAAACTTTGAAGGATGACAAACAGAATCAACCTAAGCCTCCAAATCAAATTGATATTGAATAAATTGGTGAGTGGGAATAGGTGAGTGGTAATTTGTAAGAGTTGGTCTTACAAAGGAGTCAATGACTTATTAACTTGACTTGAGTTCGCTCGACCTGCCAGTACCTGCTTTATGACCTGCAACAAAATTCGAGGTTGAAACAGCGTGCCAGGAGATTTCAGCATATGGAACACTTCAAACAAACTGAGTGTAGTTTGAGTTTCGCGAACGGTTAAACCAATGACTTGGTTCATATACCATCCCATGAACTTGTTTAGGGCGCTGGCACCCTTAACAGGGCCTCGAAAGCTGGGGTATTTAGCATCTTGAGTCGTAGAGGCAATCCAAGGCCCTGCATTGAGCTGTGCCAGTCGTTTCTGAAATGTTTTTGCTAATCCAGTTAGGCTGGGTGAGGGTTGTGCGACAAGGTTTTGCAAACAGGCATCTAAGGTCTTCACCCCCAATGCGGCTACGGTCATGCCTTGACCGTAAATTGGCGTGAACGAACAAACAGCATCTCCTAAAACCAAAAACCCTTCGGGTTGTCGCTTCAGAGTTTCGTAGTGGTATAACCGGTTGCCGGGAGGATAGTAAATTTCGATCGGCGTACAAGGTTTTGCCTGCTTGAGAGCGTTGTAAACCAGAGGGCTGGGTAACTGCTGGAGCGCATCCAAAAGGGCAGCTTCATCTTTTGGGAGGCGGTAGGGTGCAGTGGCACAGAATCCCAGAAGCCAACGGTTATTTTCAATCGGGTACAGAATAGCCATTGAAGTTCGTTCGGGTGGAGCCGCTTGCAGGTACACGCCTTTCCAATCGGATTCAAATCCCGCAGGAATCTCGTAGATGCGGCCGGCGTATCCCATGCCAGTTGTAATCAATGTTTCCTGTGGTGCTTCATAGCCCAATTCTTTCAGCCATTTGGGGGCTTGCGAATTAAACCCGCTTGCATCCACCACCAAATCAGCGACTAAGGTGTGCTCTTGAGTCTCTCCGGTTTGCTGGCGCTGCCGGACTTTCACTCCAGCAATGCTCGTTCCATCAGGACTTGAAATGAGTCCAGTGACATAGCTTTCCTCCAGGAAATGAAGCTGGTTGGTTCCCGCTAACCGGCGGTAAATCAACCAATCCAAAATGCACCGACTGAAAGAGAGCACTGTAAATCCAGAGGGGAAACGAGCAGTCCAGCCAAAAGGATTGAGCCATTCCACATCGCCTCCCATATCCACAGTGACCGCTCCTTGAGCAATGAGTTCTGCTTCCAAGCCCGGAAACAACTCTTCGATAATTTGACGGCCTCGGGTCAGCAAAATGTGCAGTTGAGGGCCTTGAGGAATGCCCCTGCGGGGTTCTGCTTGAAGAGGAAAACAATCTCGTTCAATGAGTGTCACCTGCTCAAAATAATCAGTCAAAATCCGAGCCGTCAGCAGTCCGGCAATACTCCCGCCAATCACCACCGCATGATTACCCAAAGTTAAATTTGTCATGATTTCATTTTTCCTCTAAATACAATTAAACCGTCTTCTAGTCGCAGGTCTCAAAACAGACTGCAAATATCTAACTTGGGATTAAGTTACCGAGAGTAGTGGAAAAAGATCGTTAGAATCGAAGCGCGCTGCCTAAGCCGTGCTGGCCTACCACGATCGCGAACTCAGTTTCCCAAGCGTTCCGTCTTCTTTCTTTATGAGTGAGCTATGGGCATAAAGGAGCTGGCATCTCAGGAGTCCTCCACTCGTACTTACCGATCTTATACCTTTTGTGGTAGAGCTAGTTAGTGCTTGAAAAAATACTGTCATCAATAGGCGGCAATATAAAATTTTAAAAAACTCTAATTTTTCCCCGCTAAAGACTTGACACTGTGGCGATTATTTGCTGAGTAATTTAATAGAAAAGGTTACTAACAAAAAAAATGTCGTAAATTTGCACAAAAGCACAAACAGCGGTAAAATAATTATTGCTTTATTTGCAAATCTAGCGTAAATTCCAATTGGGAATTAAAACGAATAATTGAAATATGTCTAAGACTTACACTGTTGAATTGCTCCACCAAGGCTCTACCTATACCGTAGAAGTGCCGGAAGATAAACAAATTCTGCAGGCGGCCAACGCTGCGGGCATTGATCTGCCTAACTCTTGCAATGCAGGGGTTTGTACTACTTGCGCTGCTAAAGTTATTGAGGGTGAAGTTGAGCAAGTTGATTGCATGGGCGTCAGTCCCGAACTTCAGGCAGAAGGTTATGTGTTGCTGTGCATTGCTTATCCCCGATCGAACTTGAAGATAGAAACCGAAAAAGAAGACATTGTGTACGATCGCCAGTTCGGTAAATCCTAGGACTAAGCTAAAATTGATCTAAGTACCGATCGCAGTAAAACCACTATGGATCGCCCGATGACCACCCATTTCATTTCCGCAGAAGTTGACCTCCACGATACCGCCGAAGAATTGCACTCGGCGATTGAAATTGAACTGCAAAAGCACGGCGAACCCCTGCGGTGGGCCGTCACAGACGTGGATGTCGATCGGCAAAAGGCTGTGGTAGAAGGCTACGTGCTCGTGGAAGCATCCCCCGCAACAGTGTGAACCGGCGCCCTTTAACAGTGGTTTTGATAGTCCCCACAGGCGTTGGAGCCTCGATCGGGGGCTTTGCAGGAGATGCGCTGCCCGTGGCTAGGGCGATCGCCCAAATTTCAGACACCCTGATCACCCACCCCAACGTCCTCAACGGCGCTCAACTTTATTGGCCGATACCTAACGCTCTCTACGTTGAAGGTTACGCCCTTGACAAATTTGCTGCCGGATGCTGGGGTCTGCAACCGGTACATCAAAATCGCATCGGCTTAATCCTCGATGCCGGCATTGAACCAGACTTGCAGTTGCGCCACTTGCAAGCCGTTGATGCTGCTAGAGCTACATTGGGTTTGAATATAACCGATTGTGTTTTAACCGATCGCCCTCTGCAAGTAGAATTGCGTATTTCTGAATCAGGGGCATCCTGGGGGACGATCGGCAATCCAGACAGTTTATTGCGCGCTGCACAAAAATTGATCGCACAAGCAAAAGTAGAGGCGATGGCAGTTGTAGCCAGATTTCCCGACGATGAAGGCAGCCTCGCCCTCGAAAACTACCGCCGCGGCAAAGGAGTTGACCCCCTCGCCGGCGCGGAAGCTGTAATCAGCCACCTCGTCGTCAGGACATTTAAAATCCCCTGCGCCCACGCCCCCGCGTTGTCCGCGCTTCCCCTCGATCCGCACCTGTCCCCGCGATCGGCTGCTGAGGAAATCGGCTATACTTTCCTACCTTGCGTGCTTGCCGGCCTCAGCAAAGCTCCCCAATTGGTAGCGCCAGAAAGCCAGCAGCACAATCAATTATCAATTACCGCCGATCGAGTCGATGCGGTGGTGATACCCGCCACAGCCTGCGGCGGCAGTGCTATTCTGAGTTTGAGCGGGCGATCGTCCGTACAAATCATCGCTGTCGGCGACAACAAAACCCAGATGCAGGCGACTCCAGAAAAACTCGGAATCAAAGCTTTGCAGGTAAACTCATATTTAGAGGCGATCGGAATTTTGGTCGCAAAGCGAGCCGGCATCAGTCCAGCTTCTTTGGGTGCAGACATCTCCTCCCTGCGTTGTTTATCTGACTAAACCCAACAAATCTCAAATCTCAAACCTCAAATCTAAAAGTGATTAAGTGGCAGAAAAATTTCCCGAGAATCCTGAACTTGAACCCTTGACGCGCACCCAAGTTTTAGTAGCAATGGGCGTGACAGCAATTATGTTGCTGGCGGTAGGTAAATTGTGGTTGCTATTTGGATCGCTATCGCTTTTGCCAGTCAAATTGATAGGAATGGACTTGCTCAAAGGATGTGCGCTGGGACTGGCAATTACAGGTGGCAGTGCGATCGTTTATCACCTCTGGCCCGGTTATCGCCGGAGTGCAGACGTTTACTTGGAAGTAGTGCTCAAACCTTTGTTTTGGCCGGATTTAATTTGGCTGGGACTGCTGCCGGGACTTAGCGAAGAATTGCTATTTCGAGGCGTGATGCTGTCTGCTTTGGGATTGAATGTTACCGGTGTAGTTTTATCGAGTTTTTGTTTCGGCATTCTGCACTTGGGAGGCATGGATCAGTGGCCTTATGCTGTTTGGGCAACCGCTGTCGGATTGCTGTTGGGTTACAGCGTTTTAGCGACTGGGAATTTGTTAGTGCCAATTACGGCCCATATCTGTACGAATTTGATTTCTAGCTGTGTTTGGAAGTGGGAACACAATGCGGTGAAGCGGTAGCATAGATGGATATCGACCATAAAGCGGGCGATTGAAATCGCTAGCAACGCGATCGCACGACGAGAAGTGCGATCTTTTTTTCGTTTGGCTGCAACATAATGGTGACGTATTTGCCTGACACATAGCAGGTTTATGCTTTGTGTGGACTTGAAATTTGTTCAAATCCCGATAATAGCAATTATGAAAAATATTGCTACAGTCCTGATGTTGCGTTGCACTTGGTTCCACCCAACCTACTTTTGTTATTGTTGCAGAGCTTTTCAGAATAGCTATAAGAGGATCGAGATTAATAGAGAAATAGGAATCCTCCACCCGAAGAATTCCGGTGTTTTTAGACCTGCTAATGTCAAGCAGGTTTCGCCTCGATCGCGCTTACTGGCCCGTGGTTTTGATCGTATTAGTCACCTTGAATCCCGCCTATGAAAGTAAATTATAAAAATCATCCTCTGTACGCATAAAATTTCCGAACAGAAGGAACAAATTTAGACTGTCCATACCAATCAACGGGGACATTTTGCCTTTAGGTAACATAAAATCAACAACCACCAGCCTGTCTTTAACAGTCATAGCTTGGTAGCAGTTAGTAAGAATTTTAATAGCATCAGTATCATCCCAATTGAGGAGGACGCGAGAAATTAAGTAAAGATCGCCATCAAGGAGAACCGCATCAAAAAAGTTTCCTCCAACTATTTGACACCTATCTGCAACTCCAGCCCCTTCCAAAACCCGCTGCGCACCAACAACCACATCTTCGCGATCGAACAAAATAGCTTGTATCTTGGGATTCGCATTCAAAATAACAGCCGTTAGAGTTCCAATGCCACCTCCCACATCCACAAGTGTCTTAACTTCTGAAAAATCATAAGCTTCAAGAACCGGAAGCAGCCACTCTCTTGTCGTCTCCTTCATCCACTCATTAAAATTTACACTAGCCTCCGAATCTTGCTTTAAATAACTATAAAAATCCCTATTAAAAGTATGATTAAATCCAGTTTTTCCCGTCTTTATACCCTATAGTAAATTTACCCAAGCCTGATATAATCTCATCACCCATCGCCATAACTATACCCCGTAAATAATCAGAAGTACCAGTCAGGAGATTTTTTCCCAGAGAATTTAAGCAAAACTTCTCATTATCTTCCACAGAAAATACATCAACGCTTACTAGCATACCCATCAGGTGATAAATACCATGAGAATTTACACCAGCAGCTTTTGCAAGTTCATCAACAGTCCCAGATGGTCACTCGTTCTTGCATCATCAGAGCGAGCCAGTCAGCCGGGTCTGGCGTTGCGATCGCTTTAGGGATAACAACAGTTCCGGACGCAGCCAGCAGACCGAAAATGTCATATACGCATAGGTCGAAGCTGAGGGAAGAAACAGCTAAAACGCGATCGCCTGCTCCTACTTCAAAGCCCTGATTAATATCGAAGAGCGTGTTCACTGCACCGCCATGCTCGATGCTACTCCCTTGGGTTGACCAGTAGAGCCGGATGTGTAAATCACATAAGCTAAATTATCCCGTGTCACGCCGCTCTCTGGGTTTTCCTCGCTAAAGCAAGCTACCGTTTCTGAATTCCCATCTAAACAGATGACGTGCCCTCTATGTTCCGGAAGAGACTCGACTAAATGCTGTTGTGTAAGCAACACAGCCGTTTGGGAATGTTCCAACATCAACGCCAGTCTGTTTTGCGGATAATGCGGATCTAGTGGCACGTAAGCTCCGCCAGCTTTAAGAATACCCAATAGACCTACTACCATCTCTAAACAGCGCTCCACACAGGCTGCGACCAATACCTCTGGGCCCACACCGAGAGTGTTCAGATAATGCGCCAACTGGTTAGCTTCAAAGTTTAACTCCTGATAAGTTAGCTGCTTCCCATCAAAAATTACTGTAATAGCGTCAGGCGTGAGCTTTACTTGGAACTCAAATAACTGGTGAAAGCACGTATCCTGAAAATTACCTAGCATTTTATTCTTCCTCCGAGCAAGCAATACTGAGTTTTTTGCTCGGTTCCCATAAGCGTTGCGGAGCTTAAGCTCGGGCCCTAGCCAAAAAACTAAAATTATTTAAATAAATTTGCCGTCAGATAGGGGTGATAGTGGTGAGCAACGACCCAATAAAGCTAGCTTCGGCAGACTTTTGCTTCGATCGCCTAATTACCTTATTTTATTATATATCTTAAGCGGAGTGTTTTGGCGATCGAGGTCACTATTTAATCTCGCTTTTGAAGCGAGCGATGAAAATATTTACCCTCCACCCCGTCGCTTTTCTAATGCCACAAGGAAAGTAAATTCCTGGGAGCGAACACCAGCTAAATCAATCTCACTCTTGCTGAGTTCCCTGCTTGAGAGGAATCTCAATCACGAACTCTGCTCCCTGTCCAGGCTCGGAAATACAAGTCAGACTACCGTGATGTTTTTCTACTACAATCTGGTAGCTAATAGCCAGCCCCAAACCAGTGCCAGAGCCGACAGGTTTCGTAGTAAAGAAAGGGTCAAAAACCTTCTGCCTTACTTCCTCCGTCATCCCCGCTCCATTGTCCGCAATCCGAATCTCTACTTGGTTACTATTTATGACACTGGTGCGAATACGAACTTGTGATTTTTTCTTTGAGATTGATGCTATAGAATAATTCACCCATGATTCCTCTATAGCATCAATCGCATTCCTGATGATATTCATAAATACTTGGTTCAGGAAGCCAGCGTAACACTCTACCATAGGTAGATTTCCATATTCTTTAACAATTTGAATACCTGGATTCTCTGGCTTAGCTTTTAGCTGATTTTGCAACAATAGCAGAGTGCTATCAATCCCTTCATGGATATCTACTGCTTTCATTTCCGCCTCATCCAAGCGCGAGAAATTCCGCAGCGACAAGACAATCTGGCGGATGCGTTCTGCCCCTACCTGCATCGAATCAAGCAGTCTAGGAAAATCGGCAATTAAGAATTCCAGATCGATATTTTCTGCCAAGTTTAAAATTTCAGGAGTTGCATTAGGCAATTGATCCTGATAGAGATTCAGCAACCCCAGCAAGTCATGAAAATATTCGCTAGCCGGGGTAAGATTGCCGTAGATAAAGTTAATTGGGTTATTAATTTCGTGAGCTATACCAGCAACCATTTGCCCCAGACTTGACATCTTCTCAGTTTGAATTAGCTGAGTCTGTGTCGCTTGCAATTCTTTTAGGGTGAGTTCAACTTGAATTGCTTGTTCTCTCAGCAGGCTATTTTTTTGTTTTAGCTCCAGAGTCCTATCTTCTACTTTTTGTCCAAGCGTTTGGTTGTAATCCTCTAATTGTTCATTAGCTGTTTTCAAGTTATGAGTTGCGGTTTCCAATTTTCCATAAAGCATAGCATTTTTAAGAGATATAGCTATCTGTGAAGAAAGTATTTTTAAGACCTCCAGCCTCTCCCTTGTAAAGGCACCAGTTGTGATATTGTTCTCCAAGTAAATAATGCCAATGAGCTTGCCTTGATTAATAATAGGCATAGATAATATTGACTTCGGTTTGGTTTTTATGATGTAAGGATCGTTCATGAATCTTTGTGACAAGGCTGCATCATTTAACACCACATTTTGTTTAGCTATCCCTACATAATTAATTATGGTAATGGGCAGGTACTCAGTATTTTCAACGGGTAATTCTGAACACAATACAACCGCCTCTCTATCCATAACACCTGTAGCTTCTATCACTAACTTTCCATCTTTTTCTAAGATCAGGCAGGCCGTTGTAGCTCCAGCATTTTCCATCAGAATTTTAAGTAACTTATCTAGCAACTTATCAAGAACTATTTCTTCAGCCAAAGCCAGAGATGCTTTATTCACAGTGGACAAATCCAAAACCGCCGAGCTTCCTCCCGTGGTCGATGTTGTTGTTGTCCTATTAATCTCTATGCCTATGGATTCTCGCATCAGCATCTCGGAAAATACCAAAGGATATCTAGACTCTAAATCTTTAACTTTAGTTTTTGCTCCCCAACGAATATACCCGTAGTAAGCTTGTGCCAGATAGATTCGAGCAAACTTGTCTCTGCCTATGGAGAAATAACACTCGGCTGCTAGTTCCGATGCTAGTGCTTCTTCCTGAATGTATCCTTGTTCTTTAGCTCCTGCTATAGCTCGGTCATAATATTCCATTGCTTCTAGAATTTGCCCTTGAATCCGGGCTTTTTCTGCTTCCACAAGGTCGTACTTATGCTGGAAGTTAAACGGGGCATGAAATGCCCATTTCTGCATTTTTTGTTGATTAGCTTCTACTAAGCTGATGTATTGTTGTTGTTCGCCGAGTGAAGCTTGAGGATAAACAGCGAGGAGAGCGAGGGAATAATAGAAGTTGTGAGGAGCCGAAACTACCATGTTCATCACACCGGCTGCGTGTTCTGCTGCTAAAGTGGCGTTAGCAAGAGCATTTGTAGGTTCTTTAAATAGATAAAATAGAATCGTCTTGGCGAGATAAGCCATAAATAGCAAAATTCTATTGTTAGTTTTAATTAAAACAGGCAACATTTGTGTCTCATTAAAACTCTTGCCAACTAACTGAGTTTTCCCCTCCGCTTCATTTTTAAGATTTAGAGTCAGTTGGTGGAATATCTGGATGTAGTAGATAGAATAGTCTTGTTTTAGTTTGAATACTAAATTAAGATATTGCTCTTGCTCTTCTTCTATTATATCTAACGGCTTTCCCGTCCAAAAAATGCCAGAGCAATAGACAGTAGCAGTATAGCCCGCATACTCTATATCTCCAGTTTCCAGCCCGCTTTGCAGCGCCTCCCGTAGAGATGTTAATGTGTCCTTAATATGAACCTTCCAGGGCTTGAGCGAACCATAAAATGAACTGCATACTTTACATTGAACTTCTCTAGCATTAAATTTATCCAACAGCTTTAAAGCTAGCTGACCTGCATGATAGCCTGCATTTATATCCCCAGTCATTGAATATATAAAATTGCCATAAAAAACATAAGCAAAAGCAGCCAGTGCTGAATGACCCCTTTCAACACAAAGCTTCGTTTGGGTAAGTACAAGCACGGGTACAATATCTGGCTTGACTGTGCAAGCAGAAGAAATAACGCTCATCAGTATCCGCAAGGCTGCTAATTGATACGGATCTGTCATTTCTGGAATATTGTCTAAATCCGTGAGTTCTGGTAGCTCAACCACAAAATCCCCGTCACCTTCGTGATTTGACAAGGAAACACCCAGCATATCCAGCACTTGCAGCCCGGTATCAAGGGCTTTTAACATCTGATTTTGAGCCATATAATACTGGATTTGTAGCTCGTATACTTTCACTCTTTCGAGCAGGGTGCTAGCTTGTTGCAGAACAACTTCAGCAAGAGCCGCTGACCTTTCGTAATTCGTAGTAAGATATTCTGCTTCTACGGCTTCTACATAAAGTGCTAGAGTCAGATCGTAGTTACTCTGCCAACTGTTTTCTGCTAAGAGTTTTAACCCTACTCTTAATTGCATAAGAGCAGCTTCATAAGCTGACGCTGCTTTGGCTTTTCGAGCAGCCCTTAAATTTAATTGAGCCAGCTTGTATTTTTCTTCTCGATCGGTAATGAATTCTACTCCGATATTTAGCTGGTTAACAATATCAAAGACATTTTCTTCTAGGGTGTCTAGATCTGTATTGTGTAATAGGAGTTGACCAATTTTTAGGTGGGTAGTTTTTTGTTGTTCAGAAGGAATCAGAGAATAAGCCGCTTGCTGAACCCGGTCATGCAAAAATTTGTACGATACTTTGTAAGTATTAATTTCTGATGGGGTTCCTTGACTATTGCCTATTATGAAAGACTCATTACCTTTGCACAGTAACGGTATTTTGTAAGCACTTTCCCCGATGGGCAGAATTAAACCAGTCTGAAGCCCATCCCATAAAGCAGATGCCGTTTCTGATATAGATTTTTCACTTACTATTGCCAAAATGTCTAAATTAAATCGGTTGCCAATACAAGCTGCTAACTTTAAAACTCTCTGGGTGTCTGGAGGCAGTTTCTGAATGTTTCTAGCTAGGAGTTGGACGACATTATAATCTGCGATCGCCACACTTTGAATTTGCCCCATATCCCATTCCCATCTGTTAATACTGAAGTCAAATGTCAACAGTTTTTCGGTGTACAGGGAGGTGAGCAGTTGAGTGAGAAAAAAGGGGTTGCCTTGAGTTTTATTGAAAACTAACTCAGCTAATAACTTGCACTTATCTCTTTCAAGATTCTTGCTTTTAGTAACCAAACTTTGTCCTTCCATTTCTCCGTGTTGCTCAGAAAAACAAGCAAGAGAGTGGACTGCTGATGAGCAGTTGTCACCCAAAGTGTCAGCAACTAATTGATTGACTGTACAAAGTGTCAACGGTGGGAGAACAATATTATGTATTATTGAGCCGCAGGAATAAATACTATCTAAGGTCTGCATTAACGGATGAGTTGGGCTGACTTCGTTATCTCGATAGGCCCCAATCACCAATAAATATTGGCTATCTCGGTCAGTTAGCAGCACATGAACCAATTTCAAAGAAGCCGAATCAGCCCACTGCAAATCATCTAAAAATAAAACTAGCGGATGTGCTTTTTGGGTAAAAACATTAATGAATTGTTTAAAAGCCAGATTGAAACGGTTTTGTGATTCGCTTGGCCCTAATTTAGAAACTTCAGGTTGCTCACCAACAATCAATTCCAATTCCGGAATAACGTCAATTATAACTCTAGTATTTTGACCTAAATCATTTAAAATGTTATGTTTCCACAAGTTAATTTTTTCAGAGCTTTCTGTTAATATTTGGCGAATTAGTCCTTCAAAAGCTTGAATTAAAGCTCCATAGGGAATATTACGTTTAAATTGGTCAAACTTGCCAGCTATAAAATAACCCCTTGCTCCGACAATGGGTTTGTGAATTTCATAAACTAAGCAAGATTTACCTATTCCTGAGTAACCGGAAACTAGCATGAGCTCGGCTGTTCCAGTGCTAACCCGCTCAAAGGCATCCATCAGCGTGGCTACTTGTGCATCTCGTCCGTACAGTTTTTGTGGGATCAGAAATTGACCGGACTTATCACGCTCACCCAGTATGAAGTTTGAAATATTGCCAGTTTGTTGTAATTGATTTAAACATTGTTCTAGATCCGCTTTAAGACCATAACCACTTTGATATCTATCTTCAGCAGTTTTGGCTAATAATTTCATCACTATGTCACAAATCGCTTTGATAATCTCACCATTTTGACTTTTAAATGTGGGATTATGTCTGGTAATTTTTACTCTGCTCTTTTGCTCTTTTCCCCATATAGCTTCCCAGAGGGGGACAGGCTGTTTAGCGATGTGGCAGTGAACTAATTCCATGGCATCTGTAGCCTTAAATGGCAGTTCACCGCACAGCATTTCATAGAAGGTGATACCTAAAGAGTAGAAGTCGGTGCGATAGTCAATTGAGCGGTTCATCCGCCCGGTTTGCTCTGGCGATATATAGGCGAGTGTGCCTTCTAGTAAAGTGGGATGGCTGAGTGTTGAGGTTTCTCTAGACAAGCGCGTGGCAATGCTAAAGTCAGTAATTTTTACGTCGAGGGTAGCAGGAGTAATGATGATATTTGTCGGCTTAATATCTTTATGAATAATTTGGTTGTCATGCAACTTACCCAGAGTATCTGCTAACTGAATAGCAATTTCCAAAAACTCTTTGAGTTCAAGTTGGCTACCATTCAAAAACTTTTTGAGGGCTTCTCCTCTTGAATCTTCCAATATCAGTGCTAGACCATTACGATGATTTTCCAATCCATAGGGCTTGACAATACATTCTAAATTGAGATGTCGGGAGATTTCATATTCATGCCTCAACTGCATAATCTCTCCGAGAGTAGGATAGTCTGCTCTAAGGAGTTTGATAATCACAGCAGTCTGATCTTCTTTACTCTCGGCGCGATAAACTACTGTATTTAAACCCACATGAAGTTTTTCAAGGAGTTTGTATTTGACCTTAATATTCATAAATATTGTACCTCTCTTAACAGTAGAGTATTTGATGTTTTGCGAAAGTAAATAGTAGGGGCAGTTTCGCTAAAACTCTGATTCTTTCTTTAATAGTCAACCCTGAAAAAAATATTTGTTAATTAATTAGCTTAAAAATGTCTGAAGTATTGTAAAATATATCACCATTTTTATCTAAGTTTTATCTTTTTGATGATAGCACATCCCGCGGCTAAGTAAATAGGCAAATAGGCGCAAAAAAATATCAATGGTCTGTAGGGGAGGTTTAGCCCGTAATCATTGCTAGGAGAGATTTTGCCCTTTTAAAACCCGCCCCGCCACCTTCGTTTACAGCGGTTTTCAACCGTATGAGGTACAGTAACAACAATAAGTCAACCAATTTTTGAGATCTTTGAGAGTGAGCGAGTCGAATCCGTACAAGTGCTGACTCTCAGGTGTCACTACTTACGTACACCCACCGAACGTAGATATTCTTTGAGCTTAAACTCTTCTGCTTTTAATCGGATTTAAATCGGGAGAAAAAGGAGACAGGTAAATAACTCGCTTCTCCTACGGCTTCAATCCACGCTTCGGGTTACTCCAGCATATTTCTCGTTAACGTAGGGTTGGAGCCTTTGCTGAGAAATCTGGATCGCACCAGCAATCCCGGCAAGTGAAATACGTTCTAACCACCATCGATCAATTAGTTCTCGTGTCTCCTGCTCAATCACCTTATGAATGCGGCTATTCAACGAATTGCCGATCGCACTTAACACACTTAAACGGTTGTTTACTGTTGTGAATGCGACCGTTTTTGACTGTCTGGCAAAAAGAACAGTTAGGACAAAGAGGCATAGTCAGGGATAGATTAGCAAGAACTACTGCTAATCTAGCATCATTACTTCTAGGGCACTACCGGAAAAACCTTGTCTTTTTCCTAATCGCTAGAAAATCACCTCGGTGCCATGTGCTATTTTGTACATCACTACGATGTATCATTACTTATTCAGCACTACTAAGGCAGTTTATAACTGCTCGATCGCACAATCAATTGACCTTGACTCGGGTTGCGGCTGAAGATAAAAGCTCCTTCTTGAGTTTCGCCGCTTGACAAAAAATCAATTTGCTGATCGCCGGATTCCAAGACTTCGCCGTTGACGCGCAGTTCGGCAATAATTTGCACAGATTCGGCGGTTTCGCCGCCCGTGTTAGTTACTGTAAACGGCACGTAAAATTGCCCTTGAGTTTCGCGAATAGGCGTGTTGCGAGTGACAGAAATAATCGGAGGTTCGTGTTTTTTAGTCAGCCAGTTGTAGAGTACGAGTCCGATGAGGATAGAAAGGATCGAGCAGGCGATCGCAAATGTCACCCATTCAGCAGGAGTTCTTTTTTCTTGCTGTTCGTTATTACTTTCACTCATACCGCCAACCTCCCCGCCGCGCCGCCAACAGCCGCCGGCAATCCCAATACTAACGTATAGCTCAACCAAATCGACCACGGGTCGTCAAAACTGAGTTTGTGGAAGAAAAACATCATAAATGCAGAAGCCGCCAGCGACACTAAATACGCCATGACAGTTTCGCTGAGGGGACGCTGAAAAATCCCTTGCTGCTGCTGCCGTTTTGCTTGATAAGTAAAGCCTGCTACAAATACAATACCGTAGGAAATTAGCAGCGAAGCGGCGATAATTCCTAATTGCCAAGGTGGCGAAATCGCTGCCGCTAGCATGGGAATTTCGTCAGTTGGGGCGATATTGAAAGCAATTATCATCGCGCCGATTAAAGTAGCGCCGATATCTGCTAGAGTTGGATTAATGGTAGGTTCGTTTTCGCTGTCTGAACTTTGATAGCGATCGCCACTCAAAAAACCGTTTGCCAGGGCTACTCCCAATGCAAACGGCAGGCCTTCAAAGATGATTTTCCCCAAAGTTTCTTGCAGCGGAGTCTCCGGGGTAATTTCCCTGAGCAAAAACAGGATCAAAGCAGCGCAGACAATGCCGATGGCGATCGCTTCTACGGTATCGATTGCAGCATCTCGCCAGCGGATGTCCTTAGTTTTGCGAAAACCTTCAGTGCGAGTCAGCAAGAAAACGACGATAAAGGTAGTTGCGATGGCGATCGACATTTCCGCTGATGTAGTATACGAACCGATCCACCAAACCTCCATGGTATAAAGCAGGGGAATCCCGAACAAAAAGCCGCCCGATGCACCTCGAATGATGTCGTTTAGTTCATTTGACCACTGATTTTTACGTCTTTTTGATTTTTTCATGTTTGATTGAAAACGCACCTCAAAAAAGGCAATCTCTAATTTGACATATTTCAAATGTTATCGTAGATAGCATCTGCACTCAACTTTGTGCATAAGCTATTAAAAATTCCTCTCTAGAAATTCCCCCCTGAGTATAAATTGCTCTCAGTGTCCCTGATTTTATTTGCTCGTGGTTAGGCATTACTAACGGAGTCTCCGTGCCATCCTGATTCTATCGCACTATGACAATATGTTCGCGTTCTCTAATAATCCGAAAACCCAACAACTGAAATGTTTTGATGACTCGTCTTTTAGAAGCATCGACAGGAAACTTTGACATTAAATAGCCACCTCTGCTTCTACTAAAAAAGTCTCGATCGCAGGTGATTCGTTTTCCATTGTTTCTTTGCCAAATACTTCGATATAGCAGCGAATAGCTGACTTAACATCAGCTAAGGCTTCTTCAGAGGTGTCACCTTCACCAACTACGGCACCTTTGATACCAAGGGAATAGGCTACATAACCATCGGGATGTTTTTCAATGATGATTCTAAATTGTTTTATCTTCGCCTCTTTATTTTTGCACTAACTTAATTCACTACCGCCACGCGATCGCATAAGAATCAAAATAAAGGCATGAGTGTCCAACAACAACCTCATTCCATGTACTCCTTAAACTCTTCTAGCGGTTCGTCAAAATCATCGGACATCCAAACCATTCCTTTGGCACTTCCTGCTTGTCGATTGGGTTTAGCTTGTTTGGGAATTACTACCAATTTTACCACAGGCTGGTTATCTTGAGTAATCACAACTTCTTCGCCTCTCATTGCCCCGCTTCGATTAATTCCAAAAGCTTGTATTTAATCTTAATAATGTCTACTTGATACATAATTCGTGCCTCCTTACTATTATCAATTTCCCACATCACCCCGATCACTCAATTAAACAAATCATCTTCGTCCAAATCAACTGACTGCAACTCCATATCAACTGACTGCAACTGAGCCGGAGTAGCCGGAATCGCCGCAATAATTGCATCGATTACTTTCGCCACGGGAATAATCTCCATCCCCAAATCTGGCACCGGTTGATTTCTCGGAATAATTGCCCTTTTGAAACCTAATTTCGCCGCCTCCCTCAGCCGCAACTCTAATTGGGAAACCGGCCGCACCTGTCCCCCCAAACCAACTTCTCCGAGCAAAACAGTGCGTGCATCAACCACCCGATCGCGAAAACTGGCTACAACGGCGATCGCAACTGCCAAATCCGCGGCCGGTTCGTCCACCTTCAACCCGCCCACCGTCGCCAAAATCACATCTAATTTAGATAAAGGAATCCCCACCCTTTTCTCCAAAACAGCTAAAATTTGCTGCAATCTAGCATTGTCCACACCAGTAGTAGTGCGGCGCGGCGAACCGAAACTTGCAGGGCTGACTAACGCCTGAATTTCCACTAAAATCGGTCGAGTTCCTTCGCAAGTAACAGTCGTCGAAGTACCGGGAGAAAATTCATCTCTATTTCCTAAAAACAACTCGGACGGATTATCTACTTCTCGCAAACCGTGGGCTACCATTTCAAAAACGCCGATTTCGTGAGTCGCGCCAAAACGGTTTTTCATCGATCGCAAAAGTCGATGAGAAGCAAAGCGATCGCCCTCAAAATACAGTACAGTATCTACCAAATGTTCCAAAACCCTCGGCCCCGCCAAAGCTCCATCTTTCGTAACGTGACCGACAATAAATAAAGTAATATTTTCCCTTTTCGCCACCTGCATCAAAGCAGATGTACATTCCCGCACCTGAGCCACCGAACCCGGAGCCGATGTTAAACTAGCAAAATAAATAGTTTGGATGCTGTCAATCACCGCCACATTCGGTTTCAGCGCTTCCAACTCCCGCAAAACAACTTCTAAATCCGTCTCCGGAAGCAAATAGAAATTCTCCGCTGAATTGTCCTCGGAATCCGTTTTAGCTTCCCCGTTGCTGCCGGATTTATGCCCGCCGTTGCTTGACAACTCAACCGGATTAGCCACGCCCAAACGCTGCGATCGCAACTTCACCTGCTGACCGGACTCCTCCGCACTGACATACAGTATCCGATCCTTGCGGGCCAACATATTCGCCACCTGCAACAGTAGCGTCGATTTCCCGATTCCCGGTTCCCCCCCAATCAACACCAGCGATCCGGGAACAATCCCGCCTCCCAAAACTCGATCGAGTTCCCCGTAACCAGAAGGCCAGCGAGACTGAGTTTGGTCAGCAATCTGCGATAATCTGAAAGATACCCTTGGTTGACCCTTCGACTTATCAGGGAGCGAACCGCCCACAGTCTTAGTTGTCACCCCTGTTAAACCAGCCCGCGGCACACCAGCAGTAGGTTGTTCTACCTGCTCGTCAAAAGAATCCCACTTCTGGCAGCTAGGACACCTGCCAAAATATTGTGGTGAATCATACCCGCATTCCCGACAAATATATTGTATTCGAGGCTTAGGCATTGTTTACTATGATAAATAGTCACCCTAACATTTAGAAAAGTCTGAGTTAAAGCAATTATCAAGCTTTCAGACCGATCCCCACACATGATCAATTTGTGTCTTCTATGATAGGGTACAAAAAATTAACATTATCTGAAATGTAACTTAAGGAGTGCTCGGTAACTTGGAAAACCATAAAGAAAAAATTCTGGTAGTCGATGACGAAGCCAGTATCCGCCGCATTCTGGAGACTCGCCTTTCCATGATTGGCTACGATGTCGTCACCGCAGCTGACGGCGAAGAAGCTCTCGAAACATTTCGCAACACCGAACCCGACTTAGTGGTTTTGGATGTGATGATGCCAAAGCTGGACGGTTATGGCGTCTGTCAGGAGTTGCGCAAAGAGTCAGACGTACCGATCATCATGCTAACTGCTTTGGGGGACGTAGCCGATCGCATCACCGGTTTAGAATTGGGCGCCGACGATTATGTCGTCAAACCTTTCTCTCCCAAAGAACTCGAAGCCCGCATCCGTTCGGTACTGCGGAGGGTTGACAAAAACGGCGCCTCGGGGATTCCCAGCTCAGGAGTCATCCACGTCACCAATATTAGGATTGACACCAACAAGCGCCAAGTTTACAAAGGCGACGAACGAATTCGGCTCACGGGCATGGAATTCAGCCTGTTAGAACTGCTTGTCAGCCGTTCGGGAGAGCCTTTTTCGCGATCGGAAATTTTGCAGGAAGTCTGGGGATACACGCCTGAACGCCACGTAGACACCCGCGTAGTGGACGTTCACATATCGCGGCTTAGGGCCAAGTTGGAAGACGACCCCAGCAATCCCGAATTAATTCTCACCGCCCGCGGCACAGGCTATCTGTTCCAGCGAATTGTCGAAATTGGAGAAGTAGGATAAAGTCAGTTGGCAGTTGGCAGTTGGCAGTTGGCATTAGTTAAATTACCAACTACCAATTACCAATGACTAATGACTAATGATTACTGACTAATGACTGTTAACTGCTGACTGCTGACTAATGATTACTGACTCATGACTAATGACAAAATCTGATCCCAATAGAGTTTTGCGGCAATTGCCCTTAGTTGCAGGAGGGTTAGCAGGTACGCTGCTAATGGTCAACCGCTTGCTGACAGAGCAAATCACAGATTCTCAAGCTCGATCGGACGCTTTGGGAGTAATTATCAGCGCTCTGCTGATTTTAACAGGTTTGCTGTGGCAGCAGGTGCAAGCGCGATCGCCCGATTCCGTAAAACTTATCGGCGAAGAAGGTTTTGAATTTGCGCCGGATTTGCCTGAGGCGGTGAAAATAGAATTAGCCTGGGCGTCGCGTTTGCTGTTGACAAATACTGCCACAAGGTCGATCGTGATTTTGTATCAAGGAAAAGTCCTATTGCGGCGCGGCATTTTAGGCATCAATCCCGAAGTCAAACCAGGGCCGATTTTGCAGCGAGTGTTCGACAAAAACAAACCAGTTTATTTAGTAAATCTCAATATTTATCCCGGGCGAATTGAATTTGACTATTTGCCAGAAAATACTCAAGGAGTCATCTGTCAGCCAATCGGCACTCAAGGCGTTTTAATCTTAGGTGCTAACGCACCCCGCAGCTATACAAAACAAGATGAAAACTGGGTTGAAGGGATTGCCGACAAACTAGAAAATACCCTCATACAGCACCTAAGTTCTTAACTTTGTAGGGTGCGCATTGCGCACCTTCCCATAACATTTAAACCAAGCTACTATGAGAACTAATTTGCTGCTCAACCTGCACCGTTTACCCAACAGCTTACCGAGCGAGGGTCTATCGGTATTGAGCTAGTCAAAGGACTCCTAGTATTTCGCATTTCTACCAAAATACAGGATCGAAGAGAAACCTTAATCGCTCAAAAAACCGAATCTGCTCTCACTTCTGAAGAAGAAACAGAACTAGATCAATATCAACAATTGGTTGATTATCTAAATTTGGTTAACGAAACGATAAGGAAAGCTTTTTTGTATCCTCTACACGGTAGAGTCTAGCGCTATGATGACCCCTTTGAACCTGCTGCACTGTCAGAAGATTGGGAAGTGCTGCAATAATTGTACTGGATAATCATATATGGGTGTGGTGGGTTGACAACAATGCGCGACTGACTCAAAAACGCCAGGACTGGATACAACAATATCAGTCTCAAGGTTTAGGAGTTAGCATAATTTATTGTTGGGAAGTCCCTAAATTGGTAGAGCTGGGAACACTAACTCTGTCTCTAGCAGTTGATGAGTGGTTAGCAGCAGTTTTAGCTGATCCGGGAGTGCAGCAACTCGAACTCACAATTCCTATTATTATTCAGTCAAGCAAACTCACGGGTTTTCACCGCGATGCTGCTGACCAAATTATTTTAGCAACAGCGAAAATACATGAGTGTCCGGTGCTGACGGCTGACGCGAAAATTTTGGCATATCCTGAAGTGCAGACTCTTAAATAATAGAGGTTGAAAGGTGTGGATTCTGTTTGCATCTATAAGTTGGTAGGGTGGGCAATGCGCACCTTACCAACTCAAAACTCAAAACTCAAAACTCAAGACTACTACCGAGCCCAATCACTACCGCGCCACAGCGTAAAAAACAAAACACTAGAAATCAGCGCGCCCAGCAGCCACTTAACAGAATTTTTAAATAATGTCAAGCGCTGATTAGACTGAACCGCAGCTTTTTGCTTCTGCAACTGTTCCTTAGCCGGAGTAACTCTCGAAAGAATTTGGTCTTTCAATTGCTCGGGGTTATCCGTATTCGCTGGTACCCCCAAACGGCTAAGTTCCCCCGCCAAAGTCCTTAAATCTTCAGGACTACCCTTAGTCAGCCGTTCTTCCACCTGCTGCAACTGAGCTAATTGTTGGTTTGCTTGAGTAGTAATTTGCTGGTTGTTTTGGTTGTTGACGTAGATAGTGCCAAAAATTCCCAAAGGCAGCATCAACAGAAAAACCAGACCTAGCAGCAGACACACCCAAGACAAAAGCTTCAAAAAAAGGTTTTCCAAACTTCTGCGGTCGTACCCTTCTCCAAAAAATATCAGCGCCATTGCCAGTAGAGGAACTGGCACCCGTTCCACTATTGCCCCAATCGTCTGCAATTCCCAGAGGCGCTCGCCAAATCTTGCTGGTATAAGAACTACAATCGTATCTAATAGAGACAAAATTAATAGACCGTAGCCAATCCAACGCAGCCTGTAGATAGAAAAACCTTGATCGCCTTGTACGTCATTCATAAAATCATCAGAATTGTTGTTAAGAAAAATCTCTCTTGACCCCGCCCAAAAACGGATACCGTGCCACGTACTCCTGTCGTGGAGAGTCAAAAATTTTAGACTCTTGTTCAAGCTTCCAGATTCATCTGTGGAGTAAATCTAAAATCTAAAGTCTAAAATCTAAAATCGACTGACTCGACTCAAGGCTCGGGAAATCGCGGCTGCCACCACCCATACCAAGAAACCCAAGCATTCTCTAGAATTTTTTGGGCATCTTCTGGAGTTGTTTTATCCAAAGGCACAGACATCTGAGTCCACAAACAGCGCCGGTCTTGAATATTTCCCCGACCCAACAACCAAAACAGAATGCGGTTCGGGTTCCAATCGCGAGTATTTCGATTATATCTAAACTGTTGGGGAGTGACTGTAGCACCGCCGCTAGGATTGATACACGAACTCAAATACAGTCGATTTTTCTCTTGCAAAATTCCGTGAAACCCCGCGCCTTGAGTTTTTACTAATGCTAGTTTACCAGGAGACGGCTTCACCAATGTATTTCCCTTTATAATACCTTGCACTTCCCCAATGGTGTCTACCACATAGCGCATCTCTATTTCTAGAGCCATGCTATTTTTTTGATATTCATATTTCCTGGCAGCTTTGAATCCTGAATTTTCCCTAAGTTCGATCGGCGCGCTCTTGTACAGTTCCCAATCGGCTAGAGGCACCGACTCGGGAAACTCAAACGGGGTTGCCAGATTCTTGGGGGCAGATGGATAGAAAACCAATTTTCCGGCAACCAACAAAACCCCTCCCAAAGTAACAGCCAAGAGGGAAAGCCTAAGTGGTTTCCAAGAGGTAATAGCCATTAGCAATTCTGTTCTTCCTTATTTGGGGGTTGGTCTTTCAAAATTGCAAACCAGCAGAATAAACCGAAAATAAATACAGCAATCATCGAAAAGATTACTGAACCACTTCCTTCGTGCCAGTATTTAAATGCTTCGGGTTGAGATAGCGATACCAGCAAGGCCAGGAGAGCCACTCGCGCAGCATTCACTACAAATGCACTAATTATTGCCACGAGTGGCACTACAATTTTCTGACCCACCGTGGTTGGAAACATTAGCAAGAAAACCACAGCCATTCCTAACAATTGTAGAATCACATTCACCCCCGAACAGCCGTGATTCACTTCCACGCTTCCGTTTTCCAGCATTAGAAAAACCCCTTTCCGCACCACTCCAAATCCTAGATAGTGCAGGAGAAAAGCTGAAAATTTGGCTGTTAATGCGGCTACATCAACGAATACTCCGATCAATCCCGGAGGAATAGCTGTATAGGCAAGAATTAGAAGTTCCTGCCAATATTGTTTCAGTCCTTTTGTGCCAGAAGCCAGCAATGCGAGACTGATTCCAGACAAAAAAGGCGTTGTTCTGATAAACAAGTCGTATCCAGATATCGACGAACTTTTGAGCAATATTAATGCAATTAACGTTCCCCCAAAGAAGCTGGCGAAAACTCCGCTTTCAAAAGTTAAGGATTCGTGCCTTTCCCAAATGAGAAATGCCACGACTCCCCAAAACAGTAACATTGTGCCGAATAGGTCAGTGTCGTTTGTTCTAGAAGTCAGAGTTAGGTGCAGCGCAATCAAACCGGAGGCGATGCCTAACAGCCAGTATTTAGGTTCTTGGACGTGCTTGAGCCAGTTGATTTCGGTCATTGCTACTTTCTGTTTTTAGTAAAAGTTTCTAAAATCCTTACTTAACCTGGTAACTCTATACAAATTATCCGCCAGAAACACTTTAATTTATGCGTTTGGGATGATTGTTAACTAAATCTTCACAAAAATTGACAAAAGTAAATGTTTGTGATATTTACCTGCACCTAATTAAATCTGAAGTTAGGCGCTCATACCAAAGAAAGCGGGTTTTTTAACTCGTGGCGATCGCACTCCACGAAAGATTTTCCTCTCTCAAACCCGGTTTCTGCGCGGCTGAGTTTCAATGTAAAGCAATTCGGCAAGACGGAAACCTTTTTGGACGCACTCTTGAGCTTGAAAACCGGGTTTTTTACCGGTTCGGGTTTCTGGCGGCCCCTGGGCCCAAGAGTAGATTAATTAGAGTAGACTTTCCGGTAGTAAGTTTGATATTCCTCCGAAAGCAGGGGTTCCCACCAGGGACGATTGGCTAAGTACCATTCCACAGTTTGCCGCAAACCTTCTTCAACTGTTACTGAGGGAGTCCAACCTAACTCTGTTTTAATTTTGGTGGCATCAATAGCATAACGCCGATCGTGCCCGGCTCTGTCTTTGACAAATGTAATCAATTGTTCGCAAGGACGCGCGGGCAAATCAGAAGCTAATTCGTCCATTAGCTGGCACAGCATTTTTACTAAATCGAGATTTTTTACCTCGTTGTTACCGCCAACATTGTAGGTTTCCCCTGGTTTGCCGCGGTGGATAACGGCATCTAAAGCGCGGCAGTGGTCGAGCACGTAGAGCCAATCTCGCACGTTTTGACCGTCGCCGTATACTGGCAGCGGTTTGCCCAATAGCATATTGATGCACATTAATGGAATGAGCTTTTCTGGGAAGTGATAGGGGCCGTAATTGTTTGAACAGTTGGTGATAATTGTCGGGACGCCGTAGGTGTGGAAATAAGCGCGGGCGAGGTGGTCGCTACCAGCTTTGGAAGCTGAGTAGGGACTGTTGGGCGAGTACGCGGTTGTTTCTGTAAATGCTGGGTCGTCGGGGCCGAGACTGCCGTAAACTTCGTCGGTAGAAACGTGGAGGAAGCGCATTTGTGCTTTGAGAGACAACTCATCAATTGCTTCTAAATGCTTGCGGAAGGCTTCTAAAAGTGTGAAGGTGCCGACAACGTTTGTTTGAACAAAGGCTCCGGGCCCGATAATTGACCTGTCAACGTGGGATTCTGCGGCAAAGTGGGCGACTGTGTTGATGTTTTCTTCTTTCAGCAAGGTATCGACTAGGGTACGATCGCAAATATCCCCCTGCACAAACCGAAAATTTTCTCCTCCTTCCAAAGTTGCCAGGGTTTGTCTGTTGCCGGCGTAGGTTAAAGCGTCGAGTACGACTACTCGATCGCCCGGATAGCTGCTGCACCAGTGATGCACAAAGTTCGAGCCTATAAATCCAGCTCCGCCCGTCACCAACAATCGGCGAGGGGATCCCTCAATGCCTTGATTCCCGCTGTCTGTCATAAAAATAAAAGTTTTTCCAATAACTAAGTCTTTTCAAAAGTACCCTTAAAAGTAGTTTCTCATCAAGTGTGGGTCGCCATGTCATTAAATTTTCTCTTGTCTCACTTGAGATTTTATAATCAAGGCCCGATCGCGCGCGACCGGGATCACCTGACTTTAAGAAAGAGGGGTTTTTTGGTCAAAACGCTTACAGAGCAAGCATTTAATATTTTTAAGCGGGCAACTTTAAATTTGAATTGCGTGAGGCTATAGTTGACATTTGCGATCGATCAGCGATTTTTGCCGCGCCCAGAGTTGATACATTTGTAAAGAGCTGTTACCATTAATTTTTTAATTATCCTTTACAATCTTCAGAAAACCATGAAGAAGTTTCAAGTGTTAGCTGGCATTGCTTCCGTCGTCGCGATCGCAAGCAGCATCGCCATAGGTGACGCCGCATCTGCTTTCCCCTGTTCCTACAACAAATCTGGGGGGGCTAAATCTGGTTCTGGGCCAACACTCCTAGGTTCCGGCGGCTCGGATCGAACGAATCCGTGGAACTCGTACAAAACAGCAGCTCTCGGTTTCCTTGGTTTGGCTGGAGTTTTGGGTGGCGGTGCGGCCTACATGAGCTACCGTGCCGGCAAGCGCGCCTCTGCTGCTTGCGCTGCGATGAGCGATAATTTTGAAGTTTGTGAAGAGCCGATCGATCCGATGGCAGATGCAGGTGTTTCTGAATACCTGGAAGTTCCGGCGTTGCTCGATTTGGCGGCGGCGGGTGCTGTAGCTGAGTCAGCAGATGCGGTTGCAGCCGTTCGCGAACACCCAGAAGCTCCGGGCGGCGAGCTGGATTTGCCGGTTTCGCCAGTTGCCGAGTTGAGTTCGGAAATTGCGATCGAACAAGTCCAAAGCGCGATCGTCAAATAGTTATCTAAAACCAAAGTATTTGCTCAGCGAACCTCCAATCTTCCAAGATTGGAGGTTTTTTGAGGTGAAATTATCTACCCCTACAATTTCCTGTCATTGCGATTGCCAAGCACAGCAAAAAATGACCGATGAATCGATAGCGCACAATATCATATTCCGGCGAAGCAAAAAACCGCCGAATTAATACCAATTTAAAAAAGTCTTGCTACAATCCTCAATTTTATATCAATTATTAAAAGTCGCAGCTCTCCTTCAGGACACGGCAGTGCAGTCTCCCTACTGTATTTGATCCGATTGAAAACTGAAGAAAGGATTAGATGGCTCAAAGCGAGACATTACGCTGCCGAGGATCTCGCCAGAAAGACTCTTCAGATCAATCTGAGGGTAGACGGCAAAAGTTCAAATTGCCTGCTACGCTGGGAAATATAGCCCTACAGATTACAACTATAGGTTATGAATGCTTGGCGCGATCGATTCAATCAATTTACAGGTAAAACTCGATTGGCAGTTTGCCGGGTGTTCGTTCACCTAACAGGCGAAGATGTTGCACCGCTGTTAGGAGTTCTCAACCGCACAGCCAGACAAGCAATTGATGCCGATGGCAACCTAGCAGTTTTAGGAGAAGGTCTTGTAGAAATTTGCAATCACCTGTTGCAATACGACAACTACTGGCAAGCAGCCGCCAATGAAGGCGATGTTTTTTGGAATGAAGGCGAAGCCGGCGATTATGTGGATGAGCTTTTCACGGATTCAGCCGATCGCTATCTGAGCGAGCCTCAATACAGCACCTCTGTTTATGATAAAAAATCCCCCTTGTCTTTGCCGGTAACTAGAAATGTGGTAGTGATGCTGACAGTTGCTTATGAAGGCGAAGTTCCTGCCCTAGAAACTGACCTAGCTGACATCAGCGCGCTGAAAGTCGGTTTAAAAGCGCTGATTAATTTAAATTACCAGCAAAGGCTCCGAGCTGTGCAAGTTCATTTTTCTCCGGCACAGTTGGGAGACGAACTTACCAACGAGCAAGTGTTGGTCAATTTCCCAGAACTTATTCCCCTTTAAAAACTAGAAAAATTCCAAGGAGAAAAGCGAATCGGCGCATCGGCGAAGAGAATTCGCTCTTAAAAAAACGAGGCCCACTCCCAGGGGATTAGAAGAAAAGAGGGAAAATAACAAATGTTTGTAGTGATGACGGAATTCCTCAAGCTGGGAATAAAAAAAACTTAAGTCGTGACTGCGCCCTGGATTGGCGATCGGATGTAAATCGAGTCCTTGATAATTACCAATTACCATGATTCAGGACACGCAATTCACAGAACCAGGGCGAGAAGTTGTTGGCTTCTTGCTTCTTCCTTACTAATTACCAATTACTATTTATGATGCTGCGAAAACTGACAGTTTATTTAATGGCTTTAACTTTTTTAGGGACGGCAACCGCCTGCGGTTCTCCTACGCCACAACCTCCTACAAATCCTGGTGCAAATCGGAATAATGTTAATACGGTGCGTTCTGCACCAAACAATAACTTGGCTCAAGGTCAATATTCCGTACAGCAAGCTACCTACGACGATGGTAATGGCGAATACAGTTTGATGTTGCTGAATACTCCCCCCGGCAGTCCCCCAGTTTACCGCACTACGGATTTACAAATGGCTCGGCTAACGGAGGAAGAAATATCGGCAGGCAAGAAAAGTTATCTAAGTCTGCAGAATAATCAAGCGGTTTTGCATTTGACAGAAGATTTTAAAATTGAGTACGTTCACAACGTGACTGAAACTGTCAATAACCCTCAAACAGGTCAGCCCCAAACCGTAGTAGTGAGACAGCAATCAGGCTTCTGGGCACCGTTTGCTGGGGCTGTGGCCGGTCAGGCGATCGGCAGTTTGTTATTTAGACCGCAATATTATATGCCGCCAGTCTATCAGCCGGGAATTATGACAGGATATGGCGGGTATGGCAATACTTACGGCCAAGCTGTTAACCAATATCAATCTCGCTACCGAACTCCGCCTCCTGCTGTGAGAAACCGTCAAGTTTTAAGGACGACCGGCCGCTTGCGATCGCCCACATCGAACGTACCCTCGCGGAATCCAGCACCGCCAAATGCTAATCGATCGACAGGTTCGGGTTACGGCGGCAGCACTTTGAGGCGATCGCCCAACTCAAATTCCCGGCAGCAAAGGCGGAGTCCGAGTTTTGGTAGCGGCAGAAATTCTCGTCAACCGAGTCGGAGTCGCTCTTTTGGGAGTAGAAGGCGCTGAGTTGAAGATTGCAAAAATCAGCAACTGAGATCGGTAAAATTTGATTTTATCTATCCTCGCGAGGCGATGCCACCGCAGGTATTGAGACTGAGAACTTTGGAATAGTTGATTTAGTCTTCTGTGTTTCCCCCAGACGAAAAAAATATGTGATTTAATTTCTACATTAGTATGTAGGTGACAATATGTCTTCTTCACAACCCCCGTCAGGGGAAAGAAACCCTCTAGGACTAGATGAATTGATTGCGATCTTGGTTGCCTTCGGCACGATGGGAGCAATTTTCTTTTGGGTAACAGGTAAAAATCCCGATCGATTTAATGCCAGAAATTGGCAATTTCCAGCCGTTTTCTCTCAACCTGCTGTTACGCCCGCGAGCCCGGGAATATTAACCCCTGCGTCGCCCAATTCGGATTTGCGATCGCCCGCTACAAACGTGGTTCCCTCAAAACCAGATGTCCGATCTGTGGCACCTTTAGGGCCGACTTTACGGCAAAATCCTCCGGTGGGGGCGCTCGTTGTTCCTTCCAAGCCAATTGCGCGATCGACTCCCCCTCCAGCAACGACTAAACCCAAAGCAGGTAAAGCCAAAGTTGGGCCTGTTAAATTCTCAGATGTCCCTGACAAATATTGGGCGCGTCCGTTCATTGTAGCTTTAGTCGATCGGAAAATTTTTTCTGATTTAAGCGACAGCAAATTTCGTCCCGAGGAACCGATGACGCGAGCCGAGGTAGCGCGATTAATTCAGCGAATGTCTGACAAAGAACCCAGCCGAAAACCGATTGATTTTAAGGACGTAAGTGACAATAGTCCGATCGCTCCTGCGATCGACCACACCGTCAAAACTGGATATCTTAAAGGATACCCAAACAATGAGTTCCGTCCCGACAAAAATATTCCCCGCGTCGAAGTCATGGCAGCATTGGCGAGCGGTTTAAACCTGAAACGGTCAGCGAAAGCAAGCAAAACTTTACAGATTTATACAGACAGGACAAAAGTGCCGAAATGGGCAGTTGACAAAGTAGCAGCAGCCACGGAAGCTGGCATTGTTGTCAACCACCCGAAGCGCGCACTTTTGCAGCCTAATAGAACAGCAACTCGCGCTGAAGTAGCAGCCATGATTTACCAAGCTATGGCAAAAAAAGGTCAAGTACCTGCTAAGGCTTCTCAATATGTTGTGAAGCCTTCAAAGTTATCCAAATAGTATTTTCACCCCTGATGTAGGGTGCGCACTGCGCACTCAGCCCTGTCTGGCAATGCGCACCCTACAAACTTAACTAGGAACCAGCTCGATTAATCTTGAAACACCATAATGCTGCCCGAATAGCAAGCTACCCAAACCTGATTAGTTTCCGGATCGTAAGTAATTCCGATCGGACTTGAATTAACCTTCACTTTTTGCAGCACTTTCATATCACTTGTCCTAACTTTGCTAACAGTATTCGAGAAATAGTTGACCACATAAAGCACTTTTCCATCATCAGAAATCGTCATGCTGCGGGGTGCTTTTCCCGTCAAAACTTTCTTCGCCACTTCACCCGTTTCTAGGTCAATTTTTGCCACATTTCCTTCACCGTTTAAAGTGGCATAAAGATACTTTCCCTTGGGATCTATCGTCAAATGACGCGGGGCATTGCCAATATTTCTCAGCCATTCTACCGAAAAGTCTATCAGATTCACTTTCGCAATATCGGAAGAACCCATGATGGCAACATAGGCATTTTTTGAGTCGGGGGTGACAACAATACCCCGAGGATATGCACCCAGTTTCACTCGCTCGACTTCGAGATTTTGATTGAGATCGACTACGCTCAAATCCCAACTGCACCAATTGCTCGCAAGCGCGAAGCGATTGTCAGGCGAAACAGCATTGAATTTCGGAACAGCACCTACAGGAATTACCTTTTCTATTTTCAAAGTTTGGGTATTGATGCGGTACAGGAAACTTTGGTCGTGTTTTGCCGCTGGAGAACACCTGTCGCTCCCCGGATTCCTAAACCCGGAACCGTACATTTGATAGTTGGATACGTAGGCATATTTGCCGTCAGTTGAAAAAGCAGCTTCTACGGGAGAACCTTTATAATTGCCTTTGAATGTAGAAAAGCCGAACTTCGACAAGTTTACTGTATCGGGAATAGTCTTGACTAATTTAAAGTTCCTGTCGTAAACTGTGATTGTGTGGCGATACATCATGTTTTGAGCAAAAAACAAACCCGATCCCGAATAAACTATTGATTTGGGCGAGATGTTGCCGTAAATGGTTTTTTTCAAGGTCATTTTTCCTTGAGTGTTGCCGGGAGGATTTACTAGCCTTTGGGGTGGTGATTCACTTTTTTTATCTTCGGGAGTTTCTGTTTTAAAGGGTGGCAGAGAGGGTTCTTGGGGCTGAGTTTTAGTTGTATCTTCGAGTTCGTTTGTGTTTTCTGTGGCGGTAGGAGATGGGGAAGGTCGATCGGCATTTGGAGATATTTTTTCTGCAGCTTCAATGCTAACCTCTTCCGGCTTACCTTTCAGCGCTGACAAGGTTTTAGGGCCCACAATTCCGTCAACTTTCAGGTTGTTGTCTGCTTGGAACTTTTTCACAGCAGCCCGGGTGAGTGAACCGTAAAATCCTGTAGCCTTACCGCCAAAATATCCTGCTGCTTGCAGAGTTTTCTGGAGTTGGACAACTTCCGGGCCTGAATCGCCTTTTTTGATGGCGAGTACGGGATTGACTAAATTTAAAATTGTGAGAGCGATCGTAAAGAAAAGTAAAGGAGTAGAGGCTAAATTCAGGTGCATTTTTGAGTTGGTCGATCGAGTTTGACCCGCAGCCGTTTCCCAAGTTTCAGCTAAATGTAGGTATGCCAGTCCGTCCATAGTTTTTACCGGGTATTTTTGGTGCTATGATACACCAGTTAATACCATTTTAAATTTTAGATTTGAAATTTGAGATGGGAAATGACTGATGCAATATGGGTTTGCAGCACGGGCCTAGAGTTGCATTCTTTTTTTAAACTTGTATAACATTGATTAAAGGGAAAATCTTATTATAATCAAACTTAGGGTAAAATTTCCGAACAGTTTTTAATTGTGCAAGCAAGTAGGAGCGATCGACAATGTTGAGTTGGGAACAAACAACCGCAGAATCAACGACAAAAGAATCCCGCCAGAGGCTGCTGTCGGACGATGACGGGGCACTTTGCCAGCGGGCTTGGGTAGAAATCGATTTAGCAGCTTTAACTCACAATGTAAAACAGCTTAAAAATCTCTTATCTCCTCACACAGAACTGATGGCAGTTGTGAAAGCGGATGCTTACGGGCACGGTGCAGTTGCAGTCAGTCAAACAGCATTGCAAGCAGGTGCTAGTTGGCTGGGAGTGGCGACAATTCCCGAAGGCATAGAATTGCGAGAAGCTGGGATACAAGCGCCGATTTTGCTGTTGGGAGCAACCCATACAGCCCAACAGGTAAAGGCGATCGCCCATTGGCACTTGCAGCCGACTATTTGTACTGCCAAACAAGCCCTAATTTTTTCTGAAGTTCTCGCCACTCTCAACCAATCTTTGCCAGTTCACGCTAAGTTGGATACGGGAATGTCTCGCTTGGGTACGCCCTGGGAGGAAGCAACAGAATTTGTGCAATTAGTCAAGCGGTTGCCCAATTTAAAATTAGCCAGCATTTACTCTCACTTGGCGACAGCCGACAGTCCCGATCGCGCAGTTATGAGCGAGCAGCACCAGCGGTTTAAACGGGCGATCGAGCAAATTAAAATAGCAGGAATTATCCCCCCTCGCCTCCACTTGGCAAACTCTGCTGCCACCCTCGTACAAGCCGATTTGCACTACGATTTAGTGCGAGTCGGTTTAGCTACCTATGGTCTTTATCCAGCTCCTCACTTGCAGTCGATCGCCAATTTGAAGCCCGCAATGCAGGTAAAAGCTAGGGTGACGCAGGTGAAAACCATTGAAGCAGGAACCGGCGTCAGTTACGGCTATCAATTTATCGCTCAGCGGCAGACAAAGATTGCTGTAATTGGTATCGGCTATGCAGATGGTATCCCGCGCAATCTTTCTAATAAAATGCAGGTTTTAGTCAGGGGTCAATTCGTGCCGCAAGTGGGAGCGGTGACGATGGATCAGTTAATGCTCGATGTAACTGATATTCCTGATTTAGAAGTCGGTGAAGTGGTGACTTTGTTGGGAAAAGATGCGGAAAATAAAATTACGGCTGATGATTGGGCCGCGACTTTAGGAACTATTTCCTGGGAGATTCTCTGCGGTTTTAAACACCGATTGCCCCGTGTAGCAGTGGGAAAAAAATCTGTTGACAGTTGATAGTTGACAGTTGACAGTTGACGGTTGACGGTTGACTAAAAAATTACCAATTACCAAATACCAATTGATATGACAGCGATCGGGACATTTATACTAATAGGCCAAACCTTGTATTCCCAGCTAAATACAGACAGAGCACAAGCCTTGGCAGTAGCCCAAGAATTCTCGAAAAAATTCGTAGAATTGGGGTTTAAAATTGTACCTCAACTGCTATGGGCTATCGGCATTTTGTTAATTACGCGATTTGCGATCGGCATTGTGGGGCGCGTGACTCGCCGAGCACTGAGTCGCACCGAAGCCACGCTGCGGAAATTCTTAGTTCAAGCTGCTGAAATTACGATTTTGGTAGTGGGAGTAGTCGCCACTTTGAATCAGTTGGGAATTCAAACTACCAGCGTGGTTGCGGTGGTGGGTGCAGCGGGTTTGGCGATCGGTTTGGCGTGGCAAAATACTTTGTCGCACTTTGCTGCTGGGGTAATGTTGATTAGTTTGCGGCCCTTTGAAGTCGGAGATTCGATCGAAGCTGCGGATGTTAAGGGAGTGGTGGACAGCATCGGGATTTTTTCAACAACCGTGGTGACAGACGATCGCATAAAAATTATTGTCCCGAACAATCAGTTGTTTAACGGTACATTGAAAAATACAACGGCAATGGGAACGAGGCGAGTAGACTTGAAGATTGATATTGGCGATCGGTCGATCGGTCCAACTGTAGCTGAGTTATTAGAAATTGCCCACTCTCACCCCCTGGTGTTGGAGAATCCGCCCCCGACTTGTTTGGTAGCCGAGATTACTCCAGATACAACTATTTTATCTCTCCGGCCTTGGTGCGCGTCGGTGGCTTACGAACAAGTGCGATCGCAAGTTCAACAACAGGTCAAAGAAGCAATGGATGCCCACAAAAATCAAGAACTATAGATATCAATTTAAAATATAAAAACCCAAATCTATCCGAGGCATTTCCCATGAGCAAGTGGTATCCGCACCAAATTTTGCAAGAACCCGGTGTCAGAATGACCGCCACCGAAAGACAAACAATTCTCAGCAAATTTCCGCGTCCCGACGAAAACGGCGAAATCTATGCCGACGGCGTTTTTGAAGGCGGCGGCGTGCGCGGAGTTGCGTTTTTAGGAGCACTGAGGTGCTGCAGCGATTTGGGCATCCGGTGGCGAAAATTGGCCGGCACTTCGGCAGGTGCAATTACTGCCGCAGTATTGGCAACAGACTTGTCAATTGATGATTTAGAGGAGTTGTTAGGACAGCTCGATTACAGCATATTTTTAACTAAAAAAAACAGTCCTCTAATTTTAAACGGTGACCCCGCAGACGACTTGCAATCTCCTGCTTGGACGCTACTTTTCCTCACAGTTAGCCGTCAGATGGGAGAATATTCGGCGCAACCTTTTCGCCAGTGGCTGGAAGCAACGCTCGGTCAAGGTAAATTGCAGACTTTTGTAGATGTCAAACAAATCGTAAAAGACCGGGAATTAAAAGTAGTAATATCCAACCTCAGTCGCGGTGAAATGTTGGTAATTCCCGACGACTTACACCGCCGCGACTCGACGGATTCCGCTCCTTTGTACGAACAGTTGGGGCTCAAAAGTGCTGAACATTTTAGCGTGGCTGAAGCCGTTCGGTTGTCGATGAGTATTCCGCTATTTTTTGAACCGGGAAAACTGGGCGATGACTTAATTGTAGATGGCGGAATTCTCAGCAATTTCCCCCTGTGGATTTATGACAAACCATCCGTCGGTTCGACTGCCGCTGTGCCCCGCTGGTTTACCTTTGGCTTTCGATTAGTTGATACTGGAATTGAGACTAAAGCTAAGATTGATACTCCGCTGTCGATGCTGGCGGCGATGTTCAGAACGATGATGAAAGCAAGAGACCGCTATCACCAGCGCGAAATGGATAAAGGCAGGGTTATTAATATTGATGTGACTGAAGCTGGGGTGACGACGACGGACTTTAATCTCGATGCCGATCGCAAAGCTAACCTGTACAGATTGGGATATTTGTATACTAAGAGGTTCTTTTTGAGTGCCAATTTTAGTTGGGAAAAGCACTTGAAGGCTAGGGGCTTTGGGGAAGGCGCGGGCGGTTGAGGTCGCGGATGCTAGACAGAGTAAGGGATTGAGGAATTTTTCAATTAGGGCTTGGCAAGAAGAAGATGTGTGTGCTATAGTTAGTTACTGTCATCTTGGAGAGGTGGCTGAGTGGTCGAAAGCGGCAGATTGCTAATCTGTTAAGGGTGTTAACATCCTTCGAGGGTTCAAATCCCTCCCTCTCCGTTCTAAGTAAGCCAACCTAAAAAAACAGAAGACCCAGAGCCCCGACTTCTTCGAGAAGTCGGGGCTCTAAAAGCGATCGCGTTTTACCTTCGTCCTGTTACTAAAACCATTACAAACCAGAAACTTTCAAGAATTCATTTTGGAAGCAACGATGAGTATCTGAATCGAAACAAACAAAAAGAATAGACCCGATCGCACTAGATCTTGAAAGAAAGCGACTGGTTTGTGCAAAAGCAATTGCTGCTGCACGCTGGGCTGGAACACCCATTGCTCCCGTTCCAATAGCTGGAAAAGCAATACTCCGCAGTGAATGCTGTAAAGCTAATTTTAAACAACTGCGGTAACATTCTGCTAATAGGTCTTCCTCTCCCTGAGAGCCACCGCGCCAAGGGGGACAAACCGTATGAATAACCCACGGTGTCGGCAAATTATAGCCAGGAGTAATTTTCGCCTCCCCTGGCTCACAACCACCTATACGGCGACATTCTTCTAGAAGTTCTGGTCCTGCTGCTTGGTGAATTGCGTTGGATATGGCACCCGAGTTGGATAGGTGGCGATCGCACGAGTTAACGATCGCATCGACTCCTAAATTTTCAGTAATATTCCCCAAGATCGGGCCTTTGCGATAAGCGTATAAAAGGCTCACATGGCCGCTACTGCGAGAAACAGCCCGGGTGTAGCTTTGATGAGTTGACGTTTTGCGATATCTGTTATAATCTCGCTCCTGAAGTTGTACTTCTAAGTCGGTGATTGCCTCCGCTTCTGGCGCACTCATGGGAAGATCGGGATTATTGAGCAACTGCTGTTTTGTCTCCTGCAATAGTTTGCTGGCGCGATCGTAATCCCCTCCATCTACCAGTCTGACGGCTTCCTTTTTGGCGCGTCCTGTCATCATTAAAATCGCTTGCTGTCGTACCTCAGAGTTGAAAGGAAATTCCTCTAATTGTGCAGCACTGACGACGGGTAAGCGCAAGGAAACGCGGATTTTTTGCTCCTGCGGTTGTTCGGGTTCGTTCCAACTGAGGCGAAAATAACATAAATCTACTTCCTCTGTCATCGCTGGCACTTTCAGCCGCACGACTACATCAACTGGATTACTAATTACTAAATTAGGTAAGCGAAACCGACCATTTGGGGTGACATCGAGCTGATTGAGTACCTCAACCAATTCTACTCCAGCTTGTGGCTCAATTCCCAAGGTGACATTTGTGCCAACTGTTGCCATTAAGCCAAGTAATTCTTGTTGAAAGATACTTGGCAATTGTTCGGGAGATTGAATGTAATAATAATTGCCATCCCCACTCCGCGCCATTGCTTCTAGCAAGTCTTCGTTGTAATCATCACCTATTCCCATTGTGGTAGTGCTGACACCTCGTTTGGTTAAACCGTTGACATCGGAGGCAATTACATCGGGATTTGTTTCGCCCTCATTGGCTAGTCCATCTGATAAGAGAATGACTCGATTTAAGTGTTCTGGATTGAGGTGTTGGCTAACTTGAATTCCTCCTTGCACCCATCCGGCGTGCAGTGCCGTCATGCCTCTGGCCTGAATTTTTTGAATTTGCTGCAAAAGGTGGGATTTATGAGTAGCAAGGGTGCTAGGAACTAGGGTTTCTATCTGGTCATCGTAAATTGTGATACTAACGCGATCGCTTGGTAACAACTGTTCGATTGCGTAACTAGCTGCTTGCCGTGCGTATTCAATTTTTTGTCCGCCCATAGAACCAGAGCGATCGATTACTAAACCTAAATTAAGCTGCGGTCGCTCAATTGTTTTTTCCGGTGCTGGGGGCGTAATTCTGACTAAAACATCTAGAGTCGTTGAGCGTTCGGAACAAACGGCAGCACGTAGAGGGATAAGCTGTATGTCCATATTTGACCTCTTTTATATCACGCTATTTAAATGATACAGCAGAGTACAGGTGAATAGAGTACGCTTTAATCCCAAGCACTTACAAAAGTGTTTTACAAACTGCTGCCACTGTACTCCATAAGCCTGCACCCTGCTGTATCTTTAAGCTCCTAATTTGGGGCTGGCATAAGAGCAGGCTCCACAAAAATTTTAAGTTTTGTCAATTTACAAGTTAAAGTTTAATTAAGTGCTTTCATCGCTTCGACAACTTGCCGCGAGATAAAAGGTAAAATTTCTTCATTCTTGCTATTGTCTTTACCCTCTGTAAATACAACCAACAAATACGGTCGCAAGCCCGGTATTTCAATATAAGCAGCATCGTGACGAACTTGACTTGTCAGCCCCGCTTTTGACCACAATTTTGCTGATTCTGGCAATCCGCCGCCTAAAAAACCTGTAACTTGATTTTCAGGATCTGCTTTTAATTCTGCTGGGTCTAAACTGCGTTTCATTAAACCCATCATTTCTTGCGATGCTTTGGCCCAAACAGCTACGCCGCCGATTATACTGTGCAGCAAACGCGCCGCTGCATTTGTGGTCAGCATATTTCTATTTTCCATTAATTCTCCCAGAAATGCTCGCTCGCGACCGTAGGGGCCGTCACACCAGGTTTTTTGATTGGCGTTAATATTTTGGAATTCCGGCCAATCTAAGGATTGAAAGTAACGGTTGACGATGTTTCGCTGCTGTTTCCAAGTTTCAAAGGGGCCTGGTGATAATTCTGGGCCGCTGGTGGTGCCGGTGAGGGCGTCTACTACTAAACTGGTGGCGTCGTTGCTGGAATCAACTATCATATCTCGGACGGCGCGTTCTAATTCTGGCGATGTTTTAATCATGCCTTTTTGCGCCCATTCCCAGATGGCAACGAGGTAGAATAATTTGACGATGCTGGCTGGATAAATTCGTTCGGAACCTCTGGCGCTAAAACCTCGCGGTTGATATTTCCAAAATTCTTCTGCACTCAGGGCGCCGCCTGTATTGACTCGCACCGGCGGATCGTAGACTATCCAGGTAATCGCTGTACGATCGCCACTTAATCCTGTAAATTCTGACAATGCGGAGTTTATAATGCTACTGCCGAGGGTTTCTAATTGTTCGTCTTTGTGGAAAAATGTCATGGTTAATGGCTGACGGTTAACGGTTAACGGCTAGCAGCTAATGGCAATCTATCGTTAAATGCGAACAATTAACAGCAAACAATTAGCAATTAGCCATGGCCAATTATCAATTATCTGATGTTCTGGAGTACCGGGCGCGATCGCACATAAATATTTACGATTCCCCCAAGTGCGATCGATTGGCAACTCAAGCAGCCGCTTGGCGGCATTTGCGCGTAGTTGACCCCCCCCTTAGGTCGGGGGGGAGAAATGGCATAGACTCGGTTGTTCAGGGGAATACAACGGCTGTGATGGTGCGGCTGTGCGAAGATGATTATCCGGGATGGCTGGATCTTCGAGATGTTGAGTTGCTCGATGTGGCAGAAACAGTGTATCATCCTCTGGTGCTTTCTGAGGCCCAAATCAAGGAAAAATTACCAATTGTAATTACTTTTGCCCGCGCCGCTATGCACCAATCCAATTATTATCTTTGGGGCGGCACAGTCGGGCCAAATTATGATTGTTCTGGCTTGATGCAAGCTGCTTTTGTGGCTGCGGGCATCTGGTTGCCGAGGGATGCTTATCAGCAGGAAGCTTTTACTAAACCTATTAGTATCACTGCTTTAGAACCGGGGGATTTAGTATTTTTTGGTACGCCGGAAAAAGCCACTCATGTAGGATTGTATCTCGGAGATAATCGCTACATTCACAGTTCGGGACAAGCACAAGGTCGCAACGGTATCGGTATCGATGTTTTGTCGGAGGATGGCGATCGAGTCAGTCAAGCTTATTACCGACAATTGCGGGGATATGGTAAAGTTGTAGCCAGTTATCAACCTAGTGAGTTGTTGACGGTTGACTGTTGACGGTTGACTGTTAACTAATGACTAATGACCAATGACCAATGACCAATGACTAATGATTACTGATGTTATCTAACAAAGAAATGGACGCTGCATTATTTTTGGAAAAATTGGCTGCACAGCAGGCTGGCGCTGAGGTTGTTCTCGACGTTTCAGTGGTGGTGCCGGTGTATAATGAGGTGGAAAGTTTGCCTCATTTGATTGAGGCGATCGCCTCTTCTATCCAACCATCTGGACTCAGCTATCAAATTATTTGTGTAGATGACGGTTCTAAGGACGGTTCTGCTGAACTTCTCCAGCAGTTAGCCAGCAGTCGTGATGACCTTTGTGCTGTAATTTTGCGCCGCAATTACGGGCAAACTGCTGCCATGTCGGCAGGTTTCGATCGCGCCCGCGGTCGTGCTATTGTCACCCTAGACGGCGATTTGCAAAATGACCCGGCTGATATTCCGCTATTGTTGGCCAAGTTAAATGAAGGCTACGATTTAGTGAGTGGCTGGCGGAAAAATAGGCAGGATAATACTATTAGTCGGTTGATTCCTTCTAAAATTGCGAACTGGTTAATTGGTCGCGTTACAGGCGTAACTTTGCACGACTACGGCTGTTCTTTGAAAGCTTATAAATCCGAGTTGGTAGCAGACTTGAATCTCTACGGGGAATTGCACCGCTTTTTGCCGGCCTTGGCGTTTATTGAAGGGGCGAGAATTGCAGAACTGCAGGTGCGGCATCACGCCCGCCGTTTCGGTCAAAGTAAGTACGGGATTTGGCGGACTTTTCGCGTCTTGATGGATTTGTTAACTATTTATTTTATGAAAAAGTTCCTGACTCGACCGATGCACGTTTTTGGACTTTTGGGACTGAGTTCTATGACGTTGGGAACGGTTTTAGGAATTTATTTGTCTTTCCTGAAATTGGCTTTTGGTCAAAGTATCGGGAACCGCCCTTTGTTGATTTTGGCTGTGGTTTTGCTGTTAACTGGCGTGCAGTTATTTTGTTTTGGTTTGTTGGCGGAAGTGATGATGCGGACTTATCACGAGTCGCAGGGAAAACCAATTTATCGAGTGCGCGAGGTATTTGGTTCTAAATAAAGGGTCGATCCCAATTATCCTCGGCGATAAAAAGAGGAAAAGTTTTGAGTTTTAAGTTAAATCATTTAAAACTCAAAGCTCAAAACTACTTCCTAATCTTCAATTCTCCCATCTAAAATCTAAAATCTAAAATCTAAAATTGATTGACTTTTTGAGCTTGTCGGAGAGATTGAATAGTTGCGATCGCGTGTTGGGAAACTGCATCTATTTCTGCTGCGGTATTGAACCGGCCAATACCAAACCGAATTGAAGCATAAGCTAATTTGTCCGATCGCCCGATCGCTGCTAAAACATGAGAGGGAGATATTTTCGCCGAAGTGCAAGCAGAGCCCGAAGAAACAGCCGCCGCCGATTGCAAACCCAACATCAACGCTTGACCGTCAACGCCCCCTACACTAATATTGAGATTCCCCGGCAATCTCTTAATCGCGTGACCGTTGAGAACAACATCGCCCAATTCACTCAAATTTTCCCACAAACGCTGCCGCAAATTAACCACTCGTTCTGTTTCCGACTCCATTTCCGCAATTGCCAATTCTACTGCTTTGGCAAATCCGACTATTTGCGGTGGGTAGAGAGTTCCCGATCGCATTCCCCGTTCGTGGCCTCCTCCGTGCATTTGCGGCGCTAGCTGCACTCTCGGTTTGTTGCGGCGCACGTAGAGAGCACCGATGCCTTTTGGCCCGTAAATTTTGTGGGCTGTCAAGGACATTAGATCGATATTCATTTCCTGTACGTCGAGGGGAATTTTGCCGATCGCCTGCGCCGCATCTGTGTGGAAAAGAATGTCATTTCCCCGACAAATTGCAGCAATTTCTGCGATCGGCTGGATGACGCCAATTTCGTTGTTAGCCGTCATCACTGAAACTAAAATTGTCTCAGCCCGAATCGCTTTTATCAAATCGCCTATATCAATCAGCCCGTCGCTTTTCACTGGTAAAATAGTAATGTCAAACCCCAAATTTTGCAAATATGTACAGGGGTCAAGAATTGCATTGTGTTCGGTTTTTACTGTGATAATGTGCTTTCCTTTGCTGAAATAAGCTTCGGCGATACCTTTAATCGCTAAGTTATTTGCTTCGGTTGCACCGCTGGTAAAAACAATTTCTTCGGGGGAAGCATTGATCGCTTCTGCTAAAATTTGTCGTGACTGTTTAACGGCTGCTTCTGCTTCCCAGCCGTAGACGTGGCTGATGCTGGCTGCGTTGCCGAACTGTTCGGTGAAATACGGCAGCATCGCCTCTAGTACCCGTTGGTCTACGGGGGTTGTGGCGTGGTTGTCGAGGTATATAGGACGTGCGGACATAGTGCAGTTTTGGTTGAAAAAAGTGTTAGGTTTATTGTAGACGAGCCCCTTGTTCTAATACAAAACTTTATAATTAACAAATATTTGTGAAGATTTATGCGAGCTGACATTCAGGGATTAGAAATTACTGTCGGTGAACTCAAGCACCTCACCGGCGCGGGGCCCGATCGCGTATACCGACCGCCGACAGCGGCTAAGTTTGCCCGCGAAGCTTTGAAAACAGTTGGTTTAATTGTTTTGGTTCTAATCAGTTGTTGGCTGCTAATTGCGATATTTCCTAGAGCTTATTTGTTGTTGTTGGCCCTCCACTTCGCTGCGATCGTCGGTTTAATCTTTGAGGATGCGTGGAAAATTCAGTGCAGCCGGCAAAACAAACATTTAATCAATCTTTTTGATGATGTTGATCGCTATAATGGTATAATCGAAGCGATCGAAATTAACGATCGGATAGAAGATGCCGGCAATGCGGCAGTCAAAATAGGCGATCGAGCAAAAGTCATTCAAGCCTTGCAGCTAATCAGAGAGGATTTAGTTCGAGCTTTGAAAACTGAGAGGATTCTCAGGGAAAACAAAAAATTTGTCGCTACTAACTCCGAATTGTTTGCCAATAATTTGAGAACTTTGAATTCTCTGCAAATTAGCGATCGAGCCACCGAACAAGGGCGATTGCTCAACGAAGCTTTGCAGGTAGCCGTGGGAGTTCAAGCAGAAATGAAAAAGTTACAAGATCGAAAGGCTGCTAATTAAAAAAATGGCAAAAGTTAGTAGGGTGCACGGCTGCGCGCGCATCTTATCCAGTAGCAACACGCACCTTACTAAACCGCAACAGGCAGGATGCCTGTTCCACTCGAACTCAAAGACATTTTTAAAATTAGGAGTTAGGAGAATTGTTAAAAAAATATCATAATTATTGTAAATTTTTACCTCTTACGTAACAGGTAAGGATATCTTGGAAAGGTGACGTTAACAACCAGGTCAGTATGTCTTCTGCCAAACCCAAGATTATAGTTCTCGACGACGATCCGACAGGTTCTCAAACCGTGCACAGTTGCTTGCTGCTGACACGCTGGGACGAAGACACCCTGCGTTTGGGGCTGCAGGACAAGTGCCCAATTTTCTTCATACTGACAAATACTCGATCGCTAACTCCGGAAAAAGCAGCCAGTGTCACCCGGGAAGTGTGCCAAAATCTCAAAAAGGCGATCGCGAGCGAAAAAATCGAAGACTTCATAATAGTTAGCCGATCCGATTCTACCCTGCGCGGTCACTATCCCATCGAAACCGACGCGATCGCCGAAGAACTCGGTCCCTTCGACGCCCATTTTCTAATTCCCGCCTTTTTTGAAGGAGGCAGAATTACCCGCCACAGCGTGCACTACCTAATAGTTAACAGCGTCCCGACACCAGTACACGAAACCGAATTTGCCAAAGATTCAGTCTTCGGCTACAGTCACAGTTACCTGCCAGACTATGTAGAAGAAAAAACCAAAGGTCGCATCAAAGCTGAGGAAGTCGAGCGCATTTTAGTCGCAGACATCCGCTACGGCAGTATAGATCGATTCATGGAGATGAAAGACAACCAATGTGCAGTTGTTGACGGTCAAAGCCAAGGCGATTTAGACCTATTTGCCAAACTCATTCTCGAAGCAGTCAGTCAAGGCAAAAAGTTTTTATTCCGCAGTGCAGCAAGTATTTTAACATCCTTAGCTGACCTCGGCCCGCAGCCAATCGCAGCCGACAATATGGCAAAATACGTCAGGGACGGCAAACCCGGTGCAGTAATAGTTGGTTCCCACGTTAAGAAAACAACTGAACAATTGGAACGCTTGTTAAAAGAACCCAATATAGTTAGCATTGAATTAGATGTATCTCACTTGCTAGAAGATTCACCAGAGTATCGCACCGAAATGCTCGATGAAATTCTCGAAAAAGTCCGCACTGCTCATGCCGATGGCAAAACGCCTGTAATTTATACCAGCCGCAAGGAACTCGAATTTAAAAATGCCGAAATCCGGTTAAAATTTGGAGAAGCGGTTTCTGCTTTATTGATGGATATCGTGCGGGGACTGCCTGCGGATATCGGGTTTTTGATTAGCAAGGGCGGCATTACTTCTAATGATGTTTTGAGTACAGGTTTGTCGCTCAAAAGTGTCAGGCAAATCGGTCAAATTATCGCTGGTTGTTCGGTGGTGAAAACCGAAGCCGATCATCCTCTGTTTCCCAATTTACCTGTGGTTTTGTTTCCGGGAAATGTGGGGGATAGCCATGCTTTGGCTACGGTTTACAAGCGGCTGAGCAAGTAGTATAGCTAGTTGAATCGCAGATTAACGCAGATGAATTTAGCTTCTAGTCAGGGAGGAGAAGGTTCATCTGCGGTTAATCGATTGGTTTCTTTCGCTCGATCGAACTTTATGGCGCCACTGCACGGCAACTTAAAAAAAAATCTCTAGCCTACTTTTTCCTTGCCAAAACCACCAAACTATGATATAATAGAAAGTCTGTCAGTAACTAAAGTCGCTCGCCTAATCACCCAATCGCCCCTCAGCAGTCGCTCTCCAAAAAATCAAATTTAGGAAAAAAAATTAAGGCAGAACTCTACATATAGAGCCAACAGCACCCGAGCTACTGCTATCAGTAGCGTTTCCAGCTTGTACCCGCCTAAATTTTAAAATTAAGTAGAAATTTCCACATAGTAATTTTTAGCTGAAAGGATTAGCATATAAGGGTGACAGAACATTATCATCCCCTAAACTCATTAAAAGGTGGCCATTGGTTCAAGCTGATCTGTGGGGCGAGCTTTCAGCACCTACCGGCTGTACGGAATCTCACCTTGGCTTACACCTTAGCAGGCGCTGACTGTATCGATGTCGCGGCAGATCCCGCCGCCGTCGCAGCAGCGAAAGAAGCCCTACAAGTGGCCAGCGAATTACAGGCAAGAACTCAAAACCGCAGGTTTGGCGGCAAAGGGTTGCCGTGGCTGATGGTGAGTTTAAATGATGGGGAAGACCCGCATTTTCGCAAAGCCGAATTCAACCCAGCCGATTGTCCGGCGGACTGCTGGCGGCCGTGCGAAAAAATATGTCCAGCCGAAGCAATAGTTTTTCAGAGGGCTGGCAGTGGTTTTTCCGGGGTGATAGACGAGCAGTGCTATGGCTGCGGTCGCTGTCTGCCGATTTGTCCGAGCCAACTGATCTATACTCGTTCTTACGTGTCTGCTCCCGCCGCGATCGCACCTTTAATCTTGCAATCCGGTGCCGACGCCCTAGAAATCCACACGCAAGTAGGCAGAGAGGCAGATTTTGCGCGACTTTGGTCGAGCATAGCTCCCTGGGTCGGTCAACTCAAGGTAATAGCAATTAGTTGCCCGGATGGAGACGGTTTGATTGATTATTTGCGGACACTCTATCAAATAATTTCCCCCCTTCCTTGTCCCCTAATTTGGCAAACCGACGGTAGGCCAATGAGCGGAGATATCGGAACAGGAACTACTAGAGCCGCGGTCAAACTCGGTCAAAAAGTTTTGGCTGCCCAGTTGCCGGGATACGTGCAACTTGCAGGCGGCACTAATGCTCACACTGTCAGCAAGCTCAGAGCCGAAGGACTGATGAAGGATGGCGGGAAAAATTTGTCAGTTCCCCCTGTCCCATACATTGCAGGTGTAGCTTACGGCAGCTATGCCAGGGTTTTGCTATCGCCAATTTTAGAACAATTAGAAACAATGCAGACCGATCGAGCCTGTGCCGTTCCGGTGGCAGCCGCGCCGCCAACAGCCTTCGTTCAAACCGCGAGGCTACCTCAGCTCGAAGCCGTCCCAGAACTTCTCAGGGAGGCCGTGAGTTTAGCTTGTTCTCTAGTTTCCCAGCTCAAAGAATTTTAGTCATTGGGAATTGGGAATTGGGCATTGGGCATTGCGCATTGCGCATTGGTACTAATGACTAATGACTAATGACTAATGACTAATGACTAAAAAGTTGAAAACGTCACCGAACACATCGAGGCGAATGCAGATTACAGACGACCTCAACAGATTATTAGACATCGTGCCAGATGAGATCCGGCAGCCCTTAGAGCAGCACCCGCAGCGCAACAATCTCATTGAGATTGTCATGGATTTGGGCCGCCAACCTGAAGCTCGTTTTCCATCCTTGGCCGAACCTCTTTCCCAAACACCGGTTTCCAAAGCACACCTCAACTATTGCATCGAGCGAGTCGGCCACTTCGGCGGCGACAACCGAGCCGGTATCGAGCAAACCCTGCACCGAATTAGCGCCCTTCGCAACCGCAGCGGCGAGATTATCGGCTTGACTTTGAGGGTGGGCCGCGCTGTGTTCGGGACGATCGGCATAATCCGCGATTTGGTGGAAACCGGTCAGTCAATTTTGATGCTCGGTCGCCCCGGAGTCGGCAAAACCACAGCCCTGCGCGAAATCGCCCGGGTACTCGCCGATGACTTGGAAAAACGGGTGGTAATCATCGACACCTCCAACGAAATTGCCGGAGATGGAGATATTCCCCACCCAGCGATCGGCAGAGCTCGCAGAATGCAAGTTTCCCGTCCCGAACTCCAGCACCAAGTCATGATCGAAGCAGTGGAAAACCATATGCCCGAAGTGATCGTGATTGACGAAATCGGCACGGAACTCGAAGCTTTGGCGGCTCGGACGATCGCCGAAAGAGGCGTGCAGTTGGTCGGTACCGCCCACGGGAACCGGCTCGAAAACTTGATGAAAAACCCGACTCTGGCCGATTTAATTGGGGGCATCCAAGCGGTGACGCTGGGAGATGACGAAGCAAGGCGCCGCGGTTCTCAAAAGACGGTTTTGGAACGCAAAGCACCGCCAACTTTTGAAATTGCCGTCGAAATGCTGGAACGCCAGCGCTGGGTAATACACGAGGGAGTTGCAGATTCGATCGACACTCTGCTGCGGGGACGCGAACCGCACCAGCAAATCAGAAGCGTCACCGACAGTGGAGAAGTAATTATCGAGCGCTCCTCGGCCGCTCCCCCCGCCCGGTTTCCGGGGATGTCAGCTTCCAGCGGCTCGACTGCTGTATCGCCAATCCGGCCCGTCACACCGATCTCTGGGTGGCGGAGTGCTGGCAAAATGGTGCCGATGCCCGCTCCCAGCGAGAACTTTGCTGCTAAGAGCGCGCCGGTTTCTGAGACTCGGTATTTCGAGCAACTGCTCGAAGAATCCCTGTCCATCGAACCCGTAGCCCAGCCCGGACGTTTTTCCCAGAATGTCGGCCCTAACGGCGAAGATTTGCCCCTCCACGTTTATCCTTACGGCATAGCTCGCCACCAGCTCGAACAGGTGATTTCGACCCTGAACCTGCCGGTGCTGCTGACGAAGGATATTGAGAGTGCTGACGTGGTTTTGGCTTTGCGATCGAACGTTCGGAACCAGTCGAAATTGAGGCACTTGGCCAAAACTCGCCAAGTTCCCCTGCACACAATTAAGGCCGGCACTATTCCCCACGTAGCGAGAGCTTTGCGGCGCCTGTTGGACATGGATGACCCGGGCACCCCGGAAGTGGCAGACCTCGCCTTATTCGCCCGCAGCGGTTCTTCTGACGAGCTCGAAGCTCTCGAAGAAACCCGCTTGGCAGTCGAGCAAATTGTCATTCCCAAAGGACAGCCGGTGGAACTCCTGCCCCGTTCTCCTAACGTCCGCAAAATGCAGCACGAACTTGTGGAACACTATCACCTGAAATCCCACAGTTTTGGGGAAGAACCCAATCGCCGCCTGCGTATTTATCCAGCTTAAAGGTGGAGATTTGCGCCTTTGAAGGTAGAAGGTAGAAGGCAAACGGCCGAACTTTTTCCTGGCTTCTGTTTTCTACCTTTGGCCTTTGATATTATGTCGGCTAAATTCACGATAATTTTTATCAGGGGGTTCACGCCCGATCTGTTAACAAGGGCAGCAGCTAAGCGTCAACTCGCCCCAACCCGAATCGGGGCGTCGATCGACGGGATCTGATATTATTTGCCTTGGTATCTTTTTTGTGAGTGCGATCGACTCCAAGGCCTAGCCAATCCCCTATTACTAATTCCAGATAACAGCCGATTATACCTAAACACATTGACGAAAGTTGATATGAATGATGCACAAATTCAGCTATTTATTCAATTAATAGCGACTCACATGGGTTTACAAATTCGCCCGCAAGATCGATCGGCTTTATCTCAAAAACTTTTGGCTCGGATGAAAGCTGTAAAAATAGCCATTCCCGAGAAGTATTATCAAATGTTAGCCGCTCCGAGTCGGGAAAGTCAAAACGAATGGTGCGAACTCGCGTTGCTGCTGACAACCAACGAAAGTTATTTCATGCGGGACAAAGGACAGTTTTCGCTCCTAGAAAAAGTTATTTTCCCTGAATTGATCGCTCAAAAAAGAAAATTGTACGAGACATCGGGAATTAAGCCAACACTGCGAATCTGGAGTGCCGGCTGCTCGACGGGTGAAGAACCTTATTCTTTAGCTATTATTTTAAAACAGCTAATTCCTGATTTGGAAAAATGGAAAATTTTAGTTTTAGGTACTGATATCAATCAAGAAGTAATAGAAAAAGCGCAGCGAGGAATTTACAGCATGTGGTCGTTTCGCTTGGTTGACCCGGAACTGCAAAGTCGGTATTTCGACAAGGGGAAAATCGAGTGGAAAATCAACAAAAATTTGCGCCAATTAGTCAGCTTTAGCTGTGTAAATTTAGTGACAGAAAATTACCCTAATAATTCCACAGATATTAATAACATGGATTTGATCTTATGCAGAAATGTTTTTGTTTATTTTGAACATCAATATATTTCACAGGTATTGAAAAAGTTTGCCAAGACGCTGATACCTGGAGGATATTTAATGACTGGTCACGCTGAAGTTCACAATCACGTGATGCACGATTTTCAAGCAAAGGTTTTCCCGGAGTCGGTTGTTTATCAAGCGAAGAATGTCCCAGGGAAGGAACCAGGTAAAATAGAGTCTTTGATTGCATCAGCATCCAAGCCCTCATCGGCGCTTGGGAAATCAGGAAAGGGAGGGGAAGTTGACTATGACAGCCGTCAGTTGCTACCGAGGCGAACCGTGCTACCTAGTTTTGCTAACGGCAATTTGGCGGATATGGGGTCGCGGTTAACACCAGATACTGGGTTGGTAAAGATGGTGGGAACTCGCTATGTGGAGGGAGAGTGGGCGGGTAAGGATGGCTCATTTCCACATCCTGTTGGAGAAGAAAAAAAACAGCCAACAACTTATTTAATGCTAATTTCAGAAGCAAAAAAATGCTTGAAGAATAAAGATTATATTGAGGCGATTAACAAGGCACAACAGGCGCTATCCCTGGAAAGCAAGACTTTTGAGGCTGATTATTTATTGGCGCAAATATATGCAAATTTAGGTAAGTATTCTCAGGCGATCGAACACTGCAAGCGAGCTAGCAAAGCAGATGCTATGTCAGTATTTCCTTATTATTTGAAAGCTCAGATAGCCGAAGAACAGGGTGACTTGGAAAGAGCTAAATTTTTTTTGAGAAAAGCCATTTATGTCGATCCGTATTTTGTTTCAGCTTATCTAGAACTCGCGAATATATACAATAAAGAAGGTAAGCTAAATATAGCTATAAAAATGTACAACTCATCTTGCGATATTCTCAAAAAACTACCGCCCAATACTCCGATCGGGCAGGAGGGAAAAATGACAGCGGGTGAAGTATTGATGGATGTGAAAAACAAATTGGTAAAATTGTCTAGCTAACAAAAGTGACGCAGAAAAGCTAAAAGCCCGGTTTCTTTGTAGATGCTTCGCAGCCCAACCCAATACGATCGTAGAAACCGGATTTTTTTTCGCAAGTCCTAGTAAATAAAGTGTTAGGGTAAATATGGAAATTAAGCCGTATCTTATATTTAAACAGAACGGTTTTCTCTGGGGCGTAGAAGCCTGCTACGTTAGGGAAATTTTCTTTCTGCCGGAGTTGACAGCAATTGCAGAAGCACCTCAAGATATTGTTGGGGCGATCGACCTTCGGGGCGAAGTTCTGCCCGTGATGGATCTGAATCTCCGTTTTGGATACCTTTGGCAGGAGTACGCTGTCACAGATAGTACGATCGTCATAGAATGGCAAGAAATTCGAGTTGCCATCATTGTCAATGAAGTTAGGGAAGTTAAGCATATCTCCGAAGACGCCATAACTCCGCAGCTATCTTACGGGCGAGACAAGCCAGAGGCGTCGCATCAATTTTTAGCGGGATTTGCCCGCTGTGAAGCCGATATTATCATGCTGCTCAATCTCGATCGTTTAATTCGATATTCTCCCGACAAAACAGAGGCAGAAATGCCAGTTTCTGCAAACGGTGCAGGCTCTTTGGCGGCATCCGGCAAGGTAGATGGCAAAAATTGGCAGTTAGAAATAGATCCAAAATCGTTAGCGGAAGATGCTAAAGTTTTGAGCCAGCCTCAGGTTTTTTTTCCGAATGCTACGCCGGAACAAAAGGCAATTTTTCGAGAGCGAGCTGAGAATTTGAGGCTATTGAGCGATCGCGAAAATTCTGGCGCTAATATGTCGCTGGCGGTGGTTGCTTTGAACGGCGAATACTTTGGTATTAATCTAGAGGTAGTGCGCGAATTTACTCACATTCGCCAAGTAACTCCGGTTCCTTGCACTCCCGATCGCATTATTGGAAATATGAATCTGCGCGGCGAGATTCTGACGCTAGTGGATATTCGGAATGTTTTAAATATGTCGGCGGATACAAAATCTCTCTCTCAAGCGATCGTTGTTGAAATTGAAGATTTGGTCGTTGGTATAGTTGTTGACGAAATCTTAAATATTATATATTTAAATGTGGCAGAGCTTGCGACTATTCCTGCTGCACTAAATTCGGCAAACCGCGAATATCTGCAGGCTACCGCTTTTTACGAAGAAAAAATTATCGCTGTTCTCAACTTGCAGAAAATCCTGACAAAAGGGGGAGTTGTTGTTGATGAGGAGGTTTGAAAAAAGATGTTATACTAAATCCGCTTTTAAACTTACGCCCCTATCACCAATGTTATACCATTTTATGCTTTGCTCAAAATGGTGCAAAATATCAGTTTAAAACGAGATTTTTTAGCTCATATCCGGCAAATTACTTACAATATGTCATTGCGTTTCATGTCGCGTAGCCAAACGCAACGCAATGAAGTGAAGCAATCGCTCTTGTCTCAGACTGCTTTTCTGTGCTGTTGCAACCGCGACGCTGCCGGCAAGTATAGCAATCCTAAATCATTATCAAGACTATGATACAATTATATGCAATACTTGA
>JAUBOM010000280.1:0-2114 GCA_036700245.1 Microcoleus vaginatus BM001213989
CGACAAACGTCAGCAATTGGTCAAAAGACTCTTGATTTAGTTCAATTATCCTTTGCCGGCCTATTTCATGGATTGGCCTGGATTGATTCAAGGGCTTGTTGGAAAGCATAGCTTTGTTTTACGAGTGGGTTGACACAATTCCACCGACTATTGCCGTTGTATTCCACAACGGAAAGATTGAATAATAAGTTTTGTCCCCTTTCATCTTTAGTAATCTCTTTCTCGATGCCAACTTCCGGTAATTTTGTATAATATTCTGGTTCAGGAGTAGATTTTTCAAAGTCAAATTGCTGTTGCTTTAAAGCGTAAGTTACATTTTCCGCCCAAACTTTACTGTGTTTGCGAGTAATCGCAGTGCGGCAAGCCGATCGACTTACTTGCATCAACTGTCGCACATTGCCACCGCTAGCTTTTACCAAATCTAGTAACTGCTGTCGATCGGCAAATATGGCACTACTTACATCAACCCGCCGATCGCTCAAACTAATCACTCCATCCAATCTTTGCTGATTGTAATTTAAATCGCACTCACTGCGACTAACTTCATAAATATTCACCCGTGGCACGATGTTGGGATTACCAAACAAATTGCTGACATTTTTATATGAATAAATTACCGAAATCGGCGCTGTATAGATAATTGTACAGTCTAGTTCTTGGAGTTGAGGAGCCTCACCAAAAAACAAATGATTGCCAACACTTGGAGGAATCCGGTCTAAGTTATCAACAATTACCAAAAATCCTTTTGGGTAGCGGTCGGGATCTTGGCGTTTCAGCTTGTCAAAAGCATCTTGCAACAACAGATTAATATCTGTTTGCCAGCGGGATAGATTACGGTGAAGAGTTTCGCGGATCACTTGTTTTTGTTGGCTATAACCTCGAATTTGACCGATTAATTTTGCCGCCAACTTAGAAATAAATGGAATTTCTGCCCCTGCACTTGCTTCAGTTTCGATGCTGACGGAAGATTGAACGGTGGCTTCAGTTTCTGGAGTGACTTCTTTAAACCATGATTCAAAACTATCTAAGAGTTTGGGGTCAAACTTCAAGCGTAATTCAGTTAAATCATCAGCTAGTTTTTTGCTCAAAAGCAAATATAAATCGGTATACTCAGCCTCATTAACATCGCGTTTCCAATCAAATTCTCTATAAATCACCCGATATTCGTTTTCGCACTGCGACTGAATGCGTTTTAACTCTGTACTTTTGCCACATTCCCTATCCCCGGTAAACAAAATTGTGTCAAATTCTCCCGGTTCATGAATATCCAAATCTGTGCTGACACCTTCGATGGCTTCAGTGTTGGGTACTGCGGACAAGTCAACATAGTATCGCGCCATATTTTCGCCCGTTAGAGGGTGGACATCGCAAGCTTGGTAAGCTTCTTTGAGTGTTTTGGCGCGGTTGGCTGGCAGTGAAGTCATCGGGTTTTAGATTTGGGATTTTAGATCTTAGATTGAACCAATAGCCTCTACCGATCGCGGGTTGTCAGAATGTGGAACTTTGTAAAGCCTATCTTAACTCACATCTTGCAACATATGCGAACCCTAGCACTTAAACATCCCTCGATCGTCCGATCGATCTCTTCTCCCGCAAAAAAAACATCCGCCCAACCAGCATCAGTTTCCGACAGCGCACTTCGGGGTGCGGCGGTGTAATCAATTCTAAAATCATAGGCGGCGCGATCGTAAACCCCATTTAATAACTATTGTAAATCTACAATTGGTTCCGCATCGCCCGCCCGCAAAGGCAAGGGAGAGGATTGTGAAAATTAAATACAACAGCTTATCATTTGCATTAATTGTGGAACGGGGGTCTCGCCCCTTAAGTTAATTGTGCAACGGGGGTCTCCCCCCTTAAGTTAATTGTGGAACGGGAGAGAGGCTTACCCTTGAACATTGCCAATCTTTTCCTGAAGTTCGAGAGATTCTTGATTAAATGCGATCGCCTTGGCTACTTCCCCTTGATTGGCATAAATTCCTGCTAGTTGGTGCAAAGTAGCAGCTTTCCCTTGAACATCACCAATCTTTTCCTTAAGTTCGAGAGATTGTTCATAAAGTGCGATCGCCTTGGCTACTTCCCCTTGATTGGCATAAATTCCTGCTAGTTGGTGC